>CAZQNH010000001.1:0-49656 GCA_964594685.1 uncultured Halobacteriales archaeon
TATTGGAGACGACCGAATGTGTCATATATTTCGAGGAGTCGAGTGTCCAGTAGCTATCGTAAACCGGCGAGTGTCCACTATATCCAAGACTGCCGCGTGAATGGATCGACCAGACCCCCTTCCATTCTCGAATGGGAGAATCCGACTCCGTTACCGGGAGGTCGCACCGTCGGCTTCGTCGCCCTCGTCCCCTCCTTCGAGGCGGGTCGTACACCAGGGACAGAAATCGAGATCCTCGTCGAGTTCGCGGCCGCATTCGGGACAGGAGCCGACGGTATCTGGCTCTTCGGCGGGTTCGGCCGACCGCTGGAGGCCGGTCAAGTAGGCGTCGATCATATTGAGGACCCGGACAACGAAGAGGCTGAGTGTCACCTCCAGGGGGAAGTTCTGGCTTGCCTCCAGCAGGCCGGAGATGCCGGCATTCTGGAACGCTGTCAGCGCCGAATCAGGGATAACCATCGCGGCGGTGACCAGGGCCAGGCCGAACCAGGCCAGGGCTCTGAGCCATGCCCGGAGGTAGACATGCCCCAGGCCCGGGTAGACGAACGCCAGAAGCGAGGCGATGATCGACCGTCGCTGTATCCAGGACCGCTGCACGCTGCCCGGTTGGCGCTGCCGACGCTTAAGCCTTTGATTTCCACGACAGGCGGCTGTGCCGGCCCGAACCCGGCGACACCGACTGGCTTTCATCTGGCCCTTCCCTTCCAGACTTACGCCCAGTTACGAATCACCTGAGGTCGTCGAGCAGCTCCGCCAGCGTCGCTAGATCGTATTGGCCGGGGGCGGTAGCCTCGTCGGGGTCGACCGGGGCGTAGCCGATCTTCGAACCATATATCGGTGCGACGACGCGTGAGTGGGCTCCGACCGAACCCATAGCCATGGTGGCCAGGTGCCGGTCGGCGGCGCTGAACTCGTATGTCACCCGGAGGAGATCGAGCACATCCCCGTTGTCGGTCGCGGTCACGGCGAGTTTCCCGACGGCGCCGACAGCACTCACCTGGGAGGCCAACCCGGCCAACTCCGAGAGCCCGGGGGTCTCATCGTAGTTATGATACGACACGATGACCGCGACGTCGCGGGCGGAGGCCTTCTGGACCACCCGTGTCAGATCAACCACTGCCTCGGGGTCTTCGGTGAGCGCGTTGAGTTCGACGTCAACAGCCCGTACCGCCCCGGATTCCACCGCCGCTTCGAGTTCCGCCTGCCGGCCGGTGCCGTCCTCGCGGGCCCCGCCCTCCCAGGTCGGACGGTTCGTGGCGATGACAGGCAACTCGCCGTCGTAGGACTCGAGGGCCTCGACCGGCGAATTTGCCAGGTCCATCCGGAACTCTACGGCGTCGGCGTGTTCGCGGGCGGCCGACTCCTCCCCGAGGTCGTCCATCGATGCCGCGAGCACGAACGAATCGAAGTCCATCGGTCTCACTCGAACCCCTGGTGGCTTAGGGTTCGGGGTATCGAGCCGCAGAGGCCGGTCTCATGGGATAAATCCGCCAGTCCCTGCGCTATCGGCAAGTGGGGAACAGGAAGCGGTCCGTCGGAGTCAAACGGCCAATTAGACCGGAATGGTGTCCTCGGCCTCGAGGAGTTCGTGGTACCGGTTCCGGATGGTGACCTCAGAGATGTCCGCGACCTCGCTTACCTTCGCCTGGGTCGTCTTTTCATTGGTGAGGAGCGCGGCCGCATAGACCGCTGCGGCGGCCAGCCCGACCGGACTCTTGCCGCTGTGGACGCCCTTCTCCTTGGCATTCTCGAGGAGTTCGCGAGCGCGGTGCTGGGCCTCGTCGCTCAAGCCGAGCGAGGAGGCGAACCGCGGGACGTAGCTCGCGGGGTCCGCGGGCTTGACCTCGAGGCCGAGTTCGCGGATCACGTACCGGTAGGTCCGGGCGATCTCGTCTTTGTCGACGCGGCTCACGTCATTGATCTCGTCCAGGCTCCGCGGGACGCCGGCCTGGCGCGCGGCGGCGTAGACACACGAGGTCGCCACACCCTCGATGGACCGGCCGGGGAGGAGGTCCTCTTCGAGTGCCCGGCGATAGATGACGGAGGCGGTCTCTCTGACATTGTCCGGCAGGCCGACAGCCGAGGCCATGCGGTCGATCTCGCCGAGAGCCTGTTTGAGGTTCCGCTCTTTCGCGTCACGGGTCCGGAACCGCTCGTTCCATTTGCGGAGCCGTTGCATCTTCTGGCGCTGGCGCGACCCCAGGGAGTTACCGTAGGCGTCCTTGTTCCGCCAGTCGATGTTGGTCGAGAGTCCCTTGTCGTGCATCGTGTTCGTCGTCGGCGCGCCGACGCGGGACTTCTCGTCTTTCTCCTGTGAGTTGAAGGCCCGCCACTCGGGGCCGCGGTCGATGCCTTCTTCCTCGACGACGAGGCCGCAGTCGGCACAAACCTTCTCGCTGTGTTCTTCGTCGTGGACGATGAGGCCGCCACATTCGGGGCATCCGTCCGTTTGTTCTTTCTCAGGCTGCTCTCGTTCTCTGGCTCGTACTGGTGCGTTGGACATGGTTGTGCGCGAACTCCGGAAAACCCGGACGAATCGTGAAAGTCGTGTTTCGACAAAAGGTACTTAAATCTTTCCTTTCATTTTCATAAAGACAATCATTAAGGATATCTCCTGGGGCAGACGATGAGGCCGGTTTCGAGGCGTATTCCGGGGTACCATCGGTCCTATTCCTCGAAACGCGGATATATCCGTGGAATAGCTGGTTTCGCCCGTCGCAAGTGTTGCCGGAGTATTGCAAACCTGCGTGCGAATACCAAACGGACAGGCAGATGGCGGCCTCGACTGAGAGACACACCAAGCAAGCAAGTGGTGGCCCAGGGCGAACACGAAACCCTCAACTCGGTTCGACGAGGGTCTCGACCATGCACGTCGCCGTGGGCAGCGGCAATCCGGTCAAGTACCGAGCGACATCGGGGGCCATCGGCGATATCGCGGAGCGCATCGATCGGGAGCCCGTGGACTCCGGGGTGTCCGAACAGCCGATGTCGGAGGCCGAGACCATCGAGGGAGCGCTTATCCGCGCAGAACGCGCCCTGGCCGCCGGGAGTTACGATCTGGGGGTGGGCATCGAGGGTGGCGTTGCTCCCGCAGAGTCCCTCGATGGCCGTTTCCTCACGATGTGGGCCGCCGCGACGGACGGGGAGACTGTCGGTCGCGGGGCCGGCCCCCGACTTGAACTGCCCCGGAGTGTCACCGAGCGCCTCGATGCGGGCGAGGAGCTCGGCCCGGTGATGGACGACATCCTCGGAACTGAGGGGATCGCTGAGAACGAGGGTGCCGCCGGTGTCCTTACCGCTCGGATCATCACCCGGGAATCAGCACTCCGGCATGCCGTCGCGGGGGCCATGGCTCCGTTCGTCTCGACTTATTACGATTGAGCGCATGACCGAACTCCGTCCGGGATTGATCGGCCTATCTTGATCCTCTCCCGATCGAGCGATTGGTCGGGGCCGATTCCGATTGAACGGCCGATCAATGGCGCCCAGACTGCAACATGGGGGGGAATTGAACACCGTTGGGGAACCCGGATTCGAAACTGCCCGCGTCCTACTGCTGGTCGACCGCAGAGGACTCCGCCTCGACCTCGGTGGACCCGTCGACGGCCTCGGTCAACGAGACGTTGAGGACCACCATGGAGGCCGCCCCCCCGAACACGGTGACGACGTTCTTGATCCCGTGATCGACGATTGCCGCGCCGAGGGCAACCTCGGGGCTGACGGGGGTCAGCGCCACGACGAGGACGGTGAAGGCGGCCTCGTAGAGTCCGATGCCGCCGGGAGACAGCGGCAGTACCTTTGCCAGATTTCCCACGCTGACCGCGAAGAAGCCCACCGCTAGCAGGAGTCCGAGCGGTAGGGAGACGCCGAAAGCCACGAAGACCAGGAGGGCCGTAATGACATCGATGATCCAGACACCGAGACTGGCGGTTCCCACGCTGGCAAACGCCGCTCGGTTCGCGGCGACGGTCTGAATGTCAACCACGAAGCGTTCCAGGACGCCTGCTACGTATTCCACGTAGGAATCGTCCGAGGCCCACTCCACGACCCCCCGGATCCGGTTCCGTTCGGACCGCGCCGAGAGGACGATCACCCCGACTGCGGCGATAGCAGCGAGCCCGACGACGCTTGCGACCACCACGGCAGTCTGTGCGCTCTGTTCCTGAGCACCCGTGAGCCCGGTCCCGGCGATCACGGTCTGAACCAGGTCCGTGAGATACTGGGGGGCGAACGCCGCGAGTCCCAGGAAGACACTCCCGGCCAGGAAGGTGATCGTCAACAGGTCGAAGACACGTTCGACCGCAAGCGAGGCAAATCCTGAGGCATAGGGCACGTGTCGTCTGGCCTTGATGACGTACGCACGCACCGCATCCCCGGCGCGGGCCGGGAACACCAGGTTGCCGGTCTGGCTGATGAATATCGCGCCGGTGAGGAAGCCGGTCCTTTCGTCGAAACCCAGTTCCGCCAGGATATCGCGGTACCGATACCCCCTGATGGGCCAGGAAATGAGGTATACAAACGCAGCGAGCGCCACGAGCCACGGATTTGCCCCGGCCATCTCCGCGAGGACCGTCCGGGGGTCCAGGTACACGAACATCAGGGCGATAGCCAGCATCGAGAGCAGGATGCCGACCACCATCCCCGTCCGGCGGTTGGCATAGGGCCGAATCCGGATCTCCCAGAATGTCCGGAGGATCTGTGAGCCCATCCCGAGCACGTCCCGGACCAGATCGACCTTGGAATCGCCTTTCGGCGTCCAGTCGACCGCGAACTCCTTCACCCGGAACCCCCGACGCTGTGCTTTGACGAGCATCTCGGTGTCCCAGAACCAGTGCTCGTCCTTGACCTCGGGACGCAGGGTCTCGAACGCCTCGCGACTGAAGGCTTTGAATCCGGCCTGGTGGTCTCGCAGATCCGAGCCCAGAAGGGTGCGAACGAGGAGGTTGAACCCGCGACTCGGGATCCCCCGCTTCGCCGGTCTATCGGCCTCCTTCCCGGGCATCCACCGGGACCCCGTTGCCAGGTCCCACTCCCCGGAGCGGACGCTCTCGACCAGTTCCTCCAGATGCCGCATATCCGTCGCGAGATCCGTGTCGAAGTAGACCAGGGTCTGGCCGGCTGCTGCCTCGAAGGCTCTGTCCAAGGCGCCGCCCCGTCCCAAGCGTTCCTGGCTGTGAACGTGTTGGACCCGGTGGTCCGAGGCGGCGAGTTCATCGGCGATCTCCGGCGTGCGATCCTCACAGCCGTCCTCCGCGACGATCACTTCGTAGCGACCTGCCGGAAGGAACGAATCGAGGGTCTCGAGGGTGATCTGTACCGTCCGTTCGATGGTATCGGCCTCGTTGTAGGCCGGGAGGACGACGCTCACC
Source organism: uncultured Halobacteriales archaeon (assembly GCA_964594685.1). Classification (GTDB taxonomy): domain Archaea; phylum Halobacteriota; class Halobacteria; order Halobacteriales; family Halobacteriaceae; genus Halodesulfurarchaeum. The sequence continues at coordinate 5,370 of CAZQNH010000001.1, forward strand.
TCGATACCCTCGTCGGGCATACCTACGGATTCGGCAGTCTTCGGGTAAGAACCTTCTGAACTCCCCCATGCGGGAGACTCGATAGGGGCGCCCGCAGCAGGGGCCCACCACCCGATGGGCGTGTGCTGGAAGCGCGCCCCCGTTTCAATCGCTGTACCAATCTCCACCCGGGGTCGCTCATGCCTGGTGACCCGTCCCGACTCCGCGACGGATGAGACTGGATAACTCGGACTCCCGCTGAGTTAACCTACCGTACCAAACCCGCTAAGGGCGATTCGACCCACTAGCTATCGTATGAGTGCGATCGCCACCGGGTCAGCTGCGGCGGCGCTGAACCCCAAACAAGAACGCATCCTGGCCTACCTCCGCGAGGAGGCAGACACGAAGACCTACTTCAAATCCAGGCTTATCGGGGATGAACTGGGACTGTCCGCCAAGGAGGTCGGCACGAACATGCCAGCCGTTGTCGAGGCCGCAACCGGGCTCGACATCGAGAAGTGGGGGTACTCCTCGGCCACTACCTGGAAGGTCACGTCCTAAACGAAAGCGGCCGTCTGTCCGATCGCGTTTTCGGCCGATAGTGGTTGTCCCACGCGAACCGTGGAGCTTGTTGTCACGGGTCGTATCGGAGCACCGCGGCGGCCTCGTCTGCGAACTCCGCAGCGCGGCGATCGAACGATTCCGCATACCGTAGCACGAGCGTGACGATCGTCTCCGGGCGTCGAACCGTATACCCGTCCGTTCGTTCGAGGAGGCCGTTCTGCTCCAGTTCGGCGGCATAGGTACTCACGCTGGCCTGGGAGACCCCGATCTCCGTGGCCAGACTCGCGCCGCTTGCCTCGGGATCTTTGAGAAGTTCGATCAGCATACTCCGTGGCGTCTCCCGGCGTAGATAGCCGAGTGATACCTTTTCGAAGTGGTCGAAGCGGCCGGCTGGGAAGAATCGCTTGTAATCCCCATCACGGGCCATCTCGATGGCCCCGCTATCGGTCAACCGGCTCAGGTGATACTGGGCCTCCCCGGTCCCCAGTTTGAGGTCGTCCCGAATCTTCGAGAAGTGGGCCCCCGGGGTCGCGGCGACGTAGCCGAGGATAGCTTCCCGGACCTCACTCTCAGCGAGTGATTGGCCCGAGACGGCAGCAAGCGGGCTCGCCGCGCCGACGGCGGCGAAGCGACGGAGCGTCGCCCGCTTGTCCTCGTCGATGCCCATGGGCCCGGATTGGGGAGCAGCGGAGTTAAGGGTTGGCCTATTCGGGTTCTTTCTCGGCTTCCTCGTCGAGTTCGGCGTCCATCTCCTCGATGACCTCATCTGCGGGCTTGATCCCGCCGCTATCCGTCCCCTGGCTCACTGCCTTCGCTTCTTGCTCCATCTCCTCCATGTCTACCTCGACCGTGTCTCCGATCTCCTGCAGTATCTCGTCGATATCGTCGAGGCCCAGCATCTCGCGGGTCTCCGCGTCGAAGTCGAGGCTCTCCAGTCCTTCGGTCGGCTCTTCGAGATCGCTATCCGTGAGCTGCTTCCCGTACCGACCGAGGAGCGAGGAGACTTCCTGGGGAAGGATGAACGTCGTACTCTCGTTCCCGCCGATGGATTCCAGTGCCTCCATGCCCCGTTCGATGACCGCCCGTTCGCCCATCGATTCTGCGGATTTCGCCCGAAGGACGGTCGAGATCGCATCACCTTGGGCTTCCAGGATCTGTGACTGCTTCTTTCCCTGGGCGCGGATGATATTCGAGCGCTTCTCCCCCTCGGCCCGCTCGATGGCGGACTGGCGTTCGCCCTGGGACTCCAGGATCATCGCCCGCCGTTTCCGCTCTGCGGAGGTCTGGGATTCCATGGCCTGCTGGACGTCCTTCGATGGATTGACCTCGCGGACCTCGACGGACTCGACCCGGATGCCCCACTCGTCCGTGGGTTCGTCCAACTCCCGGCGGATCCGGGCGTTGATCTCCTGGCGCTTGTTCAACGTGTCGTCGAGTTCCATGTCGCCGATGACCGCCCTGAGGGTGGTCTGGGCGAGGTTCGAGACCGCCCGTTTGTAATCGTCGACCTCGAGGAAGGCTCTTTTCGCGTCCATGACCCGGATGTACACGACGGCGTCGGCCGTCACCGGGGAGTTATCTCGAGTGATCGCCTCCTGCCGCGGCACGTCGATCGTCTGTGTCCGCATATCGAATCGGTAGGTCCGTGAGACGAACGGTGGGACGAAGTTGATCCCCGGCTCGAGGAGTCCACGGAACTCCCCGAACACCGTCAAGGCCTCCTTGTCGTAGGCGTCGACGATCCGGATGGCCTGATAGACGGCCACGATGAGGATGGCGAGTAAAAACAACCCCACGATGGTGATGGGGGCGGCGCTGGGCAGCGTCTGTAACGGTATGAGGGCCATACGCACACCTTACGGTGTCTGTCGTTTAAACCTGTGGCAGGGGGTTATTCACGTTCCTTGGATTCGGCCGGCTCCGTTGCCGACTTTTGTCCCCTGGCTAGTTCTCTGTCGATGTCGTCGAGGGCATCGACCGACTCGACGGTGACAACGTTGCCGCCCCCCGGATTGACCACGATGACCTCGGTCCCTTCGGGAATCTCGCCGTCGATGCTTCGGGCGGCATAGGTCGGATCGAAGCCGCCGGACTCGAGTTTCACCCGACCCGAGCGAGGGCTCACCCGTTCGGTGACGTAGCCTCGCGCACCCCTGAGATCTTCCGAGGTCTTCGTCCGTCCGCGCTCGCTCCCCTGGTAGAAATCGAACCGGCGATAGATGTAGTACGAGCCTCCACCGGTGAGCAAGATGATCGCCCCCAGAAACAGGGGTGTGGCAGCTGGAGGAAACAGTAATCCCACGAGGCCGGCGGTGAGCAACGCGACACCCAGCACGATGAAATGTGCCCCCGGCGCGAAGGCCTCCAGGATGGTAAGGGCGACGCCAGCCGCGAAGAGGATGAAGGATAGCGACTGGCCGAACAGCGATACCATACCGCATCGTTTGGTCCCTGGGGGGAAAACCGTTACCCGACCGGTAATCCGCGCCCTCTCGGCGGCCGGGGATTCTATTCAATACAAGTTGGTGTACCTCCCAGAGAACTTTGGGTCCCGTTTCACGACAATTGGGGTCCGCTTTCCAGACCTCGTGGAGACCCCTACACCACCTGCAGGAATATATATACAGCCAGTCCGACGCCGGCCAGGAACGGGATGACGTGTTCGATGGCCGGCCGCTCCGGTTCGACCGGTGGCCCGAACTGGCCTCCGTTCTCCGCCTCTTCCTCCTCGCCCTCCGGACCGACATCATCGACGTCGAACTTCCAGTCGCTCATCGTTGCCTGTCCCCCCGGGGGCCCGCTTTGGCAGCCGAGCCACCGATGTCTCCCGCATAGACAACACCTCGCTCGCCGTCGATAGTGATGGTTTGTCCGTCCTCGACCCCGTACAGGTCCGCACCGCTCACCATCGGGATCTCGAGTTCGCGGGCCACCATGGCCGCATATCCGGTCATCCCCGACTTTGCGCTGACGATCCCGGCGAGGTCGTCGACGCGACCGTTGAACTCGCCCTCGAAATCCGAGGACAGGACGGCGATACTGCCCGACTTGATACCGGAGAGGTCCCCATCTTTCAGTCGGACCGCTGGGCCGCAGACACGCCCGGCGACGACGGCTCGGCCCACGGCCAGCGTCTCGGCGGCGACGTGGACCTTGAGCGTGTTCGTCGTGTCCTCGTCCTCCAACTCGGTCATCATTCCGGAGAGCACGACCACGGTGTCCCCACCCTGGACCAGCCCGGACTCCAGCCCGGCCTGGACGGACCGCTCGATGACGTTCGTGCCGGAACCCTGCTGGATCTCGGCGAACTGGGCGTTGACGCCCCAGACGAGTGCAAGCTGACGTCTGACCCTGTCTCGGGGTGTGGTCGCGACGACCGGTACCTGGGGCCGGAACTTCGCCACACGCCGGGCGGTATAGCCGGACTCGCTGGCGACCACGACCGCACTCGCGTTGACGTCCCTGGCAAGATACCGAGCCGAGCGTGCGAGAGCGTCGGTCTTCGGTTCACCGTCGGCATCTGGAACCCGCTGCTCTCGGATCTCGTCGTATTCGACGCTGCCCTCGATCTCACGGATGATCCGGTCCATGGTCTCGACGACCTTCGTCGGGTGGTCGCCGATGGCCGTCTCCGCCGAGAGCATGACCGCGTCGGTGCCGTCGAGGACGGCGTTCGCGACGTCAGAGGCCTCCGCCCGCGTCGGCCGGGACTGATCGACCATCGAATCCAGCATCTCCGTGGCGGTGATCACCGGCACCCCTGCCGCCTGCCCCTTCCGGATGATCCGCTTCTGGATGAGCGGCACGTCCTCCATAGGCAATTCGACCCCCAGGTCGCCACGCGCGATCATGATTCCATGGGCGGCCTCGATGATCTCGTCGAGGTGCTCTACGGCGTCTGCCCGCTCGATCTTGGCGATGATGGGGATGTCCACGGCTTCGGACTCGAGGACCTCGCTCACCGCGAGGACGTCAGCCGCGTTCCGGACGAAACTGGCAGCTACGAAGTCGACCCGCTTGTCGGCCGCAAGTCGGAGATCACGCCGATCTTTCTCCGTGACGTTGTCGACACCGAGGTCGACGCCCGGGACATTAATGCCTTTCCGACTCCCCAACTCCCCGCCGCTCTCGACGGTAGCATAGACGGTCGAGCGTTCGATCCGGTCGACGACCGTCTGGATCCGGCCATCGTCGATGAGGACCCGGTCCCCCTGACTGACCGCCGAGAGGTCCTGAGAGATACCGATCTCGCTCGGACCCACCGCCGTCCCTTCGACGAACCTCACCGACGTCCCGCCCTCGATCGTGACTGGCTCCGCTGTTGAACCGGTCCGGATCTCCGGGCCCTGTAGGTCGACCATCACCGCCACCGGTTTCGCGGTCATGTCATCGACCAGCCGTGTCTGGTCGACGAGATCCGCCCGCGACTCAAAGCTCCCGTGACTGGAGTTGATTCGTGCCACGGTCATCCCGGCGTCTGCCAGCGATCTGATGCTGTCCCGGTCGCTCGTGGCCGGACCCAGCGTACAGACGATCTTCGCGTTTCGCATTGCCGGGTGTACGGCGGGGAGGAGAAAAAAGGTGGCTCGTGTGAAGCGGTTTGCCGACGGTCTTCCGGAATCTTCGTGTCGGCCCAGACCGAAGGGGCCTGGGCAGGCATCTGTGATCCTGGACTTACCGGATCTTCGTCCCCGGTTCGGCGTCGCCGTGGGTAGTGAGCAGGTCGGCCTGTTCACCCGCGGCGAGGACCATCCCGTTCGATTCGTACCCGAAGAGTTCTGCCTTCTCGAGATTGGCCAGCAGGACGACTTTCGTTCCCGGCAGGGAATCCACGTCGTGTAACTGTCGGATGCCCGCCACCACTTGGCGGGTGTCGATGCCGATATCTACCTCGAGGCGGACCAGCTTCTCGGCCCCCTCTATGGGCTCTGCGGTCTCGATCCGACCGACCCGAATATCGAGGCCCTGGAATTCCTCGAAGTCGATGCGATCCGTCGCGAGTGGTTCGAAATCGTCCATGGTTACCTCGGTCTCGGTCTCGGGCTCCGAACTGTCGGTCGTCGCCCCCGTCGCTCCTGTGTCCTTCTCCGCTTCGTCCGTTGTTTCCATCGCCTCGTCCGTGGTTGCTGCCTCGATACTTGCCTGCAACTCCTGGTTGAGGTCCTCAACCCGGTCGTCCTCGATCTTCTCGAACAGTTCTTTCGGCTCGCCGAAATCGGCTGTGGGCTCCGCGAGGCAGGCCGATAGGGGGGCCGCTGCCACCTGGCCGTCCTCCTCCAGCTGCGACCACACGGTCTCGGCCTTCTCGGGGGCGAATGGCTGCAGGGTGACCGCGATCGCCTTGGCCACCTGGACGGTGTCTCTGATCACCTGTGCGGCACTCTCCGGGTCGTCGTCGACGAGTTTCCAGGGCTCGTGACGCTGGATGTACTCGTTGCCGAACCTGGCGAGTCGGATCGGGACCTCCCCGGCAGCTTTGATCGAGTAGTCGTTGAGCGCGGCGTGGAAATCGGCCATCCGATCTTCGATCTCGCTTTCGACCTCCGGGGAGAGCCCGCCCTCCGGTGTGCCCCCGTAGTTCCGGGCCGCGAAAAGCAGGGCACGGTAGATGAAGTTGCCGACGTCGTCGGCTAATTCGGTATTGATGCGCTCCTGGAACCGGTCCCACGAGAAGTCGACGTCTCGTTCGAAATTGCCGGCGGTCGAGATATAATAGCGAAGCAGGTCCGGATGGAAGCCGGTCTCGAGGTACTCATCGGTCCACACCGCCCGATTCCGGCTCGTGGAGAAGGACTTCCCATCGAGGTTGACGAAGCCGCTGGCCATGACCGCTCTGGGTTCGGTAAAGCCCGCGCCCTCGAGCATCGCCGGCCAGAAGACTGTGTGATGCTGGATGATGTCCCGTCCGATGACGTGGATCACTTCCCCGGCATCCGCCCCCTTTCGCCAGACACCTTCCCAGTCGTAGGTGTCGGCCCCGACCCGCTCGCTGTACTGTTTTGTCGAGGAGATGTATTCGATCGGGGCATCGACCCAGACATACAAGACGAGAGCCTCGACATCCTCACTCGGGTAATCGATGCCCCAATCGATATCGCGGGTGATACACCAGTCCTTGAGTTCCCCTTCGATCCACTCCCTTGGCTGGTTCTGAGCATTGCTGGTCCCCTCCAGACGGTCGATGAACTCCTGGAGGTATTCCTGGAAATCAGAGACCCGGAAGAACTTGTGCTCGCGGGTGCGGTATTCCGCGGGATTCCCCGTGAGCGTACTCTTCGGCTCCTCTATCTCGCCTGGCTCGAGGTGTCGGCCACACCCCTCATCGCACTCGTCCCCGCGGGCCTTTTCCCCGCAGTACGGACAGGTTCCCTCGACGTAGCGATCCGGGAGTGGCTGTTCGTCCATCGGATCCCAGGCCACTTCGATCTCCTTCTCGTAGATATGTCCGGCCTCGTCCAGGGTCCTGACGATATCGGTGGTCAGGGCAACGTTCGTTTCATCGTGTGTGTGCCCGTAGTTGTCGAACTCGACGTTGAACTTGGGAAAGGTCTCCCGGTACGTCTCGTGCCAGTCCAGCGCGAACTCCTCGGGAGAGACGCCGGCCTTCTCCGCGTTGACCGCGATCGGCGTCCCGTGCATGTCCGACCCGGAGACGAAGGCCGTCTCCTGGCCGATCTTCTCGAGTGCACGGGTGAGGACGTCGCCGCTCACGTACGTACGGAGATGGCCGATGTGCAGATCCCCGTTGGCATAGGGGAGTCCACACGTTACCACCGCCGGGTTCTCGGTGGGGAATGTGTCGTGGCTCATGGGTATCGATGTCACCCCCGCCGATTAAAGTCTCTTGATTCGGCGGTTCGCGCGACGGCGACACCTGGCGTAGCGGATGGCGGTGAAAATGCCATCAGATACTGCGGCAGTCGGGACTCGACCCCCTCACCGCTGAATACGCGACCGTCACACAGTTCACGTGAATCAATCGAGGATTTCGACCCCGCCGAAGATAGTCACCCCAGTTACGACCAGATCCGGGTCCGCAGAGACCTCCTTCCGTGGACGGTTGTCCTTCACGCTGCCGAAGAGCGTGAGGACGTCGAGTTTGACGTGCCAGTCTTCCGGGACCCTGAACTCCGGGCCGCCGAATATCGCAACCGATTCGATGACCGCCGGTGGGTCGGCGACCTCGGCATTCCGTAGATCGATCTCGCCACCGCCGAAAATGGAGACTGCCTCGCCCCCGACGAACTCCTTTGATGTCACTCGCTGATTCGACCCGCCGAAGATCGAGATGGACGAGACCTCGTCGGATCCGCCAGTTTCCAGCCCCCACTGTCGTCGACGCTCCCGCCCGACCAGGAGAAGGAGACCGAAGAGGACGATGAATACTGGCCACCAGTCGCCTATCTGGGCGTTCGAGACGACCGCCAGATTACGGAGTTGATACGTGCCCGCGATGGCGATCACCATGACCGGACCGGTGAGGTTCCGTCCCCGGGACTTCCAGATCGCCCACACGCCGAGGAGGACGAACACCATCGGAATCCATGTCCAGACCGATTCGGTGGCGAACAGGCCCGTGGTCGAAGCCAGAAGGAGGATTCCAACGAGGATGATCAGGAGGGCTGTCACGATTCGAGCAGATGAACGGGCGGCCATACTATCCCAGACGTATCAGCATAAGATAACTATTTCCAGTTCCTCGCAACTCACACAACGGACTCACTTGGTACCGGCACAGGACCGCTATATTGGTGGCTGTTGACATACCACTTACGTCCTTGTGGACCCGGATGGTCAGTATCGTCCCCGTGAAATGGAAGCAACGGAGTTGGAATGGGAGGGAGCGTCATCGAATCCTCCGACGGGCCGACCCAGGCGATATTCTCCACTCAGAAGAAGAACAGCACGCCTTCGATGGCGCTGATGGTGACGACGAGGCGCCCGACGCTCCCAGCGAAGGCCGCGGCCGCGAACTTGCGGTAGTCGTCCCCGATGACCGAGAACGCGTAGATCGAGGCAGTGTCCGGGAAGAAGGGAACACTCAGCCCGACGGCCATCCCGACGTACCCCCACCGCTGGACGAGTGCGACCATCCGCCGCTCGGACCACTCCAGCGGGGAAAAGCCGAACCGCCGCAATCCGCGGATGACCACCCCTGAATGGGCGGCATTGTGTCCGACTATCAGGGCGACGATGGATCCGATGGCCTTGCCGAGCCCGCTCACCACGATCACCAGCAGGATCTGGATCTCGTGCGGGATGGGGGCGAGTGCGAGGGTGTTCCCCGCACAGACGTATCCCACCGGACACAGCACGATCTCGCTGGGTAACGGGAGGATGAAGGCGATGAGTATCGAATAGACGAATATCAGGCCGAGTCCCGTCCATCCGGAAGCCACCGCCACAGCCGCCTCGAAGGCTTGCAGGCCGATGGCTTGGAGGGACAGGGCGACGGTCACAATTTTCGGTGGGTTCCCCCCTGGTAAAACGATACCGGAGTCTGTAATCGACGCTACCAATCACTACACAGCCCACGTGGGGGGACCGGCCCTGGTCGGGACAGGCCGCGATGAAGTGTTTTCAAACATCCGACGGTTTCCTGATCGTATCGGTCGGGGTGGTCGGAATGCAACCCTCTGGGGAACCGATCAGGCTCGAACCCGGTCGAGGTCCGCGAGGAACGAACTGAGCATCGACTTGGTTACATGGGCCATCACGACGATCCGTATCGCCCCCGACCCGGTCGTGGCGATCCGCCACCCCTCCTCTCGTAGCGTTTCGAACGTCGCCGACTCCATCTCCCAGGTCAGGAGGGGTAGTGTGGGCCTTGAAGGCTCATACCCTCGCGAACGCACCTCATCTGCCAACCATCGGGTGGTGGCCATGGAGCGATCGAAGTCCTCGCGGTAGCCAGCCGGCCAGTGGTCCCGGATCACCGCGAACGCACTCGCCACCCCGGCGCCGCTCCGGGTACCGCCGAGGGTTACCTGTGCATCTGATTCTAGGTAGGGCGTCTCGATCCCGAGGGCTTCGAGGCTCCTGGTATCGCTCACGAGGAACCCGCCGGCCGGTATCGCGGCTCTGCCCGCCTTGTGAGGGTCTATCGTCATCGTATCGATCGCGGCATGGGCGAAATGCCACTCGTGGTCGGTGAAGGGGAGGAGGAACCCACCGAACGAGGCGTCGACGTGCAACTGGGCGTCTACCTTTTCAGCGACATTCGCCAGATCCGGGATGGGATCGACGCGTCCGTACTCGGTCGTGCCCGCAACTCCCACCACGAGGGCGGTGTCTTCGTCGGCCATATCAGCCATGGCTGTCGGATCGGCCCGGTTCTCCCGATCGACTGGCGCCGCTCGTAGTTCCACGTCGAGGATCTCGGCCGCCTTCTCGAAGGAGAAATGCGCACTCGCCGGGACGACGACATTCGGGACATTCGTCTCGGAAAGGTTTCGCGCGGCCCTCACTGCCTGGATGTTCGCTTCGGTGCCGCCCGACGCGATGTACCCCCGTGGGTCCTCCAGGCCGACGATATCCCCCAGTCGAGCGACGGTCCGTCTCTCGAGGTCGGCGACTGCTGCGTACGTCTCCGGGTCCCCGGGATTCGTAGCGAGGAACCGTTCAGCGGCGGCCCTCGCCACGGGGTGTGGGACCGTACACATCGAGGAGAGTACCCGGTCGAACGATTGTGGGTCCGGGAGGGCATCAGACTCGAGGCGAGACATATCGCCACTGTACCCGAGCCCCTTGTTTATCGGTTCCGCAATCGGCTATTTCCGGATTCGTGCCTTTGAGACGATGGCTGTCCGGGTCCTACACTCAGGGAATTGACGATAGTTCCGATGGTTCCACTCGGACGTGGGGGAGTCCACGAACTCCATCAAATCTGACGAATGCGACTGAGTCCCGGACGGAGTTGGAGGAGAAGGATGGGTCGGAAGGTGTTGAATCAGGAACTGTGCCTCGGAAGGTTGGATCTGGGGGGTCCGAGGGATGCGGGGCTTGGGGGCCGGGAGATTGTCGCGGCCGTCAGTCCCGGACCGATTCGAGGAGCATCTTCTGTTCGACCCGCTTTACCTCGTGTTGCACATCACGCACCGCGTCGATGTTCGCCGAGATGGAGGAGATACCCTCGTTCACCAGGAATCGAACCATCTCCGGCTTGGACCCCGCCTGCCCGCAGATACTGGTGTCGACGCCGTGTTCGCGACACGTCTGGATGGTCTCGCTGATGAGTCCAAGGACGCCGGGGTGAAGTTCGTCGAACCGGTCCGAGACGTTCTCGTTGTTGCGATCGACGGCCAGGGTATACTGGGTGAGATCGTTCGTGCCGAACGACGCGAAGTCGATGCCCTCCTCGGCCATGTCGCCCACCGTCATCACGCTGGCCGGCGTCTCGACCATGACCCCCCAGGTCCGTTTCTCGGGGTCGATCCCTACCTCCTGCATCAGTTCTTTGACCCTGGCGACATCCGTGGCGTCGTTGACCAGCGGGAACATGATCTCGACGTTGTCGTACCCCATCTCGTACAAGCGTTTGAACGCCTCGAGCTCGTGTTTGAATGCGTCGGGTTCGTCGAGGCTTCGCCGGATTCCCCGCCAGCCCAGCATCGGATTGTGCTCGACGGGTTCCTCGTCGCCGCCCTCTAACTGTCGGAACTCGTCCGTCGGGGCGTCGAGGCTCCGGACCCGCACCGGGCGCGGATAGAACTCGTCGGCGACGCCGCGAACTCCCTCCACGATCTCGTTTACGTAGGCCCTGACCCCGTGGTCCGCGAGATACCGGTCCGGGGTCTTATTCGTCCCCAAGATCATGTGCTCGATTCGGAGGAGTCCGACGCCGTCTGCCCCCGTCGCCGCCGCCCGTTCGGCGGCTTCCGCGATGGAGACATTGACCTTTACTTCGGTCGCGGTCATCGGCTTCACCGGTGCCTTGGGCCTCGCTTCCTCGACCGGCTCGCGCTCTTTGGCCTCGGCAGCCTTCCGGCCCTCCATGATAGCCCCGCGGTCGCCATCGATGGTCACGATCTGGTCGTCCCGGAGGACTTCAGTCCCCGAGCCGGAGCCGACGACCGCCGGGACGCCGAGTTCTCGGGAGACGATGGCCGCGTGACTGGTCATCCCGCCCTCGTCTGTGATGATTCCTGCCGCTCGCTTCATCGCCGGGACCATATCGGGCGTCGTCATCTCGGTGACGATGATATCCCCCTTCCCAACCTTGTCGAGTTGATCGAGTTTCTGGACGACGCGGACTGCTCCCGAGGCCATTCCGGGGCTGGCACCCAGGCCGGACAGGAGTTCCGAACCGTTATCGTCCTCGGCCGTCGCCGCTTGCTCAGCCTGCTGGGTGTCGATGGTCGTTATCGGGCGGGACTGCAACATGTACACGTCCCCATCGACGGTCGCCCACTCCACGTCCTGTGGGGTCCCGTAATGGTCCTCAACCTTTCTGCCCAACTCGACCAGGTCCCCGATGAGGTCGTCGTCGAGGACTCGGGCGGATCGCCGCTCGGACTCGACCTCTCGTTCCACGGTCTCGCCCGTCTCCTCGTCCCTGACCATCATGACCTTCTTGTCGGAGACGGTGACATCCTCGACTTCGCCGGTCTGACGGTCTACCACGTAGTTGTCGGGGGAGACCGACCCGGACACGACAGCTTCCCCCAGGCCCCAGGCAGCCTCGATGATGACGGTTGGCGCCCCGGTCGATGGATGGCTGGTGAACATCACCCCGCTCTTCTCGGCGTCGACCATCTGCTGGATGACCACCGCGATGTCGACGACGTCGTGGTCGTAGCCCTGTTGCTGGCGGTAGTAGATGGCTCGCTGGGTGAAAAGCGACGCCCAACACCGTCTGACCCGGTCGAGGAGGTTCTCCCTCGTGATATTGAGGAAGGTCTCCTGTTGACCGGCGAAGCTGGCATCCGGCAGGTCTTCGGCCGTCGCAGAGGAGCGGACCGCGACGAAGGCGTCCCCACCCTCAAGCTGGTCGTAGGCGGCAAGCACCTCCGTCTGGATCGATTCTGGCATGTCGGTCTCGAGGATGAGTTCTTTGGCCCTCGAGCCAGCCTCGGCGAGCGCCGTCGAGTCTTCGGCGTCGATGTCGACCACCTCGAACAACTCCTCGTCGATTCCCGTCTCCTCGATGAACGAACGATATGTGTCCGCGGTAACTACGAACCCGGGCGGGACCGGCAGCCCGGCGTCTGTCATCTCTCCGAGGGAGGCCCCCTTACCGCCGACGCTGCCGACGTCGTCGGCCCTGATATCTTCCAGCCAGCGTACAGGCATGTGACAGGTGACTAGTCCCCCACCTCGGTCATCAAGTTTGCGAAGGTCAGGACGAACTGGCCCAGGACACAGGATTTATAGGACTTACCACCCGTCGGCCCGCTATGGACCGGAGACGCTCGCTTTCCTGGGCCGGGAAGTACTTCCTCATCACCAGTGGGCTGGCGCTGGTCGGCGTCGCCCTTGTCGCCCTCGGAATATACGTCGCGTATACCCAGGGGTCCGGGAACCTCTACGGGCTGGGAATCCCCGGACCCACCGGTCGAAGTTACCTTGGTCTGGTGCCCATCGCGCTGGGGATCGCAATCTGGCGTGGGGGCAAAGCCTGGGCCATGTACATGACCCTTTCGGGGGCCATAGAGGAGGACCTCTCTGATACGTTCGACACGGAACACGTCAAAAGCGACATCGTGGCCGTTCTGGACGACCGTCTGGCTGACATGCAGCAGGATCTGCAATCGGTCAACCGGGAGCTACGGAATCTGAAGGACAGCGACGAGTTCGACTTCCCCGGGAACGAATAACCCGCGTCTCTCTTCGCGTTCAGCGCTCAGTAATCGCCCCCTCCGCCCGGGTCTTCGGTCGTGGTGGCCGTGGTCGTCGTTGTGGTCGATGTCGTCGTGTTCGTTTCGTTGGTCGATTCACCAGTCCCGTTCTCTGTGGTGGTCGTCTCCATTGCGGAGTCCGGGCGGATTGGCGACCCGTCCGGGGCGAGGACCCACCAGGACTCGGTCACGCCGTGACCAGCGGTGTCACCCACTTCCTCGTCGTTCTGGAAACCGTAGACCGGCCATCCAGCGACCGTTACCTGCCTCGAGCCGCTCGGTCTGGTGATCGTCCCGACCTCGGCGGTGACCCCGCCCCCGGCCAGCAGCTCTCTGCCAGCGTCGACGGTTAGCGGTGGCCAGGCCTCGGCACAGCCGTCCGTACAGACGCTCTTACCGCTCCCTTGTGCATCCATTTCGAACATGTACAGGGTCATCCCGTCCTCGTCCGTCAGGATCGGGCCGAGATCGGGATGCTCTCGCACCTGAACAGCCGGTTCGCGGGGGCGTCCGTTCGGAGCGAGTACCCACCAGGCCTGATTCACTCCCTGGCCCGAGATGTCGCCTGGTTCCGCGTCGCCCTGGAACGAATACAGCGGCCAGCCACCGAGCGCGACCTGGAGGGAGCCGTCCTCCCGCTGGAACGTCTCGACGGAGCCGGTGATGTTATCTCCGACGGAGATGGAAGCCGGGTCCTCGACGGTAAGAGGTGGCCACGCGTCCGCACAGTCTCCCGTGCAGGCACTCCCGCTTGCGTCGGCGGGGTCCGGTTCGAACATGTATACTGTCGAACCATCCGGCCCGACCACGATGTCGCTGTATGCGTCGACGGTCTCGACCGCGAGCGTCGGCCCGCCCTCTTCAGACGCTTCGGACGTCGTCTCGTCAGTTTCAGTGGTGTCGGCCTCGGTTGTGTCCGCTTGAGTCGTGTCCGTCTCAGTCGTGGTATCCATTCCGGCGCCGTTTTCCCCGTCATCTCCGCCGAGACCGCCCTCCACACACCCGGAAAGGGGCAGCGTCAATGCACCTGACGCGACGGCGAGGAGCCGTCGGCGTGGTAGCTCCATGCACTATCCAAAGTCATTAGATTATTGAGCATTTTCCGAACTTCGTCCAAAATTCGTCCGCAATTTCCTGCGTACCGACTCATCCGGTGCCCACCGAGTTCGGGGATCTACTGCCATGTCAGCCGGGCTAGCACGAGTAGCGCGACGGTCTCGAGGACACAGAGACTCGTGATGGCGATCTGGATGTCCACGGTGGTCGCGAGATACCAGGCCACGTAGGTCTCCGCCACGACGTAGAGGTAGAGCCAGACCACGTTCTCCACGACGAGAAACCCGCCGAAGATCAACAATGCGAGGGTATGACGGGCCCCGTGGTCGAGGTAGTTCCGGAGCCAGATGTAGCTCAGGCCCGCGAGCAGGACGAGATTCAGCCCCGTCGCGAGCCGGCCGACGGTGAGCCACTCGTTCATCGATTCACCCCTTTGCCTCTCTGGGTTAAATGCGCTGTCCAAATTTCGTCCCGCTTTGGGTGCTCAGTCGACGACATCGAGTATCTCCTCGACGGTGTCCCAGTGGGTCTGTACCTGTTCGGTGAAGAGGTACAGGGCCCCGTATTCGTCCGCGCTCCTCCGGAGGACGTTGTTCTCGACCAGGATGTCCGTGTGATGACGGATCGTGGTGTAATCCATGTCGAGTGACTCGGCCAGCTCGTTCGCGTTCCTGGGTTTGGCCTCGATCGCGCGGAGGATGGCGACCCGGGTTGGACCCCCGCGTGAGCTGGCCAGGAGGTGCCACAGCACGTCCTCCATCGAGTGCATTACGGACCTGATACTATGTAAAGGGCCGTCACGAGGGCGGTCAGGACCTCTTTTCCGGCCTGGGGCAGGGCTCCGCCTGGTTGCTGGATCGGTCCGAGCCTTATACCTCGATGATGTCGTCCTCGTCGGCATCTGGCTCGGCGATGCGGCCATCCATTGTGACCACCGCCCGCCCCCCGACCGAAACCTCGCCAGCGACCTGGACCGCGACCCGACCCGGTCTGTCGACGTAATGGCCCTGCTCGAAGGTCAATTCATCGGGCATCTCGTCGAATGCGCCGAAGTGTCGCAGGTAGCCGCCGACCGCCCCGCTGGCGGTCCCGGTTACCGGGTCTTCGGGAACGCCGGCGCCGGGGACGAAGGCGCGACCGTGTCCCGTCGAGGCGGCATCGAGGGTATCGAACGTGAACGCGTAGACCCCATCGGCGCTCGCCGACTCGGCCAGCCGCTCGATGGCCTGGAAATCCGGTTCGGCCTGTCCCAGATCCTCCAGATACGCGACTGGAACTATCAGGAATGGGAGGCCGGTGGATGCCCTCGCTATCGGGAGATCCGCTTCGACTTCTTCGATGGCGCGCTCCTCGATCCCCAGGGCCCTGGAGACCTCCCCGATGGATACGTCGGCCGCCCTGACTTCCGGAGTCGACTGCGTCATCCAGAGCCGACCATCCTCGCCCACCTCGACTGGGAGCGTGCCCACGTTCGTCTCGATCTCGTAGGTCCCTTTGTCGAATTCCTCGGCCCGGGAGAGGTACGAGAGGCTCGCGATGGTCGCATGGCCGCAGAGGTCGACCTCGGTCGAGGGGGTGAAGTACCTGAGCCGGCGGTCGGCGTGATCCGAGGGTTTGAGGAACGCGGTCTCGCTCGCCCCGATCTCGGCCGCGATGGCCTGCATCTGTTCCTCGTCGAGTCCGTCGGCGTCCGGGACGACCCCTGCCGGATTCCCGGTGTACGGTTCCGTCGTGAACGCGTCCACCAGGAGCGCCCGTCGGTGATCCATGTCTACCGGTGTGTGACCGTCCACAATCAAGCCTCCGTCACGAGTATGGCGATGGTTTTCCGCAATCCCCTCAGCCGGTTCGGAAGCAGCGGGCGTTGGAGGTGGGGTATCGGCTTTCTGATACCGAACCGTCGGATCCTGGTCTCGGGGACGATTCCATTAATGCACGTCACCGTCGACTCGTGTACACACCTGGCTGACAAGGTAAGGTGTTCAATAGTAATCCTGAAATAGCCCCCGTGTGAGCATCGGGTGGGTGTCGAGTTCGACCTGGCCGGTCATTCCCTTTCCCCCTTCCCCTCTCCCCCGACTCGGTCCAGAGCGGCACCCGCTTTTTCACACGGCGGTGAGACACACAGTACTTAATGTACCACCTCCCGTGAGTCCGCGATGGTGACCGAACCCTATGGCCGACCTTCCCGACGAATTCAGGTGCACGATCACGAACTGGGATTACATCTACGGCCTCGCCCGCGAGGTCTCAGACGAGGTAAAGGCGGCTTCCTTCGAACCTGACGTGATCGTGGCGCTGGCCCGCGGCGGCTGGTTCGCGGGGCGGGTTCTCTGTGATTTCCTCGGACTCGACGACCTGACGAGCCTCAAGATGGAACACTATGTCGGCACTGCCGCGAAGACCGGCGAACCGGAGATCAGGTATCCAATGCCCGAAGGCTCCGTCGAGGGCAAGGACGTCCTGATCGTCGACGACATCGCGGACACTGGTGGCTCCCTGCAGCACGCCCACGACTACGTGACCGACCGAAATCCGAACGACGTCCGCACCGCGACCTTACAGCTCCTCCAGACCAGCGAGTTCGAACCGGACTTCATGGGCGAACGCCTCGAGGAGTGGGCCTGGGTCGTCTATCCCTGGAACTTCGTCGAGGATATGGTCGACCTCATTGAAGGGGTCATGGAGAAGGCCGACCAGGAGACCTACTCGAAGGCGGATATCCGTCACTTGCTCTCCGAGTATCACATGATCCGCCGGATCGAGATGGAGATCGCCCAACCGGACCGACTCGGGGAGGTCATGACGGAGATGCAACGCCGCGACGTCGTCGAACAGGTCGGCGAGGACCAGTGGGTGCTTGCCGGGAACTGAGCTGGGGACAGGGCGACCGCTTCTGACATCCGCGCAGAGAAAAACCGAGATGCTGCGTCGTCGGTGCGGCGATTATGGCTTCCCGCGGGACTTGGTGGGGGATTTGGCGTCGAGGGTCGGGATCACACGGAAGCCCTCGTCACCGCCGGTCTGGATTGTACCGTCCTCGTCGAAGAGCGTGCCCAACGCGAACGCGCTGTAAGTCGTGGCGTTCTCGAGGGATACCTCGAAGGTGAAGAGATCGGTGCCGCTACCGGCCGGCTGGATGGCGAGCGTGTAGTCGCCACCTGGGACCTCGATGTAGTCGCTCGCGGCACGGAACGAGAGCCCCTCGATCAGGACAGGGCCGCCGTCAGCGACGGCCACATCCACCGCGGGGGCGTCGGGCGAGAGGTGAACGGCTCTCACCCGGGCCGCGTCAGCAGGGGCGGGATCGTTGTCATCGACGAAGGGCACGAGGGCTGGGTCGGCATCCTCCGATCCCTCGAGCGTTCCGGTGGCCGCGACAGTGTAATCCGTATTCGCCTCGAGTGAGAACTCCTGGTCGAACACGTTGACGGTTTCAGTATCTTCATCGGCGGTAACGGTAACCTGGTAGCTTCCCTTCCTGAGGTCGACGTACGGGCTTATCGCCGCGAACGGGAATTCGTCCAGGACCCCACCGCCGTCGACTGCGACGTCGACCGGCGGTGCGTCGGGTATCGCGTGAACGACACGGATATCGGCGATCGTGCCGTCACCGGGCCCCTTCTCTTGGGGCTTTCCACGGGCTGAAACCATGGCAGTGCTGCCGGCCAGGAGGGCGGCTCCCGCGCCGATGCTTCCGAGTACTCTCCGTCGGTGGGTATCGATCATGTTGTTTGGCACCCATCTATGGAGTACGCGTTGTGACTCATACCCATGGCTCCCAATTGATCGGGTATTGCCAGCCAAATTATAGAGGGAATAGCTCGCCTGCTATCTATGTGGGTCCGGCCAGCTTCGTGCCCGGCTCAGTCCGGGTCCCGTATCGGGTCTCGAGGTCCTCGCCGACCGCCGATCTCGTCTCGTGTGGTCGTTGGAGCGCAATCGTTTAGGGCGGTTCGGTCACAGGCTGGGGTATGATAGGATTTATCGGGGGTAGCGGAATCTACGAGGCCCTACCCCTCACTGACGTCCGGGAACGGGACATCGAGACGCCGTTCGGGGCACCGAGTGCGCCGGTCACCGTCGGGGAGTTCGGTGACACTGGAACCGAGATCGCATTCATCCCGCGACACGGGCGCCATCACCAGTATTCGCCCACTGATCTCCCCTACCGGGCGAACATCTACGCCTTCAAGCAACTCGGCGTCGAACGGGTCATCGCCAGCAACGCCGTGGGGAGCCTACGCGAGGACCTGGAACCGCGGACGCTGGTCCTCCCGGATCAGCTCTTCGATCGTACCCGCCACCGCGAGTACACCTTCTTCGGCGAGGGCATGGTGGTCCATCAGGGCTTCGCCGAGCCGTTCTGTCCGCACCTGTCCAGTGTCCTCGAAGCCGCCGCCAGGGACGCGAGCGACGCCGACGTGCAGCAAGGGGGGACCTACGTCACCATCGAAGGGCCGCAGTTCTCGACGCGGGCCGAAAGCGAGTTCTACCGCGACCAGGGCTTCGACATCATCGGCATGACCGCCATCCCGGAGGCAAAACTCGCCAGGGAAGCCGAACTGTGTTACGCCACCATCGCCGGTGTGACCGACTGGGACGTCTGGAAGGAAGATGCGGAGGTCTCCCTCGAGGAGGTCCTGGCGAACGCGGAGCACAACGAGGAGGCGATCAAGAACGCCGTCGAGTCGGCCATTCGAGAGATGCCGGCCGAACGGGACTGTGAGTGCGGATCGGCCATGGCGGGTACGATCAACACCCCGATAGACCATGTGCCCGAATCCACGCTCGAGAGCGTCGAATTGCTGGTCGAGGAGTACATATAATACGGGCCGGCTGTCGGTATGGGCTGTTCGAATGTAAATTGTCTGTGCTCCGCTGGTCGTCCCCTCAATCGGCGATCGCTTCTTCGGCGCCTTTCGGTCCCGTGGGGTCCTGGATCCAGAGGTCACCGAAGAGTTCGTCCTGCTTGAGGAAGACCTCGCCCCGGTGGGAGAGGAAGAGGAGGGCGAGGAATGACTCGATGCGGGAGCCTGCAGCGGTGGCGATCTCTTCGAACAGGACTTCGGCCCGACCGCGGTTGTACCGGACCTCGAGTTCGGCCCGGACGGCCTCGATGAGTTCGTCGATATCTTCCTTGTGGGTCGCGCCCGTCACCTCGGCTTCGCCCGGCTCACCCTCCTGGCGCATCTCGTCGCCCGCGTGGTAATCCAAGGTCTGAACGCCACGACCGAATCCCTGCGGGGAGTTAGCGGTGTCGTAACTCCGCCGCTGTTTCCACCAGGACCCGCGTTCGGCCTCGCGGAGCTCCCGGACGAGTTCATCGAGCGTTTCGGGCGTTCCCCTGGCCTTCTTGCGGTCCAGGCGCCGGTCCATCTCTGTCTCCAGCGCCGCGATCGGATCGCCCTCCGTCATCGCCTCGGTCGGCGGCAAGGAGTCTTCCCAGTCCGCGATCGGATCGACGAGTTCATCGCCGTCATCGGCTGGTTCCTCACTGACGACCAACATCTCGTCCGACTTCATCCTGAGGAGCACGCTCGCGTAGAACAGGGCGCGGCCGGAGGCCCGGAGATCGCCGTCGTCGAGGGCGTCCAGGAACTTGTCCGTGACCTCGACGATGTCGATGTCCCAGGGATCGATCTCGCCCTGCTTCGCGAGCTGGACGAGGAGTTCGACCGGTTCGACGTCCTCGTCGTGCTCCTCCGCCTCCCCGTCGAGGTCCTGGTCCTCGAGGAGTGCGACGTCAGTCATCGGCGGTCACCTCCTGTCTGTCCGCGAGGTCGATCCCCGTCACTGCGGACTTGTTGTTCTCCTGCATCGTGACGCCGATGGCGCGCTCGGACCGCTCCAACATCGCCGAGCGGTGGGAGACCACGATGAACTGGGCCTCGCTCGCCAGCTCGTCCACCATCTCACCGACTCGTTCGGCGTTGGCTGCGTCGAGGAAGGCGTCGATCTCGTCGAGCGCGTAGAACGGCGCGGGGTTGTAGCGCTGGACCGCGAAGATGAAGGCTAGAGCGGTCAGGGACTTCTCGCCACCCGACATGGCGTCAAGCCGCTGGATGGGTTTATCACCCGGCTGGGCTCGCATGGTCATGCCACCGTCGAAGGGGTCCTCGGGATCTTCGAGGACCAGCTCGCCAGTCCCATCGGAGAGCCGGGTGAAGATGTTCTGGAACTGCTTGTTGATGCCCTCGTAGGCCTCCATGAATGTCTCGCGCTTCTGGCGATCGTAGCGCTCGATCCGCTCCTCGATGGCGTCGCGCTCCTCGACGAGCTCGTCCTTCTTCTCCGTGAGCCTCGCGTGGATTTCCTCGACCCGCTCGTACTCCTCGATGGCCTTCATGTTGACCGGCTCGAGTTCGGCCATCTGGCGTTCGAGGCGGCGGACGTTGCGCTCGACCTCCTGGAGGTCGGGGATCTCCTCCTGGTCGTAGGCCTCGACGGATTCCTCGAGGTCTTCGATCTCGGCTTCGAGCCGAGCGGCTGCCTTCTCGAGGCTCTCGAGTCGGTTCCTGACCCCCTCGACCTCCTGTTTCTTCTCGTCGCGGGCCTCGCGGGCTTCTTTCAACTCCTCGCGGAGCTCCTCGCGTTCGGCCTTGAGGTCGGTGAGCTCTTCTTCGAGCTTCTCGACTTCGACCTCCTTCTCCGCCAGAGCCGCCTCCTTCTCTTCGATGGTTGCCTCGAGTTCCTCGATCCGATCTTGCTGATCGGCCTTCTTGTTCTGGGCGGATTCGACCTCGTCGTGTAGCTCCTCGATGGCCTCTTCGGCGTACTGCTTCTCGAGCTGGAGACTGTTGAGATCGCCGTCGAGGTCGTCGATACGGTCGTCGATGTCGCCGATCTCGGCTTCGACGGCCTCCTTCTCCGCGGTCAGCTCTGGGATCTTCGAATCCTCGAGTTCGCTCTCTAACTCCTCGATCCGCTCGCGGACCTCCTCCATCGTCTCGGTGGTCGCTGCGATGTCGGTGTCGAGGGCCTGCATCTCCTCGTCGACGTCCTCGCGTTCGGCCTCGAGCTCCTCGATGCGTTCGTGGAGGTCCTCGATCTCGGTTTCGGTCTCCTCGTAGGTACGCTCGGCTCGGGCGATCTCCGTCTCGATGTCCCGGACCTGTTCGAGTGCGTCCGAGCGCTTCTCGCGGGCGTCCTCCAGGCGGTCTTCGGTGGCCCGGAGATCCTCCCGGATGGAGGACCGTTCGGCCTCGAGCTCCTCGATGCGTTCGGCTACGCGCTGGAGTTGCCCCTTGCCGGCCTTCGAAAAGGAGTACCGGGACCCCGAGCGGCTTCCACCGGTCATGGCACCGCTCTTCTCGACGAGATCGCCATCCAGGGTCACCAGCCGGAACTCGCCCATGAGGTCACGGGCGGTCTCCATGTCCTCCACCACCAGCGTATCGCCCAGGACGTAGGAGAACACGGGGGCGTACTCCTCATCGAAGTCCACCAGGTTGTACGCGAAGTCCACGACTCCCGGCACCGATGGGGGCTCCGGCAACCGGCGCACGTCCATCTTCGAGATTGGGAGGAAGGTAGCCCGGCCCGCGTTGCGGGACTTGAGGTACTCGATGCACCGCTGGCCCACGCTATCGTCGTCGACTACCACGTGGGCCATCCGCCCGCCCGCCGCGGTCTCACAGGCGGTCGCGTAGTCCCCAGAGACGCCGCCAAGTTCGGCGATGGCGCCGTGGACCCCGTCGATGTCGCTGTTCAGCACCGTCGTGACGGCCCGGCCGAACGAGCTGTCCCCGTTCTGCTCGGCCTGGGCTTCGAGCCTGGCGTACTCCTCGCGGGCCTCCGCGAGGTCGTCCTCGATGGCGTCGATGTCGGACTGGTACTCCCGCTTTTCCGTCTTGAGATCCTCGACGACCTCGGCGATCTGGGACTCGTTTCGTTCGGCCTTCTCGAGTTCGCGTTCGAGGTCCTCGATGCGCTCCTCGATCTCCTCGAGTTCGCCCTGGGCGTCCTCGAGCCTCGTCCGGGCATCGCTGAGTTCGTTCGAACGACGCCGTGCCTGGTCGAGAAGACGGTCCTTCTGGCGCTGGAGCTCGTTCCGCTCGCTTTTGGCGGCCTCGAGACGGTCCTTTGCCTCCTCGAGGTCGGTTTTGCGGTCGTCGTACTCGGTGTCGACCGCGTCGATCTCCCCCTGGATCTCCTCGACCTCGGAGACCTTCTCCTGTCGGTCGGTCTTGAGCGAGGCCTTCTCGACCTTGATCTGGCGGATGTCGTCCTCGAGGTCATCGATGGCCTCCTGCTTCCGGTCGATCTTCACGAAGGCCTGTCGGCGCGCCTCCTCGGCCTCCTCGATTCGCTCCTCGGCCGTGGACACTTGGTCTTCGAGCCGCGAGATGTCGCCTTTGATCTCCTCCATCTCGCGTTTGATCGCCAGCTGTTCGTCCTCGCCCTTCCGTTCGATCTCGGCGTTGAGATCCTCGAGGTCCTCTTCCAGTGATCGAACCCGCTCAGTTCGCTCCTCGAGTTCGACCCGGAGCGCTTCCAGACGCTCATTCCTGGCATCGATGTCGCCTCTCGTGTCCGCGAGATCCGCCCGCTTCTCCTCGAGTTCGGCGGCGTCGATATAGCTTTCGTACTCCTGTTTTTCTTCCCGGAGTCCCTGGTACTCGAGGGCGGTCTCCCGTTCGTCTTCGAGCTGGGTCAGCCGGTCTTCTTTCTCCTCGATCCGGAGTTCGGCCTCGCCGATCCGCTCGCGCACCACCTCGAGTTCCTCGAAGGCGTCTGCCTTCTTCTGGTCGAACTCCGCGACGCCGGCGATCTCGTCGATGATCTCGCGGCGCTCGTGGGGAGTCATCTGGATGATGCCGGTCACGTCCCCCTGCATCACCACGTTGTAGCCTTCGGGGGCGACCCCGGCTGCGGAGAGCATGTCCTGGATGTCGGAGAGGTTGACCGATCGGCCGTTGAGGTAGTAATAGGAGTAGTAGTTGTCCTCGGTCTGTTTCACCCGGCGTTTCACCCGGATGGTGTCGACAGTGTTGATGTCCTCGCTGCCGACGGCGTTGACCAGCTGGGACCGGGTGACGGTGCGATCGGTGTTATCGAGCACGACCTCCACGTAGGCTTCGCGTGGCCCCTCGTGGTCGGTGTCATCCTCGTGTGAGGGATTGTAGATGAGATCGGTGAGCTTCTGGGCTCGCATGCCGCGGGTCCGGGCCAAACCCAGAGCGAAGAGGATCGCGTCGATGATGTTGGATTTGCCCGAGCCGTTCGGACCGCTGATGGTGGTGAAGTCCTCGTAGACGGGAATCTTCGTGGTGCGACCGAAGCTCTTGAAATTTTCCAGGACGATCTCGTCGATGTACATCGGGAGTTACCCGACAATGATGTCGTCCCCGGGTGTCTCCGATTCCGATCCCTCGGATTCCTCGGTGTCCTCCGCGATCGGATCGGCATCGGCCTCCTCGAAGAGTTCCTCGACCGTCATCGACTCGTCGAAGTCCTCCGCCTCGGCCTCGTCGCGGATGCCGAGTTCGACCTCCAGCTCCCGGATCCGCTCCTTGGCGTCGACCAGCTCGGTGGTCAGCCCGTCCACGTTCGCGGCGAGTTCGGCGACCCGCTCCTCAAGCGGCCGCTCCCGATCCTGACTCATAATAGGCAAAAGCAGGTTCGAGCCCTATAAACCGTACGTCAGACAACCGTAAGACAATTCATCGAACTTCGGGGTTATGGGCCCGCTTTCGTGGTATTATCGGGTGATGATACAACATATATTATTGTTGATGAAATATCGAATACGGGCTGTTTCGACTGGAAGATTGACCCCCTAGTGACACACGGGAGCTGGTGGCCTGTCGGTTTCACCTCGGCACGGGAATCTGTCCCGATGGTGCGGGATGGCCTCCCTCTGGATTCTGCTCCCGGCTGTGGGTCATCCGGGCCCACGTCGGTGACCGGGCCCCTCCGTTCGTTAGCCCTAAGCCAGTCCCGACCAAATCTCGCGTCAATGAGCATGCAGGCCGCATCGACGGACGAGTTGGCCGCCGTGATCGGTCTGGAGGTCCACGTCCAGCTCGAGACGGACACAAAGATCTTCTGCGGGTGTTCGACCGACATCGCCGAGGCCGAGCCGAATACCCACACGTGCCCGGTGTGTCTCGGACTGCCGGGCGCTCTCCCGGTAGTGAACGAGGCCGTCGTGGAAGCCGCGGTCAAGCTCGGGAAGGCAATCGAGGCTGAGATCCCCGAGCGCACCCGGTTCCACCGGAAGAACTACTTCTATCCCGACCTTCCGAAAGGCTTCCAGATCACCCAGTACGACGCCCCGATCTGTTCTGGCGGCAGCCTCGAGATCTCCCACCAGGGCACACTTCGGGAGATCGGCATCGAACGGGCCCATCTCGAGGAGGATCCGGGAAGTCTCCAGCACGTCGGCGGGAGCATCGATACGGCTGATTATACGCTCGTCGACTACAACCGAGCGGGGGTGCCGTTGATGGAGATCGTCACCGAGCCCGATTTCCGCAGCGCGGGGGAGGTGCGGGCCTTCCTCGCCAAACTCGAAGAGGTACTCCAGTACCTCGGCATCTACGACGGGCAGCGTGACGGGAGCTTACGAGTCGACGCAAACATCTCGATGGTCTCAGAAGACGACCTTGGGGCGGCCGGGGCAATCGACACCGAGGTCCTCGAGGCCGCAAACCGGACCGAGGTCAAGAACATCTCGAGTCACAAGGGCGCAGAGAAGGCCCTCTCCTACGAGATAACCCGCCAGCGGAACGCCATCCAGCGCGGCCGGGAGGTGACCCAGGAGACTAGACACTGGGACGAGTCCCGAGCCATTACGGTCTCGATGCGGTCGAAGGAGGCCGAGAAGGACTATCGTTACTTCCGCGAGGCCGACCTCCCGCCGCTGGAAGTCGCCCACTGGCGCGAGGAGATCCCGATCCCGGAGCTGCCGGAGGCCCGACGGGAGCGGTTCCAGGCCGAGTACGGCCTCGATGGGGAGTCAGCCTCGAAATTGACCTCCACCAAGCAGGTCGCGGACTTCTTCGAGGACGTCGCGGATCGGTTCGACGCTGAACTTGCGGCGACCTGGGTCGCGGACAACCTGCTCGGGGAGCTCAACTATCGGGACATGACGATCACCGATGTGGCCCACCGGCTGGAGGAGTTCAGCCGTCTCGTCGAACTCGTCGCGGACGAAGAGATCACCGAGAAGAACGCCCACGAGGTGGTGCTCCGAGAGATGCTGGATACGGGCTCGGGACCCGATGCTATTGTCGAGGAACAGGACCTCGGGAAGACCGACGATGACGCCGTGGCGATGGCGGTCACCGAGGCCATCGAGCAGAATCCGGAGGCCGTCGAGGACGTCAAGAGCGGCGAGGACGGGGCGATCAATTTCCTCGTTGGACAGGTGATGCAGAAGACGGGCGGGAGTGCCGATCCGGGCACGGTGAATCAGCTGTTGAGAGAGCGCCTCGAGTGAGGCGCCTCAGGTAGCCACCCCGGAAAATTGTTGCAGGACAGGGAGCTCGTGGGGGTAGGGGAGGCAATATTCGTGAGAATCGATAGCACTAATGAATGGGATTTGGAAGAGGCTCCCAGAGAATGGGGACAAAGTGGTCCGAAGATCTGCCAGCTGATTGGGAAGCGGTCCCCGAACAACCGCCACAGCGGGCGGATGACTACGTCATCGAACCCCACGGGAAGGGCGTCATCATGGTACCCATCGGAGCCAGCGTCGAAGAGGGATCGACCCAGTCCTTCATCTACTGCGATTCCGGAAACGTTGCCTCACTCGGCGAGAGTACAGCCTGACGTGGGTATCTGGCTCGTCTCGCGGAACAAATCAGGGGTCTGGAACAGGTCCCGTGTTGTCCTACCTCAGGAGTTGCACGTGATTGAGTTTGCCCCACCTTTTATCTATTATATACTGTGGAATACCCAGTCTACCACC
Organism: uncultured Halobacteriales archaeon; assembly: GCA_964594685.1. Lineage (GTDB taxonomy): Archaea > Halobacteriota > Halobacteria > Halobacteriales > Halobacteriaceae > Halodesulfurarchaeum. The sequence goes on from CAZQNH010000001.1 coordinate 31,722, forward strand.
CAGGCGACTGAACGCGCCGCAAGGAGCGATCGATCACCTTCGCGAATCCTCGGGGCCAGGGGGGGGGGAGGACTGGCTGAGTGAAGGCCCGCAGACACCTCGCCTGAGAACGATTCTGTCGCCGCTCACGCGGGCGGCTGCACCCGCGGGCCCGCAGGCGATTTCCACGACGAAATCCTTACAAAGGGTTCCGGCTTAGCGCCAACAGACCAACCGACTGGTGGATATCGTGGAACTCATCGTCACCGAGAAGAACAACGCGGCACGACGCATCGCGGAGATTCTCAGCGACGGCTCCGCGAGCACTGAACGGGTGGGTGGCGTCGACGTCTACGCCTGGGGTACCCACCGGGTCATCGGCCTCTCCGGGCATGTCGTGGGCGTCGACTTCCCCGAGGAATACGAGGAGTGGCGCGACGTGGAGCCGGCTGAACTGGTCCACGCGTCCATCGAGACCCGGGTGACCCAGCCCCAGATCGTCACCAGCCTCCAGCGGCTCGCTCGGGAGGCAGACGCGGTAGTCATCGCGACTGACTACGATCGAGAGGGCGAACTCATCGGGAAGGAGGCCTACGAACTCGTCCGGGAGGTAACCGAGTCCGCGCCTATCGAGCGGGTCCGCTTCTCCTCGATCACGGAAAACGAGGTCAAGGATGCGTTCGCTAACCCCGACGACCTCGACTTCGATCTGGCGGAAGCGGGCGAAGCCCGCCAGGTGATCGATCTGATCTGGGGCGCGGCACTGACCCGCTTTCTCTCGCTTTCGGCCGGACAGATGGGCCAGGACTTCATCAGCGTGGGGCGAGTCCAGTCCCCCACGCTCAAGCTCATCGTCGACAAAGAGCGGGAGATCCAGGCGTTTGACCCCGAGGAGTACTGGGAGCTGTTCGCCGCCTTCCAGAAGAACGGGTCGAGCTTCGAAGCCCAGTACTTCTACGAGGACGAAGACGGCAACGAGGCCGAGCGGATCTGGGATGGAGGCGTGGCCGAATCCACCCACGAAACCCTCCTCGAAGCCGTCGCCGGCACCGTCGACTCAGTGTCGCGTCGCCGGCGGACCGACGACCCGCCGGCCCCGTTCAATACGACCCAGTACATCCGTGCCGCGGGGGCCATTGGGTTCAACGCCGGCCGGGCGATGAGCATTGCCGAGGACCTCTATACGGCCGGGTACATCACCTATCCCCGGACGGACAACACCGTGTATCCGGCCGATCTCGAACCCGCGGACTTGCTTTCGGTGTTCACGGAGACCGCCTTCGCGGACGACGCCGAAGCCCTCTTGGCCGCGGACGATCTGTCCCCGACCCGCGGGGACACGGAGACGACTGACCACCCCCCGATCCACCCCACGCCGGACGTGCCGGACCGCGGTGACCTGTCGGAGGACGAGTGGGAGGTATATGAACTCGTCGTGCGGCGGTTCTTTGCGACCCTGGCCGAGCCTGCCATCTGGGAACATCTCCGGGTGGTGGCTGACGCAGGCGGGCTCTCGCTCAAGGCCAACGGCAAGCGCCTGCTCGACCGCGGGTATCACGCGTTCTATCCCTACTTCAACACGAGCGAGAACTACGTCCCGGACGTAGACGAAGGCGAGAGCCTTGGCATCGAGGAGGTGCGCCTGGAGGAGAAGGAGACCCAACCACCCCGGCGGCACGGCCAGTCCCGGCTCGTCGAGAAGATGGAGGAACTCGGGATCGGGACCAAGAGTACGCGTCATAATGTCCTCGAGAAGCTCTACGACCGGGGGTATATCGAGAACGATCCGCCCAGGCCCACCCAGCTCGCGACGGCGGTCGTCGAGGCCGCCGAGGAGTTCGCCGACCTGATCGTGAGCGAGGAGATGACCCGCGAGCTCGAAGAGGACATGACCGCCATCGCGAACGGCGAGAAGGCCCTCGAAGACGTCACCGAGGAGTCCCGGGAAACGCTCGACCGCATCTTCGATGCCCTGGATGAATCCCGATCAGATATCGGAAAACATCTTCAGAAGTCGCTCAAGGCGGACAAGACCCTTGGGCCGTGTCCGGAGTGTGGCGAGGACCTCCTCGTCCGCCGGAGTCGACGGGGATCGTATTTCGTCGGGTGTGACGGCTACCCCAACTGCCGGTTCACACTCCCGCTCCCGAGCACTGGCGAGCCGTACATCCTTGCTGAGACATGCGAGGAACACGACCTCCGGGAAGTCAAGATGCTGGCCGGCCGTAGCACCTTTGTCCACGGGTGTCCGCTCTGCAAGGCCGAGGAAGCCGACGAGAGCGAAGACCAGGTGATCGGCTCGTGTCCGGAGTGCGGCGGTACCCACGGCGGGGAACTCGCCATCAAACAGCTCCGGAACGGCTCGCGGCTGGTGGGTTGCACCCGGTATCCCGACTGCGAGTATTCACTCCCGCTGCCGCGACGGGGGGAGATCGAGGTCACCGAGGGCTTTTGCGACGAACACGATCTCCCCGAACTGGTGATCCATGATGGAGACGATCCCTGGGAACTCGGCTGTCCAATCTGCAACTACGAGGCGTACAAGGCCGAACGTGAGTCCGACGACCTCGAATCTCTTGACGGGATCGGGACGAAGACGGCCGAGAAGCTGGCATCGGCGGGTATCGAGGTCGTCGGCGACCTGACCGACGTGGATCCGGAGGACGTCGCCGAAGACGTCGATGGCGTGTCCGCCGACCGGATCCGCCAGTGGCAGGCGAAAGCCGACTGAGATCGCGCTCCCGGGCGGCGCCGAGAGCTTAAAACCGGGGCCGGCCCTACGGACTGCTAGATGCGCCTCGACGAGTATATCGAGGGTCTCAAACCCGACGAGGAGGTCAGACGCCGCCAACTCGCCGAGGAGAAGTCCTACGAGATCCTGGACTATGTCGAGGACCTACAACAGACCTTCGAGTCGAACCTCCAGGGGGAGTCCCTTGTGGGAAGTACCGCACCGTCGGTGTTCGTGGGCCGCTCGTCCTACCCCGACGTCAATGCCGGCATCCTGGCACCGGTAGGCCAGGAAGATACGGCCGAAGAGTTCGCCACCAGCGGGAGGTGGTACCAGCGGGGACTCGACATCAATAACGTCCTCCAATACCGGACCGGTCTGCTGAACTCGAGACGGTCCTCGAAGGTGAACGTCCATGATGTCTGGGACGGGTTCGTGGGCACCCAACGCGAGGTGGCTATCGCGGACCGTCCCGTAGATGTCGAGATCGGACTCCGTGACGTCCCCGATTTCGACGTCGACCAGTACACTCGACCCCAGGCCAACGCCCCGAGCGGACCCAATGCCACCGCGGACCGGGCGGACTTGCGCGAGAACCCACACGTCCCACGGCCGGTGAAGAAGACGCTCTCCGACGACGATTGGGGGGCCGAAGGCGCGATGACCTACCTTTACCGGCGGGGGTTCGACGTCTACGAGATCAATCGCATCCTCTCGGTGGGTGCGCTGGGACAGGCCGACCAGCGGCGACTGGTCCCGACCCGATGGTCGATAACCGCCGTCGACGATACGGTTAGCAGGTTTCTGAGGGGATCGATCCGGAACGCGCCTACCGTCGACGCGGTCGAGGTTTTTCTCAACACCTACATGGGCAACCGCTACTGGATCGTGCTGGCACCGGGCCGCTGGGAGTACGAACTGGTCGAGATGAAGTCCCCCGGCAGCATCTGGAACCCGGACCCCACCGGCGATATGTTTCTGGCCAGCGCCCACGAGGGTTACGAGGGGCGGACCGGTTACGTCGAGGAGACCGCCGGCGCGTACTACGCGGCCAGACTCGGGGTGCTCGAATACCTCCAGGATATCGACCGCCAGGCGAAGGTGCTGGTCCTCCGGGAGGTCTCCGACGAGTACTGGGCCCCGGTTGGCGTGTGGCAGGTCAGGGAGAGTGTTCGGAACGCCTTCGATGATGGCCCTGATACGGCCGACGAGCGGCTCAAAGGCGAATCCGGGGAGGCCGATACCTTCCACGACGCCATCCGGCAGATCGTTCCGTATCTCCCGCTATCCATGGCGGACCTTCGGCGGAAATCCGAGATGGTCGCGGGGCTCCAGGCGGATCTCGGGGACTTCGTCTGACTCGCCGGCGGCAGAAGGATTATTCGGGTCCGCCGACCATCATTCGATATGTTCCTGCCGCCCATCCTCGTCCTCGGCATGCCTGGCGGTCTCGAGTTGCTCCTGGTGCTCTTCGTCTTCTTCGTCCTCTTTGGCGTGCCGGCGGCGCTGCTCGTGCTCCTCGGCTACAAGCATATCCGGGGATCAGCCGACGACCGAACCGACGAGCGCCTCTCGGAACTCGAGTCGGACATCGAGCGACTCGAAGCCCGTCTGGAGGGTGATGAGGAATGAGCCACCCAGACCCGTGGGCCACAGAGACAGAAACGGGCGCTCGACCTGGCTACGCCGTGGCCGGGGCGGTGGGTGCCGCAGTCGGCGGGATATTCACCGCGTTCGTCGCGACCACTCTGGCGGGATTGACGATCGCGGTCGCTGGAACGTCCCTTTCGACGGTCCCTCGGTTCGGCATCCTTTTCATCGCTGGTGCGCTCGGGATGGTGGCGATGGCCGTCGCCTATCCCGCGGTCCGGGGCCTTTCGATACGGACCTATGTCGGTTCCAGGCTTCCGTCGGGCCGGGACATGCTGTGGGCCGCAGGTGGGTACATCGGGGCGATGGCACTCATATTCACGGCCGGGATGGTCCTCACGCTAATCCAGGTCCAGCCAGAGACCACGAACCGGGCCGCCCAAGCCGGGATCGAGAACCCCGAACTCCTCCTGTGGCTGGTGCCCCTGTCGTTTCTGGTGATCGCCCCGGCCGAGGAACTCCTCTTCAGGGGGATCATCCAGGGCCGTCTCAGGGAGGCCTTCGATGCCGTCATCGCGATCCCGGGGACCGCCGCCCTGTTCGCCTTGGTGCATTACTTCTCGCTAACGGGCGGCTCTGGTGCCCGATTCATCGCGATCGCCATCCTCTTTCTCCCGAGTCTGGTATTCGGTTACGCCTACGAGCGCACCCGGAACCTCGTCGTCCCGGTAGTCATCCACGGGGCCTATAACTCGACGTTGATACTGCTCGTGTACATCTCGCTGCAGATTCTCGACGAGGGGGCGATGCCGGCGCTCCTCGGACTCGGGTAAGCCGAGCGACCCCGGTGTCTTATTCCTCTGTCTCGTCCGCGACTTCGGCGGTCGGAACGGGCCCGTTCCCGATCACGGCCCGGACCGCGTCGAGGAACTCGGCTCTGGTCGTAAAGTAGCTCTCGTCCATCTCCTCGAGGACGTCCGAGAGGACCCGCGGCCCGTCAGGCGTGCGGATCGTGGTCTCGCCCTCCTTGCGGTCCACTTCTGACTTCTGGATCGCCCACGTCAATCGCTCAGCGACGCGGGCGATCGGGGCGCCCTCGACCGGTTCACCTTCGCCCAGCTCGACGGCCGGTCCGGTCTCCTCTTCGGTGTCCTCGGCCATGCTCGGGCGTTTAGTTGCGCAGGGATTCAAGCTTTCGATGCGTCATCTGTCCGGGGCGAGCGGCGGTCGATGCGCCACGTGTCTGACGCATTGTTATGGTCCCCGACCGCTAATACGGGAATATGCCGAGCCTCGGGGAGACATACGAACGCCGTGCGGGGGTTGCGAGCCGCCGACAGGTCGTGCTGGGGACGGGGCTCTTCGCGTCGGGTGCGGTACTCATCGTCGGAGCTATCGTGGCCGGCGCAACGGGCTTCCTGGTCGGGAACGGATTCAGCATCTGGGAGAGTCGGGAGATCGCTGGAGTCCTGGCGGGCCTGGGGCTCCCGGCCGTCTTCGTCGGGATCGCCATCGTGTTACCAGCCACGAAACTGCACCGGGCGGCCTCGGTTATCGGGGCCGGACTCGCCGTCTTCGGCGTCATGCTGTTCCGATACGCCTACCCGGGACTGTGGTATTCGGCGCCTGGGGTCCCGTCGGATCTCGTCCTCGGGATGACGCTCGTGTACTTCGGGGGTGTAATCATCACGTTTTGGTCGCTGTTCACCGCCATCGCGACGTTCAAGACCCGAAACGACCCGGGTGGGACGGTCTCGCTGACGGTGTCGAAGGGCAGTGCCGCGGCAAAAGCGGTCGAAGCGGTCCAGACCGAGTTCCAGAACGCCAGCCAGGCCCTCGGCGGGCTCGGTGGCATTGGGACCTTCGGCGGCGTCGAGACCGGGACTGAGGACCTGGGTCCGACCCCCTCGGCCACGTCTGTCTCTGATGGCGGGAGTGCGGCCGACGCCGAGATCGTGGCACCGGAGCCGGACGGGCCAACCCAGCCCCAGGGGCCCGGCGGGAACGGTGGTGGAATGAGTGATGCGGAGGTGGTCGGCGAGGACGAACCCGTCGAGCCGGATCGCTACTGTGGGAACTGCGCCCACTTCGATTACGAGCAGGACGGGTCGGGCATGCACCCGTACTGTGACCTTTACGACGAACGCATGGGAGACATGGAAGCCTGCCAGTGGTGGGAGCGGAACAACTGAGACCGCAGTAGCTACTGGCTGAAAAAGGTAGCATGCAGCATAAATTGGCTGAACAACGCAGACCGCCTCAGTTACTGGCTGAGTGAGCCAGAACCATCATATATTCGTTACTCGTGTCTCCACGTCTGCCCAGTGGCTTCCTTTCCAGAAGTGGTGTCCACACGACTGGCACCGCCAGACCGGTTCCGTGTCGGGATCGGGGCCCTCGTCAGGCGGCTTTCCGTCGCGGACGAGCACCAGTTCGCCGTTACATCTCGAACACCGTCCAGGTTCCGCGAGCCTGAGAGTGAAACCGGCCGCCGATAGCTCCTGGAGCTGCTCGTCGGTGTCCGTCGAGGTGAGCAGGATCGAGTCGTCGTATCGGTCCACGATCTGGCGGTCCCGCGTGAGGATGGTGCGGCCTTCCTGCCTGGCGATATCGATGACCGCTTCGTCCGCCTCCGCACCCCGTTCGAGGGCATAGGCGGTGTCGTAGCCACACATCCGCAGGATGGAGGTCAGGCCGCCGACCATCACGTCGAGGAGGACTCGGGTGTCCTCGGGGGCGGCCATCAGTGGAGGAAGTCCCGGATATCGGCCGTCGACCAGGTATTGAGGACGTCCGCTGGTTCGGCCCAGCCACGACGAGCCGTGTGAACCCCGTACCGGACGAACTCGTACTCGAGCGGACTGTGGGCGTCGGTATTGATCGAGATGACTGCACCCCCCTCCAGAGCCGACTGGATCGCCGTTCCCCACAGGTCCAGGCGGCTGGGATTGCTATTGACCTCGAGGGCGACCCCGTGCTTAGCAGCCGCCCGTCCGAGGGCTCCCGGGTCGAAGTCCATCGCTGGTCGGCTATTGATGAGTCGGCCGCTTGGATGTCCGAGGATGTCGACGTGGGGATGCTCGATGGCGGTTACGAGTCGATCGGTCTGGTCTTCTTCGCCGCCGAGTCCGCTATGGGGTGAGGCGACCACGAGGTCGAGTTCCGCGAGGATCTCATCGCTCGTGTCCCCGACTGTTCCATCCGCACTGACGTTTGCCTCGATCCCACACAGGACCTCGATCTCCCTTTCCGCGGCCACGGTACGGATCTCGCTGATCTGCTCGCGGATGGCCTCGTCCGATAGTCCATTGTCGCCGAACACGCCCGGCCCCTCGGCGTGATCGGAGATACAGACGACCTCGTGGCCGAACGCCTCGGCTCCGTCGATCATCTCCGCTATGGTGTTTCCACCGTCGGAGTGGTCGGTATGGGTATGAAGGTCCCCACGGATGTCGACCATCGAGAGGAGGTCGGGAAGCGCGTCGTCCCCGGCGGCCTCGATCTCGCCCCGGTCCTCCCGTAGCTCCGGCGGGATCCAGGGCAATCCAAGCGCCTCGTATACCGCCGTCTCGGTCTCGCTGGCCAGTCGAGTGCCGACCCGTTGTCCGTCGTCGGGATCTTCGATCTCGGAGACGTCGAAGACCCCGTATTCGTTTATCTTCTTGCCGGCGTCTATCGCGTGGTTCCGGAGCGTGATGTTGTGGTCCTTGCTCCCGGTGAAGTACTGGAGGGCGCTCCCGAACTCCAGCGGGTCGACCATCCGGAGATCGACCCGCATCGACCCCACTCGAACGCTCGTCTTCGTCTCGCCGGCTTCGATGACGTCCGTAGTCCGCCCCCAGTCGGCGATCGCGTCCGCGACAGCCGCTCCATCCTCCGTCGCGACGAGAACGTCGACGTCCCCGATCGTCTCGCGCCACCGACGGATCGAGCCGGCGACCTCCGCCCGGGTCACGGTGTCTGTCTCCTCGAGGCGGTCGAGAACGTCATCGGCCACGGGCCGTGCATCACCCAGAAGTTGGCGCTTCTGGGCTTCCCGCGCGAATTCGATATTCTCGAGGATGTTCTGCTCGGTCGTGGCACCGAACCCGGAAACCTCCTGGATCTCCCCGGCCTCCGCGGCCCTGTCGAGGTCGTCCAGGGTCTGGATTCCGAGGGCCTCGTACAGTTTCCCCACGGTTTTCGGGCCAACCCCTTCGACCCTGGTCAGGGCGGCCATGTCGACGGGGAGTGCCTCGCGTTCTTCCTCGAGTTCCTCGATCGACCCGGTCTCGATGTACTCGACGATCTTCTCGCCGATCGCGTCGCCGACACCCTCGATCGTCATCACGGCCTCCGGCCCTTCGGCGGCGAGGCTCTCGATGGGTTCCGGATGGTCACGAACGTTCTCGGCGGCTTTCCGGTAGCTTCGTGGTTTGTACTCTACGTCCTGGGCCTCGAGGAGATCCGCGAACTCCTCGAGCCTGGCAGCCACCTCGGCGTTGCGACTCATCGACGGACTCCCCGCTGCTTGTCCGAATCGTCACGACCGAGTACCTCCTCGAGGAAGGAGACCCATCGCTTGGTATCGGCGGCTTCTTTCGCCGCGATCTCGGCCTCGAGGTCGGTAGGGCCCAGGGATTCGAGGGTGTTCAACGCTCGATCGATCCCCACGATCGCTTCGACCAGTTCCTCTCCTCGCGAACGCGGGATATCGGCATCTTCGAGTTCCTGTTTCCGCGTCCGGCGTTCGCGGCGAAGCTGGCGCTTGAGGCTTGCGACCTCCTCGCGAGTGTCAGCTGGGATGTCCTCGAGACGCTTGACCTCGAAGACGAACTCCTTCAGGGGGAAAGACTCGCCGGCCACCTCGATCCGCTCGGGGATGTCGGCGCCCACGGTTGCCCCTTCCCGTTGGACCCGCTCGAGGAGTCGTTTCCGATCGTGTTCCTGCACGGACCGGGATTGGGCCCCCACGGCCAAAAACCCCTCCCGCGGCGGGAACTCGATGGGCGGGACCGACTGCTTGCATATAGGGCGAACAGGCGGCGAACCCCGGGGTCCGGCGGGTCTTGACCTCTCTCCTCCCGACCGGGGTGCCGCACTGGGTCGGACCGGCCGGGCGCTGATTCACGACATGGGCGTGGTTGGTCCGGTCTTCCCTCTTGAAGGCTTGGCTGGCATCCGCCGGCTCCCCAGGGGGGACAATACGAACACAGAAGGCTACCGACGCTCGCCCGTCGATTGCACGGATTGCGGCCGGGGAATTTCGTCTGTCGGGAGGTTTATCCCGGGGCCTTCCCTACCGGCGGTCATGGCGCGGTGTGACGTCTGTGGTCGCGAAGAGGGCATGCCGTACCGATGTCGCCACTGCGGCGGCACCTTCTGTTCCGAGCACCGTTTGCCGGAGAATCACGACTGTCCGGGCCTGGAGAACTGGAACGACCCGGACGGCGTGTTCGACTCCGGTTTCGACGCGACCGTCGAGACATCCTCCCAAGGGCGGTCTGGGTTTGCAGCTCGCATTCCCATCGATACCACCACGGGCGGCGTGATGGGGTACTTCCGGGGCAACATGACCTACGTGTTCCTCGCGGCAATGTGGCTCCTGTTCCCTCTCGAACTGTTGGTGTATTTCGGGCTTGGCGACGGGCAACTCTTCTCCTCGCTTTTCACTCTGAGCACCGGCCAGATCACGTACGTCTGGACCTGGTTCACCTCGGTCTTTGCTCACTCCCCGTTCAATTTCATGCACATCTTCTTCAACAGCATCGTGCTGTATTTCTTCGGCCCCATCGTCGAGAAGAAGGTTGGGACCCGCTCGTTCGCGGCCCTCTTCCTCGTGAGTGGGGCGATCGCGGGCCTCGCCCAGGTGCTGGCAACCGCGGCGTTCGGGGGGACGACCTCCGTCCTGGGTGCCAGCGGGGCCATCGCGGCCTTGCTCGGCGTGTTGACCGTGTTGAACCCGAATCTCCGCATCTATCTCTACTTCATCCTCCCGATGCCGCTCTGGGTCGCGACGTTGCTCTTCGCCGGGTATTCGGTCCTCGTCAGCAGCGTCGGCGGCATCGGCGCCGGGGGCGTCGCACAGCTCGCCCACCTCGCAGGCCTCGGGATGGGGCTCGTCTACGGCCTCCACCTCAAGCGGCACGGGGCCCGGGCCCCAGAGCAGTTACAGATCGGAGGCAATCGGCGGGGCGGCCGACGCCGGTACTGAGATGGAGCCGGTCCGTCCCGAGTTCGTCCCGGACCCGGGACGGAGTCACGAAGAGATGCAGGCCCAACAGCGGGTCCTCCTCGAATCGGCCCGGTTCGAGGACAACCTCCCCGTCGACCCGGAGCGTATCGGGGTGACGGACTCGCTCGAAGTCGAAGAACACCCTCCCCCTGGGGACCCATCGGCGCCCATCGTGGTGGGCATCGATCAGGCGTTTCTCGAGGAGGTTGGCGTGAGTGCGGCCGTCGCGATCCAGGGCGACCGGGTCATCGAGGTGGCGTGTGGCCGGACACCACTGGAGGTCCCCTACATCCCCGGCCTCCTGGCCTTCAGGGAAGGCGGTCCGATACTCGCCGCCCTGGAGGCTCTCTCGGCCGACCCAGACCTCCTCCTCTTCGATGGCCAGGGTCGGATACACTACCGGCAGGCCGGCATCGCCACGCACGTCGGGGTCGTCCTCGATGTCCCGGCGATCGGGGTGGCAAAGAACCTGCTCTGCGGTCGACCCGAGCGCTCGCTCGATACCCCACTGGAGGCGGGGACCCGGGTGCGGATCCTGGCAGATGACGAGGTGGAAGCCCCCGCCGAGACCCTTCTCGGATACGCACTGCAGACCCGGCAGTTCCCGGACCCGGAGCGACGCCACGTCAATCCGGTCTTCGTGAGTCCTGGCCACCGGGTGAGTCCCGGGACTGCCGTCGACCTCGTCGAATCGCTGTGTGCCGGATACAAGCTTCCGGAGCCGGTCAGACTTGCGGATACGGCAGCCGCGGAGTGCAAGGATTAACAAGCGGTCGGGCGAGGGAACGAGTATGGAACGAGCGTCGGGAACAGGGGGACACGGAGCGCCGGGGACCGGGATGGAACGGACGGTACTCATCACCGGGACGTCCTCGGGCATCGGCCGGGCGACCGCCGAAGCGTTCCTGGGCGAAGACTGGACTGTGGTCGCCACGGCCCGGGACGAGAGCGACATCGAGGGCCTCGCGGCGGCCGGTTGTCTGACGAGAGAACTCGACGTGACCAAACCAGCAGCGTGTAACGAGGTGGTGGAGTGGACGGTCGAGGAGACCGGCCGTCTCGATTGTCTGGTCAACAACGCTGGCTTCGCCCAGTTCGGCGCGCTGGAGGAGGTCCCCACCCGTCGGTTGCACCGTCAGTTCGACGTGAACGTCTACGGGCCACACCGCCTGATCCGAGCGGCGTTGCCCCACATGCGGGCGGCAGAGCGAGGGACAATTGTTAACGTTTCGAGTGTCACTGGACGCCTCTCAACCCCCGGAATGGGCGCGTATGCCGGCTCGAAATTCGCTCTGGAGGCTATGAGCGATGCTCTCAGGGGTGAGGTCGCGCCGTTCGACGTCGACGCGGTGGTCGTAGAACCGGGGAGCGTCGAGACGAATTTCGAGGACCGCGCCGAGGCCGAACGCGAGTCATTGGACGGGACCGGGGTCTACGAATCGGTCTACGAGGCCCACGACCAGGCGAGAATTATCAGCCAGTTGGGGGCCGTCTCGGCCACCGACGTGGCCCAGGCCATCCTCGAGGCGGGGACGAGTACCGATCCGAAACCTCGGTACGAGGTCGGTCCGTTGACCCGATATATCCTCCTTGCTCGGTTGATCCCCGCCCGGTATCGCGACGGCATCTTTCGACTCCTCCGGAGACTTGCATGACGGAGATCGCGGATCGGGAGCGTCTCGCCAGAACGCGGGCTCACGACACGGTCCTTTCGTGTCTGGAGGCCGGTATCGACGCGGCGGATCCGGAAGCGGTGATCGCGTCCCAGGTGGAGATTTCCGACGGACGTCTTCGGGTTGGCGAGTCGACCTATGACTGCTACCCATTCCGGGAGATAATCATTCTGGGTGGCGGAAACGCGGCTGCCCACGTGGCCCGAGCGCTAGAGCGGGTAGTGGGTGACCGGTTGGACGGCGGTATCGTGGTGACCGACGATCCCGTCGAGACGGACCGAATCACCGTCCTCCCGGGGGACCACCCGGTGCCGAGCGAGCGCGGCGTCGAATCGACCCGCCGGCTGATGGACCGAGCGGCGGCCGCGGCGGCGGACACCCTCGTCCTCGGGGTGATAACCGGTGGTGGGAGTGCACTGATGCCGGCCCCGGCCGAGGGAATCACGCTCGAGGACCTCGAGAAAACCACGGACCGCCTGCTCCGGAGCGGCGCCACTATCCACGAGATCAACGCCGTCCGGAAACATCTCTCCGCACTCAAAGGGGGCCAACTCGCCATGGACCTGGACCCGGCCACGACGGTCGCGCTCGTCCTGAGCGACGTCGTGGGCAACGACCTCGACGTCATCGCCAGCGGGCCGTTGGTCCCCGACGAGTCGACCTTCGCCGACGCCCGGGATGTCATCGACCGGTACGATCTCGAGGTTCCCGAGGCCGTCAGCGAACGGCTCGCGGCCGGGACCGCCGGTGAGGTAGCTGAGACGCCGAAACCGGGCGAGCCGGTCTTCGATCGGGTCAGTACCCACGTCATCGCCGACGGCCTCACCGCGCTCGAGGCAGCGAGGTCTGTGGCAGCTGGGCGTGGCTTCGAGACGATGATCCTCTCCTCCAGGCTCGAAGGCGAGGCCAGGCACGTCGGGTCGGTCCACGCCGGAATCGGAAACGAGATTCTGGCGACCGGCAATCCCATCGAACCCCCGGCAGTCGTGCTCTCCGGCGGCGAGACCACGGTGACGGTAGATGGTGACGGGTCGGGCGGACCGAACCAGGAGTTTGCCGTGGCGGCGGGGTTGGCAGGGGACGAGGACACGATCGTCGCAGCCGTCGACAGCGACGGGATCGATGGGGCGAGCGACGCCGCGGGAGCCATCGTCGACGGAACGATACTCGACCCGCACGGGGCTCGACGGGCCCTCGATGAGAACGATACTGGCGCCTATCTCGCGGATCGAGGGGCACAAATCGTGACCGGGCCGACAGGGACGAATGTCAACGATCTCCGCGCACTAGTAATCGCGCGCGAGGGTGACCTCCCCGGTGCCCAGGAGGATCCGGAATAGCCGGCCGTCGCTCTGAAACGGAAACAGCATCCGCAAGTCGGTTCGGCTGCCGGCCTGTTACTCCAGACAGGATGCGACCAGCCGCAGCATCCGCTCGCCTCGTACTTCGTCGGCGAACAGTGGAACTCGCTTCACCTCGTGTCCGCGGAAGAGACCCTGGGCCTGGGCCAACGCGTCTTGCTGGACCGACCAGCGGCGCTGACAGAACGCACAGTCCTCGAGATTCGGCATCTCGAAAGACTCCGCCGGGACCGCATCCGTGATCTCGGACAGCGGTTCCATCACCCGGTTGACGACCACCGTTCCGACCGGAATTTCGAAGCCCTCCAGGCGGCTTTCGAGGCGCTGGGATTCTGTGACCGCCATTTCCTCCGGGACCATGACGATCCGGAAATCGGTCCGGGCTGGGTCCCGGAGGAGGGATCGCAGGCGCTCGATCCGCTCAGCGAGTTCCTCGAGGTCGTCCAGTTCGGCCTCCGGGTCCGCCGACTCTGCCGGTTTCTCCTCGTCACCGATGACGTTTCCGAGCCCCTCCATCATCCCCCCGAGCCGCTCCCTCAGACGGACGAAGCGTCCGACCATGGTATCGAGGAGGTCCGGGAGTTCGAGGAGTCGGAGCGTGTGCCCTGTCGGGGCGGTATCGACGACCACCCGTTCGAACCGGTCGTCGTCGAGATAGCGCAGCAGTAACTGCATCGCCGCTGCCTCGTCGGCCCCTGGCATCTGCCCGCCCATCATCGGATCGATTCCTGCGTCGCCCAAGAGATCACCCACCGGTGCCATCGGCGATCCGTCCTGGCCGAAAACCCCCATCTGATCGAGAGCCGCGTCGGGGTCGATCTCGACCCCGTACAGCGGGATGTCCTCCTTGACCCGACCGGGCTGGGACGGCACGTCCACGTCGAGTGTATCCGAGAGGGAGTGGGCCGGGTCGGTCGAAACGACGAGGGTTTCGGTTCCCTCGGTTGCACTCGCCAGCCCCGTGGCCGCAGCCATGGATGTCTTTCCCACGCCGCCCTTCCCTCCGTAGAGGACGTACTCGGCGGTGTCCGGACCGACCCCGGGCTCCAGGGAATCGACCGCCTCGACCTCGATCTCGTCCATACCGTGTGCTCCCGGCCAGAGGAGTGAGTATCCGTCGGTATCGACCTCGTGAATGGTCTTCCCGCGAACACCGGGCTAATCGAAGTACTCGATCAGCCGTTCGGCCGCCGCCCCGACCCGGGGCGTGACCAACGCGAAACGGAACCACTCCTCACGGGCGGTCCCGAAACTCGACCCCGGCATCCCGGCCACACCGGCTTCGTCGATCAGATCGAAGACGTTCTCCAGGCTGCCCTCGAAGCCAGGGAACCGCACCATCACATAGAACGCCCCGTCCGGCGTGGTGTACTCGGCTCCTGCCTCCTCGAGGGCGGCGCTGAAGGTCTCGATCCGCTCTCTGACCAGTTCGCGATTCGCCACGAAGTACGCCTCCTCGACGCTCTCGATGGCCTCACTCACCGCATATTGGGCGGGCCTGGAACCCGAGACGTTGGTGAGCATATGTCTGGTCCTCACAGCATCGGCGTGTTCGGTGGGCGCGATGGCATAGCCCACCCTGAACCCCGTAATGGCAAAGGACTTCGAGAAGGATCCGGTGACGATCCGGTTCGGGGAGCGGACCTCGAGAGCGCTGGCGTGGTCGTCGGTAAAGACGAACTCGTCGTAGACCTCGTCGCTCACGAGGATGGCGTCGTGGGTCTCCGCGATATCGACGAGTTCGTGGACGGTCTCCCGGTCATAGACGGCGCCTGTGGGATTGTTCGGCGAATTGATCACGATACAGGCAGTCGACTCGGAGGCGACCTCCCGTACGGCCACCGGATCGAGGTCGCCAGATTCGTCGACCGGCACGAAGGTACCCTCCCCGCCGAGCATATTCGTTTTCCCCGGGTAGTACGGGTACACCGGATCTGTCATGATGACCTCCCGTCCCGATCCCCGCTCGAGCGCCCTGGCCATGCCGAGGTAATTCGCTTCCCCGGCCCCGTTAGTGATAATCACTTCCTCCGGGTCAACGCTCCGAAGGTCGGCAACCTGCTCCCGCAGGCGCCTGAGTCCGTCGGCGGGGGCGTATTGGAAGTCCTCTCCCCCTTTGTTCGCATATGCCGCGAGTCCCTCCCCCAGTGCATCTGGGGCGGGCCAGTCGGGATTCCCGCTCACCATGTCGATGACGTCACGGTCCGCACGGGCTGCGTAGGCGATGACCCGGAAGAAGAGCGGCTCCTCGTAGTCCATGCCCGCAGGTACACGCCGGGGCAGGAGTGTTTTTCGGCCGGACGGGAGTCGTCCTGCCAGCCCCCCATTTCTTACCCCGAGGAAACCCATTCAGCACCATGCGACAGTTCGCCTCCGACCCCCCAGTCGAGGAGCGGGTCGGGAACCGGTTGAACGAAGCCGGAGCCACAGTGGCCACAGTCGAATCCTGTACGGGTGGGCTGGTCGGGTCGCTCATCACCGACATCCCGGGTGCCAGCGACTACTTCGACCGCTCGACAGTGACCTACACCTACGACGCGAAACTCCAGGTTGGGGTCTCACGTGAGGCACTCGACGAGTCTGGGGCGGTCAGCGAGCCCGTCGTGCGCCAGATGGCCCAGGCGGCCAGAGACGGTGCCGGGACGACCTGGGGCGTCGCGACGACCGGGATCGCGGGGCCGACCGGGGGAACACCCGAGAAACCCGTCGGCACGGTCTATCTAGGGGTTTCGTATACTGGTGAGTGGGGGACCGGTACGTCCTATACCACCGTTGCCCATCGAGAGTTCGATGGGGACCGGCTGGCGATCAAGGAACGGATCGCCCGCGCAGCCCTGGCGCTCCTCGAGTCAGAAATCGAAGACAAAGCCTGACCGGAAACCGGTCCGACCACCCACCACTTAATATACTGCGACGTCGTCGAACTCCCCGTCGTAGGCGATATGCCGGGGATGAGTCGGCTCCATCCCCGAGAGCAGCGTGCGTTCGAACTTCTTCCAGGTATTCTCCCAGCCGAGGTGGGCGAACTCTCTGAGACATCGGATCCCGTGGACCTGGTCGGCCCGGCGGCGAACCTCCGGATCGGCACCGTCTCGGAACGCGTCCAGGAGAGCCGACTCGGATCGGATCTCCCGGTCGAACGTTGTCCAAACCTCGCCGACGGTCGGATCGAGGTGGGCGTAGGAGGACCCGAAGACGTGGAATCGCTCGTTCCCGGCGATCTCCACGGCTCGGTCATTGTGACCCAGAAGGCCTTTTGGGTTGTAGATCTCGATCGCGTCGATGTCCTCGCGGTAGGCCCGGAGATCCGCCGGGGTCAAACTAACTGTCATGAATCCCGGGTGGGGAGCGAGGATGACCGCATCCTGCCGGGCGAGTTCGGCCATCGCCCCCTCGAGGGTGATGAAGTCCGGGACCGGGTCTTCGAGGCCCAGGGCGAGGACGTGTTTCCGGTTCCGCCAGGTCCCGGTGAATACCTCCCGGGCGGGGACGACCAGCAACTCCTCATCGCTCAGACGGTGGGCACGCCGCCTGGCGGTCGGCAGACGCGTGAAATGTGGCGCATAGACCAGGACGTCGAGACCTCTGGCCTTCGCCCGATCCACGACTGACTGGTCGAGGATCTTTACGTGAGGGTCGACGCGGGTACTCGGCACGACCCCATATTGAGCCGGCCTGGTAAATCCGTTTGCGATTGCGGATGACACCGGGTGCAGGCGGTCAGCAGGGTCCGCAGGAGGGAAACAGTTATAAGGGTATTTATACAAGTTCTCGGCATGTCCGACTGGCTCTGCGCGATTCGGGGGTGTATGGTCGCCTTCGATGACATCGAGTCCCTCATCGCGCACCAGGTGGACGATCACGAGTATCACGAGTGCCGGGTGTGTGGAGAGATCGTCCCGGCGGGCTTCTTCGCCCTCAAACACGCCTTCGACAACCACACCCGGGCGGAGTATGTGCGTCACTATGACGGCGACTCCGACGCGGTCCGGTGGCGGGAGACGATCAAGGACACGGTGGAGGGCTCGGTCGATCTGGCGGCCCTCGAGAAGGAGATCTACTCCGACACCGAGAGTATCCCGGTCGAGGTAGCCGAATAGTCACCCGGACTCGGGTCGGGGTAGGCGGCCGTATTTTCGCATTCTAGAATGGGTCTGTCGACTGTGTGCCGTCGACCAGTTGGACTCATCGGCGGATTTGGACTCCTTCTCCAGATCCAGGCACCTGATCTGATCGGCGCTCGTTTACTGCTTCGGGGTTCGCCACTCGGGAATCCGTCGGTGGGTTGCCCGTTCCGCGGAATACCCGCAGTTGCCGTCGCTCTTGATCCTCTACCGATTTTTTCGAAGGGCTCCGTTTCGGTCCACTTCATGCAGCATTGCTCGCT
>CAZQNH010000001.1:49756-130730 GCA_964594685.1 uncultured Halobacteriales archaeon
TACCGATTTTTTCGAAGGGCTCCGTTTCGGTCCACTTCATGCAGCATTGCTCGCTGCTCGCGGCTCGGAAGACTCGCCGCTCGCGTCGACGAGGAACGCTTCGCTTCGCTCAGCGTGGCCGCTTCTCACGGCTCGAAAGACTCGCCGCTCGCGTCGACGAGGAACGCTTCGCTTCACTCAGCGTTCCTCGCTATCCAGAACCCGTATCTGATCCCCACGTACCGTCACGGGGATCGGGACCGTCGCCTCGTACAGCTCCACCGTGACCTGGTCCTTGCCTTCGTCGATCCGCTGGACCTGTGCCTTCTCTCCCTTGAATGGGCCGGCTATCAGTTCCACGATGTCCCCCTCCGCGATGCCCTCGACATCTGGCTTCGGTGACAGGAAGTGCTCGACCTCCGAGATGTCGCTTGCACCCGGAACGAGATTGCGGGCGTGGGGGATGTCCTCCAACACCCGCTCGATGACGCCGGTATCGTCGGCTTCCACCATCACATAACTCGTGAGTGATTCCGGGGCCAGGACGGCGTGGACCTTCGGCTCTTCCCGGTTGGCGATCATGCTCGCGACGGTCTGTTCCTGGCTCGCCGTCGTCTTGACAGCATACATCGGCATGCCTCAGCCCCCCGGGAGGATTCTCATGACGAGGAAGATGATGAACCCGAGGGCGCCGACGAGGAAGATGCCCGCCCCGGCGATCAGCGAGATGCGGGAGAACTCCTCCCAGTCTGGGGTGCTGGCGAGCTTCAACACCCGAAGATACGCGCTCAATTCGTACGGTACGTCCATGAGGGGTGCTTTGGGATGGGTGCTTTTCTATTTATTGCATCGGTGCTGGCGTCGGGTCGGGTCCGGTCCAGGAACTCGATGCCGGGATGGTTCCGCTCGGGGTCGAGATAGTGGCATCCGTCAGCTCCGAATGTCTATTGTTGGGGGTTTCGGCGGTACCACTTATGCGGGAGCGCGCCGTATATCGTTCCGATGGCCCGACGCTGGCTCTCGCTACCCGTTGTCGCGGGCTACGCGTTCATCGTCGCCGGCACCCTCTTCATCGCGGTTCCGAACTGGGAGCGGGCGATCGTGGAATATCGGTCGGCGATGGACCAACACGTCTGGTCGGTCGGGTCCGGGACGGGAATCGTCGAGACCGCGATCGGGTCAGCTATCGCCATCTCACAGGCCATCGTGTTCACATTCGCCCACGCTGTGGTCGAATTCCCCATCCTGACGCTCATCTTCGGGGTCGGGAGTCTCCTCCTTGGGGTGGTACTCGTCGTCGAATACGGGGTCCTGGCCGAAGAACGCCAGCCATGGCGTGGCGAGTGGGATATGTGATATCGTATCGCGACCGGAAGTGAAACAGAACGGTGAGATGTCGGGCAGGGGACCGTTTGTCGGCAGTTTACTCGACGTAATCGAAGTCCTCGAACTGCTGTTCCATCTCCGGGACCTCGTTCCGCCCGTAGATCTGGGGGGACTGGACGCCGGTCACGACCACCATCGTCCGCATCTGCCCGTCGAGTTGCTCGTCGATGGAGGTCCCCCAGATGATCCGAGCGTCGGGGTCGATCCGGTCATAGATCTCCTCGACAACCCCTTCGGCCTCCTCGATCGACATATCCGGACCCCCCGTGACGTTCACCAGAGCGGCCTTCGCCCCGGAGATGTCGACGTCCAGCAGTGGCGATCGGAGGGCTTCGCGGATGGATTCCGAGGCCTTCGTGTCGGCACCGGCTTCGCCCAATCCGATCATCGCCACACCCCCTTTCTCCATGACGGTGCGTACGTCGGCGAAGTCGAGGTTCACGAGCCCGGGTTTCGTGATGAGTTCGGTGATACCCTTGACCGACCGCATCAGGATCTCGTCGGAGACCTTGAACGCCTGCCTGACCGGAAGCTTGCCCACCGAATCCAGCAGCCGGTCGTTCGGCACCACGATGACGGTATCTGCCACGTCGCGGAGCCGCTCCAGGCCGGCCTCGGCGTTGGTCCGCCTGACCTCGCCTTCAGCGGTGAAGGGTGTCGTCACGATGGCGATGGTGAGGGCGTTGAATTCGCGAGCGGCCTTCGCGACGACCGGGGCGGAGCCAGTGCCGGTTCCACCACCAAGTCCAGCGGTGACGAAGACCATGTCCGCGGTCTCGATCGACGCCCGGATGTCGTCCTGGCTCTCGAGGGCCGCCTCCTCCCCGATCTGGGGGAGCGAACCGGCGCCGCGTCCCTGGGTCTTCTGTTTGCCCATCAGGATCTTCTCGTCGGCTCTGACGTCCACCAGGTGCTGGACGTCCGTGTTCGCAGCCACGAGCTTGGCCCCGTGGATCCCCTCGTCGAACATCCGGTCGATGGTGTTGCTGCCGGCACCGCCACACCCGACCACCGTGATGTTCGTCTGGAGGTCCTTGAGTACCTCCTTCAGTTCCTCGTCGGTGACCTCACCCGTCACTTCTGTCTCCTGGGTGGGTGCCGTGTCCCCCGGGGCATCACCCTCCACCTCGGCCTCGTCGATTGCGTCCTCGACGATCGAATCCATCTTAAATACCGATTAATCGATGCACCTTAATTACCTTTCCCCTCGGCGTCAGACGATTGTCAGACCTCGAATCGCCGGATTTCGGTGACGTGAACGTCTTCGGGTTCAACCGTTTTCCCGTCGACTGTTACCGTCTCTCCCGCGGCAAGTCGACCGAACTGCGGGCCCTCCGGAACGCCCATCGAGGCCGCGGCGGATGGGTCGAAGGCGGAGCGCTCTGCCACGACCGTCGCACCGTCGTATTCGACCGCCTCGTACCCGTCTTCGAGCACGCCGATGAGGGAATGGACGATGGTCTCGTAATCCTCCGCCGCCGGGATGGCACAGCGCTCCCCCACCCGGTTCCCGTTCTCCTCGCTTTGGTAGGCGATAACATGCTTCGAGACCGCCCCGACTGTGGCCTCGGCGTCGATGCCGTGACACTCCGCGAGGAGTTCCGTCGGGAGATCACACACCTCGAACCGGCGGTCCGCGGGATGGACTGATCCGAACCGCACACCCGATTCGATGGTCCCGAGATCAGCTTCGACAGCGGCCACCAGGTCCGGATCGAAGCCGCTGGTCTCCCGGACCCAGGTCTCACTAACTACCCGATAGCCCAGCTCCGAAATCGCGGAGCGGACCTTCGGATGTTCTCCCTCAACGATGGCGCATTCGGCATCGCTAGCCTGGAACATCGTTTTGAGTAGGGCCGTCTTCTCCGCCGGATCCCCGAGTGCCTCGAGACCCCAGTTGGCAGCGACGTGGCCGACACCGAACTCCGTCTCGGCGATGATCCGAGTGGGGCGGGGGGCATAGTGATTCCCACCGAACGCGACCAGGGTTCGGTTCCCGAAGGGTTCGACCCCCTCGAGAGAGAGGATGGCGGTCGCAACGGCCCTGGCACCCGCTGGATCGTCCCACTGATCCGGTCCGCTGCCCAACTCGACGAACATGCCGGGGGCCCCGTGGTCCGTGGGCCCGTGATGGGTACATTCCATCGCCACATCATAACCCGCCGGGGCAGCCGCCTCGAGGTGGTCGAGTACGTGTGCGAGTGCCCTCGGTGTGGGCTCTGAGAGTTCGCCAGGGTTGCCCCCGTAATCGGCCTCGCCGAAATTTCCGGTGTAATGGGCCGACAGGAGCGGGCCGGTCTCCCCTGAGTGTCTCGAGGCGAACACCACGTAGTCCGGGTCGGAGAACCGCTCGGCTACCTGGTCGATATCTAGGTGGAGTTCCTCGAACTCCCGAAGTTCGAAGCCGGGCCGCGTATAGACACCCGGTCCGGATTGCTCCCAGGAGGCGAGTTCGAGCAGGTGCTCCCCGATGTGCTCGGAGGCCCGATCCGCCCGGCTCACGACGATTCCGATCACGGGCGGAAATCACGCTTGGAGCGATTAAGTCCGTCGGACCAGGAGACGTTCGAGAAGAGGTACCGAGAGAGACGTTCGAGACGAGGTACCGAGAGAGGTCCGATTGGAGGGCCCACGCGTTTCCCAGTGCGGATCGGCCGGACGTTCAGATGACGGTCTGTTTTTAATATCGTTGGGTACCGTGATTGGGATATGGATATACTCGTTCCTATCGACGCTTCCGAGTGCAGTCAACGGGCGCTCTCTCGGGCGCTCGAGCTGGCACGGGGGCTGGATGGAACCGTCGACGTCGTCCACTTCACCGATGTGGAGAACGAGGTCGTAGCCGATCTCGAGTCGAATGTGGATGCGGTCCTCGAGGAGTCCACGGTCGGCGGGACGACCAGCATCGTCGGAGATATCCGGCTGAGCAGCCCCCGTGCATCGACTCGCATCGGCAACGATATCCTCTCGCACGCCGAGGAGGGGGACTACGACCATATCGTGATGGGCCATCACGGTACAGGGGCGGTCGGCCAGCTCTTGCTCGGAAGCGCGGCCGAAACGGTGGTGAAAAATACCGATATCCCGGTCACGATCATCCCCTGACCGACCCCTGGGTGACAGCAGTTCCATAGGGTGACGAACCGGATCGTCCCACACCATTCTAGATGGCCCATGGCTCCATCCGATCCGCCGTCCGTGGTGATTCCTGGCAGGGCGTTTCCATATGAACGGGCTTAACTTTCCATGTTCGGAACCTCCGAATTGATGTTTGCGAGTCCGTTGGCCCCGTTGGTCCTGGGTATCCCGCCGGTCTTCGAGAACGGTATCCTCCTCATCGGCTCCTTCCTCCTCCTGCTACTCGGTGCCGAGATATTCACGAACGGGGTCGAGTGGCTCGGCCACCGCCTGGGGGTCTCCGAGAGCGCGACCGGAAGCATCCTCGCGGCCGTCGGGACCGCACTCCCTGAAACGATGATCCCGGTGATTGCTATCATCAATGGGCTCATCACCGGCGATATGACGGCGGCGGACGAGGTCGGTGTCGGCGCGATTCTCGGGGCACCGTTCATGCTCTCCACGATCGCGATGTTCCTCATCGGCGTGAGCGTCCTCTACTTCGGGAACCGGCGGTCATTCGGCAAACGGTTTCACTTCAATCACGTCTCCACGCGCCGCGACCTTTCCTTCTTCTTGATCGGGTACACCCTGGCCTTTCTTGCAGCCTTGGTCCCCAGCAGAGCCGTTGCGATATCGATCGGATTCCTGCTCGTGGCGCTTTATGGGACCTATGTCTACCGGTCGTTACAGAAGGGCGACCTCATCGAGGGCGAAGGCCTCGAAGCGTTGTATCTCGGGATGATCGTCGAATCCGGACGTGAACCGCTTCCGTCGGTCGGTGTCGATTCGAATCCCTCCACGGACCCGAACAAGGGGTTGGTCATCCTCCAGACGCTCATCGCCTTGGGGATCATCATCGGTGGGGCTCACCTCTTCGTCGAGGAGGTTGGGTACTTTGCGACCGAGGTCCTCAATTTCCCGGCGGCAATCCTCGCCTTGCTGCTGGCACCGCTGGCGACCGAACTGCCGGAGAAGTTCAATTCGGTCATCTGGATCTCGCGGGACAAGGACACCCTCGCCATCGGGAATATCACGGGCGCGATGGCGTTCCAGGGAACCCTGCCGGTGACCCTTGGTATCCTCTTTACGTCCTGGAATCTCACCCTCGAATGGGGGACGACGGGATTCCTCAATGCCTTCTCGGCCATCTTAGCCATTATTAGCGGAACGTTCCTCTACTACCGTGCCAGGACGATCAAGGAGGGGAATATGCACCCGATGCCTTTCCTTATCGGCGGGGCCTTCTACCTCCTCTTCATCATTGTAACGGTCTATCACGTGCTCTACCTCGGGGTCTCTGTCTCTGGCGGGCACTGAGGAGCCGGGTGAAAGCGCTTAACTCGGCACCCCGCCACTCACCGCCCATGGACGTCTACGGCCTCGTCGGGAACCCAGTCAGCCACTCCCTCTCGCCGGTCATGCACGAGGCTGCCTACGAGGAACTCGGGATGGACGCGAACTACGTCACCTTCGAGCCCGACCGAGGGGACCTCGGTGCGGCTATCAGGGGCGGTTCCGCACTCGGAATCGAGGGCCTCAACGTCACGATACCGTTCAAAGAGGCGGCTCTCGAGTTTGTCGAGCCCGACGAGACGGCCGACCGTATCGGTGCCGTGAACACTATCGATTTCTCCGCCGAATACCCGAGGGGGTATAATACCGACGCCGCAGGGGCCCGGCGGGCACTCGAACATCACGATATCGATCTCGCGAACCGAACCGCAGTGGTGCTCGGAGCCGGCGGTGCGTCTCGAGCGATCTCGCATGCTCTGGCGGACGCGGGAACGGACCTCCACATCGCGAACCGGACTGAATCCCGTGCCGCCGATCTGGCCGAGGCGGTCGGGGGGTCGGCCCACGGTCTTGCGGGGGCCGAGTCTCTTCTTGCAGCGGCCGATCTGCTGGTGAATGCCACGAGTGTTGGGATGGAATCGGGGGAATCGCCGGTCCCGGCTTCGGCGTTACACGGCGACCTGGTGGTGATGGACGCGGTGTATACGCCGTTGGAGACTCGCCTGCTCGCGGACGCCAGTGCTGCCGGAGCCGAGACGATCGATGGGGCCTGGATGTTGCTCTATCAAGGTGTCGAAGCCTTCGAGATCTGGACCGGCGAGACCGCCCCGGTCGAGACGATGAACGCGGCCCTCCGGTCGGCCCTTGGGGACGACGGGGACGTCTGAAGAACACCTATTTATCCCTCACTCCGAAATGGACCATACGATGGGACTCATATCGACACTCAAGGAACTCCTGGGGATGGAGACCCGGGAGCGCCCACAGCGGCACGACGTGGAGGTGACTGTCGAACGCGAGCCCGATGCCGGCTCCGAACGGGCGGTGAAAGAGCCGGTCGCGTCGGCCACCGCGTCGGCCGAAACCGAGGCGGAATCGGCCACGGGCGGGGACGCGGCTGAGGAAGCAGCGACGAGCGAGACTGCCACAGGACAAGCGGAAACTGACGAGGCAGCGACCGAGGAAGCCGAAACCGACGAGGAGGTGACCGAGGACGCCGAAACCGACGAGGAGTTCACCGAGGAAGGAGTGTCCGATCCGGACACGGAGACGGAGACCGAGCGGTCTGCCGAGGATACTGCCTCGGACCAATCCACTCAGTCGATCAAGGGCATCGGCTCGGCCTACGCCGAGCGACTGGCAACCGCGGGCATCGAAACAGTCGGCGACCTGGCCGACGCTGACCCAGACACCGTCGCGGCAGACGCGGATGTTCCCCAGGCCCGTCTGGAAGACTGGATCGAGCGAGCCAAGGAGAAGCGCTGACCGCGGGGATCCTGTCAGTCACTCCCCCTGGGTCCGGATCGTGAACGCTGGTTCTTCGATACCCTCGCTTTTACACTCGGGACACCGCGATGGCTCATTGATCGGGTCGTCGAACCCATCGAAGCCGCACTGCCGGCAGCGGGGTGGGCGCACCAGGAACTGCTCGTCAGTACCCTCGATGGACTTTGCGACGTGTTGGACATGCGAGTAGGCCGAGGAGCGGGAGACGTCCATCTCATCGCTGAGTTCCGACGGGGTGGCATTCTCCTCGCGGAGATGATCGGCAATCCGCTCGCGAGTGGTCGCCTCCATAGGGGTTGCTGGACCCTGGCACCACATGAATCCGGTGCCGGGGAGACCGTCCTGGAGTGGGGAGCGTGTCTCGGATCGGGAGCGTCTGGATGAAAAAGGACTTAGGACCGCCCTCGGTCGAATAGGCTATGGACGCTGTCGTGCTTGCCGGGGGCTTCGCGACTCGGCTGTGGCCCATTACGAAACACCGTCCGAAGATGTTCCTCCCGATTGGGGAGGAGACGGTGATAGACCGTATCTTCGAAGGTCTGGAGGCTGACGATCGCATCGATCAGGTCTACGTGAGTACCAACGAGCGATTTGCCGAGGACTTCCGAAACCATCTCGCGGAGGCGGACTACGAGAAGCCGGCCCTCTCGGTCGAGGAGACCACCGAGGAGGCGGAGAAGTTCGGGGTCGTGGGCGCCCTCGCCCAACTCGTCGACCGGGAAGGGGTGTCAGACGACCTCGTCGTCCTCGCCGGGGACAACCTCATCAGTTTCTCGGTCAGCGAGTTCGTCGACTTCTTCGAGGAGCACGGAGCCACGACCATCGCGGCTTATGACGTGGGGAGTACCGAACGTGCGAGGTCCTACGGCCTCGTCGAACTCGACGGGGAGCGGGTCGTCGATTTCCAGGAGAAGCCGGATGATCCGAAAAGTACCCTGGTCTCCATCGCGACCTACGCCCTCCCGGCAGAGACACTCCCGCTACTCTCGGCGTACCTCGAGGGAGACAACAACCCCGACGAACCAGGATGGTTCATCCAGTGGCTCCAGGCCCGCGAATCCGTCTACGCGTTCTCCTTCGATGGCGCCTGGTTCGACATCGGCACCCCCGAGAGTTACCTCGAGGCCGTGCGCTGGGCACTCGACGGTCGCAATCTCGTGGCTCCGGATGCCTCCCTGGAAGGGACCAGCCTCGGGAGCAACGTGCACGTGATGTCGGGAGCCGATATCGCGGACTCGCACCTGGACAACTCCGTTGTGTTCCCGGAGGCTACGATCCGGGCCTGTGACGTTCGTGAGTCCATCATCGACGAAGAGACCCACCTCGAGAACATCGACTTCTCCGGTGCCCTCGTCGGTGCTCACACGAGCATCACAAACGGGGAGTAGCACTCGCTGGTTCGGTTGGTCGAACGGGACTCAGGAGTCCACCACCCACGCTCGTTTGATCTCCAGACGCCCTCTGGTCCCATCCCAGCACGGCGTTGCCTCGAACTCGATCCGGCGGGACATGTGGGGGCCGTCTGTTACCAGGGTCTCGAACTCTCCGCCCTCACCCAGGATATGGACCCCGTACTCCTGGTGGAGGGTTTCGAGGTCGCTCAGGGCAGCCCGATCCAGTCTTCGTCCCAGCCAGGATTCGTCCAGGCCTTCGGCCGCCACCTGGATGATACGGATCTCGAAGCCGGCCGAGAGCATCGCTGCTGCAAGGGTCGACGGGGTTTCCTGCCACAGGGGAGCGTAAATGTCCACGTCGAGGCGGCGGCACATGGCCTCGATCCGGTCGGCCTGGTACTCGCTCTCGATCGCCCCGACCACGACCCCGGCCAGCCCCCCATCCAGTTCAGCATCGACCTCCCTAAGGGTGGCTTCGAGGGCCTGGATCTCCGTCTCACCTCGGGCCGATGATTCGTGCCCCTGTCCCCTGGTCTCGGTGACTTCCACCAGCGGGATGCCGATGCTGTCCGCGGCGAGGTCGGCCAGGTCCGTCGCGGGGACGTGATAGAGATACGAATCCTCGGTGGGGTGAACGGTCACCAGCCGACCGACGTCGAGACCGGTTTCCAGGGCGCGATAGAGGGCGAACGCCGAGTCCTTGCCGCCGGAGAACAGACTCGCCCATTGGCCGTCGTTCATGGGTCGGTCTCGTTGCCGCGCCCCTATATGGGCCTCGGATGCCGTGACAGCCGTCGCCGGTCGGCGTACTGCTCTTGGCCGGTCATGGTTCCCTGTCAGGCGAGCTCTTCGGCCTCTTCGAACTCGGTACTCAGGTACGTCGAGATGCGGATCCCGGCGAGGCTCACCAGGACGCCGAGGACCACGAACCCGGCGAGTCGCTCCTCGGGGGTGAGCGCGAATCCCCTGATCGTGATCGCGCCGAGGCTGGTCGGGGTGACCTTGATGGCCTGGATGAGGTTCGCCCGCTCCAGCAGGTACGCCGAGAACCCCCTGATGACCAGCCCCATCGCGATGGCGCCGAACGGGAGGTTGAGATACGAGGTCCGAACCCGTTCGTTCCGGATGATCTCGTCGAGCAGACGACCCGTACTCGCGGCGAGTGCCCCCAGCGCGATCCAAGGCACGCTGAAGTAGGTAAACGCCATCACGGTCACGAACTGGATCGCTTCGAGGCCGAGTTCGGACGCCCCGAGGACACCCGCAAAGATACCCACGAGCCCGAGCCCTGCGGCCACCACGTAGGTGACGATGGAGACCCGACCGGAGTAAAGCGCGTCTTTCGCCTGGGTGGAAAGCGATCCCAGCCGCTGGTCGACGCCGATCCCTTTATAAAGCAGGAAGACCCCGATCACCGCGGTTATCGACCCCACGGCGACCGCGAGGTTGCTCAGCATCAATATCGCGGGGAAGACCAGAAGCACGATACCGATTGGGACCAGGACCGTCTGCCGGAGTTCCTCGTCTGCGAGGAACTGCTTGAGGAGGTAATACGTGGATTCGAGGTCCCGCGCCTGTCGCACCACCACCCGGTCGACGGAATCGACCTGGATGCGGCTTTCGACGATGGGCAGCAGGCGTTCGTCCTCTGTACTGTCGATCACGACGATGGCCGAGTCCGGATCGTGTTCCTCGATGAGCGAATCGATCTGGCGTGCGATAGCCTGGTCGGCTGAGACGACCCCCTTGGTGTCACCCGAAACGACGGCCACGACGGCGTCTTCGTTCTCGTCGTGGAGCTCCCGGGTCACCTTGAGCCCCTCGAGAACGGTGTTAACCATCGAGTCCTCCGGATCGGTGACCCCCAGTTCCGTCACCAGGGACTGGACGGGCTCCCATCCCCAGATCGGCGTGGAGAGACCGGTCTCACGGGGGATAACGCCGGTCCGATCGATACACACGACCAGGGTTCGCATGGCCTATGCCGACCTTGCTCGCCCCTGGAATAAAAACCCTCGTTGGCGCACCGGTCAGGACCGAAGTTTCGGGACGCTGGCGTCGGTTTCAACACCCTTGGACAGCACCGATGCGAGCCCCGCACCGAACGAGAACGCCACCGAAGCCCCACCCCGCCTGAGACGAGTCCGGAGCCCCGTCGGCGGCTGGAACTCGCGGACGGCGACCTCGGTCTCTAGTTCGTCTTCGAGCCACGCTTCGACGTCCTCGTGGGTCCCGAGTCGATCGACCAGTCCGAGTTCCGCGGCCTCGGTTCCGAGGTAGACCTTGGCTTCGGTGTCCCGGATCGTCGACTCGTCGATTTCGCGGCCCTCGGAGACCCGCTCGATGAAGTCTTCGTAGTAGTCATCGACCAGCCCCTGGAGGTATTCGCGCTCGCTCTCCTGCATGTCCCGCAGGGGCACCCCCGCGTCCTTGTATTCACCTGCGACCAGGCGTTCGTAGGTGAGCCCCAGCGTGTTGACGAGGTCGGCCGCCGTCACTCGCGAGGCGATCACGCCGATCGATCCGACGATACTGCCCTCTCTCGCGACGATGGTGTCACACCCGGACGCGATCCAGTATCCTCCGCTCGCGCAGGTGTCCGTCGCATAGGCGGCGGTCGGGCCGTCGAACTCGACGGCCGCCCGTCGGATGTCGTCGCTGGGGACGACCTCCCCGCCGGGGGTATTGAGGTGGACGATGAGCGCCTGGGCGTTTTCGTCCGCGTCCGCGGCCTCGATCTGGTCGACGTATGCGTCGGCCGGGGTTGTGTCTGGTCTGCTCGGGAGCGTCCCGCCCCCCTCACGCTGTATCGGCCCCGTCACCGAGACCTCGGCGACGTTATACGGGGCAAAGACGCGGTCTGCCAGATTTCCGGCGAGCCTGGCTGCCACGACGGCGGCAACTACCACAAGCCCGATACCCAGAAGGCGAGCGAGATTCCCGGCCGGTCCGAAGACGAAGGCGAACCATCCGAGTACGGCTCCGAGGCCCCCGCCAACGAGAATGATCCCGAGACGGCCCAGTCTGTCAGCGGTCGTATCCATACGCTCGCCATGTGGCGCTGCGTAGTAAAATGTTGACAGCCGGCATATGGGGAACCGGCTCGAAGGAGGTCGAGAAGTGGAAGGAGAAACCCGATACTGCGGACGACGGGACCCGAGTCAGAGGTGGCCGCTCTTCTGGAGCTTCCGGAGGTCCTCGGTGTCGAGGGTCTCTCCCTCTTTGAAGCGCTCGTATATCTCCTCGGCCTCTTCCCGGGCCTTCTCGCGCTTTTTCTCGCGCTCGTCCTTGCGCTCTTCTTCTTCTTTCTGATCGAGTTCGCGGAGGCGTTTTTGGACCTCGACGAAGGCCTCGTGATGGGCGTCTGCGGCCTCCTGGGCCTCGACGAACATATCGTGCATGTCGTCGGCATCGTCGCGGACGTCGTCGGCCTCGCGGTAGGCCTCGATCATCTTATTGTGGTGCTTCTGGGCCCGATCGGCCAGCTGGGTGACCTTCTCGTGATGCTTCGAGGCTTCGGCCCGCACCTGCTCGGCCCGCTCGACGTACTCCTCGAGGTCCTTGTTCTGGTCGAGCTTCTGCTTTTTTTCCTGGTACTCGTCGCGTTTCTCCTCGATCTTCTCGATGAGTTCGCGCTCATCCTCCGAGGAGAGGACCTCGGTCTGCTGTTTGAACTCGAGTTCCTCGATCTCCTCTTTGAGCTGCTCCAGGTCCTTGCCCTCGTCGAGTTCGAGGTCCTGTTTCATTTCCTCGACCTTCTCGAAGAGCTCGTTAGCCTTCGCATTGAGCTCGTTGCGCACCGATTTGTGCTCCTGGACCCGTTCGTTCAGCGTGTCGCGGGTCTCGCGGTGCTCTTGGGCTTCGTCGACCTTCTCACGGGTCTTCGCGTTGAGTTCGTCCCGCTTGGACGCTCGCGTCGAGGCGAGTTGGTTTAATTCGTTCCGCCGGTCGCGGAACTGCCCGGCTTTCTTGATGAGTTGGCCTTTGGATTTTTCTTGAAGCTCTTCGTCTGTGATAAGTTCATCTGCTCGCGATACGGTGATTTCAGTGCCTTCTGCCATTGTTTGGCCCTCTATTCCATCCTGCCACCGTCCGTTTGCACAAAGCGACGGCTCGCGAATAGTCGCGGTCGCCCTCGTCGGTAGAACATCCGGTCATTTCTCGGTCTGTGCAACAGAACGCGGTGGCGTTCTGGTGACTGGTAGTACCGGATGCCCTGATTTAAACGTTTTGCTGTCGAAATCCCCGAAACCCGTTTGCAGGGCCGGCTCGGGCACTCTGTGACCGATTCTCACACATCACCGCGTCTCTATACTGCGAGCCGAGTTCGTCGGGACCCCCTTCCACCGTCTTCGATCCAATATCTGCCTTGCACCTCATGTGGACTTCCCCACTTTCACTTTCACCACCCGTTAGGGTCGCTTTCAGGGTTGGACCGACCGTCGTAACATATATGCTTGCCGACCTGGCGGTCACGTGTTCGCAGTGCGAGGACCCGTTGAGCGAACTGGATCGCCACCTCTCGATGCGGACGCCGGAGGGGGTCCGCCACGCGTACGAGTGTTCCTGTGGTGCCGTGACAATCACCGTCTCGCGGCGCTGATCGGTTCCGAGAATCGGGGGAACTGGCAGGCCGAACCAGTGGCCACAAACCAATCGCCGACCAACCGTCGACCCGATAGCGATGCGATTCGAAGAACGTGTGACCGCTCGGGGCCACGAGAACGTCTCTGCGCGACACGAGAGCACCTTCGAATTGACGACGGACGACTTCCTGACCCCGGCGGGGGACTGTATCCTCGGTATCGAGGCCGACCGGGCACCAGCTGACTTCGCTTCCTCCTTTGTCGAGGCGTGCCAGGACGCCTCGGCGACTATCGAGGCGCGGATCTCCGTCGATGGAGGCCATATTCGGATCACGGGTCGAGGCGATCCCGACCTCTCCTTCGAAAGTGAACGGAGCCTCGTGGGTCGAACAAGCACCTACGTCGACGACCGGACAATCATGGTCGAGGCCGACGCCGCCGCCGCGGACATCGACCCTGCAGTGGTCGAGGCCCTCCAGGCGGGTGGGGAGATCGATTTGCGCCTTCGGGTCCAACGCGGCTAACCCGCCCGGATGGGCATGTGCGGGGTCGAGATGGGCTTCGATGCCCCAGACCGTTGTTCGGTTTACACCGAAGACGAGTGCGTCTCATTCGCTTCCGGGAGCGTTAGGTTTGAGACCGACCCGTTCCCACCGAGAGCCATGAGCGAGGACCCGGAACCGTCGCGGAACATCTCCGGCGGCCAGGACGGCGGTGGGGCCGTCGCGAGGTTCGAAGCCGGTAGCCCCGATACGCGAGCGGAGGCGGTAGTCGACAGCCTCGGGGAAATCTACTGGCAGAAGTCCTACGGCGGCCAGCACGCCTTCGTCTCACTCGTCCGGACGATCCTTTCCCAGAACACCAGTGATGAGGCGAGCCAACCGGCTCACGACGCCCTGATGGAGCGTTACGGGGATAGCGAGGACCTCGCCGGGGCCCTCGCAGGGGCGGAGCGGGACGAGTTGGCCGAGACGATCCGGTCCGCGGGCCTGTACAATCAGAAATCCGCCGTCATCCAGCGGGTCGCAACCCACGTCCGCGAGGTCTACGGCGATGCGGACACTTTCGACCAGTATGTCAGAAGCGAGGACGCAATCGAGGTCAGAGACACACTCCTCGAACGTAAAGGAGTGGGTCCGAAGACGGCCGATTGCGTTCTCCTCTTCGCCGGTGGTCGGGAGGGGGTCTTCCCCGTCGATACGCACGTTCATCGCATCTATCGGCGGCTCGGGATCGCCCCGCGGGACGCGGATCACGAGACTGTCAGGGCGGTCCTCGAACGGGACGTCCCGCCGGAGAAATGTGGGTTCGGGCATACGACGAGCATCCAGTTCGGTCGCGATTACTGTACGGCCAGACAACCGGCCTGCCTGGACGGGGAGGAAGCGTGTCCACTCTTCGACCTCTGTAACAGAGTGGGGGTAGACCGCGATTCGGGGACCGTCGTGGATCCGGCCGACGTCCAAACCGAAGGCGGCTCGTAACCTGGGGAAATCGAGCCGGTACTTGTGTGCGTCGGGACTCGCCCCTGCGGCGTTCAATCCGGAGCAACGGACACAACCTCTTTGCACTGTTCGAGACGAACTGGGCTTTCGGGGTCCCCGCTATACAGGGCCGCTCAAGGTGGTTCGACCGGACACCCGGCGATCTCGCCACCTCGCATCCCGTCCGCGAGCCACCAGATCGAGAGGCCGATGAACCCGACAGCAAGCAGGGCGATCTCGAGGCCCTCCAGCGGGAGCACAGTGAGGATTCCGGCTGCACCGACGAGGGACAGCAGGCCCGCGAGGATGGCGGTGCCACAGGCTGCACAGCCAGCCCCCAGTGTCGCCAGAATGATGCCGCCGACGCTGCCCGAGCCCGCACGGAGTGAGACCCTGTGCTCTCTGAGGTGATAGGTCGCCAGTGCGATGTTCAGTCCCGCCAGAACGGCGGCGACGACCAGCACGAGGCCCTGGGCAATGGTAAACGACGTCCCCACGAAGGGCAGCAATTCGAGGACGAGCCGAGCACGCGCAGCCACTGGCAACGTGCCGCTTAGCACCAGATCGACGAACAACGACCAGTTCTGCGGGATGGCGAATATCGCGAGGGCGGCGAGGCTGGCCACGAAAGCGAGCACCAGATACGCCGGAACCCGAAGCACGAGATGGATCGTCCGGGCCATCAGCCGCCAATCGGTTCGTCGTGTCGGGAATTGCACGTTCAGACCTCCAGTGCGGTCGCGAACAGGTCGTAGCTCACGGCGCCAGTTGCTTTCGTCACGTACTCCCCATCCCGGAACAGCAGGAAGGTGGGCGTGGCGCTGATGCCGACGGCGGATGCGGCGTCCAGATCGATCTCGTATTCGGCATCCGCTGCCCCAGCATTCACGTCCTCGAGGACGGAGCCACCATCGATATTGGTTTCATCGTCGAGGAATGACCTCGTACGGCTGGAGACCGTATCAACACTAAATCGTGACTGTGTCTCGTAGTAGTGCTCTTTCAGTGCCCAGTGGGCCGATTCCGACCTGGCGAGGGTGGCCTCGAGGGCCTTCGCCGCGGGTTCGCCCCAGTCGTAGATGATCCCGAGGCCCCGGAAGACAAATGACGCCGTTCCAGGGTCTAGGAGCTCCGAGCGGATGGTCGGTAACGTCTCGCGTTCGAAGCGCCGGCAGGTCTGACAGGAGGGGTCCTCGAACGCGACGATGACTGCCTCCGCTGCGGTCGGGTCGGCCCCCTGATACGGTTGGCTTTCCAACCCAGCCGTTCCCGGGTGCCCGGCAAGGGTGTTTTCCTCATCTGGGGAGCCGTCATCTTCCCCGGAATCCGTGTTGGTCGTCTCACCGTCGCTCCCACCGCCGGCGGTACACCCAGCGAGGGAACCAAGGACTGTCGCTGACCCCACACGGAGAATATCTCGACGTTGGCACCGACGCTTGGGCATACACCAAAGGAATGGTAGGATTCCGGTTAATGATTGGTAAAGAGGCGATGGTGGACCCCTCTCCGGGAGCTTCTCGGAGCTGTGGCTCGAACATGGGATTTCTGGCACGCACGCGCAGTAGTAATGGCGACACCGGGACCGTATTGGCGCAACGGGTCGGCGAAACGGGAACCACTTTCAGTTCCATGCCTGATGAGTATACGCGACGATAGTGGCTCGGGACGCCTGTGCAAGAGATTCGGCGTGGATCCGGAATAACGTCGCAGCAAGAAACTGGCACTCGAGCGTGGGATGTGACTCTTCGGCCGGTTAGACGAAACGGAACGTCTCGAGGTTCTTGGGCGCGAACGTCCGCATGTTGAACTCGTGATAGAGGGCCGAGGAGAGCTCTTGGGTCGAGCGCTCGTCGCCGTGGACACAGAGGACCTTCTCCGGCCGGGGATTCATCGTGCGTACGAAGTCCATCAGTCCCTGACGATCCGCGTGGCCGGAGAAGCCGTCGACGGTCTCGACGTCGAGGGCCAGGGACAACCGTTCGCTTCGACCCCGTCCGTTCGAGATTGGTACCTCGTCCCAACCGCTCTGGATCCGGCGGCCGAGGGTCCCCTGGGCCTGGTAGCCAACGAAGACCATCGTTGTATCGGGGTCTGGGCCCAGATGTTCGAGCCAGGACATGATCGGCCCACCGGTGACCATCCCGGAGGTCGAGAGGATGATGGACGGGCCTTCCTCGGTGATATCCATCCGTTCGTCCTCCCCACCGTCGACCTGGTTGAACGCCTCGGAAAGGAACGGGTTCTCGTCGTCGTGGAAGATACGGTCCCGGAGATCGTCCCGGAGATATTCGGGGTAGGTGGTGTGGATGGCCGTTGCTTCCCAGATCATACCGTCGAGATGGACTGGCATCTCCGGGATGTCCCCCTTCCGCATCGCTTCCTCGAGGACCAGCATGATCTCCTGGGAGCGACCTACGGCGAACGCTGGGATCAGGATCTTCCCTCCCTGTTCGTGGGTCCGGTTGATGACGTCGACGAGGCTCTCCTCGGCGTCCTCCTGGTCTGTCTGGTAGTCATTGCGGCCCCCATAGGTCGATTCGAGGACGAGGGTCTCGACGCGGGGGAAATCGTTCACCGCGCCGTTGAACAGGCGGGTGTCACGGTAATGGATGTCCCCGGTGAACGCGACGTTATAGAGCCCATCTCCGATGTGGAAGTGCGTAATCGCCGAGCCCAGGATGTGACCAGCATTGTGGAGGGTAAGTTTGACGTCGGGGGCGATGTCGGTGACGTCGCCATACTCCAGCGGGATGGTGTGCTTGATGGCCTCGCGAACCATCTCGGACTCGTAGGGTGGGGTGCGGCCTTCCTTCGCCGCGACGTCGAGATAATCGAGGGAGAGCAGTCCCATGAGGTCCCGCGTCGGTTCGGTCGTGTAGATGGGCCCGTCGTAGCCGTACTTGAAGAGCAACGGGACCAGGGCGGAGTGGTCGAGGTGGGCGTGAGTGAGAACCACGGCGTCGATATTGGTGGCGCCGGCGCCGAGTGCTTCGGGGACTTGGAGATAGGGAACCTCGTTCGATCCGGGTTTGTCGCCCGCGTCGACGAGGATTCGCGTCTCCGGGGTCGAAAGGATGAACGCGGCCCGTCCCACCTCTCGGGAGCAGCCGAGTGTCGTGATCCGAACCCACTCGTCATCGGACATTTCCTCCCGGTGGATCTGGCGACCGACACGCTCGAGAATGTCACGACGCTCTTCTCGCTCCTGCTTGAGGAAGTTTCGAACGTTCGCGACGGTGGAGGACTCGATCGGGGGCGTGCGTACGACTTCGGGGGTCCAGCCCGCCTGTTGGGTGATCTCCCTGAGTGTGCTTCCATGGCGGCCGATGACCAGGCCGGGCTTCTCGGCCTCTATCACCACCTCGCCGGTGTCCTCGTGGAAGTCTAGGTTCGTGACCCCGGCCTCCTCCGGGATAGCTCCGAGGATGGCCTCCCGCGCCGACTCGGGCGGGCTGAGTACGTCCGGGTCCGGGCGGACCGTGATACGTTTGCGGAGCTTGCTTGCAAGGGACCGTATCAGCTCCCCGTTCTGCGCGAATTTCTTCGGATCTCGGGTATAGACCACGAGCTCCGGCCCTTCGTATTTCACCCCGGTGACCGAGATGTTCGGTGGGACCTCCGAGGTGATCGTCTCCTGAAGTTCATCGAGTTGCCGATCTACAGCACTCATAGTCGAATATCACGGGGGTATTGCGTCCCTTTGGTCGAGTCCGTGTTCGGTGGGAGCCGATCCAGGGCGGGCCGGCTCCGATCCGTCGGCACAACAGTAGCGTGTCGTGGCTGACATCGGTACACGGTATGCCCGACGCGGGGCGCCGCGGGAATTGCCCGTGAAAACCCGCTTTGCCGGGTGTAGTCTGTCCGTATTATAAAAGCCTTCGCAAAATTGGTAACCCCCAGCACCGAGGCCCCTGTATGGACATCACCCCGGCCACCGTCGAGCGGGAGCGAGAGTGGGCCCTGGGGCGGGCCGCGACTGTGGTCCCGCTCGTGAACCGTGTGCGAGACGAGCTTGGAGACGCGTTCGGCGTGTCGCTCCCCTCCATCACCAAGCAGGACTATGCTGAGGCGATCAACGCAGTCTTCGAGTCGGAGGCGAAGGCGGTCAATGTAGCCGCATTGATCGCGCTGCTCCGGGACCTCGACGTCGAAGGTGATTACCCCGGATTCGTGGTCGACGAATATCTCGGCCGGGAGCTCGCGGGGCTCATCGCTGGGGACCAACCGTTGCGGATGTTGGCCGAGTCGACCTTTCACTACGCGGATGTCACGGCCCAGGGCGGGGAGACCGCGGGCGCGGATGACCTCGAGGCGGCCCTCGCGGCCGGGGTTCAGACACGGCTCCCGGGATGGCAGTGGCGGGAGGACGGTTTCGGCGGGAGGTAGGTGGGGTTATTCTTCGGCACCGAAGTCGATCTCGTCGGGTTCTGCCTCCGGCTCGGGCGGCTTATCGTCGGCCTCAAGGGTCTCTTCGATCTCCTCGCGACGAAGCTGCTCGCGCTTTTTCTGACCCTTCTTCTCGCGACCTTTTTTCGTGTCGCCCATGGATTTGGAATGGTGTCCCAAGGGCCTTAATCTTTCCCGCCCCGGAGGAAGGGGTTGAAACTATGGGGCGGTCTGCGTCCAGGGGCATTCTCCTGTAAGTTCGTCGGCCAGGGACATTCTCCTGTGAGTTCGTCCGCCACGAACAGGCGGGTGAGCGTGGCACGATCGAAATAGGTCCGTTGGGTGGTCTCAGCCGAACTGGTTGTGATCCCGGGCGGTTGTCACCCCCCGCGTTCCTCCCAGGGACGGCTGGGAGGTGGGTATCCTGGGTCTGCGGACTGATGGCCAGTGGTTCAGGGGATTTAAGCCGGGTTGGAGCCAGCCATGGGATAATGAGCGACGCCGAACAGGAGCTTGGCATCACCGAGTCGAAGGCGGCGAATCCCGGCGAATGGTACGCCGAAGTCGTGCGGAAGGCCGAATTGGCCTCCTATGCGCCGATGGGTGGGTTCATCATTACCCGGCCTCGCGGCTACGCCCTCTGGGAATCGATCCAGGAACATCTCGACACCTGGTTCAAGGAGACCGGGTCCCAGAACGCCTACTTTCCGCTCTTTATCCCCGAGAGTTATCTCGAACGCGAGAAGGACGTGGTCGAGGGCTTCGACCCAGAGGTCGCGTGGGTCACACAGGGCGGCTATGATGAACTCGACGAGCGACTGGCGGTCCGACCGACCAGCGAGAGCATCATCGCCCCGTACATGTCCCAGTGGGTGCGGAGCCACCGGGATCTCCCCCTCCGGCTGAACCAGTGGTGTTCGGTGGTCAGGTGGGAGGCCACCGAGACCAAACCGTTCTTCCGCACCAAGGAGTTCCTCTGGCAGGAGGGCCATACCGCCCACGAGACCCACGAGGACGCCTGGAAGGAGACCACACTTAGGCTCCGCCAGTACGAACGGCTCTACGAGGAGGTCCTGGCAATCCCGGTGCTCCGCGGTCGCAAACCGCCCCACGATAAGTTCCCGGGGGCTCACACGACGACGACCATCGAGGCCCTGATGCCCGACGGGAAATCGGTCCAGGGCGCGACGAGCCACCACCTCGGTCAGAGCTTTGCCGATGCCTTCGACATCACCTACGTCGACGAGGACGAGACCGAGCAGACGGCCCACACCACCTCCTGGGGACTGTCCTGGCGGGCGCTTGGCGCATTGATCATGACTCACTCCGACGACCAGGGTCTGGTGCTTCCGCCCGCGATCGCACCGGACCAGGTCGTCATCGTCCCGATCTACCAGGAGGACACCGAAGATGCGGTCATGCAGTACGCGTCCGAGATCGCGGCGGAACTCGAGGCGGCTGACATCCGGGTCCACCTTGACGACCGCGACGAACGGAATCCCGGCTTCAAATTCAACGAGTGGGAACTCAAAGGCGTCCCCCTCCGAATCGAGATCGGGCCAAACGAAGTCGAGGACCGAGAGGTAACGTTCAATCACCGACCGGACGGAGAGACGGTGGTCGAGTCCCGGGAGTCCATCGTCGGGACCGTAGAGGACCAACTCGAGACCATCTTCGCGAAACTCTACGCCCGGGCCGAGGAGATCTTGGCACAGAACGTCCGGGAGGCCCACTCCAGGGAGGAGATCCTCGGAACAATCGGCCAGCACGGCGGGTATGTGGAGGCCCCGTGGTGTGGTGAGGAGGCCTGCGAGACTGAGATCAAAGACGAGATCCATGCGGAGATCGTGATGGTGCCCTTCGAGGAGGACGAAGCGCCCCCCGGGGAGGCCTGTGCTGTCTGCGGGGAGGAAGCTACCACGACCGCCACTTTCGCGAAGACGTATTGAAAGACGGCGGCGACGGTGGGGAAGACACGTATCCATTCGGGCACCGAATCCCTGCCGTGCCCCGGCCGGCACCCGAATCGATGGCGCCATCGTTTTGACTGGGTCGGTCGTTGCGGAGGGTATGCCCCACGCGTTGCTCATCGGCGGGACCCGCTTTATCGGTCGCCATACGGTTACCGAGTTCAGGGAACACGGTTACGACGTCACACTCTTCAACCGAGGGAATCACGAGAATCCGTTCGAGTCCGACCCGGACATCGCACACGTCGAGGGCGACCGGGAGAACGAGAGCGCGCTGGAAGCCGCCGCTGAGTCGGTTGATCCCGACGTGGTGGTGGACCTCGTCGCGTACAAACCCCGGGACGTCGAGACCGCGACACGGGTCTTCGAAGATGTCGACGCGTACGTCTACGTATCGAGCGGCGCGGTGTACCGGGCCGAGGTCATCCCGAAACGAGAGGACGAGAGCCCACTGTACGACTGTACCCAGGAGCAGGCGGTCGACGACTCCGCGTCCTCCTACGGCCCGCGGAAAGCCGAAGGTGACCGGACGGTGTTCCGGGCAGCCGACCGCGGCGTCGCGGCGATGGCGCTCCGACCACCGGTCGTGTATGGCCCCCACGATTACACGGACCGACTCGCCTACTGGGTCGAGCGTGTGAACACGCACGATCGGGTCCTGCTCCCCGGAGACGGGACGAACATCTGGCACCGCGTCTACGTGAAGGACGTCGCGTCGGCGATCAGGGTCATCGCGGAGTCCGGGAAACCGGGAGAGGCCTACAACGTCGGTGATCGAGACATCCCGACACTGGCCGAAATGGTCGAACTGATCGCGGCGGTTTCGGATACAGGGGTCGAACTCGTCCCCGCGAGCGAACGTGAACTCTCCGTGGCGGACCTCTCCCTCGACGATTTTCCCCTCTATCGGAATCCGCCACACGTCCTCTCGACGGAGAAACTTGCTTCGCTGGACTGGGAGGCGAGCCCGCTCGAGGAGTCGATGGGCGAGACGGTCGCGGCCTTCCATGAACGCGAAGACGTCGCGATCGAACCGGGACCGGGTCGCGAGACCGAAGAGCGGGTTCTCCAGGTTCTTGATACACTCTGAGGTGGCGGCTGACAGCCGGTTGAGGGTTACCGGCTGCACGCCGCCTTAGGGTTGCCGGCTGCATGCCGGTTGAGAGTTACCGGCTGCACGCCGCCTGGGGGGGGCAAGCGGCCACTGTCTCATTCTACATTGCACGCGTAGCCCGAACCGCTTTAGGGAGGGGCCCCGCCAGTACCGGTATGTTCGACAAATCGACCTGGATCCGGCTCCCCCGTAACGTGGTGGTCGGTCATGACGTCCTCGACGAGGTTGGGGCCGTGATCACCAACTCGCATCTTCGGGGCAGTCCGCATATGGTCACCAGCCCCACGCCGAAGTCTATCGCGGCGACCCCGATTCGCGAGCTACTCACCGCCGACGGACTGTCGCCCACCGTCACCGTAGTCGAGAACGCCAGCTTCGACGCGGTGAAATCGGTGACCGAGGACGCCCGGCGTAATGATGCCGGCTTCCTCATGGGTGTCGGCGGGGGCAAAGCCATCGACATCGCGAAGATGGCGGCCGACGAACTGGGCGTGGGCTTCATCTCGGTCCCGACAGCCGCCAGCCACGATGGGATCGTGAGCGGGCGTGGATCCGTTCCGGAGGGTGATTCTCGCCATAGCGTCGCGGCGGACCCTCCTGTCGCGGTCATCGCCGATACCGGGATCATCGCCGACGCGCCCTGGGAGCTGACCACCGCGGGCTGTGCGGATATCATCAGCAACTACACCGCCGTGAAGGACTGGCGGCTAGCCAACCGGCTGAAGAACGTGGAGTACTCGGAGTACGCGGGGGCGCTCTCCCAGATGACAGCGGAGATGCTCCGGGACAATGCCGATTCGATCAAGCAGGGCCTGGAGGAGTCGGCGTGGATCGTGGTCAAGGCGCTGGTCTCCTCGGGGGTCGCCATGAGCATCGCCGGGTCTTCGCGACCCGCGAGCGGGGCCGAACACCTCTTCAGCCACCAACTCGACCGGATCGCCCCGGGAAAGGCCCTCCACGGCCACCAGGTCGGGGTCGGCTCCATCCTGGTGGAGTACCTCCACAGTGGACAGGATGGCGAGTGGCGGGCGGTGCGAGACGCACTGGCAAGCATCGACGCCCCGACGACCGCGGAGGAACTCGGGATTTCGGAAGGTACCGTCCTCGAAGCGCTTACCGGGGCCCATGCCATCCGTGACCGCTACACGATCCTGGGCGATGGCATCAGCGAAGCGGCCGCAAGGGAAGCCGCTCACCGAACAGGCGTCATCTGAGTCGAAGTTCGGTTCGCGGCCACGGGCCGGAGGGGAAACAGCTGATCACTCGATTGCCCTGATGACCTGTTTTTTGATAATTTAGCACAGTGTCCCGTGAAATATAGTCGGAATTATGAAAAGATGACACCCTAAGATCCGCTCGTCTTCATCTCACGTGTCACCGTTCCGAATAATAATGGGTGTCCAGGATGTTGGGATACGAACCGACCGGAGAATGATGGGCCAGAGGCAATAGGTATATGTGCGGTGTGCCCTCACTATTGTTTGTAACATGGTAGCTAGTGACGGTTCCGGACAACGGCGGCGTCGGTTCTTGCAGGCGACCGGGGCATCGATCCTGGCTGGACTGGCCGGGTGTGCAGGTGGCGGTAACGGCGACGGAGACGGAGAGACGACCACAACCGCGACCACGACGACGGAAAGCGAGGAGGACACAACCACGACCACGGAATCAGGGCCGTCGGAGTACTCGATCGGCATGATAAACTCCGTGACCGGGTCATTGTCCGCCTTCGGCGAGCGGAATCAGCGGGGGAAGGACATGGCCCTCGCTGCGGTAAACGACGTTGGTCTCGACGGCGGCGATGCCGAACTCCGCATCCAGGTCGAGGACTCGGAGAGTCAGTCCCAACCCGGGGTTTCGGCGGCACAGAAGCTCGTCAATCAGACCGGCGTTCCGTTCATCATCGGGGCGGTGGGTTCTGGGGTGTCCCTTTCGATCTACGAATCCGTGATCCAGGGGACCGACGTGGTACAACTCAGCCAGAACTCCACTGGCCTCGGGCTCACGGACTTCCCGGGACTGCTCCGCATCTCGCCCTCGGGCCGGTCCCAGTCCGTCGCGTTGACCGACATCATCCAGGATGACGGCTACGACTCTGTCGCGATCACCTGGGTCAATAACAATTACGGACAGAGCCTGGCCGACGCGTTCCTGAACAACTGGGATGGGGATGTTGCCTTCCAGAATCCGCACAACCAGGAACAACAGTCCTATTCGAATCTCATCTCCCAGATGGGCGATTCGGGAGCGGACGCGTGGGTCTTCATCGCTTACCAGCAGGGCTTCACGACGATGGTCAACGACATCTTCTCCGGTGGGTACGAACCAGCACTCTACGGCGCGGACTCCGTTCGGGGCGAGTCCGTCCTCGAGGGAACCCCGGAGGGCAGCATGGAGGGCATGAAGATCGTCACTCCATCGGCGCCCATCAACCAGGACAATTACAAGGAATTCGCCTCGGCCTTCCAGGAGGAGTACGACAAGGAACCCACGAGCTGGGCAGCCTTCGCGTACGACTGTGTCATCACGGCCGCACTGTCTATCGAGGCCGCTGACGAGTTCACTGGGGCGGCGCTGTCAGACGTGGTCCGTGACGTCACGCGGCCCGAGGGCCAGGAAGTCACCTCCTTCGAGGCGGGTGCCGAGATCCTTGCCGATGGCGGCGGTCCAAGCGACATCGATTATCACGGCGTCAGCGGTCCCATCGACCTCGACGAGAACGGAGACCCGAAGGGATTCCTCCAGGTGCTCGAGGTTCAGGACCACAGCTACGAGGGAATCGACTTCATCTCGGGATAATCTCGTCGTATGGCCGCTTTCGACTTCATCGCGACACCGTTACTGGATTATCTGGCCAACGGGCTGGTCTTGAGCAGTATCATCGTCCTCGGGGGCATCGGGCTCTCCCTCGTGTACTCGATCGCGGGATTCGCCAACTTCGCCCACGGGGACACGATGACGGTCGGGGCCTACGCTGCGCTGGTCACGTTCGGGGCCGTCGGGGCGGTCGGCTCCGGAGTCCTCGGATTGCCGATCGGGTTCTTCATCGCACTGCTGATGGGTGTCGCGGTCGCCGCTGTGGTCGCCGTCCTGACGGAGTATATCGTGTACAAGCCCCTGGATACCGACCGGATCGGGTTGCTGATCACCTCCATCGGCGTGGCCTTCGTCTACCGGGCACTCGTCCGCATGCAGTTCGGGGCCGACTTCGTGCGCTACGACATCCAGGCCATGCGCCCGATCGAGTGGCTCCTCCCCTATGAGATACGGATCACCCCGCATGACGTGGCTATCGTCCTGACGGCGTTCGTTCTCGTGGGCGGGTTGCACATATTGCTCCAGTATACGGACTTCGGGCGAAAGATGCGGGCGATGGCCGACAATCCGGATCTGGCACGGGTCAGCGGGATCCGCATCGCGCGTATCAAGCTCTGGACGTGGGTCATCGGTGCCGGCCTCGCCGGGGCGGGTGGGGTCTTCCTCGGCCTCTACAATCAGCTCTCGCCCCGGATGGGATTCAGCCTGCTGTTGTTGATCTTCGCGGCCGTCATCCTGGGCGGGATCGGCTCCGTCTACGGGGCGATGGCGGGCGGCTTGGTCATCGGGCTGACGAACCAGTTCATGCCCGCGCTCCCGCGGCTGGGTGAACTCTTCCCGCTCATTCCGTCAGGTTTCGGCATCCCGCTCGGCATCGAGTACGCCAACGCGGTGGCCTTCCTCATCATGGTCGCGGTCCTGTTGGTCCGACCGACCGGGATCGCGGGGGAGGTGACCTGATGGTGGGGCCGAGCTCCATCGCAGCGTCCTGGGAGTCGATGACCCGGAGCGAGCAGGCAACCCTCGGCGCGATCGTTCTCGCGGGACTCCTACTCGTGGTCGGAATGGTCATCGGTGCCGTCTCTCCGGCGTATCTTGCGTTCCTCGTGGGTCTCGGGGCCATGTACGCGCTGCTCTCCCTGGGGTTGAACGCCCAATGGGGATACACCGGCCTCATCAACTTCAGCGTCGCCGCGTTCTTCGGCATCGGGGCCTACGGCAGTGCGCTGATGACCGCGGATTCCTCTCCCATCGCCGGCGGGTTCAATCCTCTCGTGGGCCTCGTCGTGGCCCTGATTCTCACCGCTATCCTCGCGATACTCATCGGCATCCCGACCTTGCAACTCAGGGCGGACTACCTCGCCATCGCGTCGCTCGGCCTCGCCGAGGTGGTCAGACTCGTCGCCCTCAACGAGCGCCAATGGACCAACGGGAGTGCGGGGGTTCGCGGGGTCCCGACCTTCTTCGAGGGGTGGCCGATCCTCGAATCACTCCCGGATACCTTACCTCCCATCACCCTCGAGATTGTTCCGGGATCACCGATCGTCCTCGGGCGGCCGTTCTACGGCGCGTTTCTCGACCTCGTGGTCGTCGTCGCTTTCCTGGCCGTCAGTTACTTCGTGTTGAAGCGGGTCCATCGGTCGCCCTGGGGTCGGGTCCTTCGGACGATCCGCTCGGACGAGGATCTCGCCGAGGCGCTCGGCAAGAACACCTATTCGTACAAGATGCAGTCGTTCGTCTTTGGGAGTCTCATCATGGCACTCGCCGGCGTCTTCGCCGCCCACCTCACCCGATTCGTCGACCCCGGGACCCTCGATCCGCTCACCACGTT
The DNA here is from genome assembly GCA_964594685.1 of uncultured Halobacteriales archaeon. Taxonomy (GTDB): domain Archaea; phylum Halobacteriota; class Halobacteria; order Halobacteriales; family Halobacteriaceae; genus Halodesulfurarchaeum. The sequence continues at coordinate 76,623 of CAZQNH010000001.1, forward strand.
CTACGTCTGGGTCGCGGTGATGTTGGGTGGGAGCGGCTCGAACCGGGGGGCGCTGCTCGGCGGCTTCGTCATCGTCACGATCCGGGAGGGATCCCGGTTCATCGACGAGGTTGGAGCCATCCCGGTGGATGCGGGCTCTCTGCGGTTGCTCGTCATCGGGCTGTTGATCATCCTGGTGATGCGGTATCGGCCACAGGGTCTCCTCCCGCCCCAGAAGGAACTCATCTGGCCAGGGACGGTCGATGAAACCCCCTCGGCGATCGATACCGGTGTCCGGGAGGCCAGAGGAGGGTCCGGCGATGAGTGACCGTCCGACCGCGGGAACCGTTTCGGACCACTCTTCGACCGAGGCGAACCACGATGAGGACGACGCGTCCGCAGCGTCCGAGAAAGACCTCGTGCTAAAGGTCGAGGGACTCTCGAAGCGCTTCGGGGGGCTCGTCGCCAACGACGAGGCCTCTTTCGAGGTCGAACGCGGGAGTATCACCGGCATGATCGGACCGAACGGAGCCGGGAAGTCCACGCTCTTCAATCTCGTCTCGGGCTTCCTCGATCCCGACGAGGGCCGGGTCGAGGTGAACGGCACGGAGGTCACCGGCATGGAACCCCACAAGATCACCGAGCACGGTCTCGTCCGTACCTTCCAGACCCCTCGTAAACTCGAGGGGATGACGGTACGGGAGTCGATGCTCGTCGGGCCCCAGAACCAGCCAGGCGAGACCTTCCATACGCTCTTTACCGACCCTGAGGGCGTGGGCGAGGCGGAGGCCGCGAACCTCGAACAGGCCGAGCGAATCCTCGAGGAGTTCGAGATCGACCATCTCGCCACCCAGCCATCGACGAGCCTCTCGGGTGGGCAGTTGAAACTGGTCGAACTCGCGCGGGCGATGCTCGCCGAGCCGGATATCCTCCTACTGGACGAGCCCGTTGCAGGGGTCAATCCCACGTTGACGAACGATCTGGCCACACAGATCCGACGACTCAACGAGGAGGGGACCACCTTCCTCATCATCGAACACGAGATGGACTTCATCATGGGGATGGCGGACCCCATCATCGTGCTGGACCAGGGGTCCGTTCTCATGGAGGGGGGCCCGGAAGCGGTACGAACAGACGACAGGGTCATCGACGCGTATCTCGGAGGTGGCGGATGAGCGACGATCACATTCTCGAACTCGAAGGCGTCGACAGCGGCTACGGTGACGTCCAGGTACTCGATGACCTCTCGATGCATCTGGAGACGGGCGAGATCTCCTGTCTCATAGGCCCCAACGGCGCCGGGAAGTCGACCGTCCTTCGGACAGTCTTCGGCCTCCTCGACCCGTGGACGGGATCGGTCAGATATCACGGGGCGGACATCGGCGGAATGGCGCCCGAGGACGTGGTCCGGGAGGGAATCGGCTACGTTCCACAGACCGAGAACGTGTTCAGTTCCCTCACAGTCGAGGAGAATCTCCGCATGGGCGGCGTGACCCGACAGGAGGGGCTCAGCGATGTCATCGAGCGGCTCTACGAGCGCTTCGACATCCTCGACGAGAAACGGGGTGCGAAAGCCCGGACCCTCTCGGGGGGCCAGCGCCAGGTGCTTGCTTTCGCCCGGGCTCTGATGACCGAACCGGACGTACTGCTCATCGATGAACCCAGCGCGGGGCTTGCCCCGAATACGGCCGAGGAGGTGTTCGGCCACGTCGAGGCGGTCAACGATCTGGGCACCAGCATCCTGATGGTCGAGCAGAACGCCAAACAGGGCCTTTCGATCTCTGACCGGGGCTTCGTCCTGGACCAGGGACAGGTGCGGTTCGAGGACGAGGCCGATGCACTTCTCGAGAACCCAGAGGTGGGCGAACTCTATCTCGGGGGATAGGGGTCTGCCGGCGGTCCCCACGAATGGTTTTGGCGCGCCTAAAAACCTGCAGTTTCCGCCCCTTCTCGAAAGGGTATAGGTACCGGGGCGGTTCCTCCAGATAGAAGAACAATGCGAGCCGAACCATACCAGGAGTGTCAGTCATGTGGGAAGGCCCTGGACCGGTCCACGATGTACCGACGACACGCGACCTGTGCCGAGTGCGGTTCCTGACCCGGATACCCGTTTCAGTGGGACCCGAGGGATACCCAGTCTGCCCTACCACCGTCTCCGTTCGCTAATTGTGCGGCGGGTTCGCACCCATCATGTACTGTTGTCAAACCACTAGATATTGTCACCGGAACCCCTCACCCGGTGCCCATTATCCGATGTGAGATTTGGGACCCAATTTTAAGATACCCCGCGGTCGCGCCGGCTAGTGTGAGCCTCTCGGATCGCGTCGGCGAATTCATGAAGGTCTACTCCACGATCATCGTGATGTATCTCATGTATACCGGGATCGTGAGTCTCTCAACCGAGCGGACTCACGGCTCCTCTGAGATCCTCATCTGGGTCCTCCTCGCCGTTGTCGGCGTCTATGGCATCCTGACCTTCGTCATCCTCGAGGGACTCGAATACTGATATGACAGCGTGGCGCACGCTGGCACGGCGGAACTGAAACACTTTTGAAAGCGGTGGTCGTGAGCCGCAATATGCGCGTGGCGCTCGTGTCGGCGACGACGACGCACATCGTCCCGACCGACGCCGCGGAACGGTTGGCCCACCTCGCCACCCTCCTTACGGAACGTGACCACGAAGTGACTGTCTTGTCAGCTAAATGGTGGGACGGGGACCGACCGGATTTCGAACAGGAAGGAATCCAGTACCGGGCCGTCGCCGAGGAGCCTGACGATACCCTCTTTGCGATCCAGGCGGTGAACGCGGTCCGCCGCCTGGATGTCGATGTGGTTCATGTCGTGTGCCAGCCACCTTCGCATATGGTGGCCGCCAGGATAGGCGCGCTCCTGAACCGGACGCCGTACGTCGTCGAATGTTACGATCCACCCCGTGCCCACGGCCCGGTCTCGGCGAAGGTCTATGCGATGGGGGCGAAAGCCGCAGATGCGGTGGTGGCACCGTCACGGACCGTGAAGACCCGAGTGCGTGAGTTCGGTGTCGCGGGCGAACGGGTCCACGTCATCCCGAGCGGGATCGACATGGACGCGATCCGGGACATCGAGCCCGAGCCGAACGGGGACATCGTCTACTCGCGATATCTGGACGACGCGGCCAACCTCGAGACGCTTCTGCTCGCCCTCGCCGAGTTCCGCGAATACGGCTGGAACGCCACGATCGTGGGTGACGGTCCGCGGCGGGCCGACTACGAGCGTCAAGCCAGCGACCTCCGGATCGACGACCGAGTGGACTTCGTCGGCGAGAAGCCCGTCGAGGAGCGGATCGCCCTGTACAAGAACGCCCATGTCTACGTCCATACGGCCGAATACACGCCCTTCGCCATCGAACTCCTGCGGGCACTGGCCTCCGGATGCATCGCGTTGGTCGAATACCACGCGGATTCGAGCGCCCACGAGCTGGTCGAACAGGAGGACCGTGGCTTCACCGCCACGAACGCCCAGGAGCTCACCGAACGACTCGCTTACGCCGGGGACCTCGACTCGCTTTCCGTCGACGACCGGTTCGGGGCCTATGACGAGCGATACTTCCTCGAGCGGTACCTCGACGTATACCGTGCCGTCCAGTCCTGATTGATCGGTTCGTGCTGTTGGGGGCCCAGTCGGATCCGGTCGGCCCGTTCTGATCGGTCGCATCCGGACCTGCTTGCTGGCTTCCAAACCTGCTTTGCCGGTTGGGGGGGTCTCGGGGTGTTTCGGCTCAGTGATTCAGGGGAGGCTTGCATGGAGCGGAGCCGATGGGTTATGACGATTAGCGATCTCGGGAAGCTGGATATTCGGGGGTGCTGATCGGGCAGACGGGTTCTCGGAAACCGGCGGAGAGCAAAACACCTTACTCGGGGCCAGTCGAACCCTGGGCAATGAAAGACCGCTTCCTCGCCGCCGCGCGTGGTGAACGGACCGACCGGCCACCCGTCTGGCTGATGCGCCAGGCCGGCCGATACCTACCCGAGTACCGCGAGGTCAGGTCGGAGTACACCTTCAGGGAGGCGATCTCCACGCCCGACGTCGCCGCCGAGATCACCCTCCAGCCGTTCGAACGCTTCCGGCCGGATGGCGTCGTTATGTACTCGGACATTTTGGTCGCGCTGGAACCGCTGGGCCTGGATTATCGAATCGAGTCCGGCGTCGGTCCGGTGGTCATGGAGCCCATCGAGGAGCCCGAGGACATCCCCGAAGAGCGGTATCCGGTCGAGGAGTCACTCGATTACGTCGGCCTCTTGCTGGAACGGCTTACCGAAGAGGTCGGCGACGAGGCGGCAGTGTTGGGATTCGCGGGGGGACCGTTCACACTGGCTTCATACGCGGTGGCGGGGGAGCCCTCCAGGTCCCACGTGCCGGTCCGGGGCTTCCGCGCGGCTCATCCCGCGGCCTTCGAGCGCCTCCTCGACACCTTCGCCGATGTCGTCACCGAATACCTGCAGTTCCAGGTCGACCACGGTGCCGACGCAGTCCAGCTCTTCGACACCTACGCCGGACTCCTTGGGCCCGCGGATTACCGGGAGTACATCCTCCCGCACCATCGGGAGATCCTCGAATCCGTCGACGTCCCGACCATCGTCTTCGTCCGGAACATGGGCGGGCGACTCGACCTGCTCGCCGAGACCGAGGCCGATGTCATCGGACTCGACTGGACCGTCGAGATGGACGAGGCCAGGAAAACGCTGGGCCAGCAACCTGTCCAGGGGAACCTCGACCCCTCCTATCTCCTGGGTGACCCGGAGTTCGTTCGCGACCAGACCGAGGCTGTCATCGAAGCCGCGGGGTCGGAGGGCCATATCTTGAACCTGGGCCATGGGCTGGACCGCCGGACGCCGGTAGAAAGTGTCGAGGCCTTCGTCGAGGCTGCAAGGTCTTTCGAGTGGGACGAGTAGGGTTCGACGATCGAGAGACACCGGTCCGCTCAAATCTATCCGGTGAGACCATTCTGGAACGGGTCCCTATCCGATAGTCAATCTATCATGGGTCGTTTCCTGATCCGCTCGAATAGATCGGGCTTTTCCTTCCCTCTCACCGAGAATTGATTGTTCCCGGTCGAGTGCACGGGTGTTCCGGCGATGCTGCCTGCAACCGAAGGGGTCGTTCTCTCGCTATTCCAGTGGCGCGTTGAGACACCAGGTCCCCGGACTTTCCCGGCACTGGCACTGCCGGAGCTGATAGTACCCGGGGTCGAACTCCGCGAGGAACGGCTCCACGACATCGGCCATGACCGACGCCAGCCGGGGATCCTCGTGGGGGACAGGAACACGGTGGAACTCGAGGCCCAGCTCCGAGGCCTCCTCGCGCAACTCGATGTCGAGTTCCGAGAGGGTCTCTGACTGCTCGTGGAGGAAGCTCATCGGCTCGACGACGATCCGGTCTGCGTCGATGGATTCGATGGCGTCTTCGATCTCGGGCTCGGTCCACGGGATGTTTCGGTTTGCGTGGTTCTGGAAGCCGAGGGTGTACTCATCGACGCCCAAAAGGTGGGTCGTCATGTCACAGAACTCCTCGACATACAGGTCATAGCGACTTCCCTCCTCGAGGTAGTGGATCGGGGTTCCGTGGGCGGAGAAGACGAGTTCGGTGTCCGGATCCGCGACGTCGAGCCCCTCCTGAGCGAGGAACTCTCGGAGGTTCTCGAATCGAAGCCGGATGTAGGTCGGATGCCGATGCCAGCCGGTGACGGCGTTGAACGTCATGCTGCTATCCTGGTCTTCGAGGGCATCCTCCAGGTCGTTGACCGCAAAGATGTTGGTAGAGGGACCGGAAAGCGGGTACACCGGCACCGCGATCAGTTTGTCGAGGCCGTCCGCCGCCGCGGTGGCGGCCACCTCCTCGATGAGCGGTTCCGTGTACTGGAATCCCACGGAGGTCGACACCTCGTACCCGCGGTCAGCCAACTCGCGCTCCAGTGCCGCCCGTTGGGCCCTGGCCTGCTCGTCGAGGGGAGAGCCGCCGATCTCCTCGTACTCTTCGATGAGACCGGGCGCCCGCCGTTCCGCCAGTTTCCTGGCGCGTTCACGCGCCGACTCCTTGGAGTCGTATTCCTCGAGGTCGGCATTGTCGTAGAAGATACGCTCCAGATACGGGACGACGGCTTCCCGGCTTGGGGTTTCCGGTTCGCCGAAGTTCAGCAAGACGACACCTGCGTCCATAGCTCCGACGTCGCCCGCACATCGGGTATAGCTATTGATACCGGACAAGGAGCCCTTGGATACTCTTGAGAGCGGACCAGGATGTGGTGGGTCGGCCCGCCCCGAACGTGGCCGCCCGCGATGGGCAATCGTCTGGCGGAAAGAACCGCGAAAAAGCGTCGCTTTCGACCCATCAATCGTGCCGGAAACAGCGACTCCCGGTAAACGCCATCGCCATGCCGTGGTCGTCGGCGGCCTCGATAACTTCCTCGTCGTTGACCGAGCCCCCCGGCTGGACGACCGCCTCGATACCGGCTTCCGCGGCCTCATCGATACCGTCCCGGAACGGGAAGAAGGCATCGCTCGCCATGACGGCGCCAGCGGCGGATTTGCCCTCGGCGTCGCGTTGGGCTTTCATCGCGGCGAGCGTCACGGCGTCGACCCGGCTGACCTGTCCCATACCGATCCCGACGGTCTCGGTTCCGGTCGCGAAGACGATGGCGTTGGACTTCACGTGCTTTATGGTCCGCCAGGCGAAGGCCATCGTCTCGCGTTCCTCGTCGGTTGGGGCACGGTCGGTGACGATTTCGAGATCGGCGGGGCCGGGCGCGAAGCGATCCGGTTCCTGGACGAGTCGCCCGCCGGCCACCTGCTTCTCGACCGGCTCGTGTGACCGATCACCGAGTGCACCCACATCGAGCACTCGGAGATCCTCGGTCTGATTGAAGATCCCAAGAGCGTCCTCGGTGTAGCCAGGAGCGACGACCGCTTCTTTGAACGACTCGACGATACGCTCAGCCGCCGACCCGTCACAAGTCCGGTTGAGCGCGACGATGCCCCCGAATGCGCTTTTTGCGTCGGTTGCCAAGGCCCGCTCGTATGCCTCGGCGACCGATGACGCGATGGCACACCCGGCCGGGTTTGTGTGCTTGATAACCGCCGCCGCGGGCTCTTCGAACTCCTGGATCAGGTCGAGGGCAGCTGCAGCGTCGTTGTAATTGTTATAGGACAATCCCTTTGCCCCATCGTTCAATTGCGCCGCCTGGATCACGTTCGGGCCGGTGGCCGTCGGATCTATGTAGCTGGCAGCCTGTTGGTGTGGATTTTCCCCGTAACGCAACGTTTTTTCGCGGTCCTCCGAGATCGTCCGACGCAGCGGGAACTGGTTGGCCCTGTCACCCTCGACGGTCACACCGGCTTCAGATACGGAGAGCCTGCCCGCCGCGAACCACCGGATCGCTCGCGGAAACGCCCTGAACTCGGCCTCCGTCTCCACTCGGTCTTCGAGTGACTCATGCTCGTCGTCAGCGAATACGGGGACCGGTTCCTGGGTGATGATCGGTCCAAACGCCGCTGCCGCGGTTGCCCCTCCAGTATCTGCTGCGGTTGCGTTTCCGGCATCTGGTGGGATCGCGTCTTCAGTCTCTGCCGCGGTATCCTCGTCCAGTACGACGTGGACCGTACATCCGGTCACTGAAACCCCGGCGTCGAGGGACCGCTGGACGGGGTTTGGTCCTGGGAAGGCCGGGAGTAATGAGGGGTGGACGGCCATCGTCAACGGGACCGCATCAAGGAACGTCTCCGTGAGCGTCGGGGAGTACCCATCGACCGCGACAAGGTCGATGTCGTATCCTTCGAGGGCCTGGAGGAGTCGCCGTTCGCCCTCCGGAGAGCCGGTCGGCTGCAGTTCCTGGACAACCACGGTATCGATATCGCGCGCTCCAGCCCGCGCTTGAATTGGAGCGGTTGGATCATCCGACAGCACAACCGCGAGGTCCGCCCCGCCTGGTTTTCGCTCGTGGATGTGCAGCAGGTTGGCCCCTTCCCCGCTCGCCAATCCGGCGATGGTTGTCATGGTGGCGGGGCCGGCGGCCATCCGCAAAGTCATTGCGGTCCGACGGATATTTCGACCGCAACCGAGCACCTATCGAGGGTCGGCGCTGCGTATCCGCGACCGTCTGCAGCTCTCTGGTATCGGACCGGTACGCTTTTTGACGGACCGACACCACTCGGAGCCATGACACAAGACGGGGGTGCGCTTTACGCCGTCTCGCCCCTCGACGGGCGGTACGCCGACCGCACAGAACCGTTTCGGGAGTACGGAAGCGAGGCGGCGCTGATGCGGGCCCGGGTCGAGGTGGAGGTAGAGTACCTCCTGGCGCTCTCGGACCACGACGGGATTCCCGTCGAAATCGAGTCTTCCATCGAGTCGGACCTTCGAGACGCCTATGCGTCCTTCGACGAGTCCGACGCCGAACTCGTCAAACGGCTCGAGGTCGAGGGGGCGCGGGGGTATCCGGCCACGAACCACGATGTCAAGGCGGTCGAGTACTTCCTCCGGGAAGAAACACCGGAGTGGCTCCATCCCTGGATCCACTTCGGGCTCACGAGCGAGGACGTCTCGAATCTGGCCCACCGGCTGCTGGTCCGCGACGCCGTCGAAGTTGTTCTCCTACCCGCACTCCGGGCGGTGCGGAGCGAACTCGTCTCCCTCGCTCACGAGTACGCCGAACTCCCGATGCTGGCTCACACGCACGGCCAACCCGCGTCGCCCACCACGTTTGGGAAGGAGATGGCTGTCTACGCGTCTCGACTCGGTCGAGCGATGGGGAATGTCGACGAGGCGGTGGGCTCGCTGGCCGGGAAGTTCTCGGGGGCGACCGGGACCTTTGCCGCTCACCAGGTCGGCTTCCCCGACGTCAATTGGCGCGCCTTCGCCCGGTCGTTCGTTTCCTCACTGGGCCTGGACTACGTCCCGGTCGCCACTCAGATCAACCCCGGTGACGATCTGGCGCGGCTCTTCGATGCCCTCGCACGGCTGAACCGGGTATTGATCGACCTGGACCGTGATGCCTGGGAGTACGTCAGCCGACGCTACCTTGGTCAGGTGCCCAGTGAGGGAGAAACCGGGTCCTCGACGATGCCCCACAAGGTGAACCCGATCGACTTCGAGAACAGCGAAGGCAACCTCTCGAAGGCCAACAGCGACCTGCGCTTCCTGACCGACTCGATCACCACCTCCCGGCTCCAGCGAGACCTCTCCGACTCGACAGTCAAGCGGAACATCGGCGGGACGCTCGCCTACTGTCTACTGGGATACGTCAAACTCCAGGACGGACTGTCCGCGGTGGTTCCGAACGAGAGGATACTGCGGGAGGATCTCCGGGCTAATTCGGCCGTGCTTGCCGAGGCGATCCAGACTGTCCTCCGGCGCGAGGGCCGGGCGGACGCCTACGAGGCCGTGAAGGAGGCCACGCGAGGCGAATCGGTGGATATCGAGGACCTGCAGGACCTGCTCGACAAGCTGGATCTCCCGGAGTCTGCGGTCGCTTTCCTGCGGTCACTCGAGCCCGCTTCGTACACCGGCCTGGCTGCCGACCTGGCACGAGACATGGAGTGAAGAGAGGTGGGGTCCGTGTCGTCGAACCTGGGGGGGGACGAAGGGGCAGCCCAGCCTGCTCGAATGTTGAATCGACCCTGCTAATCCGTCCCAAATAGTGCTAACAGGCGGCGAGATGGCACGGGACAACGGTCGCCGCGCTACCGCGAACGCTGCCCGGCAGTTCCTCAGTACATAGCCCGGATTGGTCCGGTTCCGGTACTTGAAGCTACGCCCTGCCACCTCACACGAGTTCGTCCAGGGCACGGGTCAGGATCGCTCCCGCCCGCCGCACGTCTTCCTCCCGGACATATTCCCGTTCGCTGTGGGCGACCGGCCCGTTGTCGTCCGCGAGGACCCCGGGACCAAACACGACCGTCGGGGCGAGGTCGGCGAAATACGACGCCTCGGTCGCCGCGCCGAAGGCACTGGGCTCACCCGCCCCGGCTCTCCTCAGGGCTTCGACGACCGGGGCTTCGACCGCTGTCTCGAAGGCTTCGAGGAAGGGCGTCTCTCGGGCTGCGGGAACCACGGTCACATCGATCGTGTCCGCAACGAGTTCACCGAGATGGGACTCCAGCAGCTCGAAGAACCGGTCTGCGTCCTCCGGGGGGACGCTCCGACGGTCGAACGTGATAGTCGTCTCCGCGGGGATCCGATTCGAGGCCTCCCCACCCTCGATCAGCGTGGGTGTGAGGGTCGGTGGCCCCAACCTGGGGTGGGGGGACGGGCCGTATTCGGCGTCGAAGGAGTCGATACCCGCGATGACCTGGGCGGCCCCGGAGATGGAATTCGCACCCGCGCCAGGATTCGCGGCGTGGCCGCTGGTTCCACCGATCCGTATCGTGCCCTGGAATCGACCCCGAGCTGCCGTGCAGACGTCCAGGCCGGTCGGCTCACCAACTATCACGGCATCGGCGTCGATGTCGAGGGCGGCCGCCCCCCTCGAGTCCCCTTCCTCGTCCGGCGTGACTGCAAGCAGCAGGCTCCCGTCAGTCGGTTCTCCCTCGAAGAAGGCCGTCAGGAGTGCCGAAAGGGGGCCTTTAGCGTCGCAGGAACCTCGACCTTCGATCCGGTCGCCCTCGCGTTCGAACGGGAGATGGGGCGGGACCGTGTCGATGTGGGTGTTCAGGGCGATGGTGGGGTCGCCATCGCCCCTGCGGGCGAGGACGTTTCCTGCGTCGTCGACGCGTGGAGTGACTCCCATCGAGTCTATCGTCTCCACGAGTACGGAGCGCATCTCCGCTACGGACTCGTGGGAGGCTGTCGCGACCGCGGTTTCGAGGAACTCGATCGGCTCGAAACTCATGGGTCCGACGTCGAATCGCGGCGCCGGTTGGTGCCCCCGGTTCGAATCATGTCTCCGCCCCCGTCTCGAATCCGAAGGCGTCCTCGAACTCGAATGTCGTCGGCCCCTCGAGGGTCGCCGCCCCCTCGACCGGGAGGGATACTCGAAGGACACCCCCTGGCGGGGCGATCTCGAGGACCTCGCCACTGGCGGCAAGGCCCAGTCTAATTGCCACCGCCGCTATCGCGACTGCCCCAGTGCCACACGACAGCGTCTCGCCCTCCACCCCCCGCTCGAATGTCCGCTGCCGGAAGTCGAGGCTGTCGTCAGGCTGGGCGAACGTCACATTCGCACCCTCCGGGAAACGCTCGGCGTGTCTGATCGGAGGTGCAGCCCCGTCGATATCGATGCCGTCGATATCGTCGACGAGGGCGACGGCGTGGGGAACGCCGGTGTCCACCGCAGTGATCTCGAACCCCGCTATGGATTCTTCGATGACTGGCTCCTCGGCCTCGACCGGGATCGCTGCCGGCGAGAACGTCGGTGTATCCATCTCGACGGTGACCCGTTCGTCCTCGTGAACTGTTGTGCGCCGCTTTCCCGCGGGTGTGTCGAGGACGAATTCCCGGTCGCCCGTCCGTTCCATCGCCCAACGGGCAGCGACTCGGGCACCGTTGCCGCACATTCCGGCCGTGCTTCCGTCGGGCTGGACCAACCGGAAGCCGACCGTCGGGGGTTCTGCGTCTTGATCGATATGCAGGAAGAGTACCCCGTCAGCGTCGAGTTCGTCACAGACCTCGATGCCGAACCGGGAGCGATCCGACTGGAGATGCTCGGCCTCGACGACGGCGAAGTCGTTCCCGGTTCCGTGGTACTTCCGATAGGGGATCTCGACCATCAATCTCCCTCCGCGGCGACGATGTCTTCGATGGTCTCCCGCCGTCTGAGTACCCGTGTTTCCCCATCCTCGAGTGCCACGACTGGCGGCCGCGGTCGTGAGTTATACTGGCTGGCCATCTCGATTCCATAGGCTCCGGCGTTCCCGACCGCGAGGAGGTCCCCTCGCCGCGGACTGGGAAGCCGCCGGTCTCGGGCAAGGACATCCGTACTCTCACAGATGGGTCCGACCACTGAGACCTGGGCCTCAGATCGTGACCTCGTGTCGGCTCCGATGGTCCCGACTTCGTGATAGGCGTCATAAAGCGCGGGCCGGAGCAGGTCGGTCATGCCGGCGTCAACTCCGGCCAGATATCCGTCCCCGGACTCCTTGACCGTGTTGACCGCGGTGAGAAGCACCCCGGCATCCGCGACCAGGTACCGGCCCGGTTCGATCGCCAGTTCGATATCGAGGCCTCCCAGCGCCTCTCTTGTGGATGCCGCGATCAGGTCGAGGTCGAGTGGTGATTCCGACGGGCGATACGGTACCCCGAAGCCACCACCGATGTCGACGAATTCCAGGTCGATATCAACCGCTGCTGCAAGCTCACCGGCAACCGAGGCCAGCGTCTCCACGACCGCCTGATGGGCTTCGATGTCTTCGTCAAACCACCCACTCCCAGTGTGTGCGTGGAGGCCGACTACCTGCATGCCGTGGTCCACCGCACTCCTGGCGACGTCGGCCACAGCCGTCACCGGAATCCCGAACTTCGCATCCGCACCGGTCGAGACGGCCTCGTCGTGTCCGGCCCCGACACCAGGATGCACACGCACGGCGAGACGTCCATCGTAGCCCCGCTCGGCCAGGCGGTCGACCGTATCCCGGGCACCAGCGGTGATCGTGAGCCCCGCTCCTGACCGCCACCGGTCGAGGACGGCGTCCAGATCACGCGCTGGTGGGTTCACCGGCGTGTACAGCAACTCGGCTGCGTCGAAGCCAGCCTCCAGGGCCCGCCTCACCTCCCCCGCGGAGGCACATTCTGCGCCGATACCGGCTCCCGCCAGGGTTTCGAGAATCGACCCGCCAGCATTCGCCTTCACCGCATAATGGATCGCTGCGTCGGGGAAGGCCGCCTCGATTCGGGCCAGATTCTCACCGACACGGTCGAGATCCAGGACGTAGGTTGGCGTCCCGTGAGCCGAGGCGATGGCCTCGAGTTGCTCGTCGGCCCAGTCCGCGAGCCGTCGGACCGGCTCGTTTCGAACCATCAGCGACGCAGCACCTCCTCGCGCTGTGTCGCATCGAGGGTCTCGGCCTCGAGGTCCAGGGCGACGACCGCGGGTTTGTAGGCACCACCCTCGAAGAGGTCGTGTTCACCGACGCTCGATTCGACGAACCGGGTGAACGCTCGCCGTTCTGGCGGGAGATGACCGTACACGACCTCCTCGGCAACCAGATCGTATACGGGGACTCGGGGTGTCAGCAACGTATTCTCGGCCACCACGCTCTCCCGACCGACGACGAACCCGGAGGTTACCCGGGTACCGGCCCCGAGAGACACGCCGTCTTCGATGACCACCGGGGCATCCTCGACCGGTTCCAGGACGCCACCGACGAGGGTATTCGCCCCGATTTTGACGTCCTCGCCGACCTGTGCACACGACCCCACCGTGTCTGCGGAGTCGACGAGTGTGCGGTCACCGACATGGGCGCCGATATTGACAAAACTCGGGCTCATCAGGATCGCGTCCGAGCCGACGTAGGACCCGCTCCGGACGACAGTTCCGTCCGGGGTGTTCCGCGTCCCTTTTGCCTGGAGATCCTGGGTCTCGCGAAGCGGCAGGATATCGTGGTAGGTCACGTCGCCATATGGACGTGGTTCCGTCTGCCTGAGCGCGAAGTTCAGCAAAATTCCCTGCTTGACCCATTCGACGGCCAACCAGTCCCCGTTCTGCTTCTCGGCGGCACGGATCTCGCCAGTTTCGAGCGCGTCGAGGAATCGATCCAGAACCGCGAGATCCTCCGGGGTCGCGCTGTCGGCGTCGACGGCGCCGGCTTCGTACCGATGCTGTAGGTCGAGGATGTCGGACTCGATATTCATCTCTCTTCAGGGAGTCGGTCGGCGATGTCGGAAAACCGGTAGAATCCGGCGGGTTGGTCGGTGAGCCAGGCGGCGGCGTCAAGGGCCCCCTCGGCGAAGACCCGTCTCGAACCCGCCCGATGGGTGAGTTCGATGGTTTCCCGGTTGCCTGCAAGAAGGATTTCGTGCTCACCGGTGATGGCTCCGGCCCGTCTGGCGTGGACCCCGATCTCGCCTTCGCCCCGCAACGCTTCACCGACCCGCCCATGGACCCGGTCTCCCGGCTCGCCCCTGGCTGCATCGATGTGTTCGAGGAGGAGGCCGGCAGTTCCCGACGGGGCGTCACGTTTGCCCTTGTGATGAGTCTCTGTCACCTCGATGTCGTATTCCGGGAGCGTTCCGACCACCGATTTCACGGCATCGACGAGGGCCTGGATCCCCCTGGCGAAGTTCGCCCCGAGGAGGACCGGAATTTCCTCGCCCGCTTCTTCGAGGGCGATACGTTGTGCTTCGTCGAATCCGGTCGTGCCGATCACGATGGGTACCCCACTGGCTGCGGCTGCCTGCGCATACGCCACACTGCCTGCCGGCCCGGTGAAATCGACGATTACGGCCGGCTCGGTGGCTTCCAGGAGTTCCTCGATGTCGGACGACGGCTGGACGTCGACGTCACGGACGGTGGCATGATCGGGGTCGCGGTTCACGGCGAACGCCACCCTATCCCCCCGCGATGCCGCGGTCTCGATGACCATCTGGCCCATCCGTCCGGTCGCGCCCGTGACGCCGAGTCTCATACGGTCGCCTCCGCGTCCTCGAGGTCGGCGAGCACCGACGCGAGGTCTTCACGGTGTTCGTCCTGAAGCTCGGTCAGCGGCGACCGGACCCTTCCAGGTCCGTAACCGCGGATCTCCATGGCAGCCTTCACCGGAATCGGATTCGTCTCGACAAAGAGCGCCTCCGTGAGCGGAGCGAGTTCCCGGTGTACCGCTCGAGCCCGCTCGTATTCGGCCTCCAGTGCGCTCCAGACCATCTCCGAGACGCGTTCGGGTTCGACATTGCCGACGACGGTGATCGCCCCAGTCCCGCCGACGGAGAGGATCGGCAGGGTGAGTCCGTCGTCCCCCGAGAGGACCCAGAAGTCCTCCTCGGCCGTCCGCCGGGCCACCTCGCTGATTCGACCGACGTCGCCGCTTGCGGCCTTGTAACCGACGATATTTTCGTGTTCGGCGAGCGAGGCTGCGGTCTCGACAGCGATGTTTCGGCCCGTCCGCGAGGGGACGTTGTAGATAATCTGTGGGATGTCGACCTCGTCGGCTATCGTCCGGTAGTGGGCCTCCATCCCCTGCGGTTCTGGCTTATTATAATACGGCGAGATCAGGAGCAGGCCGTCGGCACCCGCCATTGCAGACCGTCGGGAGAGGGAGAGAGCCTCGTGGGTCGAGTTGCTTCCCGAGCCGGCGATCACGGGCACGTCGACTGCCGCCACGACGGTCTCGACCACCTCGATGTGCTCGTCGTGGGTAAGCGTCGCGCTCTCGCCGGTCGATCCGACCGGAACGAGACCGTCGACGCCGGCGGCTTCGAGTCGTTGGGCGTCGTCGGCGAGTTGGTCGTGGTCAATGCGTCCGTCGTCGGTGAACGGGGTCGTCATGGCCGGGAAGACCCCATGTGTAAGTTGCTGGTGTGTCATGCGTGGTCGGTTGTGTCTGGGTTCGGTGTGTTCGGCCGGAGGTGCCCGGGCAGCGTCGCGGTGCCGGGGCGGGGTATGTCGATGCGATTGAGTGGGGATATGCGCTGTGAACGTGGAACCGGCCCGGAACGGGGACGTCACTCCCGCTTCGAGCCTGTCTACCGTTTACCCCGTTTGCCAAAGAAAGAGCGGCCGCTCCGGGCTGCACGAGTGACCCGACCCGGCGCGGCTGACATGGGCGTGAGAACGAAGTCGACTCGTAAATGGATTTCGACCCGCGCAATCCATGCCAGGGGCTTTTTGCCGGCCCGGCGGGCAGGGGTACATGATGTTGGTACTGGGAGACGCCCACGCCGATACCCCGGCCAGACGGCGAGCCCTTGTTGCCGCCTACGAGGCGGCCGACCAGGATGTCGCCCTCCAGGCTGGCGATCTCCTGTTCTACGACCTCCCGGTCCAGACCTACTTCATCGCGGGGAACAACGAGGATTTCGACGTCATCGATTCGCTTCGGTACGGACGTGTGCGTAGCGAGGAAGTCGAGAACGCCTCGTTACTCGCCAGCACTGCCGTGGACCTCCGGGGCCGACGGATCGCGGGACTCTCCGGGAACTACGCGCCGACCCAGTTCGAGAAGCCCCGGTCGGCGCTCCGGGGCGCCCGACGCCGCCACTTCGTGCGGGCCGACGTCGAGCAGGCAAAACAGCTCGAGGACGTCGATGTATTCCTCGCCCACGAGGCCCCCCACGGGACTTCCGTGGCAGAGAACTACAGCGTGGGGTGTACGTACATCGACGAGATCCTGGAGCGGATTCAGCCGAAGCTCTGTCTGGTCGGCCATCACCATCAGCATGCCGAGAGCATGTTCGGATCCACGCGCGTCGTGACGCTCGCACCTGCCTGGGACTCGTATTATATACTGGATCAAGCGTCCCTAACCCTGACCCGGTACGAGACACCGACGACCGAGGCCCCCTCCAGGTAGGCAATCAAGTCCGGGGAAGGTATGGGGTTGACAGCGGTGCTATTTCCGGATACCACCTCAGCTCAATAGTGTGCAGTCCAGTCCGGTCACTTGGCCACTACGTAGGTTTATAACCTGAGCCACCACGAACATGGGATATGCCCCCGATCCATCCGGGTCAGCGTGTCGCGGTCCTCGCGGACGCGCAGAACCTCTATCACTCGGCTCAGAGCCTCCATTCGCGGAACATCGATTATGCCTCCCTGCTCGAGAAGGCTGTCCAGAACCGGGAGTTGACGCGGGCCATCGCGTATGTCATCCGCGCGGACTCGCCGGAGGAGGAGTCGTTCTTCGAAGCGTTGAGCGACATCGGATTCGAGACCAAGATCAAGGACATCAAGACCTTCCAGGACGGGACGAAGAAGGCCGACTGGGACGTCGGCATGAGCCTCGATGCGGTCACGCTGGCCGACCACGTCGACACGGTCGTCCTCTGTACCGGTGACGGTGACTTCTCGCGGCTCGTCTCGCACCTTCGCCACGAAGGCGTCCGTGTGGAGGTGATGGGTTTCGAAAGTTCGACCGCCGAGGAGCTGAAAGACGTTGCGGACGTGTTTATCGACCTCGGCGAGCGGGCCCAGACCTTCCTGCTGTGACGGCGGTGGTCGTGCCTGATGCCGTCCATACGCGCTGCGAACGTGGCGACCCCGTCTGGGGCGCAGACCCGAAGGCGCTTTAGGCACCCCGGCCGCAAGGAGGAGCGATGACCGATCCGGACATGGCGGGTTTGCGGACCATCGCCGACTACCAGTTCGGCAAGGGTGCTGGAGCCGCCCTGTTTCCTCCAGACGGGGCGTTCGAAATCCAGCGGTCCGCCTCGGGCCGTCCGCGGCAAGTCGCGGTGGACGGCGACCGGCTGGTGACCCTCGGGACGGACGGTCGGTTCACCCTGGGGCTTGCCGGGGGTCGTCGGTTGGCAGCCAGCCTCGAGTTCCCGGCCTACCGCGTGGTCGTCGGCGACGAGAGCGAACCGTTCGTCCGGGACGGGAAGAACGTCTTCAACAAGTTCGTTCGCGAGGCCGACCCGCAGATCCGGGCCGATGACGAGGTGATCATCGAGCAAAAGCGAGGGAGGGTGATCGCGGTCGGGCGTGCGGAACTCGACGCCACCTCGATGGCAGACTTCCAGACCGGGATGGCCGTCCTGGTCCGGGAAGGGGCCAGCGAAGAGGGATTCGGGGACGCTGCGGAGTGAGTCGGGGTCCGCCGAGGAGTGAGTTGGGGATTGCCGCTCGTGCCGTCGGCGGGCCATGTCCGCTCCACCAGTCAGCAAATTATCCTGGACCGAGAACACGCGTTGTTGGCCAAACACCAGGAACGCTCCAACGCAACATTCCCCCATTGTGGGTGGCAATGAGGACGACGTCGATCCCAAACGCACCGTCAAAAAGGGTGTGGGCTGGCTGACGTCCTCGCCGCATCCGCCGGTCCCATCGTTGCAACATGTCCGCGGATAGCGCCACGCTTTTGCCCCCACACGGCAACTCCCGGGTATGTTCGGTGGAGGCGGTATGAACCCGCGCAAGATGGAGCAGATGATGGAGCAGATGGGCATCGACCTGGATGAACTCGACGCCGCCGAGGTCGTGATCACGCTCGAGGACGGGACCCGACTCGTGTTCGACGATGCCGACGTCACGAAGATGGACGCCCGGGGCCAGGCGACCTACCAGATCGTGGGTGAGCCCGAGGAGACGGAAGGTACCGGGTCCTCGTCAGCGGAGACGGATGCCGGGGAAGAGACAACTCCTGACTCCGAGGAGACCGCGGACTCGGGCATCCCTGAAGACGATGTGCAACTCGTCGCCCAGCGGACGGGCGCATCGAAGGACGAGGCGCGTACGGCCCTCGAGGACGCGGACGGGGACCTCGCGGCGGCGATCGCTACCCTCGAGTGATTCTCCTCGTCAGAGAGGACCGGGAGTTCCTCGCGGCACCCGGCGAGGAGGTCCATACGGACCTCGGGGTCATCGAGGTGCCCTCGGACATCGAGCCGGGTGAGAGGGTGGAGACACATCTCGGGGAGGCCTTCCGGGTCCGTGATCTCCGTGGGCCAGACCTCTTTGCTCATCTCGAACGCACCGGGGCGCCGATGATGCCGAAAGACATTGGCCTCATCGTGGGCCATACCGGGGTGGCTTCCGGAGACCGGGTCCTGGACGCCGGGACGGGGACTGGCGTGCTGGCCGCGTATATCGGTCGTCTGGGTGCGTCCGTGGTTTCCTACGAGATGAAGGAGGAATTCGCCTCGGTCGCGCGGGAGAATATGGCCGTGGCGGATGTGGAATCGACGGTCAGGATCCGGACTGGGGACGTGACAGCGGATCTGGACTCGCTATCCGGCTTCGACGTCCTGACACTCGACACCCAGGACGCCCCGGCTGTGGTGACAGAAGCGACCTCGGTCCTGGTCTCGGGTGGATTCCTTGCCGTCTACTCGCCCTTCGTCGAGAGTGCCAGGGAGGTCGCAACCGTGGCGGAGAATGCTGGTCTCACTGAGGTCGAGACCATCGAGACCATCCAGCGGCGGATGGACTTCGACGAGCGCGGATCCCGACCGACGACAAAGGGAGTGGGTCACACCGGGTATCTCACCTTCGCACGGGCTCCGTAACGGACTTTCTCGCTCTCGCTCCGATTGCCTTCCCGTGTCTCTCAGTGGCAGATGTTTCGTGGTCAGTTCATCTCCGGGTGCCGGGCCGGAGCTCCGGATCCTGCCGTCTTATCTCGTGATCATCGTTTGGACGATAGCCGCGAGAAACGACGTCGATGTCGGTTGGCGGACTTACCGGTCTCGTCGTGTTCGCGTTCTGCACCGTGGGTGCTTTCGTCTGTGGAATCTGACGCTGCTTCCGTCGTGTGCTCTGTGCATACCTGGGCTCGGTACCTGCGCTATATAAACCACACAATTCGTTCGGACGCTCAGATATCAGGGGGTAGAGCGTATCTATCTCCACTTTTGAAGGGAGAACGCTTTGCGGGTTATTCGACGCGGAGAACCTCTTTACGTCCGGTTTCTTGGGGATACGGGGGAAATCTTGCCCTGGGCCGTCAATCGTGGTCAATCTCCCGTATCTTTGCATTGGGTGCGGTTCGTTTGACGCTCCGGGCGCCGCGTTTGGCTCCCTGTTTCGAGGCGTAGCCCTCGCCACTCGCAGCAATTATCTCCTCGTTCGTGGCGACCAATCGCCACCGCCACTCGCCCGCACTGTCAGCGAACACCTCGAAGCGGGGATGGTTCGGCATAGGTGGCGTTGTGTGGCGGGCGTCATAAGAAAGCTGCCGGCGCGGTGATGGGACCGATAACGGGGGAACGGTACGAGCCGGCGTCTTAGCGGTGGGTCAGTGGTCGTCCTCTCGCCACCGATGGTCGCACTTCGTACAGACGAAGAATCGCGTCTCGGACTCGTCGGCCGACCTGATCTGTTGCATGTACCAGTAGGCTTCGTCGTTGCCACATTCCGGGCATTCGGTCTCGGTCCGGGGCAGGCCCGCGTCGCCACCGGTGGTGGTCTCGATGATCTCCGAGACCTCCTGTTCCTCGGAGACGATGTAGTCGGCGTCGGGATTCTTGGGCTGTTTGTGCCCGCAACTCGTACACACCCAGAGTTCGTCCTCGGCCCGCATCATCGATCCACAGTCGTCACAGAACTCCATCGATGGGGGCCGATATTGCACTCGCCCGCTTAAGCCCACCGGCTTCGACCGAAGTGTGCCGGTGGGAGGGTGCTGAGGACCGGAGAACGGCGTCGTCGAGGTCCGTCACGGATTCCAAACACGCAAGTCGCACCCGGTATAAGGCGGCGTCGATGCCATTTCTGGGTACCGACCGCCGGGTTCTGGTCCTCGCCATCGCCAGGATGGCTGACGCGCTGGGGAACTCCTTTCTCATCGTGGTCCTTCCTCTTTACATCGCCTCCGGGCGGGTCCAGATCGAGGCGCTCGCGGGGACGACTATCCCGCTTGGGTTCACCTCGCTTGCGCTGACCGAATCCCTGCTCATCGGTCTCGCCCTCTCGCTATTCGGCTTTCTGAATAGCTTCAGCCAGCCCCTGACCGGGCGACTCTCCGACCGGACCGGCCACCGGAAACGCTACATCCTCTTCGGTCTCGCGCTCCTCGGGGTCGCCAGTGGGGCCTACGCGTTCGTCAGCGAGTACTGGCTCGTACTGCTATTCCGCGTCCTGCAGGGGATCGGTGCCGCCTTCACCATCCCGGCGACGGTGGCCCTGGTCAACGAACTCGCGACCGGCGCTAGAGACCGGGGCGGGAACTTCGGCGTCTTCAACACATTCCGGCTCATCGGCTTCGGGTTCGGCCCGATCATCGCGGGTCTCGTGGTGGAGATATGGGGGTTCAACGCGGCTTTCGGGGTGGCCGTCGGGGGTGCGTTCGCGAGCTTCCTCCTGGTGACCGCCCTGGTCTTCGATCCCGAGGAGACGAGGGCAGCGGCGGGCGAGGACCTGTCGATCGCCGTGAGGGGACCCCCGGGAAAACTACTCGACCCGGTCTTTGCACTGGGACTCGGGACGGTGGCGATGGGAATCTCTATCGCCCTGTTCGCCACCCTCGAGGGGCAGATCAACGCCCGACTCGACCAGCCCACGGTCCTCTTCGGGCTGGAGTTCGGGGCAGTCACGCTGGCGAACATCCTCTTCCAGATCCCGGTCGGCCGAGCCAGTGATATCTACGGTCGGAGACCGTTCCTACTGTTGGGCTTCGTCATCCTGACACCCACAACGTTCGCCCAAGGGTACGTACTGTCACCTCTGACGATGACTCTCGCCCGGCTGGGTCAGGGGGTCGCCGTGGCGATGGTGTTCGCCCCCTCGCTGGCGCTGGCGGGTGACCTCGCGAGGAAGGGGACCTCCGGGACGACGCTTTCGGTACTCACGATGTCCTTTGGACTGGGTGTCGCCATCGGTCCGCTCACCTCCGGCTACCTCGAGCGGTTCGGCTTCGCCGTCCCGTTCGTCGCGGGGGCCCTTCTGTCCCTGGTGGCCCTCCTCATCGTACATTCCCAGGTTGGCGAAACCCTCGAGGACCCGGAGCCGATACTCGGTCTCTGAGATGTGGACCCGGCCCTGGCTCCATTGTAACGGGTGCCACTGCGGATTTTCAATATATTGAGCCGTCCTGGCCCTTTTCGCGTGAGTCCTCCATGGTTCCATTGGGGTCGGATCACGGCTGGCACTTTCCTCTTGGATCACAGCTGGCTCTAAACCGAGGATCTGGGTTGCCGAGCTTCTGATTGAGCACAGCTTGGCCCCCATGATTGCCTCAATCGCGTCCTCGAGGATTCACTCGAACTCGGGATCCCGGTCCTCCAGGAAGGCGGCCATCCCCTCGCGCTGATCGTGGGTGCCGAATAGTCCGGCCCAGGTCCGGCGTTCGAAGTCCAGCCCGGCCGAGAGTGAGGTCTCGTAACGTTGATTGATCGCCTCCTTGGCCGACGCGAGGGCGAATCTCGGTTTGGCGGCGAGCTCGGCCGCCAGGTTTTCGACGTGGTCGGAGAGCTCGTCGTGGGCGACGACGTCCCCCACCAGGCCGATCTCGTGGGCATCATTGGCGTCGACCCGGTCACCGAAGTAGATGAGCCGGCGGGCCATCTCGTCGCCCACGAGCGCCGGCAACCGCTGGGTGCCACCCCAGCCGGGGATGATCCCCAGGTCGATCTCGGTCTGGCCGATCACCGCCCGCTCGCTCGCCACCCGGAGGTCACTCGCAAGCGCTAGCTCGGCCCCGCCGCCGAATGCGTACCCATTGATCGCCGCGATGACCGGGCCCGGATACGCGTGGATGGCATCCACGACTGCATGCCCGAGCGTGGCGTACTCATGTGCCTCGTCGGGTGAGAGGTCCTTCATGGCCGAGATGTCGGCCCCGGCCACGAACGCCTCGTCGCCCGCACCGGTGAGTATCAAGGCCCTGGCTTCGGCCTCTCGGGCCTCTTCGACCGCATCGCCCAAGGCTTCGAGCGTGGCCCTGTTCAGGGCGTTCAGCTTCTCCGGCCGGTCGACCGTGAGGGTTCCGACCCGGTCTCGGATGGCAAGGTCGACAGTCGAGGACATATCCGGTGGGACTCACAGACGCGGCATAAGTACGGGGGATGCAGAAGGCCGAAATACCCCCGGCGAACACCCTGCAATATGGTCCTCTCGGCGGAGGCGTTATCGCGACTCGAGGACATCCTCGAACGCGAACCCACCAAGAACAACGAACTCCAGGCGGCGTGGGGGATGGAAAGTGGAAGCGAGGTCCACCAGTATCTCGAATCCGAGCTGCGAGATTACTACTACCGGGACGATAACAGCCTGATCTGTGTCACCGACGAGGCGGAGGCCCTCCTCGAAGGCGCCGGGGAGGGGGCAGCCGTTGCCGTCGAGCTATCGGGGATCGAACGCGAGGTATTCGCCGTGGTTCCGGGACCCGACGAGGAATCCGAGAGTGTCGTCTCCATCCTGCACCGGGTTCGGGCGGCGTACGACGAGGACCCGGCAGTCGGTGCGGTCAGGTCCGCCCTCCAGACCCTCGCCAGGAAGGGCGTCCTCGAGAAGGTTCGGCGGACGGTGCCGACCTACCGACTGGCTGTGCCCCGGTCGGAGGTCGAACTGCTGTCCGCGGAGTCGGCCTGACGGCGGCGGTTCCGGCGTTCGGCCAGAACCTCTCTAACTGTTTTCCCCGGCCCACCTTCGATGGGCCACCCTCGTTGCCGCCACGTCGGCGGCTCGGGCTCGAACTCCCCACACGAGCCCCGGCATTCGCTCGCGGTCTGTTCGCGGTCTTTCGCTTTACAGTAGGGGACGTAGGCCGTATCCGTACGGGCCAGAACGAAGTACCGGCAATCGGGACGCATCGTGTCCACGTAGGATCGCCAGCCCCGCTCGTAGGCGCGTTCGGCGATCTCGAGTCGGGCCGTCTCCTTTTCGGCTGGCGTCATATACTCGAACGTCGCGGCCGAGTTATCGTACCCGCCGGGTTCCGGGCGCTCGAGGATGCGGGTTCCGGGTCGGTCCACGTCCAGGCCGCGGGGCTCCCAGAGTACGTCTGCTCCATCCTCGTCCACCGCGAGGATGCCAACCTCGACGGGGATCCGCTCCAGGAGGGCCGGTTCAACGGCGGCCCCTGTGCGCTCGGTCGCGAGCCAGACCTCGTCGGCCAGCCCGAGTGCGACGTCGCGTTCGAGTTGCCCCTGGAGGGTACGGGCGGCGCTGGCGTCGAGGTCTGGTTTGTTCTCGATGGCGATCACGCGACGGAGCCACTCCGGATACGGGCCGATCCGACGGATCTCGATACGGTTGCCTGACTTCCTGGATTCGATGGCTCCTCTGTCGGCTGCCTCGTGTATCGCCTCTCTGACGTACCGCCACGGGTACCCCGGATGGGGGACCGCCTCTCGGTAATAGGTCCACGCGGCGGGTGCATGTCGGACGACGTGCAGGAGGTCCCCGTTCAGGTGGTCGGAGCCGAAGTTCGCCCGTGCTTCGAGCCCGTCCGGATCTACCTCGAAGACGAGCGTGTCCCACCGACGCCGCTGCCATCCCAACTGCCTGGCCACGAGGACCTGCGGCTCCCGGGACCCCGCTGGGGGCCAGGCGCATTCGGCCCACGCACAGACCCTGAGTTCGAAGGCGAACTCCGAGTCCGTCCCGAGGGCCATCTCAGGGGTCTACTTCCTCCAGATGGTCTCGTGCCTGCTCGAGGATCTCTCTGGGCCCGTCCTGGGTGATCGTGTTGATCGCTTGTTCGTAGTCCCGCCACTGGAGGTCCCGGTGTTCGTGGGATAGCTCCGCGCTGGCCTCGAAGGACTTCGCGATGAACAGGTGGACGGTCTTGTGGATCCGGTCCCCGTTCGCCTCGAAGACGTAATCGTACTCCTCGCGGAAGCCGTCGACGAGTCGGAAATCCTCGATGCCGGCTTCCTCTTTCACCTCCCGTATCGCCGTCTGCTGTAACTCCTCGCCGTTCTCGACGCCGCCCTTCGGGAACTCCCAGTCCCCTGGGCGACTCTTGAGGAGGAGGTACTCGCGCCGACCGCGCGTATCCCGATAGAGAATGGCGCCGGCGCTCGTCGCTTGAACCGTCATTACCGGACGTACACGGCGGTGTAATAAGAGAATGTCGGAGTGTGCGACGGGGTGTCAGTCCGCTTGCCAGAGCACAGGTTTTTGAACTCGCATGCCCTCATATCGACCAGTTTCATGACCACCGTGACGAGGATCCGACTCCGGAGTGGCAACATGGACGCCCTCGAGACGGTGGTGGAGCGGATCACGCAGGTGTGTCGGCGGAAGGGCGCAGAGTTCAAAGGCCCACATTCCGATTCACCGGAACAGGTTGATGCCCCCCTCTACGCTCGGCTCGACGGCGACTCCGACGTGCGATACCCGGACTGGTCCTATTCGGTCTACCAGCGGCGCCTCGAACTGCGGGGGCACGAGGAAGTCGCCCGCGATATCCTAAAATGGGACTTTCCGCAAAGCGTGAAGGTCGAGGTCACCGTCGAGCAGTTCCAGTCAGGATGATTCGGGTCAACTGATTGAGACATTCTGGGGTGGGTGGTCGAGACCCCTGTTCTAGTATCGGCTTTCGTGAACTGCAATCGGTAATGAAGCGTTCTGAACGGTTGGGCTGTCCGTATCGATCGCCGGCAAAGAATGCACCGCGGCACGCCGCCGCGGGAGAACGGGAAGGAGTACCCGTTCTTAGAAGCTCGCTTGGCCGACCGTCTCCAGATACGTGCCCTCACCGACGTGCTCGTCCGGGTTCCAGTCGTCTACCTTGACCATCACACGCTTGTCGACGGCCGCTTCGGGACACTCGTCGATATATAGCTTCGAGTCCCCGATACGGGCCATTCCGCGACTGTCCTCGAATCCGTTCACCGTGACTCTGATCTCATCGCCCGGCTCGAAGTTCGGTCGAGCCGTGCGGAATGTCCAACCGGCCAGGTACTTCTCGAAGATGCTCATACGCGGGACACCTCCGATGGCTTGCGGTCCGCGATGTACTCACGGCCGAACCCGGTCCATGCCGCGATCAGGAACACCGCGACCAGCAGCCAGCCGTGGAACACGAACGGGACCACGTCTGCCGGGTTCACGATCATCGCCTGTGTGCCGTACTCGGCGGCGATGCCTTCCGGTCCGGTCATCGCCCCGTACCCGACCAGGACGCCACCCGCCCAGGGGAAGATGTACCCAAGGGCGGCCGTGTTGGCGTCGAGGATGTTCGCACGACGGTAGCCGTTGATGTTGAACTCCTCGCCGAGGCGGGAGATGAACGGGGAGATCGCGATCTCCGCCGCGGTGTTGATCGTGATCATCCCGTTGATGATCGCCGTGCTGACCACCATCGTCAGCTCCGTCCGCCGCACGTTCGTGGCCAACGTCTCAAGCATCCATTCTTGCATCGCCGCGAATCCGCCCCCGCGGATCATTATCTGCGCCATGGCGACGATGAGCAGGGTCAGCACGATGAGCGGGAAGAATCCCAATGGCCCGGTATAGAGACTTCCCGCGACACCGACTCCCTGCGGCACCGTCTCCACGAATGGCAGCACACTCAGCGACTCCGCCAGCGGGAGCCCTTCTTCGGCCTGGAACACGAGGATGTCACGCACCTGTGCCAGTCCGAAGACGAGGTTGAATACGATGGCGGCGATGATTCCCCAGGAGATCGCCTCGACAATGTGCCGTCCCCGGACGGCCGTCCAGATGACGATACCCATGGAGATGAGGTGGACGAGCCCCGGCGCAGTCCCGGGTACGTCGGCCGCACCCGCGAGTTGGCCACCGGCCATGGACGAGCCGGCGATGAGGTACGCGATGAACGCGAGGACAGCCGCGATGATCGCGTACTTGAACCGGGAGGCGACCACGCCACTGATGTCGGAGTCCTGGGTCACCGCACTCACGATGGTGGTGTCACTCACGGGCGCAAGATTGTCGCCGAACACCGCACCCGAGAGTACCGCCCCGAACAGGAGGGTCGGATTCGCGCCGATGAGTACTCCTGCCGGGAAGAACAGGGTCACGAACGCGACCGTCGTCCCGTATCCGGTCCCGATACCGGTCGCGAGGAGTGCGGCGAGGATGAACGTCGCCGCCGGGAACGTTGCCGCTCCCACGCCCAGGGCGTCGGCCGCCCAGATGAGCCCCTCGACGAAGTTACCCGCTTGCAGCGTGTCGGCGAACATCCCTGCCCAGACCCAGGCCACGATCGCCGTGGCAGCCACGCGCTGGGTCATCCCTTCGAAGATGGTATTGGCGTATGTCTTCCAGTCGCCCTTCGCGAAGAACATCCCGATGATCGTCGCGACCAACGCCCCCGCAACCAGGCCACTCGTATCACCGATGCGAAGCAGGCCACTCTGGAAGATGGCCCACAGGATGAAGATCGCGAGGGGGAGCAGGCTCATCCATCTGCCCCCGTAGAATTCGATCTGCCGTTCCTCTTCCTCCGATACACCCAGTTCCTCTATGTCGTCCTCGACGTCCTCGTCGGTATCGTCTGGACTGCCTGCCATGCTAATGTATCACCCACGTGCACCATTGTTTACCAGATATTTAATCCGTTTGGTGTTCCCCCGGGGGCCCGACGGTCGGGGGCGGACTCGCCGATGGCCGGGAGTAAGCAGGGCTTAATTGGGTGGCGGCCGTGGCGAACATATGGGCCAACCAACACGAAATTCACTCATCGAGCTTCGTCGAGACCTCCATCGGCATCCGGAACCGGCGTGGTGTGAGTTCTATTCGACCAGCCGAATCGTCGAAGACGTGACGGAGATATCCGGTGTCGAGGTGACCTTCGGTGAAGACGTCCTTTCCGTGGAAGACAGGATGGGGGTCCCGGACGAGGAGGACCTCGAGGAGTGGCGATCGGCTGCCCAGGAGTTGGGCGCCAGGGAAGACGTCCTCGAGGCTGCCGAGGGGGGTCACACGGGTGCAATCGCTGAACTGTCTCGGGGCGAGGGACCGACGATCGCGCTCAGGGTTGACATCGATGGGCTCGAGCGGACGGAATCGACGGCCGAGGCGCACGTCCCGGCCGCTGAGGGATTCAGATCCGAGACAGGGAAGACGATGCATGCCTGCGGGCACGATGCACACATGACGATGGGTGTCGGCGTCCTCCGGGCAGTCGCGGATTCGGACTTCGAGGGAATGTTCAAAGTCTTCTTCCAGCCGGCCGAGGAGGTCGTCGGGGGTGGCAAGGCCATGGCCAAGAGTGGTCACCTCGACGACGTCGAGTACCTGATTGCTCTCCACATTGGGCTCGACCATCCCACGGGCGAGGTAGTGGCGGGGGTTGAGGACTTCCTCGCAGTGAGCCACTTCTATGCGGAATACGACGGCGAACCGGCCCACGCCGGTGGCCACCCGGAAGCGGGTCGCAATGCGATCCAGGCGATGGGGACGGCCATCCAGAATCTCTACGCGATCCCGCGCCACAATGACGGCGCGACCCGCATCAACGTCGGCCGGGCCGGGGGTGGGAGCGCGACGAACATTATCGCTGAGGAGTCCTTTGTGGAGGGCGAGGTGCGAGGCCAGACCACCGAACTCATGGAATATATGCGGGAGCGCGCCGACCGGACGATCCGTCGTGCTGGTGAGATGCACGACTGTGAGGTGAGCATCGAGACGGTCGGTCAGGCCCCGAGTGCCGAAAGCGACCAGGGGCTCGTCGACGTGGTCCACGGAGTCGCGACCGACCATCCGGACGTGGATACGACCATCGAACGCGATTCTCTCGGAGGCAGCGAGGATGCGACCTACCTGATGAATACCGTCCAATCCCAGGGCGGACTGGCGAGCTACGTCGGCATCGGTACCGACCACCCGGGCGGCCATCACACCTCAACGTTCGACGTCGACGAGGCGAGCATCCCCATCGGGGTCGAGATACTGCGCGACGCGATCGTCCGGATCGGGGAGACCGACTTCTTGGGCGACTAACCGACAGAAGCGACGTGACTCTCCTTTCGAGGACCTCACAAATAATACGCGGGAAGGTGGAAGAACCCACCAATCGCATCGCGGGATCGGTCCGGTCTCAGTATTTTGGATCGGCGCCGGTGACCTGATAGATGTCAGCCATGATCTCGTCGCGTTGAGCCTGCCACCCGGCGAACCCCGTCGGCGAGTCCGGATAGGAGGCATACTGGTCGAGTAGCCGGTCGGCTTCCCGCTTCGTCCGCCATAGCAGCCGTATGAGCCCCCAGTACCCGAAGCTCTGGAGGAAGGTCCGGAGTTTGAGCCCCAGCCCGAAGTCCGCGGTGCCGGAGTAAAGCGCCTCGGAGAGTTTGCCGGCCGGGATTGCAGCCATGAGTCCCATCAGTTCATCGACCTCGACGGCGGTGGTAAGGATATTGTACACGTCCAAGCCCGCGTAACGCCCGCCGAAGTGATTCATAACTCGCTTGTTGTACTCCCAGAGGCTCGCCTCGCTCACGTCGCCAGACTCCAGGCCCGAGATAGCAGCCTCCGCGGCGTAGGTGCCCGCGTACGCGGCGCCGGCGATGCCGCCACCGGTCGTGGGATTCACGTGCCCGGCCGCGTCTCCTGCCGCCAAGAACCCGTCGGCGACCGCGGAATCGTACGGGCGCCGGGTCGGGAGTGCCGAGCCCAGTTTGTCCGTTACCGTGGCGCCCTCGAATTCGGGCCGGTTCCTGAGGTCCCGCTTGAGTTCGGCGACGAGTTTCATCGGATCGGCAGTCATCTGGAATCCCAACCCTGCGTTTATCTCGGTCTCCGTCCGTGGGAAGTACCACAGGTACCCCGCCGACCGCTCGGTGGGTTTGAAGACCAGGGCGTCCTCCCACGGGACCGGTTCCGGCACCTCGACGATCTCGCGGTACGCGGAGGTGAACTGGCGGAAGGTGACGTTCGTATCGAAGGTGGCCGCCGAGAGGTCGGCCTTTTCCTGGAGGATAGAGAGTGCTCCCGCGCCGTCGATCACGACCCCGGATTCGATCTCTATCGGGTCTCCGTTCTGCGTCGCTTTCACGCCGGTGACGGTGCCGTCCTCCTGGATCACGTCTTGGACGACCGTATCGAACTCGAAGGAGGCGCCGGCTTCGCGTGCGGCGTCGATGATCAACCGTCCGTACTCCCATCGGTCGACCACCGCAAGCTCCCCCGGCACTGGTATCTCCAGGACCACATCTTCCTGAGGAATTTCGAAGCGGCCGTGGTCCACGGAGACATTCGTCATCGCCGGTTCGATCCGTGTCTTCGGGATGGCCTCCGGGAACGTGTTCGCGCCTTTGATCGCGTCCCCGCAGGCGATATGGCCGGCCTCCTCCGGTGACTTCCGCTCGAGCACGGTGACGTCATAGCCCGCATCGGCGGCGGTGGCGGCCGCATATGCGCCAGCGGTGCCGGCCCCGACGACGAGCACGTCCGGTTCCTGGGCGGGTGGCATACCCGGGGTTTTCGGGCCCGACGGAAAACCGTTATCGGTCGATTTCGTCGCCTTCGGGCCGACGGATGGGAGTAAAACGTTAAGGGCCCGTTTACCCAAAGGCGCGTTATGACGGATTACACTGTCGAGTTCGTCGGCACGGGGGAGACGCTCGAGGTCGCCGAGACCGAGACGATCCTCTCGGCCGCGATCCGTGAGGGGATCTCCCAGGAGTATTCCTGTCGTGTGGGGATGTGCCTGGCCTGTACGGCCGAGATCGTCGACGGGTCGGTCACCCAGCCCGCCGCCCGCGCGCTCACGGAGGAAGAAGCCGAGTCCTACGCCCTGACGTGCATGGCCCGCCCCGAAAGCGACCTCAAACTCGACCGCGGGAAGTATCCGCCCAGTATCGAAACCGAGGGTAATCCCGCCGAGCAGCCCGCGGACGACTGAATCGCTGACAGCTCTGGGTCATTTCTTCCCCTGACGAGCAGCCAGTATACACGGCCCGACACACAGGTTGGTTACTGGTAGCATACTGCGCTGCTTTTGAGTCTCGCGTCCATACGTCTGGCAATGAGCCATCGAGTTACCCGCCGTGCGGTCCTCGCGGGCGGGTTCGCCGCCTTGGCAGGGTGTACGGGTGGGTCGGAGTCGTCGGAGGAGGGGACCACCGAGACGGTGACGACCGAGACCACAACGGTGGCGACCGAGACGGCGACCACCACCGAGACGGACCCGGATGCACTTCCCCTGGCCGACTCCCAGCTTCCGGTCGCATATCCCTTTGGGGAACTCGACGATTCGATGTATACGGTGACCGGCGAGGATGCCATCCCGGCGATCGACGACCCGACATTCCTCTCGCCCGAAGAGGCCGAGATCGAAGCCGATGAGGTCGTCTTCGGCATCGCCGCCGGCGATACCGTCAAAGCCTACCCGCAATCGATCCTGGTCTGGCACGAGATCGTCAACGACACCGTGGCGGGGACACCGCTTGCGGTCACGTACTGCCCGTTGACCGGAACCACCCTCGGTTTCGAGCGCGGGTCGACGACCTTCGGGGTCTCTGGCAGACTGATCAATAATAACCTGGTGATGTACGACCGGAGCACGAGCTCGCTGTGGCCACAGGTCCTCGCCACCGCGATCGAGGGGACTCACAAGGGCAACTCGTTGCGGGAGCATCCACTGTCCTGGGCGCGGTTCGAGGATTGGCTGGCGGCGTATCCGGAGACCGAGATCCTCTCCAGGGAGACTGGGTACGTCCGAAATTACGACAATGACCCATATGGATCGTATACCCCGAAAGGGGGGTACTATACCGAGCAGGATACCCTCTATCCGTCACTGGTCGAGGACGACCGTTTCCATGCGAAACACGTCGTCGTTGGGGCGCGCGGGCCGGACGGGGCCGTGGCCATCGACGCCGAAGCGGTCGCCGAAGCGGGGGTCATGGACGCAGGCCCGTACCTCGCCGTCTATCGACCGGATATTGATTCAATCATCGTGTACCGGAATCCCGACGGGACGGAGTTCGAGGCGGACGGCTCGAGCGTCGCGGGTCCGACCGATACCTATCAGCCCGAGGCGTTACCCCTCCAGCGGGCGATGGCTTTCGATGCGATGTGGTTCGCCTGGGTGGGCTTCTACCCCGAAACGGCCGTCTACCCCTAGGTTCTTCAAGCGGTCGAAGACTGCCTCTCAAACCGGTCGAAGGCGGGCCATCCATACATTTCAAGCCCGGCACTCAGAGCGGTCGAAGGTTAGCTTTCGATATCGTCGGCAGCCGACGCTCCACGGGTGAGGATACGGGCCAGACCTCCTTGAGTGGATCAAGACAGAAGCCGTCCGATATTGTCCGGATTCGAACGACGGTTTCGTTCCAGACGTCCGTTCAATAGATGAGCGCGTCGTCGTTCTCGACCATATAGAGGGTGCGCGCAGCGATATTCGTCGCGTGATCGCCGACCCGTTCGAGATCGCGGATGGTGAGTAGCAGGCGGGAGACGTCGGCCATGAGCCGTTCGATCTCACCGTCATCGGTCTTTTCGATCTCGGACTCGATGAGATCCCTGACCACCATCTGTGAGGCCTGCCGACACGCTTCGTCGATGTCGTCGTCGCGCTCGCTGATCTCGAAGCAGGTCTCGACGTCCGCCGAACCGTAGGCATTCATCGCGTCATCGATCATCTCGAGCGTATCGGAACCGATGGACTGGACGTCTACCTCGGGGAAGATGTCGCGTTCGGCCTCCATGGTATAGTCAGCGAGATTCACTGCAAGATCCCCGATACGCTCCAGATCGGTGATTATCTTGAAGGACGCCGCGATGAACCGAAGATCTGAGGCGACGGGTTGCTGGAGTGCTATCAGGTCGATGCAGTCACCTTCTAATTCGAGATACATCTCATTGACCTCGTCGTCACCCTCGACGACCTTCATCGCCGTCTCGTCGTCCTTCGATTCCATCGCCGACAGGGACATCCGCAGCCGATCCGCCACCATCTCAGCCATGTAAAGGATGTCGTGACGTAGTTGGTCGAGTTGCTCCTGATAACTCTCCCGTGCCATACAGGAACCCGGTTCGTCCCCAATATGTACTCTTCGAACCGCCACGTGGCCCGCCGGTGCGAGCGAGGGGTGGGGTCCCTGGGGGTGGCTGGGGTGGATATATAGAAACGGGTACATTCCAACGGGTGACTCGCGTCGCCGTGGGCCTTCTATTGAGACTGGCGAGGAACACGTTTCAGACCGTCCAGGGATACTCTCTAAAATGGACATGCACACGCTTTACACCGGGAAGGAGCTCGCTTTACACAGACCAGGAACGCCCTGAAAACGCCGATGGAGCACACGAAAGACGCGTCAGGAACACGTTGCCTCAACGACCGCTACCGAGGAAATAGTCTGTATCCAGTTTTCGGGGGACGAATATATAGACGACGACTGGATTTATTATCTCCCGCCCGCAGGGTCAAGATATGGAACGCCGAAAGGTGCAGGTTACGGGGGGATCGACGTTCACCGTGTCCATTCCGAAAGGATGGGCGCGTGAGCACCACGTCGAGGCAGGCGACGAGGTCGGGTTCCACCCTGACAGCGGGTCGCTCCTGCTCACCCCGGTATCGGAGGAAGAATCGGTGCGGGGCTCACTCGATATCACCGGTCTTGACGGGGAGGCCTTGCGGCGGGCGGTGATGACGATGTACGTGAGCGGCTTCGACATCATCGAGCTTACCGCCGACCGTATCTCTTCGAGTCAACGGCGCGTGATCAGGAACGCGACCCAGGCCCTCGTGGGACTCGAAGTCCTGGAGGAGACCGGTGAGACCGTCGTGATCCAGGATCTGCTCGATTCATCGGAGCTGTCTATCCATAATGCGGTCCGTCGGATGCGGCTCATCTCGCTGTCGATGCTGGAGGACGCGGTGACCGGACTCCGGGAACACGACCTCGACCTGGCGGCAGACGTGATCGAGCGGGACGACGACGTCGACAGGCTCTGGTATGTGGTTTCTCGCATCTTCCGGAGCGCCCTCCGGTCCCCCCGGGTGGCCCAGGAAATCGGGGTGTCCCGGGAGGACTGTTTCGACTATCACTCGAGCGCACGGCAACTCGAGCGCATCGCGGATCACGCCGCCAAGATTAGTCGGGTGACGACCGAACTCGACGAGTCTGTCCCGACGGAGGTGATGGAGTCCCTGGAGACGCTCCACGGCCTGTCGGCCGAGGTGATCGATACGGCGATGGACGCGTTGTTCGCCGACGATTCCCAGGCGGCGACCGACCTGGCGAACGAGGCACGGGCCGAGGTCACGGCGATCGACGAACAGGTTCGCGAGGTCGACGAACTCTTGCGCGAGGTCGATCCACGGGATGCGAGACATCTCGGCCTGGTCGTGGACTCGCTCTCGCGGAGCGCGGACTACGGGGGCAATATCGCCGAGACCGCGCTGCAGAAGGCTGCACCCAGTCCCAATCTCTGAGGAGAATCCGATTATTTATTCGGGGTGAATGCCAAAAGCCGGTGACGATGCGCGAAGGATTCCCGGAATACGTCGACGTCGATTACAGTGACGGCGAAGGCGAGACCCCGGATTCGTATCCGACTCTCGAGGCGAAGATCCAGAAGGGCATCGAGGTCGTCCAAGAGGGCCTCGAAGAGTACGACAACCCCGCGGTGATGTGGACCGGCGGCAAGGATTCGACGCTGACCCTCTATTTCGTCCGCGAGGTCGCCGAGGAGTTCGGTTACGAGATGCCGACGGCCATCTTCATCGATCACTTCCAGCACTTCGACGAACTGCTGGATTTCGTCGAGCAATGGGCGAATGCGTGGGAGATGGAGGTGTACTATGCCCGGAACCAGAATGTTGGTGACTACGTTGCGGAGCACGGTCTGGAACCCGGCGATGACATCCCCGTCGCGGAACTCGACGAGCAGAATCAACATCACATCAGGAACATTCTCGAATACGAGGAAGACACCTTCCCGTTCCTCCTCGATACCTATGTCGGCAATCACCTGCTGAAGACCGTCGCGCTCAACAATTCCCTCGAAGCCCTCGAGGTCGACGGCGTCATCTCGGGGGTCCGGTGGGACGAACAGGAGGCCCGCGCCGACGAGACCTTCTTCAGTCCGCGCCACGATCCCGAGATCTACCCGCCACACGACCGGATCCAGCCGATCCTCCAGTTCGCCGAGCGGGACGTCTGGGACGCCTTCTGGCACTACGTCGTCCCGGAGAGCGTCCCGGAGTTCCCGGACGACGGATACGTCCCACAGACCTTCGATGACCTCCCGAACGGGATCACCCACGAGGATATCCCGGTCTCGCCGAAGTACTTCGAAGGGTTCCGCTCGCTCGGGAGCCAGGTCAGCACCACCAAAGCGGACAAGCAGCCGGCCTGGATGCAGGACCTCGAAGGAACCGTCGAGCGAGCCGGTCGAGCACAGGACAAAGAGGATCTGATGGAGCGACTCCGAGATCTGGGCTACATGTAGGTTCGGGTTCAGGTCGGATCAGTACCCGGTTCCGAAAGAAGCAGTAAGCCGAAGCGGGTAACCCAGTACCCAGCGCCGGAGGCGCCCGCAAGTAATCGAGCCGATGGGCCTGCTAGACCAGTGAGGGGAACGTGGGCCGCATGAGACCCAAGCCGAAGCGCCGAACGCACCTGGTCATACCAAGGGCGACGGACGAGACGACCACCCCAGCAGAACGGACCGGTCGGCCTCGGGGACGAATGCGATGGCCTCTCCTCACCTGTCCCCCGGAAACGCTTTCACCAGGGGGCGAAGGACGGATCGACGCGTCTGTCCTTCCGTTTGATGCCGTCGATCTTGGTCATGTCCTTATCGTCGAGGTCCAATCCACGGCTCGCCCAGTTGTCACGGATATGCGCCTCGCTGGTGGCTTTCGGGATCGTAGTAACGCCCTTCTCCCGGAGCCAAGCGAGGCTGACCTGGGCCTCGCTTCCCCCGTGTTTCTCGGCGATCTGTGTGATCTCGGGGACATCGAACACCTCCCCGCGAGCGAGTGGCGAATACGCGACGAGTTCGATGTCGGTCCCAGCGAGGTACTCGCGGAGGTCTTTCTGTGGGAGGAGGGGGTGCATCTCGACCTGGTTCGCGAATATCGGCTTCTTCAGGATAGACCGGGCACGATCGATCTGCTCGGGCTCGAAGTTGCTCACGCCGATACGGTCTACGAGCCCCTCCTCGAGAAGGTCTTCCAAGGCCGGAAGGGTTCGCTCCGGGTCGTATGTCCGGGCGGGCCAATGGACATACAGGAGGTCGAGGTACTCGGTGCCGAGGCGGTCGAGACTGGACCGAGTGGTCTCTCTGACCGATGAGGGCTCCATGTTGTCGATCCAGACCTTGGTCGCGAGGAAGATGTCCTCCCGGTCGACTGCTGCCTGCTCGAGGCCGCGGCCCACGTCTGCCTCATTGCCATATGCCTGGGCCGTGTCGACGTGTCGGTACCCCATGTCGAGAGCTGTACGGACGGCAGTTGCACAAGCCTCGGGGTCGGTGTTCTGCCATGTCCCGATTCCGAGGCGGGGCATCTGGTTCGCTGTGGGAGTCTCCGAAGTCTCTCCTGCCATCGTGCGTGACTGGTCGTGGCCGAGAAAAGAGGATTGTGGTACACGGCCCTGTGGCCCTGGCGCGGATGAAACGGGCGGCGGAGCTGTTGGTCAGTAATTCGCGTCGGCTCCGCGAAGCGACGGAGCTCGTAGTCAGTATTTCGGATCGGCACCGCTGAGGTCGTAGACGTTTTGGTAGATCTCATCTCGCCGCTCCCGCCAGGACTCGAAGCCGCTGGGATCGGATGGATAGCCGTCGTAGATCTCCTTGAGATCCTTGGCCTCTTGATGGACGTTGTAGAGGCCCCAGAGTGTCTCCCAGTGACCGAAGGTCTGGAAGACGGTCTTGAGTTTCAACCAGGTGGACATGCCGGCGGCACCCTGGCCGAGGGCGTCGATCAACGCCTGCCCTGGTAGCGCCGTGACGATACTGGTCAATTCGTCGACGTCGTGCGTCCCGGCCCACACGTTGTAGAGGTCGATCGCCGCGAACCGTTTCCCGAAGTCGTGCATGACCTTCTCGTTGTACTCCCACAGCGCCGCCTCGCTGACGTCGCCGGATTCGATCCCCTCGATAGCGGCCTGCGCGGCCCAATATCCTGCCTTGGCCGCCCCGGGGATACCCCCACCTGTCGCGGGATTTACGTGCCCCGCTGCATCCCCGACCGCGGCGTATCCGGGGGCGACGGCCGAATCGTACGGACGCCGGGTCGGGAGGGCGGCGCCAAGCTTGTTGATGACCTCGGCGTTCTCGAACTCCGGTCGCGAATTCACATCCTCCCGGAGGACTTCCACCAGTTTCATCGGCGGTTTATTCATCTGGAAGCCCAACCCGGCGTTGATCTCGGTCTCGGTCCGGGGGAAGTACCAGAGGTAGCCCAGTTTCTCGGTGGGCATGAAGACGATGGCGTCGTCGTACTCGACGGGTTGCTCTGTCCTGATGACCTCGCGGTATGCCGAACAGAACTGCTGGTAATTGACCTTGGTGTCGAAGGTGGCCCCGGAGAAGTCCGCCTTGTCCTGCAGGATCGACATCGCCCCGGCGGCGTCCATCACCACATCGGCTTCGAATCGGGTCGTCGTCCCGTTCTTTCGAGCCGAGACCCCCACGACCTGGCCCTCCTCCTGGAGGACATCTTGGACGAGCGTATCATATCGGATATCGGTTCCGAGGCGTTCGGCCTCTTCGAGCAGGACTTGCCCGTAGCGACGACGGTCGACCACCGCCCCCGGCTCCTCGAAGGGGATATCGAGGACCTCACCGGTCTGTGGGTTCTCGAAGCGGGCCCGCCTGATGTTCTCGTTGGTAAAAGCCTCTGACTTGAGGTACTCCCGGTCGATAACATCGGGGAAGGTGGATTTCCCCTTGACGGCATCGCCACAGGCGATGTGACCCGCCTCCTCCTCGGGTTTCCGTTCGAGGAGGACGACGTCGAGACCGGCGCCCGCGACCGTCGAGGCGGCGAAGGATCCGGCGGTCCCCCCACCGACGACGACCACGTCGTGGGACTCCGTGGGCATGCGTATCTACTCTTTCCTGTGCACGGTACCAAAAAGGTCGCGGGACGGCGGCCTCATTGCCGGTACCCTTTGCCGCATGTCGGGTCAGTAGAACTCCCGAACCAGGTCGTTGACCGACTCGGGGGGCCAGTCCTCCAGATCCGTCATATCGCTCGTCAGGCCGTGAGACTCGCTATAGGATGGGTCGGTGGGATCATGAAAGAGGACGCCCATGTACTCCTTGTCGCCCTCGAGTATCTTCCTGACGGCCTCGTCGTAATCCGTCGGGTCGTAGGCGTCATCGGCGCCGAGGTCGACGAGGGTGTCCTTGAAGTAGTCGTAGGTGTCTACGTCGTTGAACGTCACACACGGGCTGAAGGTGTTCACCAGCGAGAAGCCGTCGTGCTCGATAGCGGCTTCGAGGATCTCGACGTGGCGACGAGCGTCGGATGAGAACGACTGGGCGATGAAGGACCCGCCGGCCGCGAGTGCCAGTGCGAGGGGGTTGACAGGCGGTTGCTTGGGTCCCTCGGGCGTGGTACTCGATTCGAATTCGGGATTCGATGTGGGCGAAGCCTGGCCCTTGGTGAGTCCATAAATCCGGTTGTCCATCACCACGTAGGTGAGGTTCACGTTGCGCCGGGCCGCGTGAATGAAGTGATTGCCGCCGATGGAGTACCCGTCCCCATCGCCACCCGCGACGACCACCTCGAGTTCCGGGTTCGCGAGTTTCACCCCCGTCCCGACCGGCAGTGCCCGACCGTGGACCCCGTGGAGCGCGTATGATTCCATGTAGGTCCCGATCTTGCCGGAACAGCCGATACCCGCGACGACGAACGTGTCCTCCGGGCGTTTGCCACAATTCGCCAGGGCTCGCATGATGCCGTTCATCGTCCCGAAGTCCCCACAGCCGGGACACCAGGTCGGGTCCTCGTCGGATTTGAACTCGGTGAAGTGTACCTCGGTGCTCATGTCGGAACCTCCTGCCCGCTGACGATATCACGGATGTCCGCTGCGACCGCGTCGGCCTTGAACTGCACACCCGTGTAGTTCGATATCCGTTCTACTCTCGTGAGCGTGTCGTGTTCCACCAGGTCTGCGAACTGGCCGGTCGCGTTCGCCTCGATGACGATCACGTCCGATGCGGCCTCGACGGCGTCGGTCAGGTCCGGGCGCGGGAATATATATGGAACCGAGAGGAACCGGACCGGGATGTCCTCGTCCTCGAGGAAGTCGATGGCTTCGAGGATGGCCCCTTCGTTCGATCCCCACGAGATGACCAGAGTGTCGGCATCGGGGTCGCCGAACTCCCTCGGCGACCAGTCCTCACGTTCCCGGGCCGTCTCGAACTTCCGCTCGCGTTTCTCGACCTGCTGAATTCGAGTCTCAGGGTCCTCGGTCCGTCGGCCGAGTTCGTCGTGTTCCAGTCCCGTACTCATGTGGACGCCGCCATCGGTGCCCGGGAGCGCCCGCGGGCTGACCCCATCCGGAGTCACCTTGTGGGGGAGGAACCGACCCTCTTCGTCCTGGTACTGGTCCATCCCGGACTCGTCTATGATCGTTCCGCGGTCGATCTGCAACTCCGAGACGTCGAAGGCCTCCGGCGAGAAGGTTCGCTCGGTGACCGACATCGCCAGGTCGATGGTGAGATAGACCGGGGTCTGGTATTTCTCTGCGAGGTCGAAGGCGGCGATAGTTTGGTGGAAGGCCTCGGCCACAGTCGTCGGTGCCAGGACGAAACGCCCGATCTCGCCATGTCCCCCGTACAGCATCATGTTCAGATCGCCCTGTTCCTGCTTGGTGGGCATCCCGGTCGAGGGTCCGGAGCGCATGACGTTCGCGATGACCAGTGGCGTCTCGCTCTGGGCCACCAGCCCGAACGTCTCGGCCATCAGGTCGATCCCCGGGCCGGAGGTCCCGGTCATCGCTCGCGCGCCGGCCCGGGCGGCTCCCAGGGCCATGTTTATCGCCGCGAGCTCGTCTTCGGCCTGGAGAACGTGACCGCCATACTCCTCGATGCGGTCCGCGAGATACTCCATTATATTGGTGGCCGGGGTGATGGGGTAGCCGGCGTAGAACTTACAGCCGGCGGCCAGCGCCCCCATCCCGATAGCCTCGTCGCCGTTGAGCAGAACGTAGTCCTCGTCCGTGACTTCGAGGTCGTAGGGGAATGAGTCTTCGACCGCCGATTCGACATGATCGGCGCCGAGGCGTGCGGCCTCTTTGTTGTTCGATACGATCCGTTCGCCCTTCTCGCCGAAGCGTTTCTCGAGGGCCTCATCGAGGTAATCCACGGGGAAATTGATAACCTCGGTGACAGCTCCGAGGGCGACCACGTTCCGCATGATCGCACCGCCGGCCTCCTCCGCGAGGTCCGTGAGCGGGACTGAGATCGCCGTGAGGTCGTCGGGCGGCTCGAAGTTCGCCATACCCGGGCGCTCGCCGTCGTAGATCACCACGCTCTCCCCATGCAGCTCCGAACGGTTCTCCTCGACCGCGCGTTCGGTGAGCGCGATGAGCACGTCGAGTCGGTCAACCACGCTTTGGACTGGCGAGACGGCGGTTCGAACCTTGTAGGCGGTGTACCCGCCCCGGATGCGTGAGGCGAAGTCTTTGGAGGTAAAGACGTGCCGACCGGCCCGGGCGAGGGCCTGCGCGAAGATCTTCCCCGTGGAATCGATGCCGTCGCCGGCCGCTCCCCCGATGGCCCAATTCAGGTCATCATACATCTGCCTCGGCGTTGCACATCGACTCGCAAAAAGGCTTCTAATGGGCCTAAGGCCGATTTTTTCAGGGTATCGCCCGTCGGATGAGACGACGAGGAGTGGACGAATGTGCGGATATCCGAGCGTGCCTGAGAGTATTTCTACATTTTCTGTCAGGGGCACGAGGTTTGTCCGGTTCTCGCCGGGGGGAAACCGCCTATGTATCTGGCAGGGATATCCCACTCTATGGACGACGTGGCAGTGTCCCTCCAGTCGGTTGCGGAGGCCGGGCCCGATACTATCTCGATGACGTTCGAATCGCCGTCGGGATTCGACGCGGCCCCCGGCCAGTTCATCCAGCTTGCGGCGCGGATCGACGGG
Organism: uncultured Halobacteriales archaeon; assembly: GCA_964594685.1. GTDB lineage: Archaea > Halobacteriota > Halobacteria > Halobacteriales > Halobacteriaceae > Halodesulfurarchaeum. Next base: position 117,194 of record CAZQNH010000001.1, read on the forward strand.
GATATCGTGCAACGCTATTTCACCCTCTCCTCCCCCCGCGTAACAGACACCTTCGAGATCACCGTTACGGTGGACCCCGAAGGGGCGCTTGGCCCCTGGCTGGCCGACCGCGATCCGGGTGACACCGTCCGGATTAGCGGCCCCTATGGGAATGCCTATTACGAGGGCGAGGACCGGGTCGTCGTCTTGGCCGCGGGCCCGGGGATCGGTCCGGCCATCGGCATCGGCGAACGGGCGCTCGAAGAGTCGGCCTCGGTGGCCATCGTCCATCCCGCAGGGATGGCGGTCCATCGGGACCGCTTGGCCGAACTCTCGGCCGCGGGCGCGCACCTATTCCAGCCGAGCGACGGCCTGGAACGGGTGACGGCTGAGGCACTCGAGGTCGTGGGGGGGACGGTATTCGTCTACGGGTTCGCGTCCTTCGTGCAGCAAGCGGTCGCTGCGATCGAGGCGGCTGGCGGGGATTCTGACCACGCGAAGGTGGAGAGTTTCGGTCCCGGGCCAGCGGATTCATAGCCCCGGGGGAGTCCGACTCGGGGGATTAGTTCGGCGGTATCGGGATTGGAACCGACATTCGAACAGGGGGTTGTGAGATTCGCGGCCGTTTGCCGATGGGTCGGTCGAGGTGCCGTCAGTGTTGGACGAACTCGACGAGCACACCACCCGTCGAATCAGGGTGGAGGAACGCGACTTCGTGGCCCCAGGCCCCCGGCCTCGGTTCGGGATCGATGAGGTCGGCTCCGGCTTCTCTGGCATTCCTCAGGGCGTCTTCGATATCCTCGGTGGCGAGCGCGAGGTGGTGCATCCCGGCGCCGACCCGCTCGAGGTATCGACCGACCGGGCTATCCGCGTCGAGTGGTTCCAGGAGTTCGAAGTACGCCCCGTCGATCTCGAGGAAGGTGACCCACATTCCCTCGAACTCTTCTTCGTGTACCACTGGCGCATGGAACAGGTCCCCGAACAGATCAGCCAGGCTATCGGCGTCCTCGGTCGCGACCCCGATGTGGTCCACATGCATACCGGGACTGTCGCGGGGTGGCCGTAAAAGTGCATACCCGGGAGCGGCCGTTTAAGGGCCGTTTCCGCCGCCGACGGGTTCTCGCTCCGCCCCATCCGCATTCCCACCGTGACTGCGACCGCACCCCGCCCAAGATTTCAAATATGAAGGTCGGAGCATCCCTGTCCATGTACTGAGCAGTGGCCGGGCGGGAACCGCGGTAGCGTGCGGCGATCGCGTGGGTGCCGGCCGCCGGTATCACCCACGGATGCGACCCATCCCGTCCGGATTGATGCGTCGTCTGTCAGCCCCTTCCCCTGACCCGGGTACCGGCCTACACCGATACCGCGAGGTCCGGCGCGTACTCCCCGAACACCGCCCGGAGCTCGTCGCTGATCTCGCCGACGGTCGCATAGGCCTTCACGGCATCCACGATGAAGGGCATGAGATTCTCGTTGCCTTCCGCCGCGGTTCGGACGCCATCCAGTGCAGCCCGGACTGCCTCCTCATCCCGGTCAGCCCGTCTGGCTTCCAGTTTCTCGATCTTGGCCTGCTGTTCGGTTTTCGCGACATCCTGCAGGTCGACGCGGGTCTCCTCGTCCTCGACCTCGAAGGCGTTTACCCCGACGATGACTCGTTCGCCGGCCTCGACCTCCTGCTGACGCTTGTAGGCCACGTCCTGGATCTGTCGTTGGACCCACCGGTCCTCGATCGCCTGTTGCATCCCGCCCCGATCGTCGACCTCGGCGAGGAGCTCCCTGGCCTCGGTCTCGATCCGGTCCGTAAGGGACTCGATGTAGTAACTCCCCGCGAGGGGGTCGATGGTGTCCGCAGCTCCCGACTCGTGGGCCAGGATCTGCTGGGTGCGGAGCGCGGTCCGAACGGACGCTTCGCTGGGCAACGCGAGGGCCTCGTCCTTGCTATTTGTGTGGAGGCTCTGGGTGCCGCCCAGGACCGCGGCGAGCGCCTGGTAGGCGACCCTGACGACGTTGTTGTCGATCTGCTGAGCCGTCAGGGTCGAACCGGCCGTCTGTGTGTGGAACTTGAGTTGTTTCGAACTCGGATCCTCGGCGTCGAATCGCTCCGCCATGAGAGTCGCCCAGAGCCGTCGGGCCGCCCGGAACTTCGCGACCTCCTCGAGGATGTTGTTGTGAGCGTTGAAGAAGAAGGAGAGTTGTGGGGCGAAATGGTCGACGTCCAGGCCGGCATCGAGGGCGGCGTTCACGTATTCGATCCCGTCACCGAGCGTGAAGGCAACCTCCTGGGCGGCCGTCGAACCCGCCTCGCGGATGTGATATCCCGAGATCGAGATGGTGTTGAACTTCGGGGTCTCCTCGGCACAGAACTCGAAGATGTCGGTGATGATCCGCATCGACGGCTCGGGCGGATAGATGTAGGTGTTCCTGGCGATGTACTCCTTGAGCACGTCGTTCTGGATCGTGCCGCGGAGTTCCTCCCGGGGGACCCCTTGCTTGTCCCCGATCGCGATGTACATCGCCAGGAGGATGCTTGCGGGAGCATTGATAGTCATGCTCGTCGAGACCTCGTCGAGCGGGATGCCATCGAAGACGGTCTCCATGTCAGCGAGCGTGTCGATGGCCACGCCCTGTTTTCCGACCTCGCCACGGGCCATCTCGTGGTCGGAATCGTAGCCCATCTGGGTCGGCAGATCGAAGGCGATAGAGAGCCCGGTCTGACCCTCCTCGAGTAGGTAGCGGAAGCGCTCGTTGGTCTCGGCGGGGGTCCCGAAGCCCGCATACTGCCGCATCGTCCAGAGGCGGCCGCGGTACATGGTGGGATAGACACCTCGGGTGTAGGGCGGCTCACCCGGGAAGCCGACGTCCTCGAGGTACTCCTGATCGGCGACCTGCGCGGGCGTGTACAGCCGTTCGACCTCGTGGCCACCGGTGTCAGTCTCGAACGTCTCCGCGCGTTCCTCGAAGCGCTCGAGGGTCGGTTCCAGGGTCTCTTCCTCCCACCCCTCCTTCGCCTCTCGTATGGCTGCGAGATCCTCGGAGTCGAACATTACCAGTGGCTCCGGGCAGGACGGCCTTAATGATTACACCCCCCAGCGACCGGCCGCGTTCCTCGATGCCGATGCGGTATCGCCCCTGTCTCAGACGGACTCGATCTCGATCTGTTCGGCGATGCTGGCGCCGATGGCGATCTGTGTTCCGTCCGCTTCGAGAACCACGGGACCGTTCCGGAGGTGATGGGTACACTCGACGACCCCGTCGAGGAACCCGATGCGGAGCAATTGGGCCCTGACCTTTCCATCGGGCACCTTCCGGATCTCGAACCGCTCGCCAGGTTCGACCGCCGAAAGGGCTGGCGTCATCCGAATCTCCAGTTGTCTCGGGCCGTCATCCCCCGCCGGTGTCGTACTTGTAGGTCGCCGTATCCGGATCGATTCCGAAGTCCTCCGGCGTCTCGCTGGCCTCCTCCTCTGGCTCGACATCATCGTGGAACCGGCGGCGCAGCCGAGGGGGCATCTCGAAGTCGGAGACGGCCACGGTGACGGCCATCGCATCCGGCTCTCGGTCATTCACGGTTTCGAGGCGGTCCTGTAGCTTTGTCGGCAGATCCTCGAGTGCCCTTCGCTCGAATCCGAACTGCTGACAGTACTCGACGGACTCCGTGAAGGAGTACACCTCCTCGAAGCCCTGATCCCGTGCCATCTCGACCAACCGCTCGAGGACGTGTGCCCCAACCCCCTGTTCGCGATGGTCCGGGAGCACCCCGATACAGGTCAACTCGCAGGCCTCCGATTCGTCGGCCATGGTATGGACCCGAAGCCGACCGAATCCGGTCTTCTCCCCGGTGTCCTCATCGATAGCCAGGACATAATCCCGCGACCGGAACGCCGGGTCCTCGAACCCGAACTCGTCGAGTCTATCGAGGAGCCACACCTCCTCGCGGTTCTTCGCGTCCCGGATGTACATACACGAGTGGTGGACGCCACCGGTCAAAAGGGTTTGCGGGCGGAGGAGATGTCGGGGCCGGCCGACATGGCGGTATTGCGGCCCAGCGGATGCCCGTACTGGCCGACATGGGGGTTTTGGAAGCTCCAGTAGATGTCCGGGCCGGCGGACGAGGGATTGTGCGGTCTCAGGGATGTCGGGCCCGACAGACAGAACTCGTTACGTCCGAGATTCTCTGCCTGCGACTGGTGCGGCGTCTGCCACTCGCTGGACCCCCACCTCCTCGGACTCCTAATCAGCGTAGACTCTCGCCAGTCCCACCTCCGGGTTGGCGTCAGGCGGGCGAAATCTCTTTTTCGGTTCCTCGCGACATGTGGCACCATGGCCACGGATACCCCGCCTGACGAGGTCGTCCACGAACCCGATGCGGCGTTCGTCGAGCGCACCAACGTCTGGCAGTTCATGGAGGCCCACGACATCGAGGGGTACGACGAACTCATCGACCGGACGACCGAGGATCTGGACTGGTTCTGGGACGAACTGGTCGAGTATCTGGGCCTCGAGTTCTACGAGGACTACGACACCGTCCGGGACGAGACCGACGGCCCTCAGTTCACGGACTGGTACGTCGGGGGCCAGCTGAACGTGGCTCACAACACTGTCGACCGGCATGCCAAACCCCACTCGGGGACCCGGAATCACGTCGCCTGCATTTGGGAGGGGGAACCGGGTGACGTTCGGCGGATCACGTATCACGACCTCCACCGGGAGTCGAACCACGTGGCAAACGCTCTCGTGGCCCGGGGCATCGAACCAGGGGAGACGGTGGCGCTGTACATGCCCATGGTGCCCGAAGTCATCTCCATCCTGTACGGCATCTTCAAAGTGGGAGCCATTGCGGTCCCCATCTTCTCTGGGTTCGGGGCCGACGCGGTCGCGACACGGCTCCAGGACGCCGAGTCCTCGGTCCTGTTCACTGGAGACGGCTTCTACCGTCGCGGGAAGGAGGTCACCCTCAAGCAGACGGCGGACGAGGCGATCGAGGCGGCCGGACACGTCCAAGACGTGATCGTCTACAATCGACTCGGTACGAAAGACGCGACCGGCAAACACGGACTCCCATGGGACTGGGGCCGGGACGAGTGGTGGGAGGAAGCGGTCTCCTCGGCGGATGACACCTTCGAGACCCGCTCGATGGCCTCGAACGACCCCGCGATGCTCTTGTACTCCTCGGGGACGACGGGGAAACCCAAGGGTATCGTCCAATCACACGCCGGGACCCTCGTCCAACCCGCGAAGGAGATCTACTTCGGGTTCGATCACAAACCCGCAGACCGCTTCTTCTGGGTCTCGGACATCGGGTGGATGATGGGGCCCTGGACTCTCGTCGGGAACCACGCCTTCGGCGGGACAATCGTGATGTATGAGGGAGCTCCAGACCATCCGAATCCCGATCGGTTCTGGCGACTCATCGACCGCCACGGGGTGACCACCTTCGGCATCTCGCCGACTGCCATCCGAGCGCTCCGCAAGCATGGGGAGGCGTGGCTGGAGGACCATGACCTCTCCACGATACGCCTGCTCGGCTCGACCGGCGAGCCCTGGGACGAGGAATCCTGGCGGTGGTTCTACGAGCACGTCGGCGGGGGTGAGGCGCCGATCATCAATATCTCCGGCGGGACCGAGGTCTTCGGTTGCTTCCTGATGCCGATGCCGATCCAGCCCCTGAAACCGACCACGCTGGGCGGTCCGGGGCTCGGGATGGACATCGACATCCTGGACTCGACGGGGGAGAGTGTCCGCGATTCCCAAGAACGGGGGTACCTCGTGGCGAACGCCTCGTGTCCGTCGATGACCCGGAGCCTCTGGGACGGCGACGGCCGGTACCTCGAGGAGTACTGGAGCACGTTCGAGGACCGCTGGGACCACGGGGACTGGGCACAGATGGACGAGGACGGCTTCTGGTACCTCCACGGACGGGCCGACGACGCGATAAACGTCGCGGGACGCAAGGTCGGCCCCGCGGAGGTTGAGGGGGCGCTAATCGATCATGCGGCGGTCAACCAGGCGGCCGCGGTCGGGGTCCCCGACGACACGACCGGCGAAGCGGTCATCGGGTACGTTATCCTCGAACCAGGAGCGTCCCCAGGCGAGGCCCTCCGCGAGGAACTCCGCGAGCAGGTTGGCGAGGAACTCGGGAAGCCCTTCCGGCCTCGGGAGATCAAGTTCGCCGAGGAGTTCCCAAAGACCCAGAGTGGAAAGATCGTCAGGCGAGCGATTGCGGGTGCGTATTCGGGAGACCCAATCGGCGATACGAACTCCATCGAGAACCCCGAAGCGATCGAGCAATTACGGGAGGAGTAGGCACCCCCCGGATCCCGGTGGTTGGCCACTATATACTAGTCAGGATCCAGGGTTCGAAGTTCAGGGCAGTCGTGGCAGGAGACGGCGATAGTCCCGCGTTGGTCGTCCTCTGGCAACAGTATCGTCGCCCCGGCGACGAGCGGGGCAAAGACCCCGCTGGTGACTGTAGCTGGGTCCGCGATATCCGCTCGCAAGGCTACCTCCGCAGCCGGTTCGATCCCTTTCGCTATCTCCTCGGCTCGCTCGAGCAGACTGTCCAATCCTCGGGTGGGGGTCTCTGCAAAGACCGGGCGATCGGGATCGAGATCGGTCTCTGGAAAGCTCGGGTTCTCGCTCCAGACTTCACGTTCGAAGGACGCCCAGGACGGGTCCCCCGGGGGCGAGCCGAAACCGATCGGTTTGCAACCGGCCGGAAACTCGGGTCCATTGAGTTCCGGGGTCGGCCCCAAACGGGCAGCCGGCCGCCGACTCGTTCCGGTCTGGAAGGACACGGTGCCACCGAGCAGCATCGTCCCCAGGAGCCCGAAGACTGTTTCCGGTTCCGGAACTGGAACGATCTCGACGGCAGCGGACTCGTGGACACCACAATGACGGAGGAAGTTCCCGGTCCGAAACACCGTCTCGACGAATCGACTGGTATCGTAGGTTCGGTCGCCGGCCCTGAGGATCGTCTGGTTCACGGGCAGCGAATCGAGTCGGTCCCTGAGGCGGTCCATCGATATCCTCCGGTCAGAAGCTGTTCCTGATCCGCTCGAAGAACCCGTCTTCCACGTCGACCTTCTCCCCGCCGGCTTCGGCGAATCGCCTGAGGGCCTCCCGCTGTTCCTCGCTCAGATCCTCGGGGGTGACGACCTGAACGTGGACGTACAGGTCGCCGCTCCCCCGACCACGCAACCGTGGCATCCCCTGATTGCGGAGTCGGAAGGTCTCCCCACTCTGGGTGCCAGCCGGGAGGTCGAACTCGACGGTCCCGTCGAGGGTCTCGACTTCGATACTGTCACCGAAGACCGCCTGCGGGAAGGACACAGGTTGGCGTCGATGCAGGTCGTCCCCGTCGCGTTCGAAGTCGGGATGGTCGGCGACGGTTACCTCGATGAGGAGGTCACCATTCGGCGCCCCAGGCTCGCCCGGTGCGCCTTCCCCATCCATGCGAAGTGTCTGGCCGCTCCTGATCCCGGCCGGGATGTCGACGGAGAGGGTCGCCCGTCGCCGAACCGTACCTTGGCCCCCACACTCCGGACAGGTTGCCTCGTAGAGTTCGCCTTCACCGCCACAGCGTCTGCAGGTCTGGGTCTGCTGCATCCTGCCAAATGGCGTCTGGCGGACCTGTGTGACTTGGCCCTGGCCGTTGCACTCCGGACAGGTCCGGACGTCTGCGTCCGGTGGATGACCGCTCCCGTCACAGCTCTCACAACGCTCCGGCCGCCGGACCGTGACTTGTTTCGTCACGCCCTGGTAGGCCTCTTCGAGATCAATCTCGAGGGACGTCCTGAGGTCGCGACCGGCTGACGGCCCCGAGCGACTGCGACCCGTTCCGCCACCGAAGAACTGCTCGAAGATGTCCCCGATGTCGCCCATGCCCCCGGCGCCCCCGAATGGATCCCCACCGGCTCTTGCCCCTCGGGCGCTTCTTCCACCGCCGGAATCGGTTGCTCCCTGCTTTTCGGCCTGCATGAACCGCTCGTGGCCGAGTTGGTCGTACATCCGCCGCTTCTCCTCGTCGGTGAGAACTTCTTTGGCCTTCTGGAGCTTCTTGAAGTGCTCCTCTGCGTCTTCGTCGTCGCTCACGTCGGGGTGGCTCTTCGCGGCCTTCTTCCGGTACGCTCGCTTGATTTCATCTTGGCTCGCGTCTCTCGAGACCCCGAGCAACGAGTAGAAGTCCTCGCTCATCTCCTCGGACCTGGGTAACGTATTGACGTACTTGGTCTTGTTGAATCGCGACAAGAGCCCGGCTGCCGGCGGCCTTCATTGATCGTGGCCCGAGGGCGCTTTGTTCCCTCAGGCTGTCCCCAGCCACGACCTTTCGGCCGCATGAACCGGTTCTGTACACCCTTATTGTGTTTCGGTAACAGGTCACAATTATGGCTTCCGATACGTCCTCGGAGTTCGTCGCTGTCGCGTCGGTGGACGACCTAGAGTCCGAGGGCCCGCTCGTCGTCAGCGAGAACGGCACGGCGATCGCCCTCTTTCACCACGATGGCGAGGCGTATGCCGTCGACAACCGCTGTCCACACATGGGGTTCCCGCTGGTTCGGGGGAGCGTCGAGGAAGGCATCCTCACCTGTCACTGGCACCACGCCCGCTTCGAACTCGAGGCCGGGGACACCTTCGACATCTGGGCCGACGACGTCCAGACGTTCCCGACCCGGGTCGAGGACGGGAAGATACTCCTCGATCCTGATCCCGAACCTGCCCTGCCCCCGGACAGACACTGGCGGAACCGGCTGGCCGATGGCCTCAGGGAGGACCTCTCGCTGGTGATGGCGAAGGCGGTCATCGGTCTCGACGAACACGGGGACGGCTTCGAAACCCCCCTCGAAACGGCGGTCACGTTCGGCACGAAGTACCGGGACCAGGGCTGGGGACGGGGGCTGACGACCCTCGGGAGCATGGCAAATCTCTACGGGGAGATGGGACCACGCGACCGTCGGCGAGCCATGTTCCTGGGCGTCCGGGCGGTCGCAGACGACGTCTCCGGGGAGCCACCGCGCTTCCAGCAGTACTCGTTGGGGAACCGCGACCTCTCGAAGTCGCGATTAAAGTCCTGGTTTCGCCGGAACTGCGAGGTGCGGGACCGAGACGGTGCCGAGCGCGTCCTGCTGACGGCAATCGAGGCACTATCGAAGGCGGACGTGGCTGAGATCATGTTCGCGGCGGCGACCGACCACCGCTACATGAATGCCTCCCACACGCTCGACTTCATCAACAAAGCCTTCGAGACCCTGGAGCACATCGGGTGGGCGGATAATGCCCCCTCCGTCCTCGCATCGACCCTCCAGCAGTTGACCGGGGCGACCCGATCGGAGGAACTCTCTTCCTGGCGGCAACCCGTCGATATCGCCGATCTCGTCGCTGATGCGGCCGAGGAGCTTCCGAATCTCATCGACGCAGGGGCGGACCAGGAATGGGTCCGTCCCGATGGCTTCGTCGAATCCTTGCTTGGCGACCACCCGGAAGCCATCAGCAACTCGCTCACGACGGCGATCGCGAACGGGGCGACCCCCACCCAGTTGGCGGACGCTGTGGCGCGTGCCGCGACCCGGCGGGTTGCCTACTTCTCCACGAACAACGAATTCAACGATTGGAATACCGTCCATCACACGTTCACGTACGCGAACGCGGTCCACCGGGCCACCAGGAAGACCGACGCGACGGAACTATACCGGGCGAGTCTCGACGGGGCGATGTCCGTATATCTCGATCGGTTCCTGAACCAGCCCAAAGCTCCGCTCCCGAAACCTGGCGACTCCGACTCGGGCCGGGATCCGGCTGCAGTGCGAAGCGACCTCCTCGAATGCTTCGACGAGCAAGGATCTGTCAACAGGGCTGCACGCCTCGTCAACGAGTACTTCGATGTGACCGACGGGGCGAACGTCGAGTCCCTCAAACGGACTATGGGTCGGGGACTGCTCAGGGAGGACGCCGACTTTCATACCCTCCAAAACGTCGAGGCGGCTTTCCAGCGGGCCGATGCCGTCGAAGAGGAACGCGCCCGCCGAATCGCGCTGATGGCGGCGGCTCGATATCTCGCCGCCCATACGCCGACGCGGCGCGAGAACGAACAGACGTTCTCCATCGCGACCCGACTCCACCAAGGGGAACGGCTTCACGAAGTCGAGTGAGGAGCAACTGAAAAAGGCGTGTTAGTTCGGCCCCGACATCTCTACGCGCGCAGTAATAATGGGCTGGAAAACCCGCCCACTGGGAGGTCAGGGAACGAAAACCCCCTTCCGCAACGGTGGTCGACGACCGCCTATTCCTCGTCCTCGTCGTCGACGTCTTCGAAGTCCGCGTCCACGTACTCCTCGTCGTCGCCGCCACCGGCGCCAGCCCCGGCGGCTCCGGGACCAGCCCCACCGGCACCCGCAGCGCCTGCACCGGGGCCTGCGGCACCCGGACCTGCGCCGGCACCGGGACCGGGTCCGGCGGCGCCACCCCCGGCGCCCTGGGCTGCCTGTTGCTGATAGGCTTGTTTACCGATCTCCTGGAGCACCTCGGAAAGTGCCTCGGTCGCGTCCTCCAGCTCGTCTTTCGTGGCGTCCTCGTCCTCGAGGACCTCCTCTACGGTCTCGATCTCGACCCGGATGTCCTCCTCGAGGTCCTCGTCGATCAGTTCCTCGTTCTCCTCGAGGAGCCGCTCGGCGCGCTGGATCGCGCTTTCGGCCTCGTTCCGGGCCTCGATGCGCTCGCGCCGCTTCTGGTCTTCCTCGGCGTGCTCCTCGGCTTCCTCTTTCATCTCATCGATCTGGTCGTCCGAGAGACCGACGCCGCCCTCGATGGTGATCTCCTCTTTGCTACCCGAGCCCTGGTCTTCGGCTTCGACGTTGACGATGCCATCGGTATCGATCGAGAAGGTCACCTCGATCTGAGGGGTTCCCGCCGGGGCTGGCGGGATTCCGGTAAGCATGAATTCGCCGAGTAACTCGTTCTCCTCGGCAATCTCCCGCTCGCCCTGGAAGACCCGGATCTGCACCGAGGTCTGGTTGGGCGCGGCGGTCGTGAAGATCTTCGATTCCTCTGTGGGGATCGTCGTGTTCTTGTCGATGAGCCGTTCGAAGAGCCCACCCTTCACTTCGACTCCCAGCGAGAGCGGCGTCACGTCGAGGAGCACGATGTCCTCGACCTCTCCAGCCAGCACACCACCTTGGATCGCTGCACCGAGCGCGACCGCCTCATCCGGGTTGACGTTCTTCTTGGGTTGCTGGCCGGTGAGTTCCTCGACCTGATTCTGGACCTGTGGCATCCGGGTAGACCCGCCGACGAGAATGACTTCATCGATGTCACTCTTGGAGAGCCCGGCATCGGCCAGGGCCTGTTCGGTCGGGTCGACCGTCCTCTCGAGGAGATCCTGGGTGAGGGAATCGAACTTCGCTCTGGTGATATCCTTCTCGAGGTGGACCGGCCCGTCGTCGGTGGCCGTGATGAACGGCAAGTTGATCGTCGCCTCCTTTCGCGAGGAGAGTTCGATCTTGGCCTCTTCGGCCGCATCTTTCAGGCGCTGGAGGGCCTGGCGATCCTCGCGGAGATCGATTCCGTGTTCCTTCTCGAAGTCGTTGGCCACCCAGTCGATGATGGCCTCGTCCCAATCGTCACCGCCGAGGGTGTTGTCGCCGTTTGTGGCGATGACCTCGTACACGCCGCCACCCAGTTCGAGGATCGACACGTCGAAGGTCCCCCCGCCGAGGTCGAACACGAGGACGGTCTGCTCGGACTCGTCGTCGAGCCCGTAGGCCATACTTGCGGCGGTCGGCTCATTGATGATCCGCTCGACCTCCAGGCCGGCGATCTCCCCGGCGTCCTTCGTGGCCTGTCGTTGTTTGTCGTTGAAGTACGCGGGGACAGTGATGACCGCTTTCTCCACGTCGTGTCCGAGGTACTCCTCGGCGTCGCGTTTGATCTTCTGGAGGACCATCGCCGAGATCTGCTCGGGTGTGTATTCGTCCCCATCGAGAGCGACGGTGTAGTCCTGTTTGCCCATGTGGCGTTTGATGGACTGCACCGTGTTCTCGGGGTTCTGTACTGCCTGGTTTTTCGCGGCCTTTCCGACGATGCGCTCACCGTCGTCGAAAGCGACCACGGAGGGCGTCGTCCGGTCGCCTTCGCTGTTCACGATGATCTCCGGGTCGCCCCCTTCCATGACCGCGAACGCGCTGTTCGTGGTCCCGAGGTCGATTCCGAGAATCTTCTCGCTCGCCATCTTGGACGATTCTATACTCTCACTCGCCTTTAAGCCTTGCTAGTGAGACACCGTCACACGAAAATGTACACCACCGCTGTCCTTCGGTTTTCGGAATATCATGGTGCCCCCGTTCACAGGTTATATGATGACCGCAATCCCACCCGTGCTTCCGCAGGCCAGGGCTTCGGTGAGTTCCGCTCAGGGTTCGGCTTGCTATCACCTTGTGCGTAGAAAACGGGCGAACGAATGCACGCCCATTACTGACTGAGATGTTTTCACCCCACTGCGGAATATCGAGCGTCGCATCAGCACTAGCAGTGTCAGTGACCGGGGTTATTGAGGTACGTGTCGATCCCGAAACCTCGGGCAGCGTTCGACGGTCCCGTGACCGTCTTCGTGTCCGGCCAGGACGTCGTGAATTCGTCTGTTGAGGCGGTTTGCCACCTCCATTGTCTCAACTGGCGTCTGGATGTGAACGGTCGCCACCGTAATCTGACTCCAGATCTGCCAGGCGTAGTAATCGTCGACACATTCGACGCCAGCGACAGATTCGAGACCGGCCCGTTCTTTGTCCGGTTCGATCGGCGTCTTCAGGAAGCAGACCGCCCCGATTCCGAGGAATTTTCTCGGCCGTCCAGACGATGCTGCCAGCGATAATCGCGGGGGTGATCGGTGCGACGCTTTCCACGGGACAGGCCTCCGATGGGGAACTACGACTTGGTGCCGTCGATATCCTCGAGGAGCGTGTGAAGCCCGGGCGCGTCGACGAACGTATGCGGTAGTGAAAGCGGCGATACACTCACAGCCCCATCAATGAGCGCTCGGCGATCGCTGGTCACGGGATATCTTTCCTCGTACTGGCCCGCCTCCGGGAGTGGATTTTCGTAGCCGTCGACATGCGGCCACGTCTTGTCGATCAAATCGACGGTCGTCCCGTTGAAATCTGGCTGTCTCCGGCCCCGATCTGGGATGCAGTCCTCGTGGCTCTCTGATACTGGCCCTTCCTCGGAATCGTATTCGACCCGTTGGGAATAATCCGCGACGGGCCGGGTGAGTCGGAGTGGTGGTGACGGGAGATCGACCGGTTCGATAGATCAGAAGAGTTGGTGAGCTATGCAGGGTTAGATCCAGTCGTCCGCGAATCCGGCGGAACGAGAAAGGAAGGTAGCATCTCAAAGAAAGGGAATGCAGCGCTCCGGTGGATTCTGGTCCAATGTGCGAACGTGGCGGTCGGCAGAGCAGATGACCCGTATCTCGGTCGGTTCTACTCCCGGCTGAAGCGGCGGAAGAATCACCAAGTGGCGATCGTCGCCACCGCCAGGAAGATGCTCGTCTCGATCTTCCACATGCTCGACA
>CAZQNH010000002.1:0-67013 GCA_964594685.1 uncultured Halobacteriales archaeon
TCGAACAGGTCGAGATCGAACTCAACGAGGACCACGAGATCACGGTGGCCATCCGTCGCGAGCCGGAATCCACGGACGAGCGACTCGAGACACTCTGGGCCGAGGTACGAAAAGAAACATGACAGAAATCACTACGCTCATCGTCGGACTAAAAACGGTGACGCTGCTCCTCGGGGGGCTGATCACCTATTTCGCGTATAAGGCGTTCCGTCGCACAGATGCCAGATCGCTCCAGTATCTCGCAGTGGGTTTCGCCATCGTCACGCTGGGGTCGATGCTCGGCGGGATCGTCGATCAACTCCTGTGGTTCCCTCGCGAGGTCGCCATCGTCACCGAGAGCGGGCTGACAGTCATCGGTTTCGCCGTGATCGTCTATTCGCTGTACGTAGAGTGAATCGGGTCGGGCAACGGGCCTGCGTGGTCACCGAGTAAATCCCGGCGGTCGTCGCGGTCCCTTCCAACCTCATTTGGCCCCTGCCATCCCCGATTTACCTCGACTCCCGGCGACTGAGGACAATCCTGTCTACAGATCCGAGCCGGTTGGGCTACCAATGGCTACGGGAGTCCCGGGCGACAAAAACCGCTAAATCGCAACCCCCGGAGGCCCGTCAATCGCCTCGAGTCCCGCAGCGACCCCGGGTAGCTTCGTGTCGGAGACCGCCAGGCGGACCCATCCCAACCACGGGACTCGGAGTTTCGCGGTGCCTCGGATCCAATCCGGTTTCACCGGAGTGCTGATTCCCCGTGCCTGGTCGTAGTAATTGTTGCTCGCGTCGTTGTCGCCCTTCGTGATAAATCCGTCGTAAGGTGCAGGACAGAATCGGAGCGCCTCACAGGAGTCGGCCTGGACGTACGCCGGGTCGGCCCGGTCGTACCAGTTCTCGCCCTCCTCGACCCAGAAATGCGCGCGGTGGATAACTGGGGTTGCGGAGTCGGAGCCGAAGGGCCGATACACGATGACGTCGCCCTCCCCGCCGAAGCGCTCGTAGTCACGGCTTTCAGCCACCGACTTCGGGACGATGCCGGTACCCTCGACGGCGAAATCCGGAGCCAATCGGTGTTCTTCCATCACGAAGACGAGATCGCCCCTCTGGAGGTGGGGTTCCATGCTCCCGCTTTCCACGGCCACCATCGGCGGCCAGACGCCGCTCAGGGCGAAAAGGAACGCCCCGATAAGGAGGACCACGAGAACGCTGACCGCGACCTCTCGGACGAACATCACCGCGCCGTTGTTGGATGTACGAACCCAGGAAAGCGCTGGCCGGATCCCGTCCCGAGGACTGGGAACCCGAGACTCCCGGCGCCGAGTCATGGAGCGACCACCCAGCGGCCGCTCGAGGCGTTCGGGTTCCTCCCCGGGGGACGAGTGGGAATCGGTCCCAGTGTCGGCATCCTCGAGGTTACCGGTGTCGGCATCATCGACGATCACCGGGGTGAGATCGTCCTGACGCCCCTCGTCCGGCGACTCGTCGGGCATGCCCGGTGGTACTGGACATCCGCGTTTCAATGTTCCTATGCCGGCTTCCGCTACGCTTTTCCTCGCCACCCTCGTGGCCACGGACGTGCCACACTCCACCCCGGTTCGGGTCGTCCGACGACTGACGGCCGCGGGGCTCAACGCCGAGCGAGAGGCCGTCACCCTCCTCGCGGGGGCCGAGAACCCCGATGCGGCCGTCGAGGCGATCATCGCGGAGACCGGAGAGAACTCGCTAACGGTGACCGCCGGCGACGTCCGAAGGGTAATGGAGAACCCCCCCACTTCAACTGGAACCACCCCTGACACGGGTGGGGGATCTGGCCGGCAATCTCCACCTGAAACAAAGGGGTTGGAACGGGGAGAACGTTCCCCAACTACGCCCCTCATATCTGGTGATATCACCGGCGAGAGCACTGGAACTGGAACATACGAGGATTTCGTGGCCGTGTTTCGGGACCGATACGACCGGCTTTCCTCCATGTTGCGTGGGCGCGTGAACCACCGGCCCACGGACGCACTCGAAACGATGCCCGGTGGGTCCGAAGCCGGGCTCATCGGGCTCGTCACCGACATCCGCTCGACGAAGAACGGCCATCGACTCGTCGAACTGGAGGACACGAACGGGACGTACCCCGCCCTCGTGATGAAAGACCGGGAGTTCGCGAGCGTCGTCGACGACCTCCTCCTCGACGAGGTCGTGGCGGTCCAGGGGACCCTCTCCGACGACGGTGGCATCCTCTTCGTCGACACTCTTCACCAGCCGGACGTGCCCCGGACCTTTGAACCGTCGACCGTCGACCGTCACGTCCAGGCGGCCCTGTTGAGTGACCTACACGTGGGAAGCCGCGAGTTCCTCCCCGAGGCCTGGAACGCCTTTGCAGATTGGTTGCATACCCAGGAGGCAGCGCCGGTCGAGTACCTCCTGATCGCCGGTGACCTGGTGGAGGGCGTCGGCGTCTATCCCGACCAGGACGAGGAACTCGATATCGTCGACATCTACGACCAGTACGAACAGTTCGCCGAGCACCTCAAAGCCGTCCCGGGGGATCTGGAGATCGTGCTCATCCCGGGGAACCACGACGCAGTCAGACTCGCGGAGCCCCAACCCGGCTTCGACGAGGATCTCCGGGAGATCCTGCGGGCCCACGACGCCCGTGTGTACGGAAATCCAGCCACGGTTACCATCGAGGGCGTCTCGATCCTGCTCTATCACGGGGTCTTCCTCGACGAACTCGTGGCCGAAACTCCCGACGAGGACGTGAGTTACGAGCACCCCGAGCGGGCGATGGCCCACCTCCTTCGGAAGCGCCACCTCGCTCCGACCTTCGGCGGGAAGCTGCGGATGGCCCCGGAGAAACGGGATTACATGGTCATCGAGGACATCCCGGATGTCCTTCACGCGGGTCATGTTCACAAGCTGGGTGTCGGTGCGTATCACAACGTTCGGCTGGTGAACTCCGGCTGTTGGCAGTCCCAGACGGAGTTCCAGCGGAGTGTGAACATCGAACCAGACCCCGGAACGGCCCCGATCCTCGATCTGGATACCCTCGAGGTGACGGTGCGGAAGTTCGCCTGAACGGTGAGTGGTCGTGTAAGCGGATTCTCGCAGGGGTATCGTTGTGGGATACCACCGGTAGAGACTGCGTGGCTATGCCACCGCGAACAACGAGCGAGGATATCTCCGAGTGAATGAAAGAGGGCCCTGGCGTGAATGTCTCTCTAGAATCAATTCGGGCTCAACGCCGTCGATCAGGTCGGGTACCGATACCGGCGTGAGGCCTCGCCTTCGAATATCGGTCCGTCGCCATGATACTCGAACCCTGCCGCCTCGACGGCAGCCCGGAGCTCCTCGTCGCCCTGAGGGACGATGACTTCTATAGGGAACCCTTCCCGCTCCGCGAAGCGTCGTGGCTCCACGAGGAGCGCGTCGACGACCCGTCGGTCGCCGACAAGCGTACTCACATGGACCGTCCCGTTCCAGGTGTCATAGGACAGGAACCCTTCCAGTTCGTCGCCCGACTCCGCCACAATCACCCGTCGGTCCCGGACGAGACGGTCGGCGTCGAGGTCGCCGGGGACCAGCGACTCGATGCCCGGGGCGTCCCCCGGTGTGGCCTCCCGAACATCCATGGATGGGCCTTGGGAGCGAGATATTAATAGCCCAGGGCTTCGGTGGGCGAGACGTCCCGGCGAGACACGACCCGAGTGGTCCCGGGTGAAAAAACGCCCCGAAGGACAGGATTATCCCCGCCCAGGGTTTCCCAAGGGGTATGAGTCTCTCTCACATCCTCGAGGGGTCGGTCGTATGCGGATAGTCACAAAGTTCGGGGGAACCAGCCTGGGTAGCGGGGAACGCATCGAACGGGCGGCCGACTCCATCGCGGGGGTGGTGGAAGCTGGCCACCAGATAGCGGTCGTGGCGAGCGCGATGGGTGATACAACCGACGAGCTCCTGGATACCATCAATTTCGAAGCGAGCGATCGTGACCAGGCCGAGATCGTCTCCATGGGCGAGCGGACAAGCGTTCGCCTGCTCAAGGCCGCGCTGTCGGCCCGTGACATCAACGCCGAATTCCTCGAACCCGGGCATCCCGATTGGCCCGTGGTGGCGAACGATGTCGGAGAGGTCGATGTCGAAGAGACCCAGCGCCGGGCGACCGCACTCGCCGAGCACCTCGAGGACACGGTACCGGTCATCACCGGTTTCCTCGCCGAAGATCTCGACGGGAACGTCACGACCCTCGGTCGAGGGGGGAGTGACACCACCGCGGTGATGCTCGGCCGGTACATGCACGCCGACGAGGTGGTGATCGTCACCGACGTCGAAGGTATCATGACGGGAGACCCGAACGTGGTCGAAGGGGCTCGGAACGTCGGCCAGATCACCGTCGACGAACTCCGGAACCTTTCCTTCCGTGGGGCAGAGGTGGTCGCACCGAGCGCACTAACCTTCAAAGACGCCGACCTCTCGATACGCGTCGTACACTACCAGCACGGCGATCTGCTCTCCGGCGGGACCGACATCGAGGGCCAGTTCGAGCACATGATCGACATGCGGGATACGCCACTGTCGTGTCTCACTGTCGCCGGGCGGGCGATCCGGAACCAGCCGGGCATCCTCGCGGTCCTCTCGGAGGCGCTGTTCGAGGCCGATATCAATATCGACGCGGTGGCTTCGGGAATGGACTCGGTGACCTTCTACGTCGACCACGACGTGGCCGAGACCGCAGAGGCCGTCCTCCACGACCGGGTCATCGAAGACCACACCCTCTCGAGTGTGACCGTCACCGAGGACATCGCGGTCATCCGGGTGCTGGGGACGGAGTTCCCCAACCAGCCGGGTGTCGTCCAGGGCATCGTGGGACCGATCGGGGAGGCCAGGATCAATCTCGTCGACGTCATCACCAGTGCGACGTCGGTCGCGGTCTTCGTCCCATGGGAGCACCGGGAGGACACGCTGTCGATCATCCAGGACGAGTTCGAGTCCTAACTGGGCCAAAGACCGCCGTACTGGTGGGGCGGCCACGGATCTAGTGGGAGCGGCCAAGGCATAGAACATATCCACCCATGAAGCGCAAATCTCTCTCTGTCTCTCTCTCTCGAAATCCGTCCGGCGATGTACACCCTTGGTGCGTGGGGCCCGGATACCGCCTTCGACGGATAGGTCCTTTCAGGAAGGCGTATGTGGCCTCGGGCGGGCGGAGTAGGTATGCGATCGTACATCTCGAAGATGGTGTCCCCGATCACCCTCCCGCCGCGTGAAGAACGGGTGGCGAACATCGAGGCCGCCGGCTTCAATGTCTTCAATCTCGATGCAGCGGACGTTTTCGTCGACCTCCTCACCGACAGCGGCACCGGCACCATGAGCGCCGAACAGTGGGCCAGCCTCTTCCGTGGCGACGAAGCCTACGCCGGTAGCCGAAGCTTCCACGCCCTCCAGGAGGCCGTCGAAGACATCATGGGATTCGAGCAGGTCGTCCCTGCCCATCAGGGCCGCGGGGCGGAGAATGTCCTGTACGGCTCCATCATCGCGGAAGGGGACGTCGTGCCGAACAATACTCACTTCGACACGACACGAGCGCACGTCGTGGCCAACGGCGGCCAGCCCGTGGACTGCCCGGTTCCCGGGGCGATGGATCCAGACGAAGCGGGTGATTTCAAAGGGAACTTCGACGTGGACGCGGCGAGGCGCCTGGCCGACCAGCACGGTACCGAGGCGATCCCGCTCGTCGTCCTCACGATCACGAACAACTCGGCGGCGGGGCAGCCGGTGAGCATGGCGAATACCCGGGCGGTGCGCGAGTTGGCCGACGAACTCGACGCCACATTCGTCATCGACGCGTGTCGGTTCGCGGAGAACGCCCACTTCGTCCGCGAACGCGAGGACGGTTACGCGAACACCACGGTGTCCGAAATCGCCAGCGAACAGCTCTCCTACGCTGATGCCGTGGTCATGAGCGGAAAGAAGGACGGTATCGCGAACGTCGGGGGATTCGTCGGTGTCAGAGACGATGTCCTCTTCGAGCGGACGAAACAGCGCGCCATCCTCTACGAAGGCTTCTCGACGTACGGGGGCATGGCCGGCCGCGACCTGGAGGCCCTCGCCATCGGCCTCCGCGAGGCCGTCGAACCACCGTACGTTGCAGAACGGGTCGCCCAGACCGAGGAACTCGCCGACCGGCTCGAGGCTGCGGGCGTGCCGGTCTATCGCCCCGTGGGTGGACACGCGGTGTACGTGGATGCGAGTGCGGCCCTCCCCCACATCCCCGACCAAAAGTTCCCCGGCCAGGCGTTCGTCGTCGAGCTATACACCGAAGGCGGCGTCCGTGGGGTCGAACTCGGGAGCTTCGCGTTTCCGGACACCGACCGCCCGGAATTCGTCCGACTCGCGATCCCTCGCCGCACCTACCACCGCGAACACCTCGAACACGTGGCCGAAACCGGGGGCGCCGTGATGGACCGCGCCTCGGACGTGCGGGGGTACGAGGTCCGCAGGGAACCGCCGATGAAGGAACTCAGACACTTCTCGGCGGAACTCGCGCCAGTTGGCGACCGCGCGGCGATCGCCGGGGAGTAAGGCGGTTCTCCCGGGGCCACGGAGAAACCGGTGTCGCTTGAGGAAATGGAGGAGGACGTTACTTCCGCTGGGGTTTTGCATCGAGGGATACCTATCCGAGAGGGACTCGGCAGGCCCGATTCCGGTCCGGTGGGTATCCCCTCCAGAACCGAACTGTCCTCAGCGCCCGTCCCGGAGCCGGGAGCCGGTTTCGGGCGGAAGCCCCGCTTCCGCGACAGCCGTTTCCACCTGGTCGATGTTGTACTCGACCCGGTGTGGCGTTGCGGTCTCTGTGTCGAGGTCGAGCACGGCATAGGCCGCCCGCGGATCCCGGTCGCGTGGTTGGCCCACGCTTCCGGGGTTCAAGACGATGCCCGCGGTCGTCGACTCGACGTGTTGCACGTGGGTGTGGCCCATCACCAGCATTGATTCGTCCGCGAGGAGGTGCGATCCAAACTCCTCGGGATACGTGTAGCGATTGGGGTCCTCTGGGTGGCCATGCACGACCTTCAGCCGGTCGTCGAAGATGGTCCGCTCGGTGGGGAGGGACCCCAGCCACTCGACCTGGTCGTTGGTGAGTTCCCGCCGGGCATGGGTCACGCCGGCCTGAGCCATCCGGTTCGCCCCGAAGTTCCGGCCGGTCGCGACCTTCCGGTCGTGATTGCCCATAACCGTCGGGATATCCCGTGAACGCATCGCCTCCACCGACTCGGCTGGCCAGGGGTTGTACCCAACCACGTCGCCGGCACAGACCATCTCGTCGACCGGCGGCATGTCCTCGAGGACCGCCTGTAGGGCGACCACGTTGCTGTGGATGTCGGAGATGACCCCGACGCGCATGTGGGGTCGTTTCGACGCCCGGTTGCAAAGTGTTTACCACCGCTATGGGCTGGCGCCACACGAAGCCGGCTCAGCACGCCCGCCGAACACGAGTTCCTCACCTGGACATATCGCGATGTCGTCGACCATCGATCAGATGGAGCGACGGCAGCGGTCACCCATTATATACTACGACCTCGAATCCCGCTTGGTTCCGACGAACCCCCGCTGCAGCGACCGGGTGCTCGAACTCGGCGTCGTACACGTCTCGGGCTGCATCCGCGGCCGAATCGACACTCCATTCGTAGGGCTCAGGGGTGTCTTTCTCGTAGGTCCCTACCAGCGTTGGCTCGTCGACCGCCCGCACAAGTAAGGCATCAGACCTGACGATACCGATCAGTGCGGACTCGCCCAACACGCCGACGATACGGGGGGTGTCGTAGTCGTCCTTCTCGAAGTCGAGGGCGAACAGCCCTGTGACCATGGCATCCCGCGGCGGGTAGCCCAGGTCGAGTTTCTCCGCGATGGGGTCGACGTGCGAGCCGTTCCCGAGGACGAGGGCGTCCCCACCCGGTCTCACGCAGTTGTACGAGACGTAGGGATTGTCCGTCGAAGGGGCGTCTGCGGTGGGGACGACGGTCAGGGTCTTCCCACGTTCGACCACCTGTCGATTCGGAAAGGAGCGGGACGAAACCCGGTATGCGGCCGACTCGGGGCCGACGACGAGGAAGCGACCGATGTACATACGGGTGGAAACCGGGAACTGGGGCAAAAGGGTGGCGGTCCGCCCCATCGGCCGGCCCGTTGCAGGACACCTCCATGCAATTTATACTGTGGGAGAGGTGGGGGATCGGCTTCCGACCCCATGGCCGAATGTCGTTGCTCGATTCGCCAGAAAGGACCGACGACCTGGGGCTACACTCCTTCGCAACACTCTTAAAATACAGTCTCGTACCGGCTAACGGAGTCCCATGGGGTAGTGGCCAATCCTGTCAGCTTCTGGGGCTGACGACCCAGGTTCGAATCCTGGTGGGACTATCGACTCGACGTTTCGAACCCCTATCGCCGTTTTCCCGTTACAGTGTTCCTTCAAGGACCCGCGTTACTCTGTTCCGTTCAGGGCTCTCGTGACACCGTTGCCAAGGCGGTACGTCGCTGGTGCGAGCAGAGCTTCAATCCCCGACCAGGCATTCTCGTTTGTGTGAGGAGAGACCAGCCGGCACCGTTCGGCGCGGTCACTCGGGCCGAAAAATCGGGAGTGTATGGAGCGTGTGGACGTCACTGTGAGTGCGACCTTCCTCGAAGATGGCGGTTTTCGTCAGGACGTTCGCACCCACCGTTCCCAGGATTCGTTCGACCGAGGCCAAGGTCCCACCGGTCGAGACGACGTCATCCACGATCGCGACAGTGGTGTCATGGATCTTCTCCGCGGTTCGCCCGTCCAGTACGAGGTGCTGGGGTTCGTCGGTGGTGATGGAGTCAACCGTGACCGACACCGGGTCCTGCATGTAACTCTTTACGCTCTTCCGCACGACCACGTATTCGAGGTTTGTCTGTCGGGCGATCGAGTGGGTCAACGGTAGTGCCTTTGCCTCCGGTGTCACCAGATAGTCGATCCGATCGGTGGCCAGGCCGTCGGCAAGCGCCGAGGCCGCAGCATCGATGAACTCGGTATCGCCAAGCACTAGCCCCGCATCCGAGGCGATGTATACGTCGGGTTGGACTTCGACGAGCGGAAGCTCCCAGGCGTTGCCAAAGAGGGCGACTGTATACTGTCCTCGCCCGTCATAGGACTGTTCGAACTCAGGCATGGGCAGTCAGGCAAATCCCCCCAGCCACATCGTCAGGGTTCCAACCGTGAAGACCACGCTCGTTCCGATGACCAGGTAATCCGGTTGGGAAAGGGACCCGTGGGTGGGCTGGGATCGATTGTTCGCGTTCGAAAACCCCTTCAATTCGAGCGCCATGGCAAGGTCTTCACTTGCCTGCACGCCCCTGACAACGGCCGGGACCAACACGGCGCTATTGGCCCGCAGCCTGGCACGAAGGCCACCACGATCCAGGACGGCCCCCCGAGCCTGCTGGGCGTGTCGTATCTCCCGGATCTCGTCGAGAAACACGTCCACCATCCGTAAGACCAACCCGAAGCCGAAAGCCACTTTGTACGGTACCTTGAGTTGGACGAGGGCGGCGACCAGCGCTTCTCGCCGAACGGTCATCAAGACGAACAAGGGCGTGGTTATCATGACGAGCAACCGAAGGGGCATTCCCAGGCCCCGATAGAGGGACGTTTTGGAGACCCGCAGGGGTCCGAAAGCCACGAGGGTCTGTGATCCTGCCCCAGCGAGGGAGAGGTGACCGAAAAAGGTCCAGAGGACGAAGGAAAAGAGCGCGAACGGGAGCAGTAGCCGGAGCCACTGGAACATCTCGGGGTGTACACGAGCGACCCGAGCGAGTGCGAGCACCGTAAGGAAGACGGTGCCGATGACCAGCGGATTATCGAACAGGAGCCCGATCACGATCACGGTAACCGCCATGGCCAGGATCGCCCGGGGATCGAGTTCGTGGATGATGGAGTCACGATCCACGTACTCGACGACCTTCATGTTCGTTTACTCACCCGTCCGTGTGCGGGTTCCTCGGTATCCGACCCATCACCCGACGATGACTTACGCTCAGCGATTGCGCCGTTGCGGATCGCTAGCGTCCGGTCAGTCCAGGTGTCGACGATAGCCCAGTCATGCGATACCACGACGAGACTTCGATCTCCGCCCATGAACGCAGATTCGATCGCCTCCATGATGGCCCAGAACTCGCGGTAATCGAGCCCGGTCGATGGTTCGTCGAGGATCAGTACCGTCGGATCGAGGGCTAACACGCTCGCGATAGCGAGCCGTTGTTTCTCCCCCCGCGACAGCGCGCCGACGGACGCCGACCGACGTCCCTCGAGTCCAACAATCGATAGTGACTGGGCGACCCGTTTCTCGACCGAATCGACCCCGAGATTGCTCGGGCCAAACGCCACCTCTTCTCGGACCGTTGGGGCATACAACTGGGTATCCGGTTCCTGGAATACGTACCCGATATCCGAAGCGAGTTCGGCGGCCGGCGTCTCGGTCACATCCGTGCCTCGAAACTCGATCGATCCGGAGTCCGGGAGCAATAGCCCGTTCAATTGCTTGGCGAGCGTCGTTTTGCCGGACCCGTTTGCCCCGACCAGGGCGAGGGTTTCGCCACGATCGATCTGCACGTCGAGGCCCTGAAGGACCGGCCCCGACCCGTAGCTGAAGTGGAGGTTTTCGACGGACAGGTTCGGCGATTTCCCACTGGTTGTGGGGCCAATCGCCGCCCCCGGCGGGGTTGGGGCGTCACGAACCGGAGGGTTCGCACTGGTGGGGGGAACCAATCCGAGGGCGGATTGGAGGGCTCTATCGGACCGAAATGCCGCACCAGGCAGGTCGTGAGCGAGACGCCCATCCCGGAGGACGAGGGCGCGGTCGGCTAACTCGGCGGTCTCGTCCAACTTCGATTGGGTCAGGAGCACTGTTTTCCCCTGCGAACGGAGGTCCGCGATCGTGTCCCGGATGATGGCACTGGCGTCGGGATCGAGATTGAAGGTCGGTTCGGCCACCAGGAAGATGTCGGGGTCTTTGGCCATCGCTGCCGCAAAGGCGACCCGGCGCTTTTCGCCGCCGGACAGGTCTTTGGGATCGGCAGATCGAAGGTCCGCGATCTTCAGTCTCGCCGTCACCGCCGATACACGTTCTTCGATGGTCGCCGAGGACAAACCCAGATTTTCCGGAGCCAGGCGAACGTCCTCATCGACGGTCAATCCAACGAGCTGGGTGGCGGGATTCGGAAAGACGACCCCAATGCGTTCGGCCAGATTCGTTCCGGACAGGCGGCGCGTGTTCCGGGAATCGATCTCGACTGCACCCGTGAATCGGTCGACACGCCGAAGCTTAGGGATGACACCGACGAGTGTCAACCCCAATGCGAGTGTTGCTTTGGGGTCTTCACCCGTCAGCAGGACACAACTTCCGTCCGGAATCGACACCGACAGCTCTGTAAACCGCGGCGATCCGTCCGTCTCGACGCCAACATCGGTTGCTTCGATCATCGGGTGGCGTTAGTAGCGATACGAGAGAAGGTCCCGATCGCGGAGCACCGGGACGACCGCCCGGAGGACGATCGGCGTCCCGATGACGATCGCTGGCATGTCCGCGGGTACGAGGGTTCCGATGGCAGCGAAGAAGGGGGCGACCCCGACGACTTCGAAGCCGAGGGCCACGATGGGAATCATGACAAGCCCGGCCACCGTCGCGATCAGCGTGGCTTTCGCGAGCCCAGCTGTCGTGTCACAGTCATCCGGCGTGAGCAGATACCCGGGGATCGCCCCCGTCAGACCGACCCCGACCAGGTCGAACACCGGCGTCGCGGGGTTGAAATAGCCGCCCAGGATGGCCCAGATGAGGTTTCCTACCCCACCGGCGATGAAACCGGTTCGCCATCCATAGAGCACGCCGAACACCACCGGGAGAAAGGCCATGATCCGCAATTGAATGGCCCCAGGGATCAGCGGAATCGGTGCGGTTAACAGAAAGCCGACGCCGGTAATCGCCGACGTGATCGCCATCATGGCGACGATCCGGGCCTCCGAAGGCGTCTCATCGACCGACTTTTCGGGTTGGATTGTTCGGGTGGACTCGGAATGTCCCATACACAATATTCCAATTTCCGGCAGTCTAATAATTCTTTTTAGTCACGTTCATGCATATAACTGTGTTGAGAGACGGAAAGTAGCGAGCAGCCTTCGGCCGGAAACACATACCGCACTAATCAGCGAAGATGGCTGAAAACTCGCTTTCGATACTGATCTGAACACTCCGGGCGAACCCAACCGGCGGTCAGGCGATACCTCCGCGACGAAAAAGCCAAACCGACTCTCGAGTGGCTAGCTGTCGCAGGTGGACCGACGCAGCGAGAACAAGACCCTTCTGAGGGCGTATCGAGTCGGGGATATTAGTGACAGGCGTGGGGGCACTTGAAGGGCTGCAGTCTTTTGATTACTGAGATGCGCTTCCGGCCGGTCGAACGTCGCAACGGGGAGGCGGCCAGTAATCTCGACGCCGAAACGGATGGGCCCTTCCTACTCGGCATCCTGGCGGAATCGCAGGAGAACCCATCCCGGGAGCAGCACGATGGTCAGGAAGGTCGGTATCGCGGAGCTGCAGGCGAGGAGATTCGAGATGATACTCCAGGCCAAGAGATGGAGGAGCCCGATCCAGAACGGGAGCAGGCCTACCAAACGGTCATCGCCGATTATCGTACGGGTCCCGAATACCGAGATGGCGAGTGGGAGACCGAAGAGTATCGACAGGACGATCGCCGCCAACCACGGCTCTTGGACGCCAAGTTGCCCTGCGGCTGCGAGAAGAATCACCGCCCCCCTCAACCCGAGGCCGAGCCACTGGACGGCGTCGGGCCATCTGGTGGCGAAGAAGCCCAAGAACACGAAGGGAAGAGGATCAGGGCGATGATCGTACCAGTGACCCATTATACGGCCACGACGGGTGCGTCGTACACCGCGAACCGCGCCAGCGCTTGTATCCAAGATGGCCCCATCCTATGATTTACCAGTATCCCGCCCCCTGCGACGCGTCTGAAAAGCCGTCTTCACCGTCGTGTGGTTCGATCACGACCAGGGACGGATCCGCCGGGATTACGTTCCGGTTTAGATGCCACGTTGTTCAATCTCGGCAACGCGCTGTTTCCGCCGTGACTTTGGCACTGTTTGGCACTCGAGGAACCTCTCCGAGGATATGAACCTTCGGTACCCCCCGTGTGAAAATCCGGGTTTAGAGAGCCGGCCCAGCATATTATGGGCCCGTACGTCGGTCCCGTCATCTATTTAAACGCTTCCTCGTTAATGGTTATCAATCCGTGTGCGACACGGAGCACTGCGAGTGACACACAATGCCAAAAGATACAGAAAACTGGCACGTGCGCCGACGCCGAATCCTCCAAGGACTCGGCGGCGCAAGTATCGTGGGTCTCGCCGGCTGCACCGGTGGAGACGGCGAGGACACGACCACCACGACCACCGAAGAGGGTGGCGGCGGTGGTGAGACGACGACCACCGAGGAGGAGATGACCCAAGAGGGCGGCAAACTCAATCTGGCCCAGGTCAAAAGCCCGATCGAGTTCGACCCGATCGTGCTCAACGACGTCCCGTCCCTTCAGGTCTCCCAGAACGTCTTCGCCGGACTCTATCAGTACGATGCCGGCACGAACGTCGTTCCGGACATGGCCGAGGGCGAACCCGACGTCTCCTCGGACGGGACCGAGTGGACGGTAACGCTGAAGGAGGGTCCACAATTCCACAACGGGGATCCGGTGACGCCGGAAGACGTCCGGTATTCGTTCCTGGCGCCGGTGGAGGAGGAGACGGAGAACGCTTCGGAGCTGAACATGATCGAGTCCATCGACATCGATGGACAGGACATCACGTTCAACCTGAGTTTCCCGTACGGAGCCTTCATCCACAACCTTACGTGGCTCATCGTTCCCGCAGACGTGCGCGGCGAGATAGGTTTCGAAGGGGAAGGTGAGGACAAGGAGTTAAAGGACAAAGCGAGCAAGGACAAGTTCAACACCCAGAATCCCATCGGGTCCGGGTCGTTCAGGTTCGTCGACTGGCAGGAAGGAAACTATGTGCGACTCGAGCGGTGGGACGACTACTGGGGGATGGACTCCCCGAACCTTCAGGAGATCGAGTTCGTCCCGATCGAGGAGGGGACGACCAGGGTCACCACACTTCGGAACGGCGAGAACGACATCATTGAGGAGATTCCCCCGCGGCTGTGGGGTACCGTGGAAGGAATCAGCGATGCACAAATCGACTCGGTGCCGGGAATCGGGTACTTCTACCTGGCGTTCAACTGCAACGAAGGCCCGACCACGGACCCGAAGGTGCGGGAGGCTGTCGACTACGTCTTCAGCATGGACCAGGCGGTGTCGAACTTCGTGGAGCCGACCGGGCTGCGACAGTACAGCCCGCTGCCGCGTCCCATCGCCGAGGATTGGGAGATGCCACTCGACGAGTGGGAGGCTATTCCCCACGACAAGGACATCGATATGGCGAACCAGTTGTTCGACGAAGCGGGCGTCGATTCCGGCTACCAGTGGAACATCATCGTCCCACCGGACGACAAGCGCGAACAGATCGGCGTCACGGTTTCGAACGGCCTGAAGGAGGCCGGGTTCGAAAACGTCTCGGTCCAGCGACTCGACTGGGGTGCCTTTCTCGATAAGTACATCACCGGCGATCCGGACGAGTACAACATGTTCACGCTGGGGTGGTCTGGAACGCCCGACCCGGACGCGTTCACGTACTTCCTCTTCGGCCGGACGGATGACACCCTGGGTGTCACGAACGGGTCGTTCTACGGGAACAACTCGGAGCGGGGCAAGGAAGCTGCCCAGATGTTCGTCGACGCTCGCGAGAGCTCAGACTACGATGAGCGCCAACAGCTCTACCAGGAAGGTATCACGATGCTCCTCGAGGATCGTGCCCACTTGCCGGGCTACAACCTGAAGAACAGCTTCGGGGTCAAGGACTACGTCAACGACTTCACCTCCCACCCGACCGATTCATTCCACATCTTCAGTGGACACAACAACGTCTCGGTCAACAAGTAGGTCGACGCAGCCCCCAGATTTCGAATCGTTTATAGCCAGGAAAGTCTTCGTACCCGAAAGAACGAGACGGAGGACCAACCCGTGGGTCTCACCAGATATACCATCCGCCGGCTGTTGCAGGCCGTCCCCGTGATAGTTGGTATCATCACGATCACCTTCTTCCTTACAGACGCGATTCCAGGCGACCCGGTGTCGATCATGCTGGGCCCCTCGCCGAGTGCGCAACAAGCGGCCGCGATTCGGGCGAAGTATGGACTCGACCAACCACTGTTCATCCGCTATTTCAACTACCTCGGTGACGTCTCGCCGATCTGGTTCGACACGACCTCGACGTTCCCGTTCCTGGAGCCCACCTTCGGCGTGGACCTGGGCCAGAGCATCTATTACAAGGTGCCCGTGGTCCAGAAGATCGCCGAACGGTTGCCGGTGACCCTGTTGCTCCTCGTCTCGAGTTTCTCCTTTGCCCTCCTGGCGGCGGTCCCGCTGGGCGTCATCTCGGCGAAGCGCCGGAACAAGCCGGTCGACCACGTCTCCCGGGTCGTCGCCCTCATCGGCGTCTCGACACCGAGCTTCTGGATCGGGCTTATCCTCATCATCGTCTTCGCCTTCCACCTCGACATGTTCCCGGCGACCAATCTCGTGATGCCGTATGCCGATCCAGCGGAGGTGGAAGGGGCAGAAAGCTGGGTCGACGTGCTGGTGGTATCGGGCAAACACCTGCTGTTACCGACCCTCTCGCTCGGGACATTGCAGATGGCGGCTATCACGCGTATCGAGCGCTCGGCCATGCTCGAGAACCTCTCGAAGGACTACGTGCAGCTGGCCCGCGCCTACGGGGTCAGGGAACGGACCATCCTCCGGAAGCACGCCTTCCGCCCGGCCCAGCTGCCCGTCATCACCATCGTGGGACTGGGACTCACCCAGGCCCTCGGTGGCGCGGTCCTCACCGAGACAGTCTTCAGTATCAACGGGATGGGCCGACTCATCATCACGGCCATCTACAACCAGGACATCCCTCTGGTGATGGGTACGACCATCTTCTTCGGGCTGATGTTCGTGATCGGGGTCATCATCACGGACATCTCGTATGCCTATGTGGATCCGCGGGTGTCCTACGGGGAACAGGAGGGATAATATGGGAACGCAGGACAGAACTGATACAGGCATCACCGATAATCCGGCCTCGGACGAACCCATAAGCGAGGAATCGAGTACCGGTGGCGTCGCCCGCGAGGAGGTTGCGGCTCGCGTCGGCTGGCGGTACACCTACGCGCAGATCAAACGGGACCCGACCGCACTCGCGGGATTAGGCATCGTCGGCTTCTTCGGCACCATCGCTATCATCGCGGCGATCGATTTCTACATCCTGGATTACTGGCTTGCCACCACGTTCTGGGTGCACCCGGAGAACGATCCGGCCACTATCGAGACGCTCCTACCGCCGGTGGGCCTCGAAAACGAGTTCGGATCCGGAACCATGGCCCACCCGCTCGGGACCGACCACCGAGGACGGGACCTCTTGGTCCGGCTCTTCTATGGCACCCGGATCGCGATGACCGTCGGATTCATGGCGACCATCATCGGATTCGTGGGCGGCACGGTCGTCGGCGCCGTCTCGGGCTACTACGGTGGGTGGGTCGACGACGTGCTCATGCGGGCCGTCGAGACCATCTACGCTATCCCGTTCCTGGTCCTCGTGATCGCCTTCATGACCGCGTTCGGCCGCGATCTGACCTTCGCCATGGTGGGCGTGGGAATCGCGTCGATTCCGACCTTCGCCCGACTCATCCGCTCACGCGTGGTGAGCGTGCGGGAGGAGGACTACGTGGAGGCGGCTCGGGCGGCCGGGGTCCGTGATAGCGGTATCATCCTCCGGCACGTGATCCCGAACAGCTTCGCGCCGGTCCTGGTCCAGGCGACCCTCCAGATCGGCGTCGCTATCCTGATCGTTGCCGGGCTCTCCTTCCTCGGGTTCGGTGCCCAGCCGCCGACGCCCTCTTGGGGCCAGATGCTTTCGGCCTCGCGGAACTACATGCTCCCGGACCCGTGGTTCAGCGTCTGGCCGGGGTTGGCCATCCTCATTACGGTGGTCGGCTTCAACCTGTTCGGCGACGGCCTTCGAGACGCACTCGATCCCCGAATCAATAATTAACAATGTCCGATCCCCTCCTCGAAGTCAAGAATCTCAAGACCCAGTTCTTCACCGAAGAAGGCGTCGTGCGTGCCGTCGATGGCATCTCGTTTACTGTCAACGAAGGCGAGATCGCCGGCCTGGTGGGTGAATCGGGTGCGGGAAAGAGCGTCGCTGCCCAGTCCATCATGCGTCTGGTCGAAGAGCCCGGGGAGATCGTTGGCGGAGAGGTCCTGTTCAAGGGCCAGCCGCTGATCCAGTACGAGGAGGTCGGCGAGGCCAAGGCTGACCCGGAATCGATCCTCGACGACGCGGACGATAACGTCGTCCGGCAGACCGACAGTGGGGCGGTCGAACTCCGGCCCACCGACGCGATGCTGACGAACGAGGAGATGCGACGCCGCATCCGTGGTCGCGAGATCGCGATCATCTTCCAGGATCCCATGGAATCATTGAATCCGGTGTACACCGTTGGGGGTCAGCTCCGGGAGTTCATCGAGATCAACCGGAACATGGGCGAGTCGGCGGCCAAGGACCTCGCGATCGAGATGTTCCGCGAGGTGGGCATCCCCGAGGCCGCCGACCGGTACTCGGATTATCCCCACCAGTTCTCCGGCGGGATGCGCCAGCGGGTGCTCATCGCGATGGCGCTGTCGTGCGAGCCCTCCCTCATCATCGCGGACGAGCCGACGACGGCCCTCGACGTCACCGTCGAAGCCCAGATTCTCGAACTCGTCGACGAACTCCAGAAGGAGTACGCCACCTCTTTCATCTGGGTCACACACGACATGGGCGTCATCGCGGAGATCTCCGACCGGGTGAATGTGATGTACCTCGGGGAGATCGTCGAACAGGCCGAAGTGGACGACCTGTTCCACGACACCAAACACCCCTACACCGACGCGCTGCTCGATTCGATACCGCGGCCGGACCAGACCGTGGAGGATCTGCACCCAATCGCCGGGGTCATGCCTGAGGCGATCAATCCCCCGTCTGGCTGTCGGTTCCACCCGAGGTGTCCCGAGGCAAGAGAGGTGTGCACGCGGGTCCATCCGCATCCCGAGATCGTTGAGATGGACGGGGCACCCCACCGCTCGGCGTGTTTCAGGAACGATGACGTCTTCGACGTGGATTACTGGGGGAGCGAACCCATCGAACTCCAGGCGGGTGCCGGGTTCGGTGCCGGGCTCGCCGAGGACCGCGGTGGTGGTGAGGAATGAGTCTCGCCGACGGCCACGACGAACTCGTCTCGGAGGATGACGTCGACTTCGGGGAGACGCTCCTCGACGTCGATGGTCTCAGCAAGTACTTCCCGAACGAGACTGGCTTCCTCGCGGGTCTCAAGTTCGATGGCGATGGCCGGATTCCCCGTCCGCGGCTCGATCGGCAGTGGGTGAGGGCCGTCGACGACGTCACCTTCAAGATCAGGAAGGGCGAGACCCTGGGGTTGGTGGGCGAGTCCGGGTGCGGGAAGTCGACGCTCGCGCGGACGGTCCTCAAGCTCCTCGAACCCTCCGCCGGGGACGTCTACTTCAAAGGGGACAACCTCGCGGAGATGTCCGGCGACGCTCTCCGGTCGACCCGAAAGGACATGCAGATGATCTTCCAGGACCCACAGTCCTCCCTCGACCCGCGGATGAAGGTGGGTCCGATCGTCGAGGAACCGTTGCGGGCCCACGGGATTTTCGACGAAGAGGGCCGAGAGCAGCGCGCCAGGGACCTCCTCGAGCGTGTCGGGCTCGACCCCCAGCACTACAACCGGTACCCACACCAGTTCTCCGGAGGACAACGTCAGCGGATCAACCTCGCCCGGGCGATGTCCGTGAACCCGGACCTCATCGTGTGTGACGAGCCCACGAGCGCCCTCGACGCCTCGATCCAGGCCCAGGTGCTCAACACGATGCGTGACCTCCAGGCGGAGTTCGGTCTCACCTACCTGTTCATCAGCCACGACCTCTCAGTCATCCGTCATATCTCCGATCGGGTCGCCGTCATGTACCTCGGCGAGATCGTCGAGGTCGCGGACAAAGAAGAGCTATTCGAGAACCCTCAGCACCCCTACACCGACGCGTTGCTCGAGGCCATCCCGGTCCCTGACCCGCGGGCATCGGGGACCCGCAGTGCCCTCGCGGGAGACGTCCCGAGCCCCATCAATCCGCCCTCAGGCTGCCGATTCCGGACGCGGTGCCCGCAACTCATCGCGCCCGAGGAGTTCGACCTCAGCGACGTGGAATGGGACGAAGTTCGGGATTTCCTCCGGGCGGTGGACCGCCGGACGTTCAAAGTCACTGACGAGTCCCAGATCAGGGCGGAGTTCTTCCCTGACGGCGTGCCGCGGGGCCGCGCCGGGGATGTGATCGAGGAGAGTATCGACCTCCTGTTGGCGGAGGACTGGGAGAGCGCACAGTCGCTCGTCCGCGAGGAACTCGCCGATCCGAGCATCTGTGCCAAGGAGAAGCCCGCCTACGAACTGGAGCCCAAGATGGGTGAGAACCGGCACTTCGTTGCCTGCCACCTCCACCGCGAAGGGTGACCTACGACAGACAGGCTGGAGGGAACTGGTCCCACATACTTCAGTCTGGGAAGTGACTGACCGGATACTCCAGCGAAACGAGACTCACTCAGACAGTCCGCAGGCAAGAAACTCACTCCAGGGTCCTATCTCCCATCGCGTTACGCACAGACCGCCGGGTCCAGGCGGCCGCTGGAGCGGATACCGCCCCCTCGATGGTGAAAAGCGGCAGGATCAGGACGATCATCGCGAACCAGGTGAACAAGGCCCAATCGATGGCGAACCCGGTCCCGATCACCCGGTATCGGTAGGCGCCGACGAGGGCGACCGTTCCCACGAAGAGTCCCGCGCCCAGGGCGCCGGCTTTCGCCCCGCGGATCAGGCCGGCGTCGGTCGGACGACCCGACAGCCCCACGACGATGCCGGCGGCCAGTCCACAGGGGACGATGGCTGTCCGGGTGATCTGGGTCCAGGCGAGCAGGGACAAGACTCCCGTCAGGACCCCCCCGAGGAGGAGTGGTCTATCCATAATCGATCACCTCACCTCGATCGTCGTCCGGTCCTCCGGACGGGGGTGGCCCTCCACGGCGATGAAGGCCGAGATCTCGTGACGGCCCGGCGTGAGCGGCTCCCACCTGTCGGGTGATCCGGTCCGCCGGATGGTGCCCTCCCACCGGCGGGTGATGCGTTTCCGTTCCCGGCCCCGGAAGCTCATCATCGCTTCCTCGGGACTGAGGTATCGTCGCTCTTCGCTCGCCTCGAGGGCACCGTCGACGGCCCACCCCCAGAGTCGGGCTCGCGGGGTCTTGACCGTCACGGGGACGGGGAGTCGGTTCTGGAATTCGATGGCTATCTCGACGGCCTCACCCGGGGCGTACTTCGTGCGGTCCGTCGTGACGTCGACGTCGATGGCCCGGCGAGCGAGCCGCTGGGGAATCAGTCGGCCGAGGGCCTCGGTCAGGTAATTCGTGGTTTCATCGAACCCGGTCCGGTCCAACTCGTCCGCGGCCATCGTTTCTCGGTAGGTGACAACTCGTCTTCGCTTTGTCGGTCCGGTCACCCGCCCAGGATGATCGCGAACACCCGGTAAAGCCCGAAACCGACCAGGATCGACGACGTGAGCGTGATGATCCAGAATACGAGCGTGACGCCGATCTTCCGACGTGAGACCCCCGCAGAGCCCCCAGCCAGGCCCCCGCCGATGACGCCCGACAGGATGATATTATTGAACGAGATCGGGATCCCCAGCGCGATGGCGACCTGGGCGATGATGAAGCCGGGCACCAGGGCGGCGATGGATCGTCGGATTCCCAGTTGTGCGTACTCCCGGGACGTGGCCTGGAGGAGTCGGGGGGCGCCCATCCAGGCCCCGCCGAGGATCCCCAGCGCGCCCAGCCCGAGCAGCGTGATACCCGGGAGGCCAAGTTCGGCCCGGAACAGGTTCTCGAGCGGACCGGTTGCCAGTCCCACCTGGCTGCCGCCGCTGGAGAACGCGACGACGCTCCCGAGGACGACGAGGAACGTGCTGACGCCCTGCTCGACGGACTCCTGTGTGCGGCGTCGTATGTAGGTGAAACTGGCAGCGGCGAGGGCTGCGGTGACCACCGGAACCAGCAGGTCGATCCCCCCGACCGAGGGTGTGTCCACCAGCATCGAGACGAACCCTGCTAATGAGTTCTGGGATTCCCCCGGCAGGGCCGGGATCACCCCCAGTCTGATGTTCGCCAGGACTGCACCGACCAACCCGGCGAGGAGCGGTATCGCCAGTGTATCGGGGATGTCGTCTCGGCGGAGTAACGTGGCGGTCCCGTACGCGAGGCCACCCGAGACCGGCGGGACCATCAGCCAGAACAGGCCGATCCGGCGGTACGTGTCGAATGCTGGATCGCCACCGAGTGAGAGCCCGACGCCGATCATGGCCCCGGTCGTCGCGAACGCGGCGGGGATGGGATACCCGAAGAATATCCCGGTGGCCATGAAACTGGCCGCGGTCAAGAGCCCGGCTGTGGCGGCCAGCGAGGAGAAGGCGACCCCGCTGATGAGGTGCGATCCCACGGTCTCGGAGATGGCGCCGCCCTGGGTCAGGGCTCCCAGGGCAGCCAGGATCCCGATCAGGAAGGCCGCCCGCATCGTGGAGATGGCGTTGGCACCGATGGCAGGCGCGAATGGCGGGGAGTTGCTGTTGGCGCCGAGGGTCCAGGCGGTGAACAGGCTGATCACGGTCGCGAGCACGACGAGCGACCAGAATCCGAATGCGGTCATCGTCGAAGAATGGTAGAGAGTCGCCCGAGGACGCCACCGACGACGGCAGCGTCTCGGGCCACGATCACGGTTGTCTCTGATCGGCGCACCACCCGTCTGGGGACCGAGCCTACGAGTCGACCCCGGAGCGGTCCTTTCCGGGTGGCGCCCAGGATAACCACATCATGTGACTCCGCCTGGGCGACGATAACCTCGGAGGGATGTTGCCCCTGGCGAACGGTCGTCTCGACCTCGATGCCGTTCTCCGCCACGTCCCTTACCGTCGCCGCCGCGGCCTCGGCGAATCCCGTTGCCTCTCCCTCGGTCGTCCCGTCTGTGGTGACGGAGAGGAGGTGAATCGTCGCATCGTTCGCGGCGGCGATGGCGGTTGCGACACGCCCCGCCGCGTCGACGTGCGGCCCGCCGGCGACCGGGACCAGGACGGACGAGACCCCCTCGGCTTCTCGACCGATGCGTTCGACATACACGTCGGTCTGGGCCCCGGCGAGGATCGAATCGACCGTCGTCCCGAGCAGTGCGTCGCTGGCCCTGGGATCTTCGTCCCACCCGATCACCAGTGCATCGGGCTCGTCCTCTTTGACTGCCCTGGTGATTCCCTTGGCGACGGAGCGGGCCACGACCAGGTCCCGGACTACCTCCACTCCCTTCGGGGCCGTCGCCTGCTCGAGCAACTCGTGGCTCTTGGCCGCGAACTCGCGGACGATGGTCTCGTCGGTGAAGACGCCGAACGGCGAGTCGTATGGCTTGGCGACAACGGTGACCAGCCGGACGGTCTTCGAGCCGCGCCTGGCGAGGTCCCCCGCTGTGCGGACCAGCTGTTGGACTTCATCCGGGTCTTCGACGGCCACCATCACGTCGCCCTCGGTCCCACGTTCGGCCATCAACAGGTGGTTTGGCGCGATACCGGAAAAGCGTTCGCGGGGCGGAACCGCCAATCACCCCAGCCCGCTCGCGGGAGCGGATATGTAATGTACAGACATGCACATAAACGCACACAATTTATCACGAGGGGGGCCGTCGGCGGCGGTAATGTCAGACGGAACGTTCAAAGGATACGGCGGTCGGCACGTCCCGGACCCGCTCGCGGAGCCACTCGATCGTCTTGCGACGGCCTACGACGAGATCGCAGACGACGAGGCGTTTCGCGGGGAGCTAGACGACCTTCTCGCGGCGTTCGCCGGCCGACCGACACCGCTCTATCACGCCGAGAACTTAGGAGAGCGCTACGGGGTCGAGATATATCTCAAACGCGAGGACCTCCTCCACGGCGGCGCCCACAAGATCAACAACACACTCGGACAGGCACTCCTGGCGGAGAAGGCGGGTAAGGGCCGCCTCATCGCCGAGACGGGCGCCGGGCAACACGGCACCGCGACGGCCATGGTCGGGGCCCTCCTGGGCCTGGACACGGAGATCTACATGGGGAAGAAGGACGTCGAGCGCCAGCGGATGAACGTGTTCCGTATGCGGTTGATGGGCGCCGAGGTCAACGAGGTGACCCGCGGCGATGCGGGCCTGGCCGATGCCGTCGACGCCGCCCTCGAGGATTTCGCGGCGAATATCGAGGACACCCACTACCTCGTCGGCAGCGTGGTTGGACCCGATCCGTTCCCCCGGATGGTCCGGGATTTCCAGGCAGTGATCGGTCGGGAGGCCCGCGAGCAGTTCCGGGAACGGACCGGTGGATTGCCCGACGCGGCCGTCGCGTGTGTCGGCGGTGGCTCGAACGCACTCGGCCTCTTCCACGCGTTTCGGGACGACGACGTGGCCTTCTTCGGGGCCGAGGGAGGCGGCGAG
Organism: uncultured Halobacteriales archaeon; assembly: GCA_964594685.1. Taxonomy (GTDB): domain Archaea; phylum Halobacteriota; class Halobacteria; order Halobacteriales; family Halobacteriaceae; genus Halodesulfurarchaeum. Next base: position 23,756 of record CAZQNH010000002.1, read on the forward strand.
GGAACTGATTCGAGGCGGCACGCTGCCCCACTGGCTTCGGGTCGTGACGATGTCCTCCACGGTATGAAGACGCGGGTCCTGAACGAGGACACCCAGGTCCATTCCGTCTCCGCGGGCCTGGATTACCCGGGTGTGGGTCCCGAACATGCGATGTTCCGGGCGATCGGTCGGGCTGAGTACCGGGGTATTCCGGACGACGAGGCGCTGTCGGCCTTCCGGGACCTGTCGGAGACGGAGGGGATCATCCCCGCACTCGAATCCAGCCACGCCATCGCCCTGGCGAAGGAACTCGCCGAGGACCACGAGACCATCCTCGTAAACCTCTCGGGTCGGGGTGACAAGGACATGGACATCGCCGCCGAGCAGTTCGACTTGCGCGGCTAGGATACCGATCCCATCGAACCCGATCCGCCTTCTCGAACAGCAATTTCTCGCGACCCTGCTCACGATCAGCACAGCCAGTTGGCGCCGGCCTGAGGGTTGGAAATCGAACGAGCCGGACCGAATGGTGGCGGAGCCGCCACGGTGGTAGCGGCGGGCGAGCCGACCGCTCGTTCCGGGAATCCCGCCGGGTTGATCACCGCAGCGAACGTGAGACACGACCCGAGGGGCGCCGGAAGCGGCGCGCCTGTGGAGGGGGGGAGGTGCTTTCGGTAATCGGATTCGAAAGGCGCGTCGTCTCCATCCAGCGGCCGATCCCCATACAGAACTGTTAACGGCAGACCCAGCATACCCTCCCACATGGCAGTGGGCGTCTTCTCGGACCTCCAGATCCGGGCAACCAGTGTGCCGAATCGGCTCGCGGTCTCCCCGATGTGCCAGTACTCAGCCGAAGGCCGGGACGGGTTGCCGACAGCGTGGCACCACGTCCATTACGGCACCCGGGCGGTGGGGGGCGCGGGTATCGTGCTCTCCGAGGCCGTGGCCGTCGAGCCGGCCGGTCGGATCACCCCATACGATCTGGGCATCTGGTCCGACGAGCAGGCAGCGGCACTCTCGCGGACAGCGTCCTTCATGGCCGAACAGGGCAGCGTCCCGGGCATCCAACTCGCCCATGCGGGGCGGAAGGGCTCTAAGACTCGCCCGTGGGAGGACAGCCGCCCAATCCAGCCGGCGGACGGGGGGTGGGAAGTCCCATCCCCGAGCGGGATCCCGTATCCCTACTCGGAGGGGGAGGCGCCGCCGACCCGTGAGATGGACCCGGCTGAGATCGAGGGCGTCGTCGAGTCATTCGTCGAGGCCGCCGAGCGGTCGGTCGAGGCCGGCTTCGAGATCATCGAGATCCACGCCGCTCACGGCTACCTCCTCCACCAGTTCCTCTCGCCGGTGACGAACGACCGAACGGACGCCTACGGCGGTGATTTCGAGAGCCGGACGCGGCTCCTCCGGGAGGTTGCCGAGGCGGTACGGGCGACAGTGGGCGAGGATGTCGGCCTCTTCGCGCGGATCTCGGCGACGGACTGGTTGCCGGATCGGGACTCCTGGACCCCCGAGCAATCGGTCCGACTGGCTGCGGACCTGGCCGGTCTGGGCGTGGACCTCATCGACGTGAGCACCGGGGGTATCCATCCGGACCAGTCGTTCCCCGAAACGGGCCCGAACTTCCAGGTCCCGCTTGCCGAGCAGCTCAAGACCAAGACAGACTCCGAGATTTTGGTCGGTGCCGTCGGACGGATCACGACGCCGGAGCAGGCCGAGGCCATCGTCAGGAACGGCCGGGCTGACCTGGTCATCCTCGGTCGGAAGTTCCTCCGGAACCCTTACTTCCCGTTGCACGCTGCGGCCGAACTCGGCAAAACCGACGCCCTCGAGCCCCCGGTGCAGTATCGGCGAGGCTTCTGAGCGGTTCCCAGTGGGCCTATCGGATCCTCCCATTCGCCGACCGCTCGCAGTATAGACTGGTCTCAGTTGGGAGCGTTAGCCGTTCCATCGCGAGCCAGTTGGATGGCGCGGGCGATGATGTACATGAGCACGATTCCGGTCCCGACCGCGAGGATGAACTGGGCGAGCAGGGTGAACAAGAAGCCGAAGGGGGAACCGCCACCGATCATGAATGCGAGCCCAATCGGCACGAGGGCCAGTCCGCCGAACAGGGCGATGAGCCCGGCGAGTGGATAGGCTTCGGTTCGAATCTGTGTCGTGTCCAACGTGGGGCTCCCGTCGACGAGGAACGGAGGCATGTGAGACATACCCAATCTGTTTACGGAGACTCCGTAAAAACGTTCACCGCAGGGAGACGCTGAAGAGTCGAACGCATTCGCAATTTCGGACCGAGCGTACGCGGGGAGGCGGCTAGAACATATCCGTTGGGTTGATTGGCTCCGGAAGCTCGTTGCAGGTGGACGTTCTCGCTACTGATCGTTGTCTCTGTACATCAGCAGTCCGTCTGGAGGATCCTCGATCGACAAAAGAGACTGATCGAGGCAGCCGGGAGTTACGCCCAGGACTGCGCCGATTCGATCCACTGGGTGGCCTTCGGTTCGGTGATCTCGGCCGTTTCGGCGACAGCCGCCGCGTTGGCCTCGGCGAGAGCTTCGATGGATTCGATACCGGCGCTGACCAGCCGGTCGGCGTAGGTGGGGCCCAACCCGTTGATGGCCTCGAGCGAGTCGGCCGTGGCTTCGACGGCATCCGCCTGGGCCGAAACCTGCGTGTCCGCGGCGTCGGCAATCTCTTCGGAGGCGGTCTCGAGCTGGCCGAGGACCCCGCTCAGCTGCCCTTCGAACTGTTCGAGCTGGGCAGCCAGGGCCTCCCGAGCGAGTTCGCCCTGTGATTCGAACTCCTCCCGGAGTTCCTGGAGACTCCCCTCGTACCGCTCGACGGACTCGTGCGTCTGGGCTTCGATGTCCTCGTGGGCTGCGAGGAACGTCTCGACCTGTTCGTCGAGGACGTCGACGAATGTTTCGAGACCCGCCGCAACCGACTCGCTGCTGTATTCGGCACTCGACCCGGCACTTTCGAAGGCCTGGGCCTGGGACGTCTCGATGGTGTCGAGGTGTGTTTCGATGGTCGTCCGAACATCGTCGAGGACGGGACCCGTTCCGGGGGTCGTGGCCTCGATGCCACCGAAGTAGATATCGAGGGCCGTCCGGGCGGCATCGAAGCTCTGCGTGTGGACCCGCTCGGCGGGTGCGCCATCGACGAAGGCCTCGCCGAACGCCCGCTGAGCGTCGAGGCTCCGCTGAAACGCTTGCTGGCTCTGTTCGATCGCTGTGCGCTGGAGGTTGAATACGAGACTGACCGGTGTGGTTTGACTCATTGTAGGTGGAAAGTGGGGCCCGATCAATATAAGTCTACCTCTCTATACCATCTATTACCATTTTCCACCATAAGAAGGTTCAAACTGGGTAAAACTGGCGCAAAAACCCAGATACTCGTCGCCTGCCGGACGAGAAATCCCTCCGGCGGATCTCACGGCAAACACGGCAGCGCTGAGGGAAATAACGTCGGATCTAACACAAACCCTGTCATCGGGTACCTGAGACGCGGAATCTCTCGAGGGAGGGAAACGAGAACCGACTGGGGACGACAGGACCATGAGATTGGGGCCCGCAACATCGGTGCTTGGACGCACATTTTTACCAGACCGGAGACGATTTATCACCTGGTGGAATCGTGACTACCGACGTGGATCTCCCTGGCGGAACGGGTGAGAACGTTGCCGGTGAGACCCCGGATACGGAACCGGTCGAGCACTCCGAAGAGGCCACCGTACACGAGGACGCCGAACTCGAACGGACTATCGGTCTCACCGGGGGCCTCACGATCGGGATCGGGACGATGATCGGGGCGGGGATCTTCGTCTTTCCGGGCCTCGCGGCCGGGAGCGCGGGTCCGGCAGCTGCACTCTCATTCGCCGTCGGTGGGGTGATCGCGTTGCTCGTCGCCTTACCGGCCTCGGAGTTGGCGACCGCGATGCCGAGGAGCGGCGGGGGGTATTACTTCGTCTCGCGGAGCATGGGAACAGCGTATGGCGCGATCATCGGGATCGGCCTGTGGCTTGGGCTGGTGTTCGCCTCGGCGTTCTATCTCGTCGGGTTGGGCCACTACGCTACCGCCGTATTTGCCGAGATCGGGTTCACGTTGCCGATCTCCCCGGTGATCCCGCTCGCGCTGGCGTTCGGGGTTGCCCTGACCGCCTTGAGTATCGCCGGCACGGAGAACACCACCAAGATCCAGAATCTCGTCGTGGGCATCTTGCTGGTCATCCTCACCCTCTTGCTCTCCTATGGGAGCCTCGACTCCCTCGGTGTCTTCGGTCGGGAGACGGCCCCAGCGGCGTTCTTCTCCCAGGGGTACTTCCCCGTGCTCACCACCGCCGCCTTGGTGTTCACCTCATATCTGGGCTTCGCCCAGGTGGCGACGGTCGCCGGGGACATCAAACAACCCAGCCGGAACCTGCCCCGTGCCATGGTGGGATCGGTCCTCATCGTGACCGTCTTTTATGTGGTGACGATCTTCGTCGCGACATCGGCGTTCGGCGCCGAACACCTCGAGACTCTCGGTGAAACGGCCATGGTGGAGGTCGGCCGCGAGTTCGTCGGGCTTCCTGGCGCGGTGGCGATCCTCTTCGCGGGCCTCCTGGCAACCTTCTCGAGTGCGAACGCCTCGATCCTCTCTGCCTCTCGCACGGTATACGCGCTGAGCCGCGATGCCTTGCTTCCCCAGCGGGCCGGGACGGTCAACCTGCGATACGGCACGCCGCATGTCGCCCTCCTCGCCGCCGGTGGGCCCATCCTCGTCCTGGTCGCCACGGGGCAGGTCGAGGTGCTCGCCGAGGTCGCCTCTTTCCTGCACCTCATCATGTACGGACTGATCTGTGTCGCGGTACTCATCCTGCGGCGCCAGGACCCGAACTGGTACGATCCGACCTACCAGACGCCGGGAGCGCCGGTATTGCCGGTGATCGGGGCGGTGGCAAGTTTCGGGCTGATCGCATTCATGCAACCGGCTTCGATCGTCATCGGGGTGCTCGTTATGGGCGTCTCGTATGTGTGGTATCGGTATTATGCTGGATCAGTGACACTCAAAGGAGACTTCTGAGAATGTCAGACCGACCAACGGTACTTGTCCCGATTCGCGTCCTCGAAGGGGAATCGATCCCCGAAGGCGTGCCACGATTACTGACCAACGCCCACGTGGTCCTCCTGGGATACCACGTGGTCCCGGAACAGACGGCGGCCGGCCAGGCCAGGAACCAGTTCCAGGAGCGGGCGAACCAGCGACTCGAAGAATTCGAGGAGATCCTCACCGGCGCGGGTGCAATCGTCGATACCAGGCTCGTGTTCACCCACGAGGCCCAGAAGACGATCGATCGCTTGATCTACGAATACGAATGCCTCGCAGTCCTGGTCCCGAAGGCGACGGCCTCACCGGAAGACGTCCTGGTGGCTGTGCGGGGGACGGTGGGACTCGATCGGCTCGTTCGAGTCGTGTCCGGGCTCTTCGCTGAGACCGATATCGCCGTGACCCTGTATCACGTGGCCAATGAGGAGGAGACCGACGAGGACGTGGGGATGCTCCTTTCCGGGATCGAAGACAGATTGGTCGAGACCGGCATGGGAGCGGACCGTATCGAGACCCGCACGTCGCGGGCGCAATCACCCCTTGACGCCATCCTGGAGGCATCCGGCGAGTTCGACGCCGTGGTGATGGGGGAATCCGACCCGTCCATCGTGACCTTCGTGTTCGGGATGCGCGCCGAGCAGGTCGCCGAGCAGTTCCTGGGCCCGGTGTTGGTGGTGCAGCGCGAGCGGCCCGGAAAAGCGGAGAACGAAGGCGGCGACTAAGGACCCGACTGGACCCGTGGACTCCGTTATAGCGGGGGTAGATCAGGGCGAAGAGACGTCGAAGCGCCGCCCGATGGCCTGCACCAGCATGCCCCCGACCGCCCCGGAGACGAAGAGCCCCATGGTGTAGAATGCCATGAGGTTCCGGGCGATAACTCCCTGCGGAACACCGTTCCCGTCCACTCCCCGGTAGACCCCGACCGCTGAAAGGACCCAGAAGGCGAGGAACAGCCCGATCACCCCGACCACCCAGGCGTACGATGTCGCCCGGATGCTCCGGGTCACCGCGTAGGCCCCGACCATCGCGAGGGTCACGGCAAGTATCTGCAGCATGCTCGTCGAGACGACGAGGGCGGCTCCGATCCAACCCAGCAGGAGCAAGCCGAGGACGCCTGAGACGAGGCGGTCGTAGGACCCGTACCCCAGCCGTGCTCCGATCTCGGCGAGGCCGACGGAGACCACTCCGGCCACGAGCGCCGGGATCACCGTCAGGAGGAGTAGGAACCCTCCTGGATCGAAATTCGTCATCTTTCGAACGCCGTCTCGCTCGCCGTGACCCTCCGTTGTCTGAGGGTTGCTCGAAGGTTCGGTTGCGAGCCGGTGGCTGGCCGCCCGTCCGATGGGCTACCGGTCCTAAGCCGGCCCGGCGGGTTACGGGTCTTGGGCCAGCCCGACGGGATGGCACCGAGCATGGTGTTGCATGGTTATCGACGGACAAACCCTTTCTGGGGCCGAGAACCCGACATCTCGCAGACTTCGTCGATACCGGTCCTTATAGTGGCGCCTGCAGAACGGATGCGGCATGGCGACCGGCTGGGGCGGTCCACTCGCTGCCGTGTTCGTCCTCTGGGTCTTCGTCGCGCTCGCCTGTGTGCCACTACTGGCGATATCCCACCTCCGCACCGCCATCTCGGGGTGGCCCACCCGGACTTTCGTGTGGAACTATCTCCTCGTCACGGGGGTCGCGGTTGCGGGTCAGGGGGTACTCTTCCTCTCGTTCGTTGTCGTCACCGGTGGAATAGGGGGCACCAGCCTCGTCCAGTGGACGATCGGCGTCGCCGGCGGGTATCCGTTTGCCCTCTGGCTGCTGGTCGGCACCGTCGCGACCGCGACAGGGCAGTGGGGTTCGGTCCGCGACGAACTCGATCGGTGGCTCTGGCTGGCTCTCGCAACGATCTGGTATGCCATAGCCACCACCGTCGCCGCGGCTGTGGTCTTCTTCGTGTTGTTTGTGGCGTTCTTCCCGGGGTAGGCGGGGGTCTTCCTCGACAGTAAGCTCTTTGCCACTCGGTGCCGACAGTCGCTGTTTCACCTTTGGGGGATAGTAACACGCCATCACCAGTGCATCGGTACCATGAATGGCACTTTGGACGGACGAGGTCCGCTGACGTTCGGTCTCGGTTTCGTGATCGCCGGTGCACTGTTGGTCTCGGTGGTGGGTATCGCGACCGCGACGGGTTCGGCAACTGGGGTGGAGAATGTCACACTCTACACGACCGAGGACGGGGCGGACGATGCCGTGGGAGACATCGAGGCCGTCGTCAAGGAGGCCTCACTCAGACCCGAAACGCGTCTGGTCGTCGGCGAGACGCTGGTGGTCGAGATCGAGTCCGAGCGATTCGAGAGCGGTCTGGCCGAGCGGAGTGGGACCACCACCGAACGGTTCCTTGCCGCCGTCGAGGGCGACGCAAACCCCACCCTCTACCAGACGAATCCCACTGCCGAGATTCCACCGAAGGGGAGCCAGGTCGGGCCGTCGGAAGGCTCATCGAATGGCAAACCGGTCTACCTCCGCCGGTCGACCCTCGATACGAGGGTTCAATGCGGCTCACCTTGCGACCAGGTCGTGGCTGAGAAACACGGTCATGCGACCCGTTATCTTGTCCCAAAATATTCAGCTTGTTACACCAATCGAATCGGCTTGGTACCCAACTACTTATAGCGGTTCTGTTGTCTACTTCTCTCTTTTATATCATCGTCAAAAACAATTTATGCGGATGGTATGGAGAGCCACCTAGAGGCCGATGGATCCCATCCAGTCCCTACTCACCGACAGCCTCTTCGTGGTGTTCTGTGCCGTCCTGGCCGGCTACCTCCTGGGCCGCCTGGAATATAGGGGGTTCAAATTCGGCGTCTCGGGGGCGCTTTTCACGGGACTTCTCCTGGGTCATTTCGGATTCACCGTACCGCAAAGTTACTTCCTCCTCTCGCTTGCGCTCTTCGTCGCGGCGGTCGGGCTGATCGCCGCGAAGGATATCGGGGGAGTGATCCGGTCCCACGGGCCGAAGCTCGTGGTCATCGGGTTGGTGATGCCGACGGTCGCCGCCGTTATCACCCTCCTCTGCACCACGGTGGCCCCGACCGGCATCGACCCGCGACTGTTGGAGGGGACCTTCACCGGAGCGCTTACAAGCTCACCTGGCCTGGGGGCGTCCCTCGAGACTGCCGGCGCCGCGGCCAGCGCCCAGATCACCATCGGTCACTCGGTGGCGTACCCCTTCGGGGTGGTACTGGTGATCCTGGCCGAACAGTTTTATCCCAGAGTCGCGGGCATCGATATCCAGGAACAGAGACGCGAATTCGCCCGCGCCATCGCGGACGGCGGCAGACGGTCCGGTGCAGATCGCTCGGAGGTGACCTTCAGCCTCGCCGGGTTCTCGCTCGCGGTCGTGCTGGGGGCCGTCGTCGGCTCGATCCCCATCCCGCTCGGGCCGATCGGCTCCGCGAGTCTCGGCATCACCGGCGGGACGCTGCTCGCAGCCCTCGGGATCGGGTATGTCGGCGAGATCGGCCCGATCAAAACCAGGATGCCCGAGGAGGTACTCGCTGCGATCCGGACCCTCACGCTCGCCTTCTTCCTGGCGGTGGTGGGCATTCAGGCCGGCGAGGGGTTCATCGCCGTCATCGAGAAGACCGGCCCCACGCTGGTCGGCATCACCATCCTCACCGGGCTCGGTGCCATCCTTGCCGGCCTCTTCCTCGCCCGGCGGCTCTGGGACCTCAACTGGGTCATCGCCGCGGGGGCCATCACGGGTGGGATGACCTCGACCCCGGGCCTCGGGGCGGCCATCGAGGCGACCGGGACCGACGAGGTGGGTGCCGGGTACGGCTCGAGTTACCCCATCGCTCTCATCGGGATGGTGATCTTCGCGAAGGCCATCGGCTTGCTACTCTGACGCCGGGCGCGAGTGGGGGAGGAGGGTACGAGCCAGCGGCCGCATATTCTAGAATGGAGACCCTGACCAACAGCCATAGAGAACCCGACAAACAGCCATGGAGAACTCGACCACCCTCCCGGCGCTCGACCTGTCCACTTCTTGTGGGGGAGACCCTGGAGACTGGTTCCGCGCACGGACGTCATCAGGCGACCCGGCAGCTGGCTCCTTCCTGCGAAGGGCGCTGGGCTCCGACATCGGAACCTTTATCAACCATATTCCTATATGCACAAATGAACAAATGAGTCAGGAGACAAGTGCGGACGCGACGGAGGACTCCGGGTCCCGGGCTACCAACTCGCCCGAGGGCCCCTGCTGTACGACTGTTGGACACAATCTCTCCGAACACACCATCGAGGTCGACGTCCGTACGCTGTCGGCCATGGGGAACGACACCCGGTACGAGGTCCTTCGACTCCTCGCGGCGACGGACGAGGAGGTCTGTTCGTGTGACCTCGCCCCGGAACTCGGGGTGGACCAGAGCACCACGAGCCGGGCTCTCAAGGCGCTGTTTGAGGCGGGGCTGGTCGACCGCCGGAAGGACGGCCGGTGGCGGTACTACACCACCACGGCCCGCGCCGAGACCATCTTGACGGCGATCGATGCGAGCCGAGGTGAGCGTCGATGACGGAGGAGTCCCGGGAGACGGACTCGCCGGACAACGAGCACCTCTCGCCCGAGGACCAGCGGACGGTGGTCCGCCAGCGGTACGGGACCATCGCGGCGAGTGGATCCAGGGACTCGGAACACGCTGCGGAAACCGAGACGGACGATTCGACGGGCTGCTGTGGCGGCTCCGGCTCGGGCTCGACCCGCACCGGGTCGTCGACCGCCGGCGGTTCCTCGACGGAGGACCGGGAAACGGATTCCACCTCGTGCTGTGGCGACGATGGCTCGGCCTCCCGGGCCGAAAGGCTCGGGTACTCCCCAGCCGACCTCGAGTCGGCCCCCGAAGATGCCAACCTCGGTCTCGGATGCGGGAACCCGAAGGCCCTCGCCGACCTGGAACCCGGTGAGACTGTCGTGGATCTGGGCTCTGGCGGCGGTTTCGACTGTTTCCTCGCCGCCGAGGCGCTCGGAAACGAGGGCCAGGTCATCGGCGTGGACATGACCCCCGAGATGGTCGAGCGCGCACGGCGGACCGCCGAGCGCAAGGGGATCGAGAACGTTGAGTTCCGCCTCGGCGAGATCGAGGCCTTGCCCGTCCCGGACGAACACGTCGACGTCGTCATCTCGAACTGTGTCATCAATCTCTCGCCCCGGAAGGACCGGGTCTTCGACGAGTCCTATCGGGTCCTCGAGCCCGGGGGCCGGCTCGCGATCTCCGACATCGCCGTGACCCCCGACGGCCGCGCGGCGGTAGACCGGTCCGATCCCGACCAGCTCGCCTCCTGCATCTCGGGCGCGGCGACCCTTGAGGAACTCCGGGAACTGGCCCTCGAGGCTGGATTCGAGGCCGTGACCGCCCGGGAGACTCGCCAAAGCGACGAGGTCATCGGCGACATGGTCGCGGAGCCGGACCTCCGCGAGGCCCTCCTCGCGGCCACCGTCGAAGGGAGGAAACCGGTGTAGGCGGCTCGAATCTCCTGTGAACGCCGACATGGGAGCAACGGAGATTGCCCGACGAACCACGATACCCTCAAAAGCGGCCCCAACACCACGCTACCGTTCGTAAACGGCCCAAAAACCTCATGTATGTACCACCGGCCTCCCCCCGAGACCCGCCCCTCCTCCACGACCGGTCGTGGAGCGACGTCCTCAGTGCCTACGCTATCATGCTGGCGATCCCGGTCCTCCTCTGGCTGGCGAGCTATCCGCTGGTCGGCGCCGGCTCCGTGCTCGGCCTGCTTGGCCTTCGGATGGCCGTCAGCCGGGCCCGTGCCAGCCTTCGACGACTCTTCGACCGGTGCTGCATCGTCTTCCGGATTGGCGAGAACATCCGGATCACCATCACGCGGACCCCGAGGGAGAACTCGGGGTAACACGATACCAGGATGAGGAGCGCAGGCCGACGACACTCCATTGAACGTCCCGAACCGACCCACGCATGACGGGCTCGAACCACTCTCCCGACCAGCTGGCCGACGTCTTCGACCGCGAGGGGCTGTCCGACCGGGTATCGATCGGCCCCCTCGAGGCCGACCAAATCGACCAGGTGGTGGCCATTCTCGACGGCAACGACCTGCCGTCTCATCACGTGCGAACCGGGCCGGTCGAGTTCGTCGGTGCCGTCGCAGGCGGGGACTTGGTCGGCGTCGCCGGTCTCGAACGATACGATTCGGTCGGTCTCCTGCGCTCGGTGGCCGTCGACGAATCGGCCCGGGGACAGGGCCTCGGAACCCTGCTGTGCGACAAACTCGAAACCCGTGCGAGGGACGAGGAGGTCGAGACTCTCTATCTCCTGACGACGACGGCCGCCGATTTCTTCGATGACCGAGGGTACGAGGAGGTCGAGCGGTCGGCGGCGCCACCCTCCATCCAGGATACGAGCGAGTTCCGGGAGGTCTGTCCGACGAGGGCGGTCTGTATGCGGAAAGACCTGAAATAGATTGCTCAATCGTGGCGACCCCATCGGTGTCCTCCGTACAGTCCTTTGACTCGGGCCGGCCGCCGACCGCCATGCCACAGGAGGGGTCGATCGTTCGTTCGCGAAGGCAAGCAACTGCTCTCACTCTAGAATGTGGGGATGGGTAAAGTGCGATCGGACGTCACCGCTGCCCGCCGGTAACTCAAACTCGCGTTGATGCCATCTCAAACCCTTTTGGTGTCGGACGCAAGGCTCACCTATGAAGCGTCGGGGCTTCCTGGCGACGCTCGGGGGCGGCACACTCGCCGGCTGCATCGAGCTCCCGGGCTCGACCCCCTCGAGCGATTCGGACTCCCGGACACGGTCACCACAGCCGTTCCATTCGCCGGCGGAACCCCTCGACTGGCCCGCGCCCCATTATGATAGTGGGCACACACGCCACGCCCTGGACCGACCGGCGATGGGGGCCAGTGAACGATGGCAGCATCCCGCTTCGCTGGCCGACGACCCTGCCTCCCTGCTCGTCGCGGCGGACGGGCAGGTGTATTATGCGTACAAACACCGAGCCAAACGGGAGGAAGACCGTTTTACCGGACTCGTGGCCCTGGACGCGGAGACGGGCCGCGAACGCTGGAGCCGCGAGTTCGGAACCTGGGACGGCGGTTTCAACCCGCCCCACGGCCCACTGCCGACCGTCTTCGGCGAGTTGCTCGGCTTCGGACTCGACGCTCCAGACCGCCTCGGCGCGTACGCCGCGGCAACCGGGGACGAAGAGTGGTCGACGCCCAGCCACGGTGGCCAGCGCGCACTGGTTCCGGGCGCGGGGCTGCTCCATGTCCTCAGGGGGAACCCGGACCAGGAGACGCCATCTCGAACCGTCGCCGCCCTCGACCCGCTGACTGGTGCGGACGTCTGGACCCACACATTCGAGACCGGGGTCCCGGAGTACCCCTCCTTCGACGGCCAATTCCTCTATTATCCGCTCTCGGCCGAGGATGATGAGACAGACGACGAAGTCGCCGTCGTGGACCCGGTGGACGGGACAGTCACACGCCGCTTCCACCGAACCGTCCAGTCCCTCGCACCGGTCTCCGACGGTCGGCTCTTCTCCGCGCGATGGGGTGGCGAACGGATCGTCGCCCTCGATACGCAGACCGGCGCGGTGGATTGGGAGACGCCGGTCATGTTCCACCACGAACTCGGGGCGGGTGACCCCGAGGTCGTCAATGTTCGCTATCGGTTCGGCGGGGTGACCCCCGATCGGCTGGTCGTGCACAAGCACTTCCACGGGTACCGGTCCGACGAGATCCGGGGGTACGATTCCAAGACTGGACGGGAAGACTGGCGGGTCGAACCCGACCCCGAGGACCCGGTGGTCGCCTTCAATCAACCGATCGTGGTGGGGGAAACGATCTACGTTACCGGCACGAAGAGCCCTCACTCCGACTCGCGGGACGGGTTCCTCCACCGGTACGATGTGGCGACCGGCGATCGAGTCGCGGACCGTCCACTCTCGAGCCCGTGTTTCCGACCGCCGATCGTCGCCGGCGAGCAGCTGTTCGTGGTGGCGTGGGACGGTGTCTACGCCTTCAGGTGAAACGGATCCCGCCGGAGAGCGTGCGGACCAAGTTCCACCCTGCGGCGAAGTCTTATGTAGTCAGCGGCGTGCGTACTCGTTGAGCAATGGAGCAGTATCTGGACCTCGTGGAACGGGTGCTACGTGAGGGGACCTACAAGCCGAACCGGACCGGGGTCGACACCGTCGCGGATTTCTCGGCCCACTATACGATCGACCTCCAGGAGGGCTTCCCGCTTTTGACGACCAAGGACCTCTCGGGGTTCCGCTGGAACTCGCTCATCCACGAACTCCAGTGGTATCTCTCCGGGGAGGAGCATATCCGGAACCTCCGGGAGGAGACCAACATCTGGGACGCTTGGGCCGACGAGAAGGGACACCTCGATACCGCCTACGGTCGGTTCTGGCGTCGCTATCCCGTTCCGGAGGACGAGGCTCGCCTCCCGGGCGAGGCCTGGCCCGAGGCGGATACTCCCTATCTCAACGACGATGGGACCTTCGACCAGATTGCCCATGTCCTCGACCAGCTCGAACACGATCCGCACACCCGGCGGATGGTGGTTAACGCCTGGCACCCCGCAAACGCGGCCGTCTCCCAGCTGCCGCCGTGTCACTACACCTTCGTCTTCAGCGTCCAAGATGGCCGGCTACATACCCACCTCCAGCAGCGATCGGGTGACATCGCATTGGGGATCCCGTTCAATATCGCGGCGTACGCGCTGCTGACCCACGCGGTCGCCCAGCAGGTCGATCTGGCGGTGGGGGAGTTCGGCCACAGTATCGTCGATGCGCATATCTACGTCGGGGAGGGCGACCGGGGCGTGTGGTACGAGGACAACCTGGCCGAGTTTCAGGACCGCATGACGTCCCTCGACTCCCGGGCCGGCTACCGGGAGGTCCGGGACTGGATCGAGCGCTCGGCCCCGCCGGAGGACGAGGAGGGGTATGACCACGTCCCGGGCTTGCTCACGCAGTTAACTCGCGAGCCACGTGAGCGCCCCTCGATAGAGATCGCGGACAAACCCCTCGACGACCTCGGATACGAGGACTTCGAACTCGTCGGCTACAACCCGGCCCCCGGCATCTCCTTCGCCGTCGCGGAATGAAGCTCGCACTCGTCGTGGCCGTGGCCGAGAACGGGGTCATCGGCGCCGATGGTGACATCCCCTGGGACTATCCCGAGGACCTGGCCCGGTTCAAGGAGACCACGATGGGCCATCCGGTGATCATGGGCCGCCGGACCTTCGAGTCGATCCTGGAGCGGCTCGGCGAACCGCTCCCGGGACGGACGAATATCGTCCTCTCCACACAAGACCTGGACCTCCCCGAGGACGCTGTACAGGCCGGAAGCGTGACGGAAGCGATCGAGACCGCCGAAGAAACCGGAAGCGCTGTCGCCTACGTGGTCGGCGGGGCGGACGTCTACCGCCAGTTCCTCCCCCGGGCAAACCGCCTGATCTGGACTGAGATACACGAGAGCTACGATGGTGATACCTGCTTCCCGACGTTCGATCGGGACGCCTGGACCGAGGTCAGCCGCGAGGACCGGTCGGATCTCTCCTTCGTCATCTACGAACGAACCGGGGCCGGCGACGGGGGGAATGACCTCGAGAGACGGGGCCGGCCCCGCCACTGATCGGCGATCCAATCCAGCGACCGCCCCTGACGGGCGAGTTCGAGGGGACGTCTAGCCGGACCTCTACACCCAGCTAAATAGTCCGTGGACCGACGGTAGACCGATACCCTTACTCAGTGACGGTGATGGCCTCGACCGGACAGGCCGCCTCCGCCTCGCGGGCCATGTCGACGTCGGCACCGTCGAGTTCCGACATGCCATCTTTCACGTAGGCCATCCCGTCATCGCCCATCTCGAAGATATCTGGCTGGGTCGCCGCACACACCTCATCGCCGATGCACAGGTCTTGATCGACTTCGACTGTTGGCATTGTGATCCCGGCCCTGACTTCCATTTCGGCATATAAAAGACACGCTATATCGACGTCTGCGTGTCTGTGAACACCACTCAGCACAATTTTCGGGGATGAAATCAGGTGTATTCCCCCGGGGCTGGATTGCGACCCAAAATATGATGGACCACTGTGGGATGGGTTGACTTGCGAATCGGTTCCAATCCACTGGAACCGACCATTCCCCCGCTACCGACCCCCGAATGTCCAATCACCCGATGCACCCAAACCCCGGCCTCTCGACCCGATGCGCCCAAACCCCGGCCTCTCGACCCAATGCACCCACTCTCCACCGGAAGCGACGAACCGTCGGCACTCGGTGTGAGACCCGGACAAGGCTAGCAGCCAGGGAGATGTGCCGGCGACGAACGGTTTAGAACCCCGTGACCCATACGTGGAAGTCATGCGACTGCCTGCCGGGTTGGCGCCCGGCCGACTCGGCAAGCCCGAACTCGCCGTCTTGGTCTCTGGGGTGTCGAGTATGGGCCTGGAGATCCTCGCGGGGCGGATGATCGCTCCGTCCTTCGGGAGCAGCATCTACACCTGGGGGAGCATCATCGGCGTCTTCCTCGCCGCGCTGAGTCTGGGCTACTACCGTGGCGGCAAGCGGGCCGCCACCAGGGCCCGCATAGAGGAGTTGACAACCCTGCTTCTCTGGGCCGGCGCCTACGTCGCCTTCTTGTTGTTCGCGGGGGACTACCTGCTGCGCATCTCGGGGGCGGTTCCGGTCCCACCCCGATTTGCGCCGCTGGTTCCGGTCACCCTGATGTTCGGGCCGCCGGTCTACCTGCTGGGCTTCATCAGTCCCTACGCCGCGGAACTGTCGACGACCGAGAACACCGGGGAGGCCTCGGGGCAGGTCTACGCCATCGGAACCACGGGGAGCATCGTTGGCGCGTTCGGGACCACCTTCCTGCTCATCCCCGCCTTCTCCATCGAGGTCATCGGCCTCCTCTTCGGCGGCCTGCTCGTGGTGACCGCAATCCGGCTATCCTGGCCGGGGATCTCCCCTCGCGGGGCCCTCAGGATCGGAGTGGTCATCCTCGTCCTGGTCGCCTCGGTTGCCGGCCCGTCCTTCGGCGTCGCGGTGCCCGGCCAGGTGGTCTACGACACCCAGACCACCTACCAGGACCTCCAGGTCATCGACCGCGGAGACACCCGGACACTGTATCTCGACGGGCAACCCCACAGCGCCATCGACCTCGAAGAGCCCGATAGACACGTCTTCACCTACACCCGATACTTCCACCTGCCGCTGCTCATGACCGAGGACGTCGACCGGGTGTTGTTTGTCGGTGGTGGCGGCTTCACCGGCCCCCGAATCTTCGCCGAGCGCTACGACGTGGCGGTGGACGTGGTCGAGATCGACCCCGAGGTGGTTCGAGTCGCGACGGAATACTTCCAGGTGGGGCCCCCCTCGAACATGAACATCCATGTCGGCGACGGGCGCCAGTTTCTCCAGGAAACCGATCGGACCTACGACGTGATCATCCTCGACGCGTACAAGAAGGACAAGGTACCCTTCCAGCTGACGACCCGGGAGTTCTTCGAGCTGACAGCCTCGCATCTCGACGAGGATGGCGTGTTGCTCGCCAACATCATCTCCGCGCCCAGCGGTCCGGGCTCGGCCTTCTTCCGGGCGGAGTACAAGACGGTCCAGACGGCCTTCCCGCAGGTCTACGCCTTCCGGACGGCGAGTCCTGGCGCGGTCCAGAACGTCGAACTTGTGGCCACAAAACGGGACGAACGGCTCGCGCTTGCGGAACTCGAAGCCCGAAACAGACAGCGGGACATCGGCTATGACCTCGAGGACGCCATCGAACGGTCGGTCGGCGAGGTCGAGACCGCCGACGTCCCAGTTCTCCGGGATGGGAAGGCCCCTGTGGACGCCCTCCTCGACCCGATGCTGGGTCGGAAGTACATCATCGAAGAGTCCGGTGAACCCGGCAACGTGACCGTCCCACCGACCGTCCCCGCTCCGGGGTGACCCAGCGATTACCGGGGCTGTGTGGCGGTTTGACCCGTAGCGTGGACGGTAACTCCGAGCTCCTGGCTCCTCCTGCGGGCACGTCCGATCGGGGGGACGGCGTGCCCGTATGAACGGCGGGAAGAGAACACCCGCAAACGATCCCGTTTCGACCGATTGCCCCCCGATCAGGCGAAATCGTCGAGTCCGGTCTGGGTCTCGGTGTCGGGCTCGACCGGCTCGATGACGGCGGCGGAATCGTTCTTCGGGTCGTTGACGGCCCGTGAGATGGGATAGGTATCGAGGTCGTCCTCGGGATACGGCTGGAGGAGTTCAACCGCGTCCGCCGTCGTGTCCGCCCGCAGCCAGTCGCGCTCCACGTCAACCGGCAAAATCACGGGCATGCGGTCATGGATGGGTTCGAGGACCTCGTTAGCGTCGGTCGTGACGATGGTCACGGTTCGTTTCTGCTTGCTGTTATCCTCCCACTCGTTCCAGAGGCCCGCCATCGCGAACGGCTCCTCGTCCGCTCGCTCGATTCGGTAGGGCTGAGATGGGCCGCCGGGTTGGTCCTGCCACTCGTAGAACCCATCCGCGAGTACCAGACACCGTGTCTCCGCCACCGCGTCCCGGAACATCGGCTTCTCGGCGACCGTCTCGCCCCTGGCGTTGATGGGGCGGTAGGAGTCATCCGGACCGTCTGCCCACGAGGGCAGAAAGCCCCATTCGAACTGCTCGATGGTCTCGGGGGCGGCATCTGGGACCACCGGAAGGTCCTCGAACGGGGCGATGTTGTACCGCGGTTCGAGCGGTGCCGCGGCCTCGGCCTCGAACCGTGACTCCACGACAGCCTGGGGCAGGTAGAGGGAGGTCCGCCCGCACATGGCACCGCCAACGGGTGGGGCGGATATAACAACGTCGGGGAAATGGCAGTACCCACCATCGCGCCGGACGGATACCACAGCGTCGGGCGGACCGGGAAAACCATCGATTGGGAGGGCGCGTATCGGTCCCGCCGGTGGCCAGCGGAATGGGACCGGATCACGCACCTCGTTCCGGGGGAGTTTTTACCCAGTCCAGCCTACTCATGGCCCATGGACTCGCGTCTATCCGGCTTCTACAAACTCCCCGTCGAGGAGCGACGGGAACGCATCGCGGAACTGGCGGACCTCGACACCGAGACCGTCGATGCCATCGGCGGCGACGGGCTCGACGACGTTCGGGCCGACACGGTGAGCGAGAACGTCATCGGCACCCTTGGGTATCCGCTGTCGATCGCGACGAACTTCACCATCGACGGCGAGGACCGGCTCATCCCGATGGCCGTCGAGGAGACGAGTGTGGTGGCAGCCGCCTCCTACGCCGCCCGGATGGCCCGGGAGCAGGGCGGGTTCACCACCAACGTGAGTGGCCCGCTCATGATCGCCCAGATCCAGGCGGTCGATATCGAGGACCCGCAGGCCGCAAAGATGCGCATCCTGGAGGACAAAGCGCGCCTCATGGAACTTGCCGACGAGCAGGACCCCACGCTGGTCAAGTTCGGCGGAGGATGTGAGGACGTCGAGGTCCGGGTCATCGATACCCCGCAGGGCGAGATGGTCGTCACCCATCTGATCGTGAACGTCCAGGACGCGATGGGCGGTAACGCGGTGAACACGATGGCTGAGGCCCTGGCTCCCGAGATCGAATCGCTCACCGGTGGAACTGTCGAGCTTCGCATCCTCTCGAACCTGGCCGACCGGCGGCTCGCGCGGGCGACGTGTACGATCTCCCCCGACCAACTCGAGGACGACGACAGCGAGCTCTCGGGCGAGGCGGTCCGTGACCGGATCGTCGATGCCTGGGCGTTCGCAGCGGGCGACCCGTATCGGGCGGCCACGCACAACAAGGGCATCATGAACGGCATCGATGCCGTCACGACCGCCACGTTCAACGACTGGCGCGCGATGGAGGCCGGCGCCCACGCCTACGCCGCCCAGGGGGGCTACGGGTCGCTTACGACCTACGAGGTGGACGGCGACGGGAACCTCTCCTGCACCATCGAACTCCCGATCCAGGTGGGGACCGTCGGCGGCGCGACCCAACTCAACCCCGTCGCCCAAGGTGCAATGGAGATCCTGGACGTGGATTCGGCCGACGAGATGGCCGGGGTCCTGGCGGCGGTCGGCCTGGCCCAGAACCTCGCCGCGCTCCGGGCCCTGGTCAGCGAGGGGATCCAGCAGGGCCACATGAGCCTCCACGCCAAGAACATCGCCATCCAGGCGGGTGCCGAGGGCGAGCTCGTCGACGAGGTGGCCGAGCGGATGGTCGCCGAGGACGAGATCCGCCAGGACCGCGCCGAGGAACTCATCGACGAGCTTTCGGCCTAAGGCTCGTCCGGCAACTCCCGGGGAATGGACCCCAGCGGTACTGAATCGCCGGATCGGACACCGTTCGCAGGCCGTCGCCGGTCTCCGTTCTCCAGGGGAGAGCGGTGCCAGCAGTCGGCCCAAGCCTGCGAACAGTTCGTACGATTCTATACAATATTCGTCCCACAAAGTGTGCCAGAGTTTCCCAATATTGTCTCACTGGCAGCCTCGATTACCTGCAAGTAACCCCGTTATCGACCGTATCAGTAGGTCTCTGGCGGGCGGGCCCGGGCAATCCGAGCCCAACACATATTAATACCTGGGGTGGTAGTGTTGAGATAAGATGGCAATACTATCCGATCAGAACCGAAGCGACGTCGAGGAGGTCTTCGCGGAGATGGCCGAGGAGGTTACCGCCTACGTCTTCGTCGACGACGCGTGTGAGTACTGCGACGAGACCATCGAACTCAACGAGGAACTCGAAAAACTCACCGACAAGTACACCCTCGAGGTCCACGATATCGACAGCGAGATGGCCGAAGAGTGGGACGCCGGGAAGTACGGCAACGCCCCGGTCACGATCATCACCGACGGCGACATCCGTGGGGTCCGGTACTACGGGATCCCCTCCGGCCAGGAGTTCGGCGCCTACGTGCGTGACATCGTCGCCGTCTCCACCGGCGAGAGCGGCCTCGACGAGGGAATCAAGGCCGAACTGACCGAGATCGACGAACCGGTGAACATCAAGGTCTTCGTCACGCTGACCTGTCCCCACTGTCCCCAGGCCGTCGAGACCGCCCACAAGTTCGCCATCGAGAACCCGAACATCACCTCCGAGATGATCGAGGCCCAGGAGTTCATGGAACTCTCCCAGGACTTCGGCGTCCGGGGGGTACCGCAGGTTAATATCAACGACGACGCCGGGCAGTTCACGGGTGCCCAACCGCCCCAGCAGTTCCTCCAGCAGGTAAAAAGCGCGCTTTAAGCGGGTCTTGGTCACCTTCTACGGGTTCTTTCGAAACCTCCGTCGCCGTTTGCCCGGACGGATGTGAGTTACCACGAGGGTGATACGTGGGATTTCGAGCGGCCCAGACGCACTTTCTATTCGATACATATTCGATTGAAATATTTGTCAGACGACCGGCTGCCGGCCGCGGGCGCCGTTTCGGGTGCAACAACCCCTCCGTTTCAACTGGATTGCCGGTTTCTTGATGTTTCGGGTGTTCCACGAATTCAACTGATAAATACACCTACCGTAATCGCGTTACTGGGACACGTCCCAACCCCTTCGTTTCGTGTGGAGTATCCTCCGGTCAGCCGGCTCCTGGGTCACTTTTCGACGTCCAGTAACGCCACGCGTTCGACGACGAGGGCTTCCAGGTCAGCGTCGGTCGCGCTTCGCTCGTCATCGGTGATCGCGAAGAACGATTCGATCCGCTCCGGATCCGGCTCGACGGACGCGGGTTGGATGCGTTCGCGGATCGCCTCCGCCGCGGCTGCCTCGTCGCCGCCGACTGCGACGACCACGAGGTGCTGGTCGCCCGTATCGACTCCCATCTCCATCGCCCGGTCGATCTGCCGCCGGCCCGCCGCGTAGAGCAGGACCTCCACGGCGGGCGAATCGGCCACGTTCTCGCCACGAGCGATGGCGCGTCGGGCGTGCTCGACCGCCGACCGGAGGTGTCCTGGCCCGGCCACGTACCTGGCATCGAAGGCCTGCACGATGCACTCGTGGGAGTCGGCGATGGAATCGAGTTCCTCGAGGAACGAATCGAGGGAATCGAACCTACCCCGGGCAGCCACGTCGGCGCTTCCACCGTCTTCGTCGTTACCGGCGGTACTGGGGCCTTGATCGCTACCCTCGGCCCCGGGGCCCCTATCGCTTCCGGCGCTTCCGGTGTCGTCATCGGTACCCATCGGCTCGTCGCCGTCTGCCGGCCCGATCCGGACCCGACCCTCGATCACCTTCACCCGAAATCACCCAGGTCGGATTGATCTGGCGAGTCGGGCGAGCCGCGTCCGTCCTCGCCGGTCGTCGTCGCGAGCCCGCTCGGCTCCGAGACGTCCGCCTCGAGATCGGACATGTCCGGGTCCGGGTGGCCCGCGCTAGCGAGGACCTTCTCGGCGGTCTTCCGCCGGCCGTTCAATGCCCGGAGGACTGCCGGCTTGTCGGCGTTCCGCAGGGCCTCCCGGCTCTCGAAGCCCGCATCGTGGAGCCGGCGGGCCCGTTTCCGGCCGATGTGCCGGACGCCGACCAGGTCGAGGAGATCCTCGCGGACGCCGTGCTCGACTCGGACACGGGCCTCGCGGACCCGCGCTGCGTTCCCCAGGTCGAGCTCACCGGCCAAGCTTTCGGCGGCGTGCAGCAGCCAGTCGGCGGTCTCGACCTTTCCGCGGATGTCCCCAGGACCCACGCCGTACCGCTCGGCGATGCGGTCCTCGTCGACCTCGTCGGCCCAGTCCTCGAGGAGGCGGCCGGTCTTGAGGGCGGAGAGCCAGTCCTCCCACTCGCCCTGGGCGAACTCGCTGGGTTGGTGGCCCAGTAGCTCGGCCTCCCGCTCGTAGGCGATCTCGGTATACGTCGACTCGTCGCCCGAGCGGAGATAGAGTTCGTACATGTCCGGGGTGCGGCTCACCAGGTGGTAGAGCCCGAGCGCGCTTGGCTCGTTCCCGCCGTCCCGCAGCCCATCGATGATCTCCGCGGCAGACATCGGGTCGACGTAGAGCTGGGAGACCAGATGCCCGCTCGGCGTCGCGGCGAGGCCATCGCCATCGCGGTCGAGGAAATCGTTCGCGGCGAGGTACTCGAGGACGTCGTCGGTCACCCGCTCGAGTCGGCCGGGTTCCGCGGTCTGGGACGCATACAGGGTCCCCTCCAGGAACTCGAGGAGTCCGTCCCGGGTGGTAGCGAACCCGGTGGCCACGGTCGAGAGGACATGGGTCCTGAGGGCCGGCTCGGCCGCGAGCTTCGACCGGACCGGTTCGGGCTCCCCGTAGATGTACTGGTCGAACAGTTCCTCGAGTTCTCCGTGGGAGTTCGCCAGGAGAAGCGCCTCACCGTAGGGGTCGAGTCCCGGGCGGCCCGCCCGTCCGAACATCTGGTGGATCTCCAGAGTCGAGAGCGGCTGCATCCCGCCCGCGGAACCGTCGTAGCGCTGCCAGTCCCTGACGACAACCCGGCGGCTTGGCGTGTTCACCCCCGCTGCGAGGGTCGGGGTGGCACAGACCGCACGGATCCGCCGCTCGCGGAACGCCGTCTCGACGAGCGTGCGGTGGTCCCTGGCGAGGCCGGCATGGTGGAACGCGGCACCCCGCTCGACCGCATCTGCGAGGTCTTCACTGGTCTCCGTGTCGCTCACGGACCGGATCTCCGCGGCGATATCGGCCAACTCGTCCCGGTCTTCCGGGGTGAGATGCTCCTCGGTCACTTCGGCCTGTCGCCTGGCCGCAGCCTCCGCATTCCGTCGGGAATTGACGAACACGAGGGCCGATCCGTCGTCGGCCAGGGTGTCCGCCACGATGGCCGCGGTCTGGCTCTTGCCGCCGGTGGATAGCTCCACCTGGGACCCGTCGTCGAAGTGCAGCGCGTTGCCGTAATGGACTCCCTTCTTCAGCTCTATCGGTCGCCAGGTCGAATCCACGAGGGCGGCCTCGAGCCAGGTCGCGATCTCGTCGGCGTTGCCGATGGTGGCCGAGAGCGCGACGACCTGCAGGCCGGGGACCCGCTTCCGGAGCTTCGCGAGGGTGACCTCGAGGGTCGGTCCCCGGTCGCGGTCGTCCACCAGGTGGACCTCGTCGGCCACCACGCAGGCCAGGTCGTCGATCCAGCCCGCGTCGTTCCGCATGAGGGAGTCGACCTTCTCCGAGGTCGCGACGATGACGTCCGCGTCGCCGAGCCAGGCCCCGTCACTCTCGTAGTTGCCCGTCGAGACCGCGACGTCGAGGCCGAACCGCTCAAGGTCCTCGAACTCCGCGGCTTTCTCGCTGGCGAGCGCCCGGAGCGGGACAATATATAATGCGGTCCCTCCTCCGTCACTGCCGCCATCGCCACGTTCCGGGCCGCCGATCGCGGACAGCATCGCCAGCTCCGCGATCAGCGTCTTGCCGCTCGCCGTCGGGACGCTCGCGACGAGGTTCGCTCCTTCGAGCACGCCGGCCTCGACCGCCGCCGCCTGGGGCGGATAGAGCTCCTCGATACCCTCCTCGGCGAAGTGTGCCCCGACCCCGTCGGGCAGCCCCGACAGGTCCTCGACCTTCATCGAGCCGGGATAGGTCCGTCCTGCGGTTTAAACTGTCGGGGTCGCCGTCAGGGATAAGCCCGCGTGGCGTGATGATGCGGTATGCACATTCGCCTCGACCGGGACACCTGCATCGGGATGTTCCAGTGCGTCGCGGAGTGGGAGGCGGCCTTCGAGAAGGACGAAGACGCGGGCAAGGTCACGCTGCTCGACAGTGAGGCGGTCGAGGACCAGCTGTTCGAGCGGGCGGTCCCAGAGGACGCCGAACTCGACGCGAAGTTCGCCGCCCGCGCCTGCCCGGTCGACGCCATCGCCGTCTTCGAGGACGACGAGCAGCTCATTCCCTAACCGAGGACTCCCCGAACCCCCGTAGCCGTGGTCACTCGAAAGATGGTCCGCCGCTGGGCGCCACCATTCGTCATCGCGATGGCCATCTTCGTCGGCTCGATCGTGGCAGCTCCATCGGGGATGAGCGGCGCGGACGCCAGATTCCTGGGCGTCATCGACAAAGTCGTCCATTTTGCCGGCTATGCGCTCCTCGGCGGGACCCTGGCTGGGGCGATGGAGGAAACGCCAGCCTCCCGCGGTGCGCTGACGATCGCCCTCGTCGCCCTGTTAACCGTCTATGGCGCCGGCCTCGAGGTTCTCCAGAGCGTCCTGCCGACCCGATCCTTCTCGGTCGGTGACATCTTTGCGAACGCGCTTGGGGGTGTCCTCGGCGTGTGGCTGGTGCTCGTTCGAGATCGGTGACAGCGCGGGGACAGAGGTTCGGGCGTGGCGTCGAATACGTGCCCGATCCGCAGAGGAAATCGACCGACGTATCTCCCTTACGAGATCTCCGCGTACTGCTCCGAGAGCTTCTCGGCCGCGTCATCGAGCTGGTCACGTTCGAAGTCCGTCAGGTCCCACTCCACGACCTCCTCGACGCCCTCCCGCCCCAGTTTGAGCGGGACACCGAGTGCGACATCATCGAGACCATATTCGCCCTCGAGCGGGATCGAGCCCGGGATGACCTCGCCCGTATCCCGGAGGATGGCCTCGACCATGTGGGCGACGCCGGTCGCCGGCCCCCACTCCGTGGCGCCTTTGCGGGAGATCACATTCATCGCGCTCTCCTGCAGGTCGGAGAGGATCTCCTCCTTCTCCGCGTCGTCGAAGGCCGGATCGCGACCGTCCACGCGGACCTTCGAGAACACCGGTACCTGGTCGTCGCCGTGCTCGCCCATGATCGCGGCGTCGACGTTCTGTACCGGGACGTCGAAGCGCTCGGCCAGCACGTACCGGAACCGGGCGCTGTCGAGCCGGTTACCGAATCCGATGACCCGGTGGCGGTCGCGGTCGCCGACCTCGTAGAGGTGCCGGTTGAGGATGTCGACCGGGTTCGAGGTGGTGACCGACACGAAGTCGTCGTTGTACTCGGCGAGCGAGGAGCCGATATCCTCCATGATGGGGGCATTGTCCCCCGCGAGATCGAGCCGGGTCTGGCCCGGTTTCCGCGGGATCCCCGCCGTGATGATCACCACGTCCGACCCCTCAGTGGCCGAGTAATCGCCCTGGACGACCGTGGTGTTCGAGTCGTAGGCCACTCCGTGATTCACGTCTGCGGCCTGGCCGACAGTCTCGTCTTCCTTCTCCGGGATATCGACGAAGACGAGTTCGTCGACCACGTCCCGATACGCGAGGTTGTACCCGGATGCTGCCCCGACCGTGCCCGCTGCACCGATGACACTGACCTTGGACATATGTAGCAAGGCGTCGCGAACCGATTTCAACCCTGGGGCATCATATACGGGGGAGGCCTGGATGATCTGGTGGGGCCCGCGGCGACCACCCGGATACTGTCGCTTAGTCGTCGGCGGCCGTGGGGCCGCCCTCACCCGATTCGTACTGCTTCTTGATGTGTGAGAGCTTCCCGCCGTCGGCGAGCATGCGGTACTCGCGATCGGAGGCGTCGAGGTGTACCGTTGCCTCCCAGTCGTCCGCGACGCGGATGGTGAACGACTCCCGCCGCTCCGCCACTGCCGCGGCGACGTCCTCGACGATCTCGATCGGATCGTTCTCCTTGATACGGTCGTAGGTCGCCTCGTCGATCTCGAGGGGCAGCAAGCCGAAGTTGATGAGGTTGGCCTTGTGGATGCGGGCGAATGATTTCGCGAGGACGCCTTCGACCCCGAGATACATCGGGCAGAGCGCGGCGTGTTCCCGCGAGGAGCCCTGGCCATAGTTCTTCCCCGCGACGAGGAACCCACCGTCCGCCGCGGCGGCCCGGTCGGCAAAGTCCTCGTCGATGCGCGAGAGGGTGTACGTCGAGAGCTCGGGGATGTTCGACCGGTACATCAGGATGTCCTGGGTCGCGGGGATGATGTGGTCGGTCGTGATGTCATCACCCATCTTGAGGAGGGCCGGTCCCGACACGTCGCCGGAAAGCGGTTCTTTGAGGGGGACCTCGCCGATGTTTGGCCCCTTGATGAGTTCGTCGTCGACGGCCTCCGCGGGGGTGATGAGATCGGCCTTCGAGCCGTCGTACTGCTCGGGCATCTCGAACCCCGGGTCCGTTAATTCGGGAATCTCTTCGGCGAGGTCCCGTGGGTCGACGATCTCCCCGCTGAGGGCCGAGGCCGCCGCCACCTCCGGGGAACTCAGATACACGCTGTCCTCCTCGATCCCCGAGCGGCCTTCGAAGTTGCGGTTGAACGTCCGCAGGCTCACCGAGTCACTCGCCGGGACGTGACCGATACCGATACACGCCCCGCAGGTCGATTCCGAGAAGTTTACCCCGGCGGCCATGAGTTTCGAGACCCAGCCGTGCCGGGCGAGCAGTTCCGAGGCCTGCTTGGAGGCCGGCGCCACGATCATCTCCGTGGCTTTGTCGATCTCACGCCCCTCGAGCATCTTCGCGACGGGGAGGACGTCTTCGTAACCGCCGTTCGTGCAGGAGCCGACCAGGACCTGGTCGACCGGCGTGCCGGCGACCTCTCGCACCGGGACGACGTTGTCCGGCATCGACGGTTTCGCGATCAGCGGCTCGACCTCCGAGAGATCCACGGTGATCCGGTCGGCGTACTCCGCGTCCGGGTCGGGTTCGAGTTCCTCGTAGTCCTCCGGGCGGCCGAGTCGCTCGAGGTAGTCCCGGGTGTGTTCGTCGGTGGGGAAGATGGACGTGGTCGCGCCGAGTTCGGTCCCCATGTTGGTGATGGTGGTCCGTTCGGGCACCGAGAGCGTGTCGACCCCCGGTCCCGTGTACTCGAATACCTTCCCGACTCCGCCCTCGACACCCAGCCGTCGGAGCATCTCCAGGATGACGTCCTTGGCCGTCGTCCACTCGCCGAGTTCGCCCGTCAGGCGGACCTCGACGACCTCCGGCATCTCGATATAATATGCGCCCCCACCCATCGCCACGGCGACGTCGAGACCGCCGGCCCCGATGGCGAGTTCTCCCAGGCCCCCGGGGGTCGGCGTATGTGAGTCGCTGCCGAGCATCGTCTTGCCCGGCGCGGCGAAGTTCTCCTTGTGGACGTTGTGACAGATGCCGTTGCCAGGCCGCGAGAAGTACGCGCCGTACGTCCCTGCGGCCGAGCGGAGGAACCGGTGGTCGTCGGTATTCTTATAATCGAACTGGTAGGTCTGGTGATCGCAGTACTGGGCCGCGAGTTCCGTCTGGAGTTCTTCGAGTCCGAGCGCCTCGAACTGAAGCCACACCAGCGATCCCGTGGTGTCCTGGGTGAGCACCTGGTCGATCTCGATGCCGATCTCTTCGCCCGGTTCGAGGTCGCCCTCGACGAGGTGGGCCGCCAGGATCTTCTCCGTGAGTGACTGTCCCATACTACATCGTTACCGGAAACTCGCCCAATAGGGTTCCGCTCGGGGAACGCGGTGTGGTCGATCGCCGGCCGAGTGTCTCTGGGTAGCCACCAGCCGAGTACCGCCTGTTGCGGCGGCCTGGAGTGCCCACTATTGAGGGGCCCGGGGCCCAAGGCCCGGTCGTGCGCCGACCGTCCCTGGACTCCGTCCGCGGGTTCGACCGGGCCGTGTACGTGGTCGCCGTCGGTCAACTTATCAACGTCTTCGGCGGCGGCCTGGTCTATCCCTTCGCGACCATCCACTTCCACCTCCGGCTGGGCATCGCCCTCTCCGTCGTGGGCGCTGGATTCCTGGCGAAGAACGTCACGACGGCGGTCGCTACCTCGATCGGTGGGTATGTGGCCGACCGTCGCGGTCGGAAGCCAGTCATGGTGGGCAGCATGGCCGGGAACGCGGTCACGCTCGCCGCGTTCGCGTTCGTCCCGGGGATCGCGGCCGCGATCGGCCCGCTGTCCCCCGGCGGTGCCTTCATCCTTGTTGCGGCGGCGTCGGGTGCCACTGCCGGTCTCTACACGCCGGCCGCACAGGCCTACACGGCAGACGTGACCGCCGGGGAGGCGCGAGACCAGGCCTACTCCCTGCTCAAGGTGGCGAACAACGTGGGCTTCGGCACCGGATTCGTGGTCGGGGGACTGCTCTATCAGGTGGCCAACGTCGCCATCTTCCTCGCGGACGGCGGGACCTCCGCGGTGGTGGCCATCGTATTACTCCTGACCGTCCCGCGGCTCTTCGATGGGGAGTCGACCGGTCGCACGAGCGAGGCCCTGTCCACCTGGCGGCGGGCCATCACGGATCGGCGGGTGATCCACCTGGCTCTGCTGAACATCGGCTTCGCGATCATGTACGCCCAGATGCGGACCACCATCCCGATCGTGGCCGAGGAGCGGGTGGGCCTGGACAGCGCCCAACTGGGTACTCTCTTCGTGCTCAATCCACTCACCCTGGTCCTGCTCCAGATCCCGTTGGTCGACGCCATCGCCTCGTGGCGCCGGACCCGCGGACTCGTCCTCTCGGCCGGGTTCTGGGCGGTATCGATGGTCTCTGTCTGGCTGGCCTATCGCGCCGATCCGGCCTTCCTCCTCGGCGTGGCCCTCGTTGGGAGTCACCTGGTGTTGCGGACCATCGGCGAGGTGCTGCACTCCCCGATCGCCACGTCGCTGATGAGTGCTCTCGGAACCGCCGAGGAGCGGGGGTCCCAGCTCTCCGTCCTCGAGATCGCCAAGCGGTTGGGCTTCGGCCTCGGCTCCTTCGTCGGCGGTCTCTTCTTCGATTACGGCCTTCAGGAGATCTTCTGGCCCCTTCTCGCGGTTTTCGCGGCGGTCCTCGTCGTGGGCATCCTCGGACTCGAGCGCCATGTGACCGCGACGGAGAACGGGGTTCTCGCACAATAGATACTGGGGACAAACAGATCGGATGACCCGGATGGACCGTCGAAACGGGCCGACCGGTCGGACGGCGTGACGACGCGAGGACCGCAGGACGTGGGCGGTGACCGCGAGAGGTGATCACGGGGATTGTCGCCGGATGTGCGAGCGGCGAAGCCGCGAGCCGAACTGACCCTTGCGTCCCGGCCGGTCGAGCGGGAGGGAGTTCGGCATGGGATTATTGGAAAGATCACTTGCCCGCCCCGATCTGCGAGGGGGAGGCCCAATCCCAGAAACGGAGCGGTCTCACCCGGTCGCTTTTATGCCGTACGTCCCGATTGCTGGGATATGAGCGAGGACTTCGACAAGGAGGCCGAACGCGAGCGCCTCCGGGAGAAGTACGAGGCCGACCGGGAGGACCGGGAGGCCACCGAGCGGATGAGCGAGTTACTCCTCCAGGGTGCCACGATGACGAACCAGCACTGTGACACCTGTGGCTCCCCCATCTTCCGGTACCAGGACCAGGCGTTCTGCCCGACGTGTCAGCAGGAACGGGGCGAGGCACAGGCCGACTCGGGGGAGTCGGCTCGAACTGGTGGGAAGGGATCCCCAACCGGCGGACAGGAATCTTCGGCCGGTGTACAGAACCAAGCCGGTCGGGGAGACGCGGCGACCGGTACGGAAGCCGAAGGCGGGGCCCCGGGCAGTGTGGCCAGTCCGGGAACCACGGAGGCGAGTCAAACTGCCGGAACTGCAGCGGGTGGACCCGATCACGCCCGGGCTCCGACAGGCCAGACGCCCGAGGGGGCGGTGGGGGGAGCCGGACAGTCCGCTCCGGCGGGCTCACTGGACGAGGCCAGACAGTCCCTGGTGCAGACCATCACGTCGCTGACACGCCGGGCGGCGGCCACCAAGGACCCACGACAGGCCAAAGAGTTGCTCGCGGCGGCCCGGGAGGCGGCCGAGACACTGGCGACGCTTCAGGGGTCCCGATAGGATGACGCCCTCGAGCGTGCTGGTGCCGATCGACGGGACCGACCCGAGTTTCCGGGCGCTCGAGTTCGCGACCGGCTTTGCCGACCGGTACGACGCCGACCTCGACGTCGTCCACATCACCGACGAGGAGACTGACGCCACCGCGGACATCCTGGATAGAGCCGAACGGGTCCTCGAGGCCGCGGGGATCGAGGCGAGGCCCGAAGTCTCCCCCGACCTCGAACTGGATTTCCGGCCCGCGGACCGCGTCGGGGAGGACATCATCGAACTGGTCGAAAAGCGGGGCTACGACCACGTGGTGATGGGTCACCAGGCAACGGGGACCGTCGAACGCGCGATAATCGGGAGTGCAGCGGAGACGGTGCTGCTGGCCGAGCGCGTGCCGGTCACAGTCATCCCATAGGGAGTTCGCGGATCCGCTTCGCACAGGAGTCAGTTGATTCGAGTGCCAAGTGAGCGGCGCGTCTCCGCGTTCACGCCGGGTCGTACTCGGTGCCCACGACCTCCCGGATCCGGTCGGCGGTCACCTCGCCCACGCCCTCGACCCCGAGGAGGGTCTCCTTGTCGGCTGTCAGGACGGCTTCGACGTTCCCCAGCGCCGCCAGGAGCCGGCGGGCCGTCACCGGGCCGATATCCGCGATCGAGGCCACGACGTACTCCTGCTGTTCGGCGAGGGTCTTCTGGGTCTTCTCGCCGTGGAGGCTGACCGCCCGGTCCGTGGCCGTTTGCTCCCGGTCGGCGATCGTGGCGAGCAGGTCGGCGGTGTCATCGGCGTCGCGGGTCCAGAGCATCGACACGCCGAAGTCCACCGCCAGGCTCGCGAGTGCACCGCGGATCGCGTTCGGGTGGACGTTTCGCTCGGCGTAGATGTCCGCCTCGCCCTCCAGGAGCACGACCGGCCGGCCGTAGTGGGTGCTGAGGTCACCGACCTGGTCGAACAGCGACCGGTCGCCGTCGAGCAGCGTCGAGAGGAAGTCCCCGATGGTCTTGCGCTCCACCGCGACCCGGTCGCTGAGGACATAGTCCCCCACTGCTACTGTCTCGAGTCGCGTCTCGATACCCGCCCGTTTCGAGAGATCGCGGGCGATGGGCGAGTCCAGTTCCCGCTGGTCGATCACGATCTCGACCGCCTCGCCATCACCTCCCGCTTCGGCGAGGACGCCCGCTTCGTGCCCGTCATCCGTCTCGGGTTCCGCGTCGCTGGGGGCAGCGTCAGGTGCCTTCCCCCGGTCGAAGTCCGTCAACCCGGCCTGTCCCTGGGTGCCGGCACTGGCCCGGATCTGCTCGCTCGAGCCGTCTTGGCTCCCATCGTCGGCGGTCGTGACAGCTGCCTGGGAATCGGATTCCGGTCCGGCGCCCTGGCCGGACGAGTCGTGGTCAGTATCCGTGTTTTCCGAATCGGGATCTTCGTCGTCTTCGGCCGTTTCAGTCGGCCCCCCTGACCCGTCCCCGGCCGTCGCGAAGTCCGAGACGTCGGCCTGTGCACCCGCCACCTCGGACTCGAGTTCGTCCGCGACGTCCCGCAGGGTCTCGAGTTCGTCGGCCATCTCCTGTTCGCGCCGACGGGAGATCCAGAAGTAGGCCTCGTCGCGGGTGTCCTCGGCCATGAGGACCACGACCCGACCCTCGGTCTGGCGCCCTGTGCGACCCTTCCGCTGGACCGATCTGATCGCCGTCGGCACGGGCTCGAAGAAGAGCACCAGGTCGACCTCCGGGACGTCTAGTCCCTCCTCGGCGACGGAGGTCGAGACCAGCACCTCGAACTCGCCAGCGCGGAAGTCCTCGAGGACCGCCTTCTGCTCGCGCTGGGTCATCCCGTCGGAGCCCTCCTTATCGCCCTGGCCGACAAACCGGCGTACGTCGAAGTGCCCGGCGAGGAACTCGGAGAGTGCCTCCGCGGTGTCCCGGGACTCGGTGAAGACGATGACTCGCTCCCCGCCCTGGATGCCAAGGGTCTCCGCGAGGAGCATCCGGGTCCGGCGGAATTTAGGGTGCAGGTCGTCGAAGGCCCGGGTCTTCTCCATGGCCCGTTTCACCCGGGGATCCGAGACCAACCGCATACTGGCCTTCGACGCGCCCGAGGACCGGGCAGCGTTCTCCTGGCGCTCGAAGTAGCGTTCGAGGGCGTCGACGCTCTGGGTCTCGACCAGTTCGACTGCCCGGCGGAGCTTCATCACCTCGGCGTGGACGGACATCCCCTCGTAACCGGCGGAGTCACCGTCGTCGATGAGCCGCTGGAGTTTGGCCCGGATGCCGTTCAGGTCCTTCTGGGAGAGGTCCGGATCGGTCCTCGAGGCCACCCCCAGCTCTCCGAGAGTCTCGAGCCGGTCGGTGACCACCTCCTTCAGGAGGTCCCGGATCTCGATCACCGGCTCGGGGAGTTCCACCGAGATCCACTCCACGTCGGTATCGTAGGTGTACTCGGCCACGTCGGGATCCGATTCGGTCTTTACCGCGACGTTACTCAACCCGAGGTTCTCCATCACTGTCAGGATGGACGCTTCGTCGTCACCTGGCGAGGCGCTCATCCCGGTCACCAGGGGGTCGACCGCGTCGGCGTGATATCGCTCCGCGATGTAGGTATAGGGATAGTCGCCGGTCGCCCGGTGACATTCGTCGAACGTGCAGTGGACCACGTCCGAAAGCGAGATGCGATTGCCGACCAGGTCGTTCTCCACGACCTGGGGCGTGGCGACGACCACCCGCGCTGACGTCCAGAGTTCGGCGCGGTCGTCGGGTCTGGTCTCGCCGGTGAACACGACGATCTCGTCATCGTCGATCGTGAGGGCCGCCCGGTAGAAGTCGGCATGTTGCTCGACGAGCGGCTTGGTGGGCGCGAGCATGAGGGATTTCGCTCCCACGTCCTCGTGGAGCCGGGCTACCGTCACCCGGAGGCTGACCGTGGTCTTCCCGAGCCCGGTCGGCAGCGAGACGAGGGTGTGATCCGACAGTGCCTCCTCGACCAGGGCTGTCTGATAGGGGCGAGCCTCGATGACCCCGGGTTCGAACAGTGGGTGGTCGACGTACTCCGGCGTGCCCTCGGCCATTCGGTACGAGATTGGTCGGTCTCGCGTTTAAGGATTCGCGTGGCTCGGTGAAACTGGTCCAGGCTTCTCCACCTCAGGACGGACGGAGACCCCCGGTCGTCGGACTCAGTGTGCCGGTCTCCCGGTAGACGCCGACCACCATCACCACCCCGGCTAGCAGTGGCAGGACCGCACAGGCCACGTAGACGGCGACGAACCCGATCTGATCGATCACCGGGAGGGTCACCATCGGGCCGAGGGCACCCCCCAGATCCCCGAGTACGTTGTTCGTCCCGACGGCTCGGCCCATCCGGTCGTTCGGCGTGAGGTCGGCGAGGAGCGCCATCAGCGGGCCGCTCGTGCCCCCGAATCCCGAGCCGATCATCACGCAGGCCGCGGCGAGCGCCACGAGGGATTCCACCGAGGCAAGAAGCAGATAGCCACCGAAGGAGACGACGATGAAGGCGAGGAGGACCGGAATCCGACGTCCCTTCCGGTCGCTGTAGACGCCCGAGGTGAGCATGAACACCGACGCCGAGAGGACCGTGATCGCCATGAATGCGCCCGAACTGCCCTGGGGGCCGTATCCCAGGACGAGCGTGTCGCGGGCCTCCACGAACAACACGAGGGTGGAAAAGAGGGCGCCGATGTACGCAAAGAGCAGCCCGAAATTGACCAATCCGACCGTTAGGGAGGGGATGGTGGTATCGAGTTCCCACGGTTTGATCGCGGTGCGGTGTGCCGAGACGTGTGTTTCCGGGATCAGCCAGTACGCGAGCACGCTGGCCAGGACGGCGAATCCGGCCGCGACTACGAAGGCGGCAGTGACGCTGTAGACGTCACTCACCACCCCGCCCAAGACGAGCCCGGCGGGGAATCCCAGGGTGATCCCGCCCCGAACCACCCCCATGTTCGCCCCTCTGGAATGGGCTTTGCTGACGTCGGCGGCGATGGTGTACGCGGTCGCGAAGACCGCCGCACTGCCGAGCCCCCAGAGGAGGCGTGCGACGATGAACCACGCCGCTGGCGCCGGGGCCCGCAGTGCGATCACGTAGCCGAAGACGGCGACGGCCTCGACGGCGAGCCCAGCCACGAACGGGGCCCGGGTGCCGATCCGGTCTACGAGCGAGCCCGCGGGGCCGTTGGCCAGGATCCGGGCCACCCGGTTCGCGCTCAAGATGGCCCCCACCACGAACGGCGAGATTCCCAGGATATCACCCAGGTTCGGGAGGATCGGGAACACCACGCCGCCTCCGAATCCGACGAAGAACGTGCTTCCGATCACCGTCAGCACGATGCGGCGATCCGCGCTCATGGGGGCCTGTAGCCGCGTTCAGGTTGGGTATTCACTGTCCGGACTCCGTGTTACTGGTTCCCGCACTGGTCGGTTATCCCTGTCGTTTCTCGTTCGGTCCACACGATGCCACCACGTTCAGACCAGGACCAATCCCACCTGCATCGCGACCCCCGCGGCGATCGGGATGGTGAGGTTGTCGTCGATGACCCGGCCGGCGATCGTCGGTTTCAGCCCGTCGGCCGCCGTGGCCGCCCCGGCGGCGGCTACCGCCGGCCACAGGGGAACCAGTAGGACCGACGCGATGGCCATACACACACCGAACATGGCGAGGAGGACGAACCCCTGTTTCACCCCGAGATCATCCCGGGAGAGGACACCACTCACCGGGTCGGCGATGGTGAGCATGAGCATCGCCGGGACCGCCACGAAGGGCTCGAAGGCGACGGCCGTGATCGTGCCCCCGAAGATGGCGAGTGCGTAGCCCGCGATATTGTCGTCCTCGTAGTCCCTGGTCAGGCGATTGTACGCCCAGAAATCGATCCCGCGGGTGAGTCTGATCGTCTCGAGGGTCACGGCGATAACCGACGCGAGCGCCAGGACGTACTGCACGTGGACCCAGGTTGCCACGTCGAGCAGGTAGAGCCCAGGCAGGAGGGATCCCGAGATGTGGACCGCCCGCCGGCCGAGTTCGCTCACAGGTCCTCGAAGGACCGCGTGCCGTCCCGGAGTCCCGACAATGTGGGTGCAAGCTCGGCGGTCTCGAGCCGGATCTGGGCCGTCGAATCGCGCTCCCGTAGCGTCACCGTGTCGTCCTCGAGCGTGTCGTAATCCACGGTGACACAGAACGGTGTGCCGATCTCGTCCTGGCGACGGTACCGCCTCCCGATGGCCCCCGAATCGTCGTAGGCTACCGAGAACCCCGCCTGCCGGAGGTCCTGGGCCACCTCGCGAGCCCGCTCGCCGAGCCCGTCCGTGTGCATCAGCGGGAAGACGCCCACGAACGTCGGCGCGACCTCGGCTGGGAGCCGGAGGACGGTCCGTTCCTCCTCGTCCACCACGTCCTCGTGATACGCGTGGACCAAGATCGTGTAGACCGTCCGGTCGATACCGAAGGAGGGCTCGATGACGTGGGGGGTGATATGCCGACCCGACTCCGTGATCTCCTCGACGGCGAAGCCGGTTTGCTCCACTGGAACCGTGTAGGATTCGTCGTCGACGGTGACGGTCACGGAGTCGCCCTCGAAGGCGGCGCGGTCTCGTTCGGCGAGGTCGGCCAGGGTGTCGGCGATCGCCCCCGCGGCCGACCCGAACTCCGGCCCGAGTTCCGACATATCGGGGTCGACCGTCGCCCGCTCGACGGTCTTGGGTTCCTCGTACTCCTTGAAGACCGTGAAGGACTCGCCGGAGTGGGCCTCGTGATTCGACAGGTCATAGGTGCCCCGGTTGGCAAAGCCCGCGAGTTCGATCCACTCGGGGTCCGCGCCGGGGGCGCTGACGTCGCTTTCGGCGTCCCAGCACTCCTTGGCGTAGTGGGCGAGTTCGCCCGCCTGGTGCTGTCGGAACCGGAAACGGTCCATATCGACCCCAACGCTCTCGTACCACTCGGTCGCGATGCCCAGGTAATAGGCGATCCAGTCGTCGGCAACGATACCCTCGTCGACGGCCTCGCCGATTGTCATCACGACCGGTTCGCCGTCGGGGTCGGCCTGGGCGCGCGCACTATATACTGGGGCATCGACATCGCGGACTGCGGACAGATCAGGCTCGTTTTCCTCGGGGTCGAAGAAGAGTTCGAGTTCGGCCTGGCTGAACTCTCGGGTCCGGACCACGGCGTTCCGCGGGCTGATCTCGTTGCGGTAGGCCCGCCCGATCTGGGTGACGCCGAAGGGCAACTCGCCCCGTGCGTACTCCTTGAGCCGCGGGAAGTCGACGAAGATGCCCTGGGCGGTCTCCGGTCGGAGGTACCCCGGATTCGCCGATCCGGGACCGATGTTCGTCTCGAACATCAGGTTGAAGTCCTCGACTGGCTCGCCGGCCAACGCGGTGCCGCAGTTCGGACACCGGATGTCGTGCTCCCGGATGAGGCCCTCGATCTCATCGATCGGGAGGCTCTCGGGTTCCTCGAGGTCGGTCTCGTCCTCGATGAGATGGTCGGCGCGGTGGCTCTCGGCGCACTCGGGACACGCCACAAGCATGTCGTCGAAGCCCTCGAGGTGGCCGGAGGCCTCGAAGACGGCTTCGGGCATCACGGTGGGTGCGTCTATCTCGGTGTGACCCTCCATCACCGACCAGCGATCTCGCCAGGCCTCCTCCACGTTCGCCTTGAGCGTCGCACCGTGGGGGCCGTAGGTGTAGAAGCCGGCGACGCCGCCGTAGGCCTCGCCAGTCTGGAAGAAGTACCCCCGGCGCTTGGCAAGTTCGATCAGGAGTTTCATAGCCCCGCGAGGAGGTCGACGTCCCGGACGATGCCGGACAGCTCGTCGCCGCGCAAGAGCGGGATCTGCTCGATGTCGTGGTTCAGGAGCATCTGGGCGACCTCCTGGGCGGTGCGTGACCCCGAGACGGTCACCATGTCCGCGGTCATGTACTTCCGCACCGGCTCCTTGGGAATCTCGACGTTTCGGGTGGGGAGATACCGGTTCCCGACGGCCTTGATCCCTTCCCACATCCACTCGTCGTCTTGGTTCGCGATGCTATCTCCGGTTGCGTCCTCACCTTCGACGACCTCGGCCACATCGATGATGTCGACCTCGGTGATGATGCCCGCGGTTTCAGCCTCCTCGTCGAGCACGACGGCGTACGGCACCTTCGCGTAGGCGATCTCCCGTTCGGCGACCGGGAGCGGCGTCTCGATATAGGTGGTATTGACGTCGGATCGTGCCAGGTCACCGGCCGGAACCTCCCCGTTTACGTCCCCGTCGGCGATGGGTCGGATGACGTCGGTGACGGTGATCATCCCCTCGATGGTCCCGCCGTTGACCACCGGGATACGCCGCTCGTCGATGTCGGCCATGAGACGGGCCACCTCCACGATACTCGCATCATGGCTCGTCGTTGGTACCTCATCCATCAATAGCGCCAGTTGGTCCTCGTCCGGATTGGCGATAAGATCCTCCCTGGAGACCAGGCCCCGGTAGCGTTCGCCCTCGGCTTCCTCCTTGACCACCGGCACCGAGGAGAACTCCCGCTCCTGGAGATATTCGAGCACATCGTCTCGCGTCCCTGGGAGCGAAACCTTGATCACGTCCTCCCCGGGAGTCATCGCGTCGGCGACCTTCATGGACCGGTTTACTATGCCCTCGCATTTGTAGGCTACGACACCGCGCGAGGAATTCACACGGACGCATGATCTGCACCAGTCCGCTCTCAGCCCATGAAACCATGACCGGGAGTAGGCCGTCAGGAGCGCCTTCCCGCCGACGCCAACACCGTTCGGACCGTGTCGGGGATCTCACGGGTGCAAAGCTGGCACCTGGGCCATGAAACCGGGAATGGGCAACATCTTCCGAGATGTCGCTTCGTTGCCCTTATATATCGGATGCGACCTTCTATCATACGTCATGGCGACGGATGCCACGTCCGCGGCCGATGCGGGCCCGACCCCCGAGGTCATGGCCTCGGTGGAAACGGCCGGTGCCGAGCCCCGTCTCGTCATCGCCGACATCTCCAGGGACGACGCCTGGGTATCGGCAGCGACGACGGCGACACGGGGCCTCGAGGCGTGGCGATAGGTCACCTTTTTTGTCCCCGCTACCGACCGGCCAGTATGGACTACCAGGCGGTGACGCCGAGTCAAACACTCCTCGTCACCCTCGAGTACGGGGCGCCGCTGGCGGGGGAACTCGAGGCCGCCGCGGCCGAGGCGGACCTCGCCTCGGCCTGGGTCGCGGGGTCGGGAGCGGTCGAGGACGTCGAGATCGGATTCTATGACCAGGACGCGTTCGAACGCGAGAGCGTGACCTTCGATGAGCCGCTTCAGATGCCCGTCGTGGCAGGGACGATCGCCGAAACCGGGGACGGACCATCCGCCGCGGTCTCCGCCGTCTTCGCCCGCCCGTCCGGGCAGGCGATCTCGGGGACGGTGGAAGCAGCCACCGTCTTCGGCGGCGAGATGCTCGTGCAGGGGTTCGAGGAGCCGCTGTCCCGCCAGGTGGACGACGCGTCTGGCATGGAGTTGTTGACCCCGTAGATGCGCCCGGAGGACGCCGCGTACTTCGAGGGGCTGGAATCCCGGCTCGAGGACGCCATCGCGCTCGCGGAGACCGCCCGCGAGCGGGGCGAAGACCCCTCCTCTTCGGTGGAGATCCCGGTCGCCAAGGACATGGCCGACCGGGTCGAGAACATCCTCGGTATCGAGGGGGTGGCCGAACGGGTGCGGGAACTCGACGAGGAGGTCTCCCGAGAGCGGGCGGCCCTGGCACTCGTGGAGGACTTCGTCGAAGGGACTGTCGGGGACTACGACACCCGCGAGGGCAAGGTCGAGGGCGCAGTTCGGACTGCGGTCGCCCTCCT
This sequence comes from uncultured Halobacteriales archaeon, assembly GCA_964594685.1. Taxonomy (GTDB): domain Archaea; phylum Halobacteriota; class Halobacteria; order Halobacteriales; family Halobacteriaceae; genus Halodesulfurarchaeum. Next base: position 62,438 of record CAZQNH010000002.1, read on the forward strand.
GACCGAAGGGGTCGTCGCGGCTCCCATCGAGGGTATCGACCGGGTCGAACTCCACCAGAACGACGACGGCACCGAGTTCGTCGCGGTCTACTACGCGGGCCCCATCCGCTCGGCGGGCGGCACGGCTCAGGCCCTCTCGGTCCTGGTTGCGGATTACGCCCGGACGCTCCTGGGTATCGAGAAGTACAAGCCACGCGATACCGAGGTCGAGCGCTACGCCGAGGAGGTCGCCCTCTACGACCAGGAGGTGGGCCTCCAGTATTCGCCTTCGGACGAGGAGACGAAGCACATCGCCAGGCACTGTCCCATCCTCCTCGATGGGGAGGCGACCGGTGACGAGGAGGTCTCAGGGTTCCGCGATCTGGAGCGGGTCGACACCAACAGCCCGCGGGGGGGCATGTGCCTGGTGCTCGCCGAGGGGTTGGCACTCAAAGCCCCGAAGATCCAGCGGTATACGGACGACCTCGCGGACGTCGAATGGCCCTGGCTGCAGGCCCTCATCGACGGGACGGTGGGCCAGGACGCTGTCTCGGCGGACTCACCGTCGGGGGACGGAGCCGCCGAAGAGTCCGAGGACGAACACGAGGACGGCCCCCCGCGGCCGAAACCCAAAGGAACGTATCTCCGGGACCTGATCGCCGGCCGCCCGGTCTTCGGCCACCCGAGCGAGCACGGCGGGTTCCGGCTCCGGTACGGCCGGGCACGGAACCACGGCTTCGCGACGGCGGGGGTCCATCCGGCCACGATGCACCTCGTCGATGACTTCCTGGCGACCGGGACCCAGATCAAGACCGAACGCCCGGGGAAGGCTGCCGGGGTCGTGCCGGTCGATTCCATCAAGGGCCCCACCGTGAAACTCGCGAACGGGGAGGTTCGCCGGATCGACGACCCGGCCGAGGCCCTCGAGGTCAGGAACGGGGTCGAGACCATCCTGGACCTGGGCGAGTACCTCGTGAACTACGGGGAGTTCGTGGAGAACAACCACCCGCTCGCCCCCGCCTCGTACACGGTCGAATGGTGGGTGCAGGACCTCGGAGCGGCGGGCGCCGATGTCCAGGCCCTGCGGGATTCCCCGTACGTCGACCTCGAGGACCCGGAACCGGGGCAGGCGCTGAACTGGGCACGGGACCATGACGCCCCGCTGCACCCCGAGTTCACGTACCTCTGGCACGACATCGACGTGGAGACCGCGGACCGCCTCGCGGACGCAGTCGCGTCGGGCGAGCTAGCGCAGGGGGCTGCCATGACAGATAGGGCTGCACGAAACGGCGACGAGGGTGGGCAACGAGAAGGCGACGGCGGTGGGCCCCGAGACGGCGACGAAAGAGCGGAGTCGATCGGGGACATGCTCGTCATCGATACCACCCCACCGGTCAGGGAGGCACTCGAGGCCCTGCTCGTAGAGCACGTCCAGCGCGAGGAGACGATCCGGGTCCCGGTCTGGCGGCCACTCGTCCGCTCGTTAGGTGTCAGTACCGACCTCGAGCGCGAGTGGACCCTGGCCGATCTCCCGGAGCGTGCCCGCGAGTGGGCGAACGCCGTCGAGGCGATCAACGCCGTCGCCCCCTTCGAAGTCCGCGAGCGGGCGCCGACCCGGATCGGCAACCGGATGGGTCGACCCGAGAAGTCAGAATCACGGGAGTTGAGTCCCGCCGTCCATACACTCTTCCCGATCGGAAACGCCGGCGGCGACCAGCGGGACGTCAGCAAGGCCGCCTCGAACGGCGACGCTGTCGACGGCACCCAGGGGACTGTCGACGTAGATCTCGGGGTCCGGGAGTGCCCGGCTTGCGGGGCGCATACGTACCGGTCGCGATGTCAGGACTGCGGCGAGCGCACGCGCCCGTACTATGAATGTGACGAGTGCGGAATCGAAGCCCATCCGGACGAAGCCGGCCGGGTCGAGTGTCCCAACTGCGGGGAGCGGCTCTCGAGTGTGACCGTCCAGACAGTGGACGTTCGCTCGGAGTTCCAAGACGCACTCTCCGCGGTGGGCGAGCGCGAGAACGCCTTCGACATCGTGAAGGGCGTCAAGGGACTCACCTCGAAGGCCAAGGTCCCGGAACCGATGGAGAAGGGGATCTTGCGGGCCAAACACGGGGTCTCGGCATTCAAGGATGGGACGGTGCGCTACGACATGACCGACCTGCCGGTGACCGCGGTGCGGCCGGCGGAACTCGACGTCTCTGTCGGCGAGTTCCGGGACCTCGGGTACGAGGTGGACATCCATGGCGACCCGCTGGAACACGACGACCAGCTGGTCGAACTCCGGGTCCAGGATATCGTGCTCTCGGACGGGGCGGCAGAGCACCTCCTCAAGACCGCGGACTTCGTGGACGAACTCCTCGAGGACTACTATGACCTCGATGCGTACTACGAGGTTGAGGAGCGCGAGGACCTCCTCGGCGAACTCGTCTTCGGTCTGGCACCCCACACGAGCGCAGCGGTCGTCGGCCGCATCGCTGGCTTCACCAGCGCCGCAGTCGGCTACGCCCATCCGTACTTCCACGCCGCCAAGCGCCGCAACTGCTTCCACCCGGAGACCGAGATCCGGTACGCCACGGGGGAGGCCGACTTCGCCGACCGGACCGCCACCATCGAGCGATTCGTCGAGGAGCGCCTGGAGGACCCACGGACGGACGACTTCGGGACCCTCGTCCAGGAGATCGACGACCCGGACGTCTTCGTCCCCTCGCTCTCACCCGAGGGGGACTTCGATTACAAACCGGTGACTGCGGTATCGAAACACCCGTCGCCCGACCACTTGCTCCGGATCGAGACCACGGAACGCGAACTGACCGTCACGCCGGATCACTCGATGCTCCGGGTGGTCGAGGGCTCGAACCCCGGTCGGGCCACCGACGTCGAGCGGGTGGATGCCTCACAACTCGAAGCAGGCGAGCGGATCCCGATCCACTACATCAAGCGGAGCCCGGTCGTCGAGGGGTCCGGACCGACCGGCCCCGAGGACCGGCAACGGATGCACGCGGCGGGCTACGGCAACATCGAGGAAATCCAGATCGTGGATTCCCCCGTCGAATCCGTCTATTCTTTGACCGTCGCTGACACCCACACCCTGGTCGCCAACGACGTCTACGTCGGCCAGTGCGATGGGGACGAGGACTGCGTGATGTTGCTGATGGACGGCCTCCTCAACTTCTCGAAGCAGTACCTGCCCGACAAGCGTGGCGGCCGGATGGACGCCCCACTCGTGATGTCTTCGCGGATCGACCCCGAGGAGATCGACGACGAGGCCCACAACGTCGACGTCGTCGGCCAGTACCCCCGCGAGTTCTACGAGACGACCCGCGAGATGGCCGACCCAGGGGCCGTCGACATCACCATCGCGGAAGACAACCTTGGGACCGAGACCGAGTACGCTGGATTCGGATTTACACACGACACCACCGATATCGCGCTCGGTCCGGACCTCTCGGCCTACAAGACCCTGGGCTCGATGATGGACAAGATGGACGCCCAGCTCGAACTCGCCCGGAAGCTCCGGGCCGTCGACGAGTCCGACGTCGCAGAGCGGGTCATCGAGTATCACTTCCTTCCTGACCTCATCGGCAACCTCCGGGCCTTTACCCGACAGGAGACCCGCTGTCTCGGCTGCGGGGAGAAGTACCGCCGGGTCCCCCTTACCGGGAAGTGCCGGGAGTGCGGGGGCGATATGACCCTCACCGTCCACGAGGGGTCGGTGACGAAGTATCTGGATACGGCAATCGAGGTGGCCGAGGAGTACGGCTCCCGCGAGTACACCAAACAGCGCCTCCAGCTCCTCCAGCGATCCATCGAGTCGCTGTTCGAGAACGACAAGAACAAACAGAGCGGCATCGCGGACTTCATGTAACCCTCGTGACGGCCGATTCCGATGCCGAGCGCCCGTAGTCTCCGCCGGAGGGGCAACGTTTGATTCGCTCGACTCCATTATCGGAGATATGACCGATGGTACCGAAGGCCTCGATGGCTCCGATAGCACCGCCGGTCCCTCGGCGGTCGCCGAGGAGGCCATGCATCTGACCCTCGACGCCCCGTTCGAGGATGCCGTCCCGTACGTCCAACTCGAACACGAGTTCGTGGGATTCGAGACGGTACAGGTCACCCGCCTCGATTCGATGATCGAGGGGATGCTGGGCGAGGCCTACCCCAGGACGGCACTGCTGGTGATGTGTCACGCGGAGATCGCCCGCGACGCTCTCGAGATCGACCCTCGGATCACCAGTCTGCTCCCCTGCACCACGATCGTGTACGAACGACCCGGCGACGAACGCGTCCACGTCCACCACCTCTCCGCGACAAAGGCCATCCGAGATCTGGGTTGTGCCCCCGAGGGAACCTCCGCGGCCGTCCAGGCGATGGTCGAACGCACCGGGGAGTACATGGCGGAAGTCTGGCACAATATCGAGTCGAATGCGGCGGTCGCGTGAGGGGACACTGAGGTCCGACATGGGCGGACCAGTAACGCGGAAGTGAGCGTTCCGACCCACAGTCGTATCGTATCGGGAAGCCTTCCGACAGCCCCGAACGTTTTTGGAGATGTTACCATCCAATCCGCTATGGACGAAACGCTCGC
>CAZQNH010000002.1:67113-120706 GCA_964594685.1 uncultured Halobacteriales archaeon
CCCCGAACGTTTTTGGAGATGTTACCATCCAATCCGCTATGGACGAAACGCTCGCGGACGCCCACCAAGCGATCGCCGCCTCTCCGTCCCCGGCCGCGGACTTCTTCGACCTCCCGCCGAGACGCCAGCGGGTGGTCTTCTTCCAGCTCCCGGAGAACGCCCGCGACTCCCTCGTCGCGGACATGGACCGCGACCAGCTCCTGGGATTCGTCCGCGGCTTAGATCCCGACGAGGTAACCGACGTCCTGGGCTTCGCCGACGAGGAGACCAGGGAGGCGATCCTCGCCCGGCTGGACGAGAACCGGCGGGAGAAGGTGGCCTACCTCCTCGACTTCCGCCCGCACAGCGCGGCCGGGTTGATGCACCTCAACTACATCACGGCCGACGTCACCCGGGACATCGAGACCATCGAGGATCGGGTCAAGCGACACGAAGCACGTACCGGTCGCCTGCCGACCATCTTCATCACGGACGAGGGCGAATTGGTGGGCGAACTCCCCGGGCAGACCCTGGCCCTGGCCCACGACGGTCCCGTTGACCTCCGCGAGCACGTGATCGAGACCCCGACCATCCGGTACGACTCGGAGGATACGGATGTCGTCGAGGTGTTCAGGACCCATCCAGAGAGTTCCGTCGCGGTCCTCGACGAAGACGACACCATCCTCGGGGTGATCTACGGCGAGGACCTCCTCCGGATCATCGAGGAGGATGCGGGGGAGACCCTCTACGAGTTCACGGGCGTCGCCGAGGAGGAAAGCGTGCTCGACGGGCCGCTGGCGAAGGTCCGAAGTCGTTATACCTGGCTCATCATCAACCTGGGGACCGCGTTCCTGGCGGCCGCGGTCGTCGGTCTCTTCGAGGATACCATCGCGGCGTTCACCTTGCTGGCGGTATACATGCCGGTCGTCGCCGGCATGGGCGGCAACGCGGGCACACAATCCATGGCGGTCACGGTCCGGGGTATCGCCCTCGACCAGGTCTCGCTCCGGACCGGCGCCCGCTCGATCCGGAACGAGGTCATCGCCGGCGCCCTCAACGGCGCGATCACGGGGGTGCTGGTGGCCGTGATCGCCTCGGTATTCAATCGAAGTCCGCTCCTTGGGGCGATCCTGGGCGTCTCGATGGTGCTGAACCTGGTGATCGCGGGCTTCTTCGGGACGCTCATCCCGCTCGTCCTGAGCCGGTTCGGGAAGGACCCCGCGACCTCGGCGACGATATTCATCACCACCGCCACCGACGTCCTGGGCTTCTTCATCTTCCTGGGACTGGCCAAAGCCGTCCTCGGGATCTAGGGCGGGTCTTTCACCGACGACTCGGATCGCCTGCGTTCGTCAGCGTGACTGCCTGTGACGGGATTGTCGGAGACTTTCCCCGTCGTCACACAACTTATGCGACGTTCGGGCGAAGAGAGAGGTATGCGAAGTTACACGATCACCAGGATCTGGGGTATCCCGATCCGTCTCAACGTCTCCCTGGTCGTGTTCCTCCCGCTGCTGGCGTGGTTGATCGGAAGCGGCGCCCAGATCAGCGTCTACGCTGGCTTGATCGAGCAACTCATGGGCATCTCCTCCGACGTGGGGGTGTTGCGGGCTGGCTCCACCCCGTGGCTCATCGGGATCATCGCGGCCATCGGCCTGTTCGTGAGCGTGACCCTCCACGAACTCGGCCACTCGTGGGTGGCGCTGCGGTACGGGCTCGAGATCGAGTCCATCACACTCTGGATCCTGGGGGGGATCGCGGCCCTGAGCGAACTCCCCCGGGAGTGGAACCGTGAGTTCTGGATCGCCATCGCCGGGCCGATCGCGAGCGTCCTCGTGGGGGTCGGATTCTGGGCCGCCGCAGTCCTGACGCCCGCCTCGTTCCCCGTCGTCCAGTTCGTTCTCGGCTGGCTTGCCATCATCAACCTCACCCTGGTCGTCTTCAATCTCCTGCCCGCGTTCCCGATGGACGGCGGGCGGATCCTCAGGGCGTTACTGGCCAGGGATCGCCCGTACGCGAGTGCCACCCGGATCGCGGGCCGGATCGGTGTCATCTTCGCTATCCTCTTCGGGGTCGTCGGCGTGCTCAGCTTCAACGTGATCTTGGTCCTGCTCGCGGTCTTCGTGTATGGTGCCGCGACGACCGAGTCCCGGACCGTGCTAATCGACGAACTCCTCGAGGGCATCACCGTCGGCGACATCATGACCCGGGAGTTCGAGACGGTCTCGGCGGACGCCACGGTCGCAGAACTGGCCGAGCGCATGCTCCGGGACCGACAAACCCTCTTCCCGGTGACCGACGAAATGGGCGAGATCACGGGCGTCGTTTCACTCGGGGATCTGAAAGGCGTGAAACAGGACGCGCGGTCGAGGACGTCCGTCGCCGAGGTCATGCGAGACGTCCCGCGGGTGGACACCGGCGATGACGCCTTCGACGTGTTGAGTCGGCTCAATGAGGCCCGAACCTCGATAGCCCTGGTAGTCGAGGGTGGACGGACGATCGGTGTCCTCTCGGATTCGGATTACAGTCACGCGCTGACCATCCAGCGCGGGTTCCAGTCGGGCGTCTTCTGAGTCACCCGGCTTTGTCGGTGTATCGAGACGGGCCCTGCACCTCTCGGGACGGACCGTCGGCGCCTGGCACCGATCTCGCGGTCACGAGCGCGATCGCGGGCGTATGATACATGTGGATTACGGGCTGTCGCGTTTCCCCGAGTGGGCCCAGTCCTACCCCGCTCGCAGACCGTCATCCGGTTTGCTCAGTCAATCTCCGCGCCGGTGTCCCCATCCAGGTCCGGCATCCCGGACAGCGGATCGTTTGAGACGGGCTGCAAAGCCGTGATCTGTAACCCGTGAGCTGTCCGGTTCACCATTGCTTCGATACCGAAGACGGACGCGAGCAACGATTCGGTGAAGACCTCCTCGGGGCGGCCGCAGGCGGTGATCGATCCGTCATCGAGGGCGATCACGTGATCGGCGATCCGGGCCGCCCGCTCGATGTCGTGAAGCACCACGACGACGGTGATGTCACAGTCCTCGCGGAGGGTCTTGATGACCTCCATCACCGCGAGTTCGTGGCGCAGATCCAGGAACGTCGTCGGCTCGTCGAGCAACAGGACGTCGGTGTCCTGGGCGAGGACCATCGCGATCCATACCAGCTGTTTCTGCCCGCCGCTCAGGCTCCCGACCGACCGGTCCCGGAGTTCCTCGATGCCGGTCAGGGAGATGGCACGGTCGATGGCCGCCCGGTCTTCCTGGGTGAGTTGTTCGAAAAAGCCACGATGGGGATATCGGCCATGTTCGATGAGCCCCTCGACGGTGATGCTGTCGGGGGCGACGTTCTCCTGGGAGAGCAATCCGAGTTTCCGGGCCAGGACCTTGCTATCATACGTGACGATCTCCCGGCCATCCAGGTAGACCGACCCCTGGCGGGCCCCGACCTGGCCGGCGATGCCTTTCAAGAGGGTGCTCTTGCCGCTGCCGTTCGGCCCGACGAATGCGGTTACCGATCCCGCGGGGATCATGGCTGACTCCCCGTCGATCACTGGCTCGTCGCTCCCAGGATATCCGAGGACGATGTCCTCGATCACCACCTCGAGAGCCGAACTCTCGGCCTGTGCCGGCCCGGCCGTCTCGTCTGTGGCTCCCGGGTTACCCCGGTCGATCGTCGATGCGACCTCGTCCGGACGACTGTGGATGACTTCTCTGGACATCAGATCTCACCCAGGCGTTTCTGTTTCCGCATGAGATAGAGGAAATACGGCCCCCCGATCAGGCCGGTCACGATGCCGACCGGGATCTGGGTCGGATTCAGGGCCAGTCTCGCTCCCACGTCCGCGGCGACCAGCAGTGCTGGCCCCGCGAACATCGACCCCACGATGATCTGCTTGTAGTCGCTGCCGACGATATTCCGCACGACGTGGGGAACGATGAGCCCGACGAACCCCACGATACCGGCCACGGCGATGCTCGCGGCGGCGGCGAGGACGGCGATCCCCGAGAGCGCAAACCGGACCCTTTCGACCTCCATCCCGAGCGAGCTCGCCGTCTGTTGCCCGAGCAGCAGCACGTTCAACTGTCTCGAACTCACCAGGGCAAGGCCCATCGCCACGACGGTCCACGGGAGGACCATCCGGACCTGCTCCCAGTCGGTGCCGGTAAGCGAGCCGGTGGTCCAGGCGATCGCCGATTGTACCACGCCGACGTCCTCGGCGAAGAAGAACAGGGCCGTCTGCAGGGAGCTGAAGACGGTGCCGACGATCACGCCCGCGAGCACGAGCCGAACCGGGGAGGTCCCTCCCTTCCAGGCGATGGCGTACACGATGCCGAAGGCGACGGCGCCGCCGATGGAGGCGGCTATCGGGAGCACCGCCGAGAGCCCGGAGAAGACGACCAGTGTCAGCAGGACCATGAGCCCGGCCCCGGAGGAAACTCCGAGGATGAACGGGCTCGCGAGCTCGTTTCTGGTTACCGCCTGGAAGATGGCCCCCGAGACGGCGAGATTCATCCCCACGAGGATGGCCACGAACACCCTGGGGAGCCGGATGTTCCAGACGATGAGGCTCTGGTCGGTCATCGCGGGCATCTCGGTTCCCAGGAGGAACGCCCTCCAGGCTGCCGGATCGGAGAGGACCGCGGGGTCGAAGACCGCTCTCCACGCTGCGGCGAGTGACATTTCGTAGGCACCGAAGCTCACCTGGACCAGTCCACCGAGGCCGACGATCCCCACGCTCGAGAGGGCGAGCACGATCAATGAGCGGTCGATCCACTCGAATCCCGGTCTCCGACGCGTTTTCGAATCTTCGGGGCGGGTATCGGCGGCCATGTGTCCTCAGGTCAGGTCCGGGCTCCCGGGGGTGGACTGTATCGAGTGGCACATATCAGGCGGTTCCGTTGATGATCGCCGCAATTGCATCCCGGTCGAACAGTTCCTCCTCGGTGAACACGTCGGGATACAGTGCCGTGGCGAACCGCTCGGTCAGGAAGAGGTTCTGGATCGGCCCCTGGTAGATCGGGCCGCCACGGATCACAGCATCGTTCTCGACTGCGGTCAGCTGGCCCGCCACCGGATGCTCGCGCATGAAGGCCACGACCGTGTCCTCGAATTCGGCCCGACTCTTCGTCTCGTGGCCACGCACGAACAACGTGTCCGGGTCGACCTGCAGGATTGTCTCGTAGTCAATCTGTCCCCGGTCGGTCGTCGACAGGCCGTCGATGCCGGTCCCAGCGAGCGCGTCGGCGACGCCGAGGTCTCGGAAGTGCTTCTTGTTCGTTCCCTTGTCGGTGAGTCTGTACGGCGAGAATTTCTCGGGTTCGTCGGAGGCGGCAAAGCAGAGCAGTCCGTTCGGGCGCTCGTCGGCGGGCGGGAGCGAGGCCTGGATGTCGGCGACGAAATCGTCGTGGAATGTCTCGAACGCGGCGAAGCGGTCTTCGGTCTGGAAGATGGCGGCCACCTTCTCAAAGGCCTCGTACAGCGTATAATACCGGTAGGTGTGCCAGTCGTCCGTTCGCCGGAAGATCGTGTTCCCGATGAAGGGGGCCACGTTCGTCCGGAGTTCGTCGATATCGTCCGCCTCTAAGCCGAAAAATGAGTTGTTGATCAGCCACTGGGGGTCGGTGACGTGGACGTCGTTGTCGAGTTCGTAGTAGATCTCCTTGTCGATGCCACCGTCGCCGATGAGCTCGGTCAACCCCTTCTTGTCGATGGACACGCCGTCCAGTTGCTCGTAGTAGTCCGTGTGGTACCTGGCTTTGAAACCGACCGCGCTGAGGCCGTCGGAGACCCCGAGCGCGACACCCATGTCGGCGTAGCCCGGGAAGTAGGTCTCCCAGCGTTCGGGAGTTTCTTCGAAGGTAACCTGGCCTGCGGGCGCCATCTTGACCGAATACGATTCGGACCCGCGGGTGGTGGTCGTCGTGGTATTCTCCGCCGTCGTCGTCGGTGTTTCGGTGGTGGTATCGCCACCCGAGCCCGAGTTCCCAGCACAGCCGGCCAACAGCGTCGCCCCGGTGAACGCGCCGGCGGTCGCGAGGAAGCGACGACGCGTCCGAGCTGACCGCCCTTCTCGGTGCGGGTCAGTCATGCTGTTGCCCCCTCGGATCCGGAGACAGTTGTCTGGCGATAGTCCCTCCGTCGCGAGGCGTTATATCAGTCGATGGCATCATTATCGAATCCGTCATCCAGGCCGCACCGGCGAGATCCATCGGGCATACTGTGTCGTCAGCCATGATTTAGGCTACCCTAAGGTTTAGTCTTACCTAAATACAGATAAACTACCGAGGGCGTTTTCGGGGGCTGAGAATACCCGGAATACGGGCACTTCACCGACTATAACGTGGAATTTCGCTCGCCAACGGACCTCACGTAGCGCGACCCGGCCACTCCTCCCGGACACGACCGCGTTCCGACAACCGTTGGGGGTCCAACAACGGTTTTCAAGCCCGGTTGCGTGCGCCAACGTATCATGGTAAAAACTGCATATCGAGGCGCCCGGTATGATTCTGCCGGGAGGACCCGTCAGCGTCCGCCGTCGCTGCATCGCGGGCGGACCAGTCGCGGGAGCGGGCGCTGATGTCGGCCGCGGTCGGCGTCGACGTCGGCGGGACGTTCACCGACGTGGTCCTGGTCGTCGGCGAGGACATCGTCACGGCGAAGGTCCCCACCACGGCGAACCAGTCCGAGGGCGTGATGGCAGGGATCGAGAAGGCCTGCGAGCAGGCGGGTATCGACCCCGGGGACATCACCGAGTTCACCCACGCGATGACGGTCTCGGTGAACGCGTTGCTGGAACGGGACGGCGCGAAGACGGCCCTCGTGACCACCGAGGGCTTCCGGGACGTCCTCGAGATCGGTCGACAGACCCGCCCGGCCCTCTATGACCTTCACGCGGAGAAGCCGGCGCCGGTCGTGCCACGGGATCGACGATACGAGGTGACCGAACGCGTCAGGCCGACGGGCATCGATGAGCCGGTTGACGAAGACGAGATCCACGCTCTCGCCGAAGAACTGGATGCCACAGGTGTCGAGGCCGTGGCCGTCTCGCTGCTGCACGCCTATCGTCAAGCCGAGAACGAGCGGGCCGTGGCAGCGGTGCTTCGCGGCCATCTCGACGTCCCGGTGTCGGTCTCAAGCGAGGTGCTCGCGGAGTTCCGGGAGTACGAGCGCACCGCCACGACTGCGGTGGACGCCTACGTTCGACCCACGATCGATTCGTATCTCCGTCGGCTCGCCGACCGGGCGACGACGGCCGGCGTCCCCGCGCCACGTATCATGCAGGCCAACGGCGGGATCGCGGAGGGCGAGACTGTTCGCAAGCGGGCGGTCCAGACCATCCTCTCCGGCCCCGCCGGCGGGGTCGTCGGGGCGAAGCGCACGGCCGGCGGCACAGCCGACCACGACGACCGCCACGGGCTGATCACTTTCGATATGGGCGGCACCTCCAGCGACGTGAGCCTCGTCCGGGACGGGACCGTCGCCCGGACGACCGAGAGCCAGATCTCGGGCCATCCCATCCGGGTCCCGATGGTCGACGTGACGACGGTAGGGTCGGGTGGTGGGAGCATCGCCTGGGTGGACCCCGGCGGCGCGCTCCGGGTCGGCCCGGAGTCTGCGGGGGCGAACCCCGGCCCGGCGAGCTACGACCTCGGCGGGACTGATCCCACGGTCACCGACGCGAACGTCGTCCTCGGATACATCGGGGCGGACACCGCCCTCGGGGGCGAACTTTCGCTCGATGTCGACGCAGCCGAAGCGACGCTCCGGGAGTTGGCAGCGGAAGCCGGCCTCGGGTCCGCGACCGAGGCCGCGGCGGGGGTGCTCCGGGTCGCGAACGCCACCATGATCCGGGCGATCCGCTCGGTCACGGTCGAAGAGGGACTCGATCCCCGACGCTACGCCCTGGTCGCGTTCGGCGGCGCGGGGCCGATGCACGCGACCGCGGTGGCCGAGGGCCTCGACATCGACACCGTTGTCGTGCCCCTGGCCTCTGGGGTCCTGTCCGCCTACGGGTTGCTCGACGCCGACGAGAGACACGACGAGGTCCGCACCCATCGCGTGGCCCTTGCCGAGGCCGACTTCGGGGAACTCGAGACCATATATGATAACCTCGTGGATCGGGCAATCGCCGAGATCGGCACCGACGCGGAGTCGACGGTCGACCGGTTCGCCGACCTCCGATACCGTGGCCAGAGCTTCGAACTCACCGTCGCGGCCCCGGAGGTCCTCGTGGTGGATGACCTCCGGGAGCGCTTCGAGCAGACTCACGACCGGGCATACGGCTACACGCTCGACGCGCCCGTTGACCTCGTAAACCTCCGGGTGACCGCCCAAGCGCCCCGGTCGGCGCCAGAGACCACCTTTGCGGCCGAGGAACCGGCCGGTGAGCGCGTTCGGGAGGCGTATTTCGACGGCGACCGGCGGCGGACCCGGGTCAGGGAGCGGCGCACGGTCCCGGTGGGTGCCCACGTCGAGGGCCCGACCATCCTCGAACAGGCGGAGAGTACCACCGTCGTGCCGCCCGACTGGGCCGGTACCGTACAGACCGATGGCACTCTGGTACTCGAACGGGGGCAGGCATGACCGACGAGTTCGAGGAGGTGGACGTCGATCCGGTCGCCCTGGAGATTCTCCGCAACCAGCTCGAGAGCGTCGCCGAGGAGATGGGCGAGGTCCTCATCCGGGGGGCGTACTCCCCGAATATCAAGGAGCGCCAGGACTGCTCGGCCGCGCTCTTCGACCCCGAGGGCCGGATGGTCGCCCAGGCCGAGCACATCCCCGTCCACCTCGGGGCGATGCCCCGGGCCGTCGACGCGATTCTCGATCAGGACCCCGAGCCGGGTGACGCCTTTGTCCTCAACGACCCGTTCGCGGGCGGGACCCACCTCCCCGACATCACCATCGTCTCCGCGATCGACCGCGACGACGAGATCGTGGGCTATGGGGTCACTCGCGCCCATCACGCAGACGTCGGCGGGATGACGCCGGGCAGTATGCCGGCCGGTGCGACCGAGATCTACCAGGAGGGAATCCGGATCCCTGGAATCCGTCTCGTCCGTCGGGGCCAACTCCGGGAGGATATCCTCGCTCTCGTCCTGGCAAACGTGCGGAACGCCGACGAGCGCGAAGCCGACCTTCGGGCCCAACTCGCCGCCAACGATCGAGCCCGCGTACGGCTGCGGGAGTTGCTCGAGGAACACGGTCGCGACCGGCTGACGGCCGCCTTCGACGCGGTCATCGACTACTCCCGCTCCCGGATGGAGTCGGAACTTTCCCAGTTCCCCGATGGGACCTACACGGCCCGCGACGTCCTGGAGGGCGACGGCGTCGTCGACGAGGAGGTTCCGATCGAGGTCGCAGTGATGGTCGACGGGTCGGCCGTCAGGCTGGACTTCGCCGGGACCGCCAAACAGGTCCGCGGCAACATGAATGCCCCGCGGGCGGTCGCCGAAAGCGCGGTCTACTTCGTGATTCGCGCGGTGACAGATCCCGAGATCCCACCGAATCAGGGAGCGTACGGGCCCGTCACCGTGGACGTGCCCTCTGGGTCGGTGCTCCATCCGAAACCGCCCGCCGCGGTCGTGGGCGGGAACGTCGAGACGAGTCAGCGGGTCACCGACGTGGTGCTGTCGGCGTTCGCCGAGGCCGTCCCCGGGTCGGTCCCGGCCCAGGGCCAGGGCACGATGAACAACCTGATCGTCGGGAACCGGGCGGCCGACGGGTTCACCTATTACGAGACCATCGGCGGCGGATTCGGCGGGCGGGACGGTGCCGACGGGATGGATGGGGTCCAGGTCGGGATGACCAACACCCTCAACACGCCCATCGAGGCCCTCGAGCTTGAGTATCCTCTCCGGGTGGACCGATACGCCCTCCGGCCCGACAGCGGCGGGGCCGGGCAGTTCCGCGGCGGTCTCGGTATCGAACGCTCGCTCACCGTCGAGATCGACGCCGTCGTGTCGCTGTTGACCGAACGCCGACGGACCGGCCCGGCTGGCCTGGCCGGCGGGGAGTCGGGGGCGACCGGAGAGAACATCGTCGATGGTGAGGAGGTCCCTGCGAAGACGACCCGGGCGGTCGCGGCCGGAACCTCGGTCACCGTCAGGACACCGGGTGGTGGGGGGTACGGGAACCCTGACGACAGGGACCGCGCCGCGATCGAGCGCGACCGACGGGCGGGGAAGGCGAGGAAGCAGACTCGCCCGGACGAATAACTGGGCGAGACGACACGAGAGAAAGGCCGGCAAACCACCTACCTATCGGAGGAAAGCCCCTGACTGACGGGTGCTTGGTGTATTATATAATGGGCAGCCCCAATCCATCGGGGTTCGGCAGGAGATGGGGCCGACTCGAATCACTCGCCGGTGGCCGGCGTTCCTAACCCCGCCGCTCCACCAGATGGACCTGCATCTCGAGTTCGGTTTCCAGGTCGGCGACGCCGGCCTTCAGGGTCTTGGCCAGTTCCCGCTCGTAGGGGAGCCGCGACGGTGGCCCGGAGACGTCCATCGCGCCGAGCACGGTGCCGTCCGCGTTGTGGACCGCTACGGCGACGGCCTTGAGCCGCTCCCAGGCCTCTTCCTTGTTCACGGCATACCCGCGTTCCCTGATGGTCTCGAGTTCCTCGAACAGCGCCGTCTCGTCCGTGATCGTGTTCTCGGTCAGGCGCGGGAGCCCCCACTGTTCGATGATCGATTCCACCCGATTGCGGGGCATCTCGGCGAGCATCGCCTTGCCCGCCGCCGACCCGTGGAGGTGGAAGTACTGGCCGGACTCAAAGCCCGGCAGGCTTCCGGATTCGAGGCTGTCGAAGAGGGTTATCGCCCGGCCGTTCTCCACCACGGAGAAGTTCACGACTTCGCTGGTCTGCTCGGCGATATCGTGGGTCTTCTCCCGGGCGAGCAGGTACCGGGTGTCCCGTCGTTTCGCCTTGGTCCCGAGATGGTAGAGCTTGAGTCCGAGCTGGTAGGCGTCCCCGGATCTGACCACGAGCCCGTTCGCGAGGAGGGTCTGGAGGTGCTTGTGCACCGTGCTGACCGCCAGTTCCAGATGCTCGGCCACCTCGCTCGTCGTGGGTGTCTCGAGGTCCGCGACCGCCGACAGCACCGCGAGGGAGGTGTTGGTGGTCTCGTGGGTTCTGATCTCCGGGTCGCCCATTGCCGTGGGGAACGATTTCCGGCCACGGTATAGAACATTGTGGAAGCGGGGACTGGCGCGGCTCCACCGGTTCCCTCTCGATTCCGCCACTCGGCGAGTGGTTCACCGCTCCCGCTCGAACGGGTTTCATCGATTCCTGATTCGTTCGATCCGCTCTCAGCAGACCGCCCCGCCCTCGCTCAATCTGCTGGGTCCGGGACATTCCGGTCGACGCGTTCCATGCGCCGTTCCAGGTTCCGTAGCTTCGAACAGTGTGCGGCTAACATCCTGTGCCGACGATTCACATCCTCCTATGTAATGTCGGGGGGTTAGACAGACGGGTCCGGGGGAGTCAGAACGCCCGAGGATTTGGACAGACTGTCCGAGGGACGCCAGACTGCACGAAGGGTGAGATAGACGACGTAGCGTGTGCTCGGCACGGACCACAATTCACGGGCGTCGAGTGCGGCTCAGAAGGGGACGTCAGTCGATTCGTCGCGTTCGTGACCGGAACCGCGGGACGGGTCGTCGGTGTCTTGGTGGCCTGTCTGTGCCCCGGCCGATCCGGTATCCATGGCGTTGGCGTGGACGGTCTGGATCTCCGGGATCTCCGAGGCCATCCGGGACTTGATCGCCTGGACGGTCATCGGCGAGATCCCACAGCCGCTACACGCACCGCCGAGTTGCAGATGTACCTCCCCCGCCTCCACGTCGAGTTCTTCGATGGCCGCGGTCCCCCCGTGCATCCAGATCTGGGGGAAGTTCCGCTCGAGGAAACTCGTGACCTGGGCCCTGAGATCCTCTCCATCCGCCGATTCGGTACTCATCTTAGGCCGACCTAAGCCGTAACGCGGCATAGTCCTTTGGTTCGCCGAACCTCCCGAATCCGGCACGCCACGATATCTGCAGCCTTGGTAACGAAACCGACGGCCGGGGGATTCTGTCAGTATTTGCTGTCAGCAAGTTGGGAAGTTGAGACACCCCCTTGGCCGTCGGGTGGATGTGGAACCGCAGCGGTGGAACCGGACGTAGAATCGGGACGCCCGGTCACCGGTGGGACATTGTACGGGCCAGATCCCCGGCCCGCCCGTTGATCCCTCATATACTTGCCAATATTTGTCGCGACCGAAGCCAGGGGCGGTAGGAAGCTTCTACACAGCTTCTAATAGAGGCCCAGCATTTTAAGGGATAGGACATCCCCGCGGAACGTATCATTGTGTCAACCGTGTCCGCTGGCGCGATCCTCGGTCGGATCAGACCACGACGCTGGTCGGAAGCAGCCCCGTCCTTCGATATCCGCTCTATGCCTTGCTCGCGGTCCGAGCCTGTACATCTCGACACATACGTGAACTGAATAATAAACGACCATGACAAAATCCACAAAAATAAGTGCATGGCACTCCGTCTTTGTGGTATGTCGTCCAACGACACAGACGGGACTGGCTCGGTCGATCGGCGACGACTCCTCCAGACGATGGGTGCCGCGGGCGTGGTCGGCTTGGCCGGCTGCGCAGGTGGTGATGGTCAAGAAGAAGATACGCCGACCACGACGGAAGATACCGGCGAGGACACGACGACCACGACGGAAGACACCGGCGATGGTGGTCCGAACCAAGGTGGGACGATCACCGTCGGGCTCCCGAACACACCGCCCTCCGTCAACGGGCTCGCAACCTCCTCCTCTTACGCGTGGGCCATCCTCGATTACATCCACGCATGGGGGACGTTCCTGGATCCGTTCAATTTTGAAGTGTATCCATCGGTGTACACGGACTGGGAGGTCCAGGACGTCGAGAGTGGCGAACCCAGTATCTTCGTCAACATGCGCGAGGGCCTCACATTCAACGATGGCGAGGACCTTACCCTCGATGACGTCCTGTTCACGTACGAGTACATGATGGACCAGGAGCCGGGTCGATACCTCTCGACGATCCGGCCGATCGATTCGGTGGCCGAGGCGGACAACGACTTCGACTTCCGGGTCGATCTCACGCAACCGGTGGGGACGTACGACGTCAACCAGATCGCGTTGCCAATCCTGGCACAGCACGAATGGGAAGACGTCGAAACCTTCAACGAATACAACCCCGGTGACCAGATTCCGGACCGCCCAGTCGGTGCGGGCCCAGGGCAGATCACGACATATGAACCGGACACCGCGATCGAAGTTACCTTCCGCGACGACTGGGGACTGAACGACCTGGACTGGATGGACGACTTCGACAACATCCAAACGGGTGGTCCGTTCCTCGATTCCATCCGGTTCCTGGTGTACACCGACGAGACGGCGATGAACCAGGCGTTCATGCAGGGCGAACTCGACGCCCTCTACGGGGCTGCCCGGGCCGCCAACGTCGAGCAGATCAAAGAGAACGAAGGCCAGGAAATCGTTACCGGGAGTGACACCGGGTACAGTTACCTGGGGTATAACCTCCGGCGGACGCCATTCGACGACGCCACGTTCCGGCAGGCGCTTAGCATGGTCTGGGACGACGTCTACTGGGTCAATCGCCTGGCTCAGGGCTATGCCAACGAGGGCGACTTCGTGGTCCCGCCGGGATATACGGCGGCGCGACCCGACGAAGGACAAGGGCTTGAAGATCCCGAAACGCAGGCATTCACGTTCCGAGCCTCTTCACCGGGCGTTCCGGATTACGGGGCGGTCCGCCAGTTCATGACCGAGGGCCAGCTCGTCACCGGCGAGGGTGGCACCTATGCCGGCCAGGAGTACCCGGGGAGCTACACCGGCGTGACCACGAATCAATCTTCGGCCCGACACGATTACAGCTTCGGCGAGGTGCAGTCGAGCGTCCTCCAGGACAGTGAAGCCGAACAGGAGATCCGGGTCAACGGACAGACCATCCCGGAACTTCGAGACGGCGATCCGCTCGTCTACTACATGTACCCGCCCCAGCTGGTGCCGAACCTCACGGAGATGGACAAGATCTACGTCCAGAACCTCCAGCAGTTGGGCATCCCCATCGAGCGGAAGGTGCTGGCCTTCAACCCGCTGCTCCAGGAAGTGTACGGAACGGAGACCTTCGACATGTATCACATGGGCTGGGGCAACACGTCGCCGTTCGGCGTCAGCTCCATGTACAGCATCTTCCACAGCGACAACGCGGACGACCACTCCGATGGCAACGAAGAGACGCTGCTGAACAACTCGACCGGCTACGGGTTGTTCGATCACGCGGGTGCTGACGACCTGATCTCAGAGGCCCGGCGGACGATGGAGACCCAACCCCGTAACGATCTCGCACGCCAGGCTGTCGAGAAGATCTACCTCGAACAGGCCTACCAGGTCTACCAGTACGAGATCAAGCAGTGGCCCATCCGCTCGGACAAGTTCGACGGCTACGTCGGTGGTATCGCCGGACCGGGCCAGTCGAACCTCGGTTTCCAGGTGAAGTACAACCTCTACCAGCAGCAGTCATAGACCCCGACTCCCCGCGGCCAGTGGGTCGGGTTCACTCGACGCCACCGATCGGGTGTGCTACTCACGCCTCGTGGAACACTGAAACGTTCCGAGCGGTCGCCCTTGGCGTCCTCGAGCCGATCATCCTCAGTGCTCGAACAAAGGATTCAAAACCGCGCCGCCAAAACTACACTGGAAGGTAAACGGTAGGTATACCCGTGATTCCCATCGAACCGTCCCCGACGCAGTCCGTGCTACAGCCATGACCCGGATTAGTGCGAAGTACATGTCGAAGCGGTTGGTGCTGTCCTACGCCACGATCCTGGTGATCATGACGTTGTTGTTCGCCCTCATCAGGAGCATGCCGGGCTCGTTCATCGACCTGATGATGAGCCCGGGCATGACGCAGGCGCAGATAGAGTCTCTCGAAGCCAGGTGGGGGTTGAACGATCCGTTGTGGCAGCAATACCTCCGCTTCATGGTCAACTATCAGATCGGTAACTTCGGCTGGTCGCCGACACAGAACACGCCGGTCTGGGATCTCATCGTGCGGCGGATGCCTCGTACGGTGATCCTGTTCGGTGCGACGTTCATCATGGGGTACATGATCGGCCCGCTGGTGGGCATGTACCTCGGATGGCTCCGCGGCACCACGCGAGACCAGTCGATATTCACCGGTGGCCTCCTCGTCTACTCGATGCCCGCGTTCTGGATCGGGTGGCTCGTCATCTGGGTCTTCAACTACCAGCTGGGCTGGTTCCCGAGTTCGTACCTGGTGACGAAGTTCCCCGAGTTCGAGTGGGGGGTCAGGACGGTGATTACTGACGTCCTCAGCCACCTGGCATTGCCTGTACTCAGTGTCACAGCAGTGGGGTGGGTCGGCGCGATGTTGGTGATGCGGACCACGATGAACGACGTCACCGACTCGGACTACGTGTTCCTGGCGGAGGCCAAAGGTGTGCCAGAACGGGCGA
This sequence comes from uncultured Halobacteriales archaeon, assembly GCA_964594685.1. GTDB lineage: Archaea > Halobacteriota > Halobacteria > Halobacteriales > Halobacteriaceae > Halodesulfurarchaeum. The sequence goes on from CAZQNH010000002.1 coordinate 82,612, forward strand.
TCATGATAAAACATGCCGCCCGGAACGCGCTCATCCCCGTCGCTACGCAGGCCATCGTGGGCATCGCGTTCATTTTGGATGGCGCGGTCCTCATCGAGAACGTGTTCAACTACCCGGGGATGGGCCTGCTGCTCGTGGATGCGGTCCTGAACAACGACTATCCAGTCACCCAGGCCGTGTTCTTTGTGTTGGCGGTGATGATCGTCATCATGCGGTTGCTGACCGACGTGGCATACACGTACCTGGACCCGCGCATCAAGTTCGGGGAGGAGAACTGACATGGCATCACAAGAACAAGAGCTGTCCTGGGTCGACGCGCTGAAGCGACGGTGGGGGTATCGATACGACCGGTTCCAGCGAGGGTGGGATCAGTTCACGACCCACCGACTCGGGGTCGTCGGCATCCTCATCCTTGTGATGTTCAGCCTCTGGGCGCTGTTCCCCAGCGTCTTCGCGCCACACCCGGTCGAATGGAAGGCCTATATCGGCACCGGGTCGGGGTATCTCACGGCCGAACAGTTACAGACGATGCCACACCCGCCCGCGTTCGGCGACCCGTTCTTCGCGCCGCTCGGGACCAATTATAACGGATACGGGATCTTCACGGAGCTGGTCTTCTCGGCGCGCAACGCGCTGTACATCGGGCTTGCCGCGGGGGTCCTCTCGAGTCTGGTGGGGGTCCCGCTGGGACTCATCAGCGGGTATTACGGCGATACCTGGATCGACGAGACGATCCAGCGCATCGCCGACATCATGTACAGCCTCCCCTTCCTGCCGCTGGTCGTCGTGCTCGTCGCCATCCGGGGCATCACCACGACGAACATTATCTTGGCTATCGTGGTCAAGTCCTGGATCAACAACTGCATCGTGATCCGAGGCGAAACGCTCTCGTTGCGGGAGAACGCGTACGTGGACTCGGCGAAGGTCTCCGGGGCGAGTGACACGCGGATCGTGTTCCGCCATATCCTGCCTCACGTCCTCCCGCTATCCTTCGTGTACCTGGCTCAGGACGCCGCGGCAGCAATCCTGACCCAGGCGGGCCTCGCCTACCTCGGACTTGCGGACTTCACGGCCCACTCCTGGGGCCTGATGCTCCAACAGATCCAGAACCAGGGCTACGTCTTCGAGGCGTGGTGGTGGCTCCTCCCGCCGGGGATCGCTATCACCCTCGTGGCAGCCGCCTTCTACTTCATCGGCTTCTCGATGGAGGACGTCTCCAATCCCCAGCGCTAATCCATGCCACTTCTCGAGATCAACGATCTGTCGGTGACGTATCGGATGGAAGATAGCCCGGATGTCAAAGCGGTCGAGGACGCGAACTTCGTGGTGGAGAAGGGCGAGACCTTCGGCCTGGTGGGCGAATCCGGGTGTGGCAAGACCACGCTGGGAAAATCACTGCTCGCCCTCCTCGACGAGAACGGCGAGGTGACCAGCGGTCACGCCTGGTTCGACGGTCTCCTGCCCGAGTGGGAAGACGCCCACGGCGACCCGACGCGCGAAGCCATCGAGGACCCCGACGTCCCGGTCCGCGATGACGGGATGATGGACCTCACGGCGCTCTCGGTCAAGGACATGCGCCGGGTGCGATGGAACCAGATCTCGCTCATCCCGCAGGGCTCGATGAATGCACTGAACCCGGTGTACAAGGTGGGCGACCAGATCGTCGAAGCGATCCGCCTCCACGAGCCGGGAACCTCCGAGGCGGAGGCCGAAGAGCGCTCGAGGGAGCTCCTGGAACGGATCGGGATCGACAGTGAGCGCGCCGACGACTACGCCCACGAGTTCAGCGGGGGCATGAAACAGCGGGCGGTGATCGCGATGGCGATGGCCTGCGATCCGGAGATGGTCATCGCGGACGAGCCGACGACCGCCCTCGACGTGATCACCCAGGACCGCGTCCTCGACGCCATCGGCGACATGCAGGAGGAGTTCGACGTCTCGATGATCATGATCAGCCACGACATCAGCGTGATGGCGGAGACTTGTGACCGGTTGACGGTCATGTACGGCGGGCGGCTGATGGAGGTGGGCACGACCTACGAGATCTTCGAAGAACCCGCGAATCCCTACACGCTCGGCCTGCAGAACTCCTTCCCGTCGATCGAGGAACACAGCAAACGGCTGCTTGCGATCCCGGGGACGCCGCCGACGCTGCAAGACCCCGAAGAGCAGTGTCGGTTCGCTGACCGGTGTCCGTGGGCGGTCCAGCAGTGTTACGAGGCCCACCCACCGACGTTCGACGTGGAGGCCGCGACGGAGGGCCACCCCGACCGCGAGGCGAATATGGGGACGCACCGCTCGGCATGCTATCGTCTCGACATGCTCGAAACGATGCGACACGAAGCAACCGAGGAGGAGACATGGCAACAGGAGCCACAGACGGTCCGCTAGTCGAGATGGAAGGCGTGACGAAGCACTTCGATACCGCCGTGAGTGTCACCGATCGCCTCCTGCGGCGTGAACCCAGACCGGTGCGAGCGGTCGAAGACGTCTCGCTCACCATCGAGGAGGGTGACATCGTTGGCATCGCCGGGGAATCGGGCTGTGGAAAGACGACGCTGGGCAACCTGCTGGTCAATCTCTACGATCCCTCCGAGGGGACGATCACCTTCGACGGGATGGACATCACCTCGATGTCCTCCGAGGAGGAATCAACCTTCCGACAGCGGGTCCAGATGATCTTTCAGGACCCCTTCGAGAGCCTGAATCCCCGGAAGACAGTCCTGGACTCGGTCCTCGAACCGCTCCGGATCAACGACGTCGGCAGCGGCTGGACCGAGCGCCGGGAGATGGTCATCGAAACGCTGGAAGAGGTCGAACTCGCCCCCGCAGAACGGTATCTGGATAAGTTCCCGGGCGAACTCTCCGGCGGCGAGCGCCAGCGGGTGGCGATCGCCCGCGCTCTGGTCATCGATCCCGACTTCATCGTGGCCGACGAGCCGGTCTCGATGCTCGATGTCTCGATCCGCGCGGGGGTCCTCAACCTCATGAAGGACCTACAGGACGAGTACGGGCTGACCTACGTGTTCATCAGCCACGACCTCTCGCTTATCCGGTACATGACCGAGAAGACCGCGATCATGTACCTCGGGGACGTCATCGAGTACGGCCCCACCGAACAGGTCGTCGAGGAGCCGGAGCATCCATACACCCAGGAACTGTTCGAGGCGGTCCCCAAGGTGGATCCATCGGTGGAGCGACACCGGGCGAACGTGACCGGGGAGGTCCCGAGTGCCCGCAACCCGCCGAAGGGTTGTAAGTTCCATCCACGCTGTCGCTCGATCATCCCCCCAGAAGACTGGCGCGGGTCACAGGACGCCTACCGACGTCTCTACCAGTTCCGCCACCACCTGACACAACGCACCATCTCCGAGGACGACGTCGATCCCGACACCCGCCGATCGGAGGTGGAACAGCTACTCGCCCAGGGGATGGTCCTCGACGTGCCCGAAGAACACCGCAAGGCGAACGAGGACCTCCGGGAGGGGGTCGACCTCGCCGACGTGGACCTTCCCGCGGGAGCCGAGGAGGCCCTCCGCGACGCGGCCAGGAACGTACTGGGCGGCGACTTCGAGTCCGCCCTTGAGCGCATCGACCGCGAGTACGAATCGGTCTGCTCCCATACCCATCCGACGGTCCCCACCGACCCGGCTGATCCGCCGGCCTGTCACCTCTACTACGACGAACCAGAGCCCGAGGCGCCGGTCCCGGAGCAAACATAATGGCAGCGGGCTCGTTCGGCCCTGGAGGACGCCGAATGGTCCTTGGGACGTTCGTGCTCGTGGTCCTCGCGGGTTCGATCCTGTTCGGGTACACGGTCACGGGCCACGTCGCGATGCTCCAGTCGAGTGCCATCACCGCCGAAGTGACGGACATCTCGGCAGCCGACGGCGACCGAATCGAGGTCACGTTCGTGGTGGAGAACCCCACCATCCGGACGATCAAGGTATCGAGTTCGGAACTCGAGGCCACCGTTAACGACACCACGCTGGCCCGGGACGTTCCCGGAGGGACCCCCACAGTGACTGTCCCGAGTGGCGGGTCGGCGACCGTCACCGTCCCGATGTCGGTACGGGAGGGGTATCTCGAGGCACACGGGCGGGAGTCAGTGGAAGCGGCCATCGCCGCTGATCGAGTGCAGATCAATGGGATGCTGAACGCACAGATCGAGTCCAGCCGGATCAGGGTGGAGGTGTGAACGATGGCCACCATCGCGGAGTCCACCGGGAACGGATTCATCGACAGGGTCCTCGCCGGGGAGATCACGCGGGTGATTCTCATCGGCCTCGTGGTCGGGATCCTGGGGGGGATGGGTACCTTCGTATACTCCAGGCCGGGAGTCTCCCCCTACGGCGACTCGATCCTGGGCCTCGTGTTCCTGGCCCTGGCCGGGGGGTATACCCACGTCCTCGCCCGGACGATGTGGGAGAGCGTCCGGGCGATGGTGGTGGGGTTCCTCGTGGGGATGGGGACGACCATCCTGGCCTGGGTACTGCCACTCTGGCTGGTCCCGCTCCACCCGAGTCTCCGGGACCTCCTGATCATGAGTTACCTCCAGCAGGCCGTCGCCACCGTGTTGATGGCCTACCTCCTCGTCTATTTCGCGGGGTACTTCCTGGTTGTGAGCATCGACGGAATCTTCGGCTGATCGGAGACGGCCGGGTTCGACCCGTGTCCGGGTCGATTCGGCCCCTCTCGAGACGGCCTGGAACCCCCGTAGTCAGCACCCTTTTGCGGGACCGTCACGTAGTCCGGTTCGATGGGTCGTGATACGCCGGGCCCGGAACGAGACCCCAAGGAACGGGGACTCCACGCCAAACATCGCGAAGATCCCAGCCGTGCGAGCTACATCTCCTCGGCGTTCTACGCGCTCTCGGTTCCGACACTCATCGCGCTCGCGGTCGGCGGCTGGTACGTGGGGATCTACGCCTATCGGTGGGTCATCCCGGTGTTCGCCGCGCTCCTCGTGGGCTCGATCACGGTGGCCTTCACGGTCATGCACGTCTATTCGACCCGCTGACTGCCCAGCATGTCCATGGAGAGCAGGAAGGCCGCGAGTATCGAGACCGACAGCAGGCCGATCTCCAGACGGGAGGGGTCACCGTTCCCACCGCTGACGAAGACGTAGCTGAGCAACGAGGCGAATCCAGCCAGGTATGCGAGCAGGAGGAGGACGGAGGCGTCTGACCAGGACCGGATCCAGTCGTTCGTCCGGGTGAGCGGGGACCGTGGTCTGTCCATCTGTCTAGGGAGATTCGCGCTCAGTACGCGAAGTACATGAACGCACGCCAGCCGGCAAGGCCGATGCCGACCACCACCAGACCGACCGCCGTCACCGTCAACGATTCGATGGTAGTGAGGTCCTCGGCGACTCCGTGGAGACCGAAGAACAACACCAGGCCCATGAGCGTGAGGATGTACCCGACCCCGATGCCCAGGATTCCCACTGCGACTCCGGCGAGTCCGACCGGCATCTCGAGGGGTTCGGGGACACGCTCTCGAAGCGTCGCCATGTGCCGGATAACGAGTGCGTCGACGTTAAAGCTTGGCGTTCGATGGCCCACACGGCCTTACCCGTCCTCTTCGCGCTCCTCGAGATCCGGGTCGGTGAGCGGCGAGATCGGTTCTTCCTCATCGGCGGCCCGATCCGGTCGCTGGCGACGCAGGACGTATTCGACGGGGTCGAACTGTTTCTCGAGGTACCCCCCGGCGGCCACGAGGACCAACCCACCCACGATGGCGAAGACAAATGGTGGGGACCCAAACGGGACGTCACCCACAACGAATGACCGATGGAGCGCCCAGCCGATGGCGAAGGCTCCGATAAGGAGCAGGGTGGAGCCCACTGTGCGAAGGAGCCGATCCCGCATCATCATGTCATCTCGGGGCACCGGCCGAATAACCCTTTCCGTCTCTCGATGGGCGGGGTCGCTCCCGATTCAGGCCGACGAGCAGCGCCCACTGGTTGGGATGACGCGATCTCTCAGCCCGGTCCCCGGCGCGCAGGCCGGGAGTAGAATGCGGTGTGCATGAAATAGATCGCGAAGGACCCCGCCATCGTGGCGAAGAGGAGATAGGTTTGGGCATCCATCCCCGCCAGTTCGGGATAGAGCATCCCGAGTATGGCCCAGAACGTCGCCAGAATGAACCCGAACCCCAGGATCCAGCCCCCCACGTACCGTCGCTCGGTGGCCCAGGTGACGGAGCCGATCGAGAGCACCACCACCGCGCCGACCGCGAGGATGAACTGGCTTGAGACCATCGCCGGGAATTGGGGTCGCGGCCATTAATAGTGTGTGGCGTCTCCGGCGAGGACTAGCCCACCTGCCGATTCAGAACCCGACGGCAGCTCCGTCCTTCCGGGGCTCGGTCGCCGCGGAGAGGACGCCATCCTGTGACCTGATGATCTGGGCGCCGCCGAACTGCAGCGGCGGCAGGATCCTGACGTCGTGGCCGCGCCGGACCAGCTTCGTCTGGGTGCCGCCGCCCAGTCGCTCCTCGACGCCGACCGTCCCGTCGGCCCGGTAGCGCCATCGCGGCCGGTCGAGGGCCGCCTGGAGGGGCAGGTCGCCGTCCACGATGTTCGTGAGAACCTGGAGGTGGCCCTGGGGCTGCATGTATCCGCCCATGACCCCGAAGGCCGCCCAGTTCTCCGGGCCGAAGTTGGCGAGTCCAGGGATGAGTGTGTGGAAGGGTTTTTTCCCGGGCTCGAGGGCATTGGGGTCCTCCGGGTCCAGCGAGAACGCGCTGCCCCGGTTCTGGAGCGCGATGCCGGTCTCCCCGGCCACGAGCCCGCTCCCGAAGCCAGCGAAGCGAGAGTTGATGTACGAGACGAGGTTCCCCTCGGCGTCACCGACGGAAAGGAGCACGGTGTCACTGTCCTCGCCGGCGGCGTCCGGCAACCCGACGTCGACGTCGGTGGCGGCCCGGTCGCCGATATCGGCCGCCCGACTTCGGGCGTACGCCTTGTCGGCCAGCGGCGGGACCGACTCGAAGGTCGGGTCGGCGATGTGATGGTGACCGTCGTGGAAGGCCACCTTCATCGCCTCGATCAGCTTGTGGGTCCGGGCCGTGGAATCGAACGGTTCCTCGCTCACTCCGAGGGCTTCGGCGACGTTCAACGCCTCGAGGGCGATGAGCCCCTGGTTCGTCGGCGGCAACTCGTAGACCTCGACGCCCTCGTAGGTGGTCGAGACCGGCTCGACGAATTCGGCCTCGTGGGCCGCCAGGTCGCTCATCTCCATGAACCCGCTCCGTGACTGGACTTCCGCCACGATGGCCTCGCCGATCTCGCCCTCGTAGACGACGTCGGCGCCCTCCGTTCCGACCCGCTCAAGGGATCGGCCCAGACGGGGAAGCGAGACCGTCTGTCCCGTACTCGGACTCTCGCCGTCGAACAGGAACGCCTCGCGGGCGTGCTCGCTCTCGAAGAGCTCCTCGCCGTGGGTCCACTGGGCGCTCACCACCTCGGTGACCGGGAACCCCTCGGTGGCGTACCTGATGGCGGGCTGGAGCACCCGCGAGAGGTCCATCCGCCCCAGTCGGTCGAGCGTGGCCTCCCAGCCCCGGGCCGTCCCCGGGACCGTGACCGCGTGTGGGCCGGTATCGGGCATGGTCACGGCGCCGGGGTCGGCGTCGCGGTCGGCTGCCACCGCCTCCCGGACTCCCTCGATCGACGCGGCCTTGGGGGCGCTCCCGCAGCTCTGCATCCCGCCGACCTCGCCGTCGGCGGTCCGGTACAGCGCGAAGACGTCGCCGCCGAGCCCGGTGCTCGTCGGTTCGACGACGTTGAGCGCTGCCGCCGTCGCGACGGCGGCGTCGAAGGCGTTGCCGCCGTCACGGAGGATGGCAAGCCCCGCGGTGGCCGCGAGGGGCTGACTCGTCGCGACCGCGCCCTCCGGGGCGTAGAGGGTCGAACGTCGCGATTCGAATCGGTCCGGGTCGGGTGTGGGCATGTCTGGGCCGACGACTGCGGACGGTAAAGGCCTGTGCAACCTTCGCGGGATCAGCGATCCGAGTGTCCGGCGCCGGACGTCTCGACTCGAATACCACACCAGAAACGGTATCGGAGTCGGGGCCGCTGGTAGGGGCAATGCCCAGGATGTCCGCTGCCGATTTCCACGAGTTCGCCACGGTCTCCGAGCCGTCTATCGCCCCAGACGGAACCGTCGCCTTCCTGCGCCGACGACCAGAAACCGAGGAGGAGTACGATATCACGATCTACGGGGTCGGTCCCGGCGAGGAGGCCGCCCCGCTCACGATCGAGGACGGGATCGACGCGGAGCCCCGCTGGAGCCCGTCGGGCGACCGGCTGGCCTTTGTGAGCACCAGGGCCGATCCCGAGGACCGCACCCAGTTGTGGATTCTGCCGGCAGCAGGCGGTGAAGCCCGCCAGGTGACCGAGGTGATCGGTGGGGTCTCGAACATCGCGTGGAGCCCCGACGGCTCGCGTATCGCTTTCACCCAGCATGTCAGGCCCGACGAACGGGCGGCCGGACACGACCTTGTGGTCGCGGAGGACTACGAACGCGAGGACCCGGACCCGCGGGTGATCGACCGGCTGGTATACCGGGCGGACGCCTCGTACTTCGACGGGGCCACGAGCCAGGTGTACGTCGCGAATCTAGAGAAGGGTACGGTAGAGCGGGTGACCGACGCCGACCTCGAACACGTCGCACCGACCTGGGGCGACGCTGGGACCGTCTATTACGCGGTCAAGCGGGACCCGGAGGCGATCCACCCGGACGCCTCTATGCGATACGACATTGATGCCGTCGACATCGAGACAGAGGCCGTAGAGACCGTCGCGGACACCACGGGCTGGGAGCCGCGGCTCGCCGCCACCACCGACGGCCGTTTGGCGGTGACCCGGACCCCCGAGGAGCGGGCCTCCATGCGCCAGACCGAGATCGACGTGATCGACCGCGCCACCGGCGACCGAACCGCCGTCACGGCCGATCTCGACCGAGATCTCGCCCAGCTCCCGATCCGGTGGGGGCCGGACGAGACCGACCTCTATTTTGCGACCCCGGATGAGGGATCCGTCGTCGTCAGGCGGGTTCCGGGGGACGGGAACAGTGACACGACGGTCATCGCAGGCGCTGGAGCTCACGTGAACGGCTTCGCTGTGGGCGAAGACCGAGTCGTCGCGACCCAGAGCGAAGCCGACTATCCGGGAGACGTGTTCGCCTATTCGGTCGGTGACGGGGAGGCCGGCCGGGACCGCCTCACCCATCTCAACCACGAGTTCCTCGCCGAGCGACCGCTGGCCACTCCAGAAGAGATCAGCTACGAGTCCGAGGGAGAGACCATCCAGGGGTGGGTGTTCACCCCACCTGCGGGGGCGGGCGAGCCGCCGTATCCGCTGGTCGTGGAGGTCCACGGTGGGCCACACGCGATGTGGTCGCCCTCAGGCACGATGTTCCACGAATTCCAGACCCTCGCGGCGAACGGGTACGCGGTCTTCGCCTCGAACCCCCGCGGTTCGGTGGGATACGGGGAGGACGTTGCCATGGCCATCGATCGCAATTGGGGGGCCGTCACGGCGACGGACGTGCTGGCTGGCGTCGAGGAGGTCGTCCGGAGCGACGACATCGACGGCGAGGAATGCTTCCTCACGGGCGGCAGCTTCGGCGGATTCATGGCGGGCTGGTTGGTGGGTCAGACCGACCGCTTCGAGGCCGCGGTCGCCCAGCGCGGCGTCTTCGACCTCTCCTCGTTCTACGGGTCCACGGACGCGTTCAAGCTGATCGAAGGCGACTTCGATACGACCCCGAACGAGGACCCGTCCTTCCTCTGGGACCAGTCCCCGGTCGCCTCGGTCCCCGACGTCGATACGCCGACCCTCGTCATCCACGCCGAGAACGACTTTCGGGTTCCGATCAACAACGGCGAGATGTTCTACCTGCTCCTCCGGAAGGCCGGCGTCGAGAGCCGACTCGTGCGATATCCGCGTGAGGGCCACGAACTGTCCCGGAGCGGCGAGCCGGGTCACGTCGTCGACCGGATCGAACGGATCCGCCGCTGGTTCGACGGCTATTCGAGCCGCACCGAGGTTCCCCCGGCCGTCGAGCGCGACCCGGGGGACGGGCTCGAGACGTCGCCACGTCCCGACGTCGAAACCGGGGACTAGCGCCGCCCCCGGGGCTTCTTGGTGGCGTCGAATGTACCGCCCACTATGGGCGAACTGGTCGTCCTGAACAAGGACAGCGATACGGTATGGTACCTCGACGCGGACACCGGGGACCGCCTCGGTACCGTCGAGACGGATTTCAACCCCCACGAGGTGGCGATATCACCGGACGGCCGTCGTTCCTTCGTGACGTGTTCGTTGGGCGGGTCCCTGCTGGTCCTCGATAACGAGGAGCGGGCGGTGACCGACCGGTTCGAACACGAACAGTTCGATTTCCCCCACGGCCTGGCGGTCCGGGAATCCGTCGGGGAACTGTGGTTGGTCGCGACCTACAGCAGCCGGGCGTTCGTGTTCGATCTCGATTCCCTCGAGTTACTCGACGTGTTCCCGACCCACCAGGACAAATCCCACATGGTGACCTTCTCCCCGGATGAGTCCCGGGTGTACGTGGCGAATATCGGGAGTGACTCCGTCACCGTGATCGACGCCGACTCGCGTGACCTCGTGGCGGACCCGCAGGTCGGCGAGGAACCCGAGGGGATCGCTGTGGATCCCGACACCGGGGAGGTGCTCGTCGCCAACCAGGCGGACGACCGTCTCTCGCTCGTGGATCCGGACTCGTTGTCGGCCGAGACCGTCTCCCTACTTGGCGAGACGCCGATACGGGTGGTCTTCGAGCCCGAAGGCCGCTATGCCCTCGTGCCCAATCGCGAATCTCACGACGTCTCCGTGGTCGATACTGACTTCCTGCGGGACGGCGAGCGGACTCCCTGGGAGGTCGCACGCATCCCAGTCGGTCGCTGGCCCGGCGGGACCACCTTGGACCCGTCCGGGGAACGGGCCTTCGTCGCCAACAACAAGACGAACGACATCTCAGTCCTCGACGCAGTGGCGTTCGAGGAACTGACCCGGTTCGGAGCCGACATCCATCCCGACGGTATCGCGTACCTCGAGCGATAAGCCGCTCTCCCGTTGTCTCCTGAGTGCGTTCTCCCACTCAATATCGAACATGCTGCTTTGTGAACTCTCCAGGGCAGCGAAACCGCCCGTTCAACGCTTCTTTCCCACGTATTCCAGCTATACGGTTGCCGTCCCGCACTAATTTAGTATAGCGACATACGGTATATTATTTAACGAAGCGAGCCTTCGGCACCAGTCTTGTTGCCCTCGAGAGGTCAAATATGGGAACTCGAACCGACGGTGGGATTCGGCGATCTCCGTGGGGACCAACAAACGCTAACAATTGACATGCTCGACAGGGCGGGTATCGATGGGTTGGGGCTGGCGGTAGAACATCTCACTCCACCCTGTGCCGACCTCCCCACCTCCCGCCGATCTCCGCTTTTCAATCACTCTCGACAGCGTGGACTGTTCGGTGGTCGGGTTCTTTGTGTGGGGTGTGGTAGCATATTAAACCGCCCGAATCCACCGTTTACTTATATAATATAGTGTATATCGCTATAGCAAATTTTCACCCTCGGCGACCCGCGTATCTGCGGAAAACAAGCTCTAGAGCGCTTGCGTTTTCCAAATCCGCCATGTATCGTGAGTAGGCTAGCCTTCACGGGCCGGCGAGATTCACTTCATCAAGACGCTGCATATGCCGATATCGGTGCGTATCGGGTCCGGAACGGGCAAATTGGACGTGACAGCCAGGAGGGTTCCTCGGCTATCGGCTCAGGTCATAGATCCCGTGGGCGACAACAAGCCACTACGGTGTAAACTCCGCTCGCCTTTTAGGCAGCTCCACGATGAAGAGTATGGTCCGTACCGATCGTGTCGGTACCCAATTCAGGGCTTCCCGGGGACTTTCTCCGACCCCTCGAGGATGGCCGAGAGGAGCTTGGATTGGGCTGCAGCCAGGTGTTCGGTGAAGGTTGAGGTCGTGATGCCCAACTCATCGGCCACTTCGCCGGCATTCGCTCCCTTCGGGTGCTGGAAGTAGCCGAGTTCATAGGCCGTCTCCAGGACTTCGAGTTGGCGTTGGGTCAATTCGCCCCGGTCCACGAAGACCAGGTCGTCGGATCCGTCCTCGCCTTTCGAACTGACCAGTCGCTGGACGTCGACGTTGTCGTATTTCTCCCGCAGGGCCGTCACCGCGTCGCGCAGCTCTTCCATCGACGGTGCATGGAACACCATCGTGAGGTCCCCCTCCTGGGCCGAGACCTCGACGATCGGGCAGTCGAACTGCTCGACGGTCTCGCAGGCGCAGTCGGCGCCGAACTCGCGCTGGAAGCGGTAGACAGATTTCTTCCCGTACGAGAAGACCGGTTCGAGGTTCTCCGCGACCGCGAGGTCGCCGTTGGAGTCCGTGGCGAACTCCTCGGTGACCCGACCGCTCTCGGGCTCGACCCGCTTCGAGACGTTGAAGCACTCGACCCCGTTCCCCGAGACCCGGGCGACGGGACAGCTCTGCAACTCGTCGATACGGATCTTCGCTCTGATTCCCGCACTCAGCTCCTCGCCGTGTTTCCCCGTGTGTGCCGTTGTGCTCATTTGTTGGTCACCTCCGGGGGCGTGCCCCTCGAAGTTCGAACGCGCACGATGCCACGCCTTCGCGGCCATCCCCCCGCGGACCCCAGATCCGGGTGGGGAAGACGTCGGTCACCGCGTGGCGACCGCATCGTACATGTTAGGTAGTGGTAGCGGCAAAGCCCTAAATCAATTCACGCTTCCCAGGATTTGAAAAACGATTCAAGCGCTCGTATAACCCTTGTTTCCGCGGTATTCGGTAATTACAATCCGTGAAACCCGGGTTTCGATCTCCCCCCCATATATTGGCTATTTCCGCCGAAATTGTGGGGAGTGATACCACTCGACGGCCGCTGATCTACTCGCGTTCGGGACCAGCTGGGAAACGATTAACGTCCGTTCGTCCCTATTGATACGTGCCATGCCAGACGCACACATACTCATGATCGTCGGCGACTTCGGCGAGGACTACGAGATCATGGTTCCGTTCCAGGCCCTGCAAGCGGTCGGCTACGAGGTAGACGCCGTCTGCCCGGAGAAGTCGGCGGGCGAGCCCGTGAAGACGGCCGTCCACGATTTCCGGGGGGACCAGACCTACCTCGAGACTCGCGGCCACGACTTCGAACTCACCGCCAGCTTTGCGGAGGTCGATCCGGCGGATTACGACGCCCTCGTGCTCCCCGGCGGCCGGGCGCCGGAATATCTCCGAACCTACGACATCGTCCTGGAGACGGTCCAGCACTTCGCATCGGCCGAAAAGCCCATCGCGGCCATCTGTCACGCCGCCCAGATACTCGCGGCGGCCGACGTCATCGACGGCCGGCGGTGTACGGCGTATCCGGCGCTCAAACACGACGTCGAGGATGCTGGCGGGCAGTGGGTTGAAGGGGTCGCCGTGGACGAGAACCTCGTCACGGCCCAGGCCTGGCCGGACCATCCAGAGTGGCTTGCGGAGTTCATGACGGTCCTCGACCGGCGGGTTCCAGCCTGACCGCAGGAGCCGGAACGATTTAACCGCGGTATACCATTGTGTGACCCATGGAAACCGGCATTCGGGCGGAGTTGTCATTCGATGATTCCGATTCGTGCCGCGTCGCCAGGCTCTCGGGCGAGGCCGACGTCGCGGTGGAGTCCGTCTCCCGGAGCGTGACTCCGGAGACCGGCCGTGTGACCGAAGAGATCGCCGTCGAGGGCGACGGGGAGATCGAGACCGACGAGCTCGATCAGGTGTTCTCGTACGGGGAGAAGTCCATCTATCGGTTCCAGCGCGAGTACGGCGATGAGTGCGCCTGCGAGACCGTCGAGAAGTTCGGGTCGCCGGTGGTGGATGTCCACACCGAGAACGGCACGCTTCACCTGGCGGTTCACGTCGAGGACATGTCGGAACTGCAGGATGTCGTGGGTCGGGTCAGGTCGGAGTTCCCCGAGGTAAGCGTGGACCGACTCGTCAGGTCCCAAGCCGAGGGAGAAACGAGTGACCTGGTACTGGTGAACCGGGGGGAACTCACCCCGCGCCAGCAGGAGGTCCTCGAGACGGCTCACTCACTGGGCTATTTCCGACATCCCAAAGGGGCGAACGCGGGCGAGGTGGCGGACGCACTCGGCATCACCACCTCGACCTTCACCGAACACCTGTCAGCGGCCCAGTCGAAGCTGCTCTCGGCCATCCTCGAGGCCTGACCGACGGGGGGTGCCAAATAAATCCCACCTATCTTGGGGGTTCCCTATTTTTCCCGCCCCTCCCTTAACGCGGATAGATGCAGCCCGCGCAGGCATATGTGTTCACGTGCCCCGAATGCCACGAGGAGATCAGGATCGACGCGGGGATGCGCGATTCGCTGTTGAACTCCGGCTGTGTGGTCTGTGGGAGTCGCGTGACCTCGGCCGCGTTTGATCGGATGTAACGAGCGGATCTACTCGCCCCACCAACCGTCCCCGCCGCACGCCCATAGATCGCCCGTCCAGCGACGTCGCCACGCCACGGGACCGGTGGCCACCGGGCATATCTGGTGTCCGGCTCGTTGCCCGGCCACGGTCGGTCGCTTGCCGAGTGACAGCTGGCAATTAGCTACCGTGCCCCACCCGGGTACCGTGGTCCTCACTGGGGGCTGGCCTGCTGATACCTCACCGCCCCGTATCCCATTCGGTTCGGTTCCTCCCCGGGCTCTCTCGGGTCCGACCCGGGCGAACTCGCCTCCCCGACTCGGTCGGCCCAATCTCCGGTCGGCCGATCACCCCGAGGCCGCCGCCCCCACCTGTTCGCCGATCAGTTCGTCCACGACCTCGAGGAACGCCGATTCCTCGCCATATGGGACCGTCGCACCGGCGGCCACGGCGTGCCCGCCGCCATCGCCGCCGACCGCCGAAGATGCCTCGACCATGACCGCCGAGAGGTCGAGGCCCTTCCGGAGGAGGGCAGGGGTTCCCCTGGCCGAAACCTTCACCTCCTCCTCGGCGTCTTCCTTGTACGCGAAGCCGATTATCGGCCGGTCGGAATCCACGCCGGCGGTCCCCAGGGCCATCCCCGCCACGATACCTACAATCGTCTCCCGGATCCGATCCTCCGCGTGGAACCACTGGACGTGGGTCTCCCGGTTGACGCCGGCCGACGCCACCCAGTCCAGGCCCTCCGAGAGGTTGCGTCGGTGCCGCCGGAGCAGTCGCTCGGCGACGTCCCTGGCCGTGTCCCGGTCGCCCAGACAGACGGCGAGGCCGACGTCTGCACGATCATAGCGGGCCGTGGCGTTGAGCAGGGTGCTGAACTCGCTTGCGTCCCGGAACACGGTCCCGGGCTCCTCGTCGGCGAGGATGTAGGAGGTCCCGATCAGTTCGTCGACCCGGTCCGGGGGAACGCCGCCCTCGACTGCACGCCGCAGGAGCCCGCTCACGACTGCCTGGCGCTCCTCGTGGTGCAGGTCGGCCCAGGTCCGCCAGTCCCCGTCGGCTCGCAGGTCGACATCGAGTTCCTCGAGGAACCGGATCGTTCCCTGCTGGTTGTTGGTGATGCCCGGCACCCTGACGTCGGAGGCGTACTCCAGGAGCTTGGGCAGCGGCCGGGTCTGGGTCCCGTACATGGCGAGGTCTGTCGTGGTCTCGAGGACACCCGCGGCGACGCCCTCCTCGGCGATCGACGCGTTCGCCCCGACCAACTCCCCGTCGACTGTCTGCATGTCCCCGACAGCGCCGACCACCGCGAGCGCCGCCAGGTCCCGATTCCCGTCGTGTACCGTTTCCGCATTCGCTCTATCTGGACCGCAGTCCGCCAGCGCCCGGGCCAGCACGTACGCCGCGCCGGCTCCGGAGAGCTCTTTGCCCCCGTCGATCCCTTCCAGGAGCGGATTGACGTGGCGTGCGGTCTCGGCGTCCGCGGGCTGATGGTGGTCGGCGATCACCGGCGTGAACGCTCCCTCTTTCTCGTGGGCCACGATGTCCGCGAGTTGCCCGCTCCCGAAGTCCGTGAACAGCACCGTCTCCACGTCCCGGGCCGCGATCCCCTCGATCTCATCGGCGTCGAGCTGCTTGCTGAAGACGACCTCGAAGGATATGTCAGCCCGTTCGAGGGCGGTCGCGGCGATGGCCGCGCTCGTGAGGCCGTCGGCGTCGATGTGCGAGGCCAGGAGCACCTGCTCGGCCCCGAGGAGGTGATCGGCGGCCGCGGCGGCACGATCGGCGAGCGCGGGCACCGGCAGATCCATCACGCGAAGCTGGTTCGTCTTCAGGGTTAAAGCTACGGACGACCGGGCGTCGGGTTCGGCGCCCCGATCGGATAGACTGGCGTCGCCGGTTCCGGATGGGTTCACCTGGCCCGTTTGGTGACACCGGTTCCCGTGCGTCGGCCTCCTGTACGCGTTTCGATCGGGACCGGCAGAATCAGAGCCGCGCTTCGAGTTCGGCCAGTGTCTCCCGCGCCAGCGTCTCGAACTCCGCATCCGAGGGAACCACGTCCACAGGCACGCCGAGTTCCTCGGCCGTCTCAGCCGTCGGCGGGCCGATCACCCCGACGACGGCCCGTTCGAGCCCCTCGAGGACCTCCGTCTCGATGTCGCGGTCGGCCGCGACATCGAGGAAGTGCTCGACGGTGAGCGAGGAGGTAAACAGCGCCGCATCGAGCCGACCTTCGGAAGCCAGGACGACCGATTCACCGGCCCGGTCGGGGATCACTAGCTCGTAGAGCACCGTCTCGTGGCGGTAGGCGCCCGCGTCTTCGAGTCCCTCGATCAGCACGCTACTCCCGTGGTCGCTCCGGGCCACCTCCACCCTGGCCCCGTCGACCTCGTCGGCGAGGGCCTCGACGACCCCGGCCGAGGTGTACTTCTCGGGGACGATATCCGCGGTCCATCCGGCTTCTTCAGCCGCGGCCGCGGTCTTCGGTCCGATGGCGACCAGGGTGGTATCGCCCGGCGTCCAGCCGGCTCCCGCAGCGATTTCGATACCCGTCTTGCTCGTGAGGATCGTGTACGCCCCGTCGGTGCGGGGACTGTTCCCGGTGGGTCGGACCGAGAGCATCGGATCGCCGACCGGCTGGACGTCCATCGATTCGAGCAGCTCGACGGCCCTGTCCAGCCGATCGTCGTCGGGACGGAACACCGCGACCGTCGGTTGCCCCGTCATCCGCGCTTGGCCTCCTGGATGAGCTCTGCTGCACCCTCGTCGGCAAGGTCGGCCGACAGGTCCCGCGCCTCGGCGGCGTAGTTCTCGACGTCGAGCTGTCGAGAGGCACGGATCTCCTCGGTCCCGTCCTGGCTCATTACCTGGACCGTGGTGTGGACCACGTCGCCTTTCACGGTCGCGTGGACCCCCAGGGGCGCGACACAGCCGGCCCCGAGTTCGGCGAGCACGATCCGCTCCACGGTGGTGGCCACGCGGGACGGTGGATGGTCGAGTGCCTGCCTGACGACCTCACCCACCTCGCTGTCTTCGAGAGCGGAGATGGCCAGGGCGCCCTGTCCAGCCGACGGGACGTGGCGGTCGATGGGGAGGTCCACGGTCGGGACGTCCTCGAGGAGCCCGCTGCGCTCCAGCCCGGCCTTCGCTAGCACGATGGCGTCGTACTCGGTATCGACCTCCCGTCCGAGCGCTGCTCGCTCGATCTCGGAGAGGGAATCGAACCATTCCTCGGGAGTCATCTCT
This sequence comes from uncultured Halobacteriales archaeon, assembly GCA_964594685.1. Lineage (GTDB taxonomy): Archaea > Halobacteriota > Halobacteria > Halobacteriales > Halobacteriaceae > Halodesulfurarchaeum. The sequence goes on from CAZQNH010000002.1 coordinate 100,346, forward strand.
GAGGGGTCCTCGTCCCCCTCGGTGGCCGGGTTCGCCGCCGGCTCTTCTGCTTCCCCACCATCCCCGGCAGCACCCTCGGGCGATTCGCCGGCGGCCTCGAGCCGTGCCTGGTGTTCGGCCTGGAGGCTCGGGGCGAGGACCTTCTCGAGTCGGGTGTCGACGTTGCCCCTGAGCGCCTCGATCTCGAGGTCCGGCCGCCGTCGCAGAACCTGGGCACCCCGCCGGAGACTCGACGTGCCGACCACGGCGCCCGCCGGGAGGTCCTCGAGGGTATCGCCGTCGGGGGATACCAGTACGTCAACCGGAGCCGCCCTCGCAGGCACGGCCGCGATGACGATCTCGCCGGGGTCCTCGGTCGGGACGTCCTTCATGGAGTGGACCGCGACGTCCACCTCACCGTCCATCACCTTCCGGTCGAGGGCCCGGACGAACGCCCCGGTCTTCCCCAGGTCCCTGATGAGGGCGTCGTCGATGCGGTCGCCCCGGGTCTCGACCTCGACCAACTGGGTATCGATCCGGTGGTCGGAGAGCCAGGACCGAACCCGGTTGGTCTGGCGGAGCGCCAGGTCCGACCCCCGGGTGGCCACCTGGACCGTCTCACGCGTGCTCATACTCCGCGGTGAGGCCTCCGCAGGGAAAATCCCTCGTATCGTTCTCCGACTCTGGTATCGAAGGGTCGTGGCGCCGCCGGTCGGTCTCGACCCGCTGGTGAGGGTATCGGTTCTCTGTTGAATACTGCGGACTGCTGGGCGGCGGTGGCCGCCCTTAGAGCACGGTCTTGTACGCTTCAAGGGTCTCCTCGATGTCTTCCCTCGAGTGCGCGGCGGAGACGAACTGGGACTCGAACTGGTTCGCGGTGAGGAACACCCCTTCGTCCCGCATCCGCTGCCAGAAGACCCGCTCCCAGCGGTCGGTGGCCGCGGCATCGATGTCCCCGCCGTCTTTCGGGCAGTATTCGTACCGGTCACAGTCGGGGTCCTGGCGACACCCCGACCCACACGTCTCGCCCTGCAGCGGCCCGCGACGGGTGAACGCGACCTTGAACATGCTGTCGGTCCCGGTAACGGTGTACGAGGGTGCCTGCTCGGCCACGATGTCGACCAACCCGGACCGGAGCCGCTCGCCGAGGTCGTTCATCCACTCGTGGACGTCCTCCTCGGCGGCGTACCGGAGCGTCTCGAGGCCGGCCGTCATCGTCACGGGGTGGCCCGAGAAGGTGCCGGCCTGGAAGACGTCTCCCGAGGGGGTGAGCGACTCCATTATCTCGGCACGGCCGCCGATGGCCCCGATGGGGAACCCGCCACCGATGACCTTCCCGAAGGTCGTCAGATCGGGCTCGATCTCGAACATGCCCTGGGCGCAGGACAGGCCGCCGACGCGGAAGCCGGTAATGACCTCATCGAAGATGTGAAGGGCGCCGTGCTCCCGGGTGAGCCCCCGCACCGTCTCGTGATACCCGTCCTCCGGCATGACGATACCGTGATTGCCGAGGATGGGTTCGGTGAGGACTGCCGCGATGTCCGTCCCGTGCTCCTCGAAGACCCGCTCCATCGCGGCCTCGTCGTTGAACGGGACCGGGATCGTGTGCTGGGCGAAGGACGCCGGGATGCCGGGGCTGCTTGGGCTTGCCCCCTCCGCATCACCCTCGACCAGGGTCGTCTCCTGGGCACCGTGGTAGCCGCCCTGCATCACCACCACCTTGTCACGACCCGTGTAGCCTCTGGCGAGCCGGACCGCCGAGACGGTGGCCTCGGTCCCGGAATTGACGAACCGCACCATCTCCACGCTCGGGACGTGCCGGCTGATGAACTCCGCCAGTTCGATCTCGACCTCTGTGGGGGCCCCGAACATCGGGCCGTCGCTGACCTGGGACTGGATCGCGGAGACCACCTGCTCCGGGGGGTCGTGGCCGAGCAGGAGTGGGCCGTAGGCCGCCACGTAGTCGATGTACTTGTTGCCATCGGCGTCGATGACGTGCGCCCCGTCGCCTCGTTTCACGAAGAACGGATAGGGTTGGGTCGCCCTGACGGGCGAATTCACCCCGCCGGGAAGCACCGAGAGCGCCCGGTCGTACAGGTCACGTGAGGAGTCGTGTCGCATGGTCCAGGGTTCGATACCGGGTGAAAAGAAGATGGGTGATGGGTTCCGCGAGCCGAAAATGGGGCTGACCCTGTTTCCCGATGGTCTTTCCACCGACCGAAGCTGAACACCCACCCCCTCCGATTTGGTCCCCCACCCCAACGCAATCGAAAATCAGACCCCAAGTCAGCCCCTATCAGCCGAACTTACCCGGAACTCGAGGGGACGACAGTCACGGGGCGCTCGACGACGAGAGTGACCGCGAGGATCACGAATATGGGGAGCATCAGCAACCCACCGGCGACGAAGGGGGCCCAGAAAGCCAGGCCAGTATACAGTGCCCCGGCGGTCACCGGGCCCACGGCTCTCGCGATGCTGCCAGCCGATTGGGTAAGTCCGAAGGCGCCGCCCTGCCTCTCCTCGTCGGCGGTCTTCGAGACCAGCGTGGTCATCGAGACGTTCGCGAACCCGTTGCCCAGAGCAAGTACGGTCAGCACCACGAGTAAGGCGATCAGCTCGGACGGCACCCGTGGCAGAAACGCCGCCACGGGTCCGCTCGCCGGGAGGAAGCTCCCGAGCTGCGGGGTGAACGGGATCGCGACGAGTCCGATGGATTCCACCGCGACACCCCCGAGAGCGAGGTACTTCTCAGGCCATATCTCCGCCGCCCGACCGACCAAGCCACCCTGGACGATGGCGACGATCACGCCGAGATAGGCAAGGATGTAGCCGTTCATGCTGGTCCCGTACCCGTAGACGTCCTTTGTGAATAGCACGAACATGCTCTCCATCCCGGAGAACGCAAATGATGCGAGGAAGAATGCCACGACCAGGCCGGCAAGCGCCGGCGAGGAGAGGGCATCGATAAGCTGGACGATCCGTCCCTGCCGTTCCGGCGAGAGGGATTCCTTGCGCGTCTCTGGTAACACGAACACGGCGGCGACAAGGTTGAGGAGGGTGATACCGGCGGCGGTGAACGACGGGATCGTGAACTGCGAGACCGGGACCACACCGGGCAGGACCGACCGGGACACTGCCAGCACGGCGTCGCTCGAAACCAGGCCGCCGATCGCCGGCCCGAAGACGAATCCGAGGCCGAAGGCCGCCCCGATGAGTCCCAACCCTTTCGCCCGGTTCTCCTCGGTCGTGATGTCGGCGATATACGCCTGGGCGGCGGCGATGTTCCCGCCCATGGCCCCCGCCACGAGGCGGGCGAGGAAGAGCATCCAGAGCGCCTGGGCGATGCCGAAGATCGTCCAGGCGATGACGCTGCCGGCAAGCGAGAGCAACAGGATGGGCCGGCGACCACGTTCGTCGGAGAGTCGACCCAGGATCGGGGCGAAGATGAATTGCGTCACTGGATACGCGGCAAGCAGGAGGCCGACGACGAACTCCGAGGCGCCGAAGGCTTCGGCGTACAGCGGGATGATGGGTATGAGGATACCGAAGCCCACCAGGTCCACAAAGACGACCAGGAGCACGACACCCAGGGCTCGCCGAGAGTTCTCGCCGCCGGCCGGAGATTCAGGACGCATCGGATCACCACCCGACGTTGCCCGACAGGACTGTCATTGACGCCGGGGAGTTCCCCCGGTGACGGATTAACTCCTGGGAAGCCGGCAGCCAGTCGATCGGCGATCGTTCGAGCGCTCGCCAGCGGCTGTTGGTCCCGAGCGCTCGGTTCAGAGACGCTCGGCGATGTCCTCGGCGAAGTAGGTGAGGATGAGGTCCGCGCCCGCCCGCTTGATCGAGAGCAGCGACTCGTAGGCGACCTCCTCGAGGGAAAGCCAGCCCCGGTCGGCGGCCGCATGGAGCATCGCGTACTCGCCGCTCACGTTGTACGCCGCCACCGGATGGTCGAACCACTCGTCGATGGACCGGACGATATCTAGATAGGGCAGTGCCGGTTTCACCATCGGCACGTCCGCACCCTGGTCGACGTCGAGTTGGACCTCGCGGATGGCCTCGCGGGCGTTGGCGGGATCCATCTGGTAGTGCCGACGCGAGCCGAATGCGGGCGCCCCGTCCGCGGCATCGCGGAAGGGGCCATAGAACGCGGACTCGTACTTCGCCGCGTAACTCATGATGGGGGTGTGCTGGAAGCCCGCCTCGTCCAGGGCCCCCCGAATGGCCGCTACCATCCCATCCATCATCCCGCTCGGGGCGACCATGTCCGCACCGGCCTCGGCGTGGGAGACGGCGGTCCGGCCGATCCGGTCGAGGGTCGGGTCGTTCTCGACGGTCAATTCGACGTCCTCGGGGGCACCCGGTTCGAGGACCCCACAGTGGCCATGTTCGGTGTACTCGCAGAGGCACACGTCGGTGATGAGGTAGGCGTCGGTCTCCGCGGTCACCCGTCGGGTCGCTTCCTGGACGACGCCCTCCTCGGCCCAGGCGCGGGAGCCTTCGTCGTCCTTGAACTCAGGGATGCCGAAGAGGATAACGGCCTCGACGCCCGTCTCCAGTACCTCCTCGACACGCGGGACTGCCTGGTCGACCGGTACCCGCTCGTGGCCGGGCATCGACGCGATCTCGACGCGCTCGTCGGTCGTGGCGTCCACGAACACCGGCGCGATGAGGTCCTGGGCGGTGACCTGGGTCTCGCTCACCAGCGGCCGGATACCGTCGCGCCGGAGGCGACGCGGTCGGTGGGAAAGGTCCATACCGACTCTGGCTGGCCCAGCAAGATAGTCTCCACGGAAATTCCAGGATTCGGGAACTCGGCCGAGCCGCTGCCGACCTCGCTCCCTGGTTTCCGGACGGTCGCTCCTCACCCGAGGTCAGGTGGGCTTTCGGATGAATGGTCGTCTCGCTCACTGTGACCCCGGAGACCGCTTTCGCCAAATTTTCTACCCCTTCGCAATTCGGGTCAAGTCCTGCTCGTTCGCGACGAGTTGCAGCTCGGTTCGCTCTATCTCCCTCGATTCGTAGACAGCTTCGGCTACATCACCGTCCTTACACTCCTTCCGACCTACATCGACCTGCTCGATCCCTCCGGTTTGGAGATCGGGTTGTTCGTCACGGCCCTGGGCGCGGCGCGGTTGGTCGGCATCCTCCCGCTCTCCTGGGCCGGTGACCGATACGACAAGCGCACGCTCCTGGTGGCCTCACTGGTCCTGAGCCTCCTGGCGTACGTACTCTTCCCCTTCGTGGAATCGAGTCTTGGCTTCATCGCCGCCCGTTCCTTCCAGGGACTCGGCCTGCTCGGCCTGGGCCTGGCCCCTCGATAGGGGAAATCACCCGTGTGAGGGCCCCACAAGCCCGGGGAAGGATTTTTATCCCCCACTCATTAGAAGATGATGCGTCGCTCAGGTGATTCCCATGCCCACGCGCAATCAGACCCACCCGGTGCTCGAAACTTTCCGTGGCACCGCGGCCGTCGTGACTCCCCGCCCCACCGACGGTCGTGAGGTCCAGGCGCGTGACTGGGCGACGAGCCCGATTCCGGGACTCCGGCCCGCGATCGAATTCGCGGCCTGACCCCACCCGCGGTGGATCTCGACCCGGACCCGTGCCCTGCATTCTGGTGACCCAGACACCATCGACCGGTATCGCCCGCTGACCGATCTGCGGCCTCCACGCACATGTCACGACACGACAGACTCTCCACGGTACACGCATCGCGCTACGAAGACCGACTCCACGATGCCAGGCTGGAATCCCTGGCCGCGGCACTGGCAGTGCCCATCATGGCGGTCGTCCTCATGTCGCCCGCCGGCCCCGCACTGCTGATGAGCCTGGCCGCCGTCGCGCTGGTGGCCGTCGCGCTCTGATGTCGGGGCATTTCGGCCAGTTGACCACGGTTTCTCATTTCTCGACCGATATTCGCATCCCGACAGTTATTGCCAGTCGGAGACGGTCCGAGCCGCCGACCCCCTCGTCGTGCAACCAAGTGGATTCGGCCCAGTCCCCAGAATACTAGTAATGGGTTCAACGACCACCCATTGGCCGCTCGGAACTGGCCCAAGTCCTCTCGGTGGGGTCTACCCGCTGGAACTCATTTGTCTGCCTTTCCAGGAGTCGCGACACGCTCGACCCCGAAACGAACAGTGAAAGATCGGAATGGCCTGGTCAGTCCGCGGCCGCCGCGGTCTCGCCGCCCTGGGCGTCGACTGCGTCCCAGACCACCTCGGCGAGGTCGACGATCTCGATATCGTCCTCGTAGCCGCCGGTCTTCCGTCCGTCCTCGTACATGGTCATGCACATCGGACAGGAGACGACGAACTGCTCGACGTCATCGCCCCGGTCGGTGTCCTCGAGCGCTTCGCGCATGCGCTCGACGGAGGGTCTGGTCTCCTCGTCGATGTCCATCCAGAGCCCGCCCCCGCCGCCGCCACAGCAGAACGAATCCGCGCGGTTCCGGGGCATCTCGTCGAGCACCACGCCGGTGGATTCGAGGACGTCACGTGGGGCGTCGTACTCGTCGTTGTACCGGCCGAGGTGACAGGGGTCGTGGAACGTGACCCGCTGGTCGAGTTCGGTCCCGGTGAGCGGGAGCGCTCCCTCATGGACGAGGTTCTGGACCACCTGGGAGTAGTGCTTCACGTCGTCGCCCCGGTCCCAGCCGAACTGGTGGTACTCGTTCTTGAAGGTGTTGTACGAGTGGGGGTCGGTGGTGACCAGGGTGTCGAACTCGGCGCTTTCCAGGACCTCGATGTTCTCCTCGGCGAGCATCTCGAAGAGACCCTCCTCACCGACCCGCCGGATGTCGTTACCGTCGTTCTTCTCGTCCTCGTAGAGGATTCCATAGGAGACCTCGGCCACCTCGAAGATCCGGGCGAGTGACCGTGCCACCGTCTGATTCCGGTCGTCGTAGCTCGGGTAGTCCCCGACGTACCAGAGATAGTCGACCTCGGTCTCCCTGGCGTCGGGAACCTCGAAGTCGAGCTCGTCGGTCCAGTCCGGTCGGTTCCGTTCCGGCTCACCGAAGGAGTTGCCGTTCTGGAAGAGGGCCATCATGGCCTCCTGGACGTTCTCGTCCATCGAGCCGGACTCGATGAGCCGGCGGTTCATCTCCGTGAACTGGGTGACGTGTTCGATCTCGACCGGGCAGGAGTCCACGCAGGCCAGACAGGACATACACGACTCCATCGTCTCCGGGTCGATGACCGAGTCCTCCTCACCCGAGATGATGGGTAACTCCTCGGTCTCGCCCGCGTCGAGGTTCCGCCCGTACTCCCGCAGGTCGAGGATGACGTTCCGCGGGTCGAGCGGTCGACCCGACTCCTTGGCCGGGCACACAGCGGAACACCGGCCACACTTTGTACAGGCATCGTGGTCGAGCAGCTGCTTCCAGCTGAAGTCCTCGATGTCGCTCGTCCCGATCTCCTCGGGAGCGGCGTCTTCCGGGACCCCCGGGAGTCGCTTCCCGGCCATGGGATCGCGGGTGACCACGTTCGCGAAGCTGGTGAGCATGTGCACCGGCTTGGCGTAAGGAATCGTCGCCACGAAGGCCAGCGCGATGAGCGCATGAGACCACCACAGCGGCCGGTACATCGCGGTCGCGAGTTCCGGGGACAGCCCCAGGCCATTGAGCCCGATAGCGACCGTCATCCCCACCACGCTGACGCTCTCGTGCGTAGGGAAGTTCTGTGCCAGGATGCGCACCCCCTCCTGCAGGAAGCCCCCCGCCCCCAGGAGGAAGAGCGTCCAGACGAACAGATCGTCCTCCAGACTCGTATGCTCGCCCCAGAGTCGGTTCTTGCCGGTCCAGTAGCGCTGGATCAGCGCCATCCCCACCCCGACCACGAACACGAAGCCGAGGACGTCCATCACCAGGGAATAGGAGAGGTAGAAGTCACCCACGAAGAAGCTCTCCTGTCCGAGGGCCTTCCGCCAGACGTCGATCTCGAAGGCCAGGATGCTGGTGCCCACGAAGAGGACCAGGAATCCCCAGAAGACGAAGGAGTGCATCACGCCGGCGTACAGGTCACGATTGTACTGTTTGACGTTGCTCCCGACGATCACCATCGCGTCCCAGAGCCGACTCGAGAGGTCATCGAGTCGGTCGATGGGATCGTCGACACCAGTCATATACCGGCGGATACGGACGTAGAAACCATAGGCGAACAGGGCCACGGCCACGACGGCCAGGAAGTAGAAGACCACCTCCCCAACGTGGCTGATCTGCCATAGCGTCGGTCTCGTGACAGCCCCTGATTCTGCCAGCAATACCATGATTATCCCTGATGACAGCCGGCGCATAAAACTTTCCAAGAATCATGAAGAACCATTTCAGTGGGTGGTAACGTCGGGGAATTGCCGGAACTGTTCGTTTGCTGATTTACCCGAGTTGCATCGTATCGCCTGTCTCGGGAGACGAGCCACGTCCAGCCCTCGGGTCGCCGAGCCAGCGCGTAGCCACGCCCGTATAGCCGTTCATTCTTTCGCCCCTATTGTGATTCATTTTAGAATGAATGGCGGGATTCCTATATCCCTGACAGATGGCGGGAAACTACCTGGCGATCGTCCAGGGCGTGACCGCCACCGGCCCAAGGCACGAATCGGGTGCCCATCCGTGTCAAAGGGTTTTACCGATAGACGACCCGAAGTACCCGGTATCGATGGACGAGAAGACCGAGGAGCTTCGTGATATCTTCCGTGCAGTGTCTGATTCCGATACGGTCACCGAGCGCCAGGAACAGGGCCGGGGGTCGCTCGGTGGGACGGGCCAGGTGCGGGAGGGGCTGCGAGCGGTCATCGAACGGATGGCCGAGGATCTCGGGTTCGAGACCCCGCTGTCCTACGAAGAATTAGTCACGGTGGTCGAGGGGTACTACGGGGAGGAGTCCGACGAAACCATCGCGGCCGAACTCGGAGACGAATCGCTCGCTCACACGGTCGCCGAGGCCCGATTCGACCTTCACCTTGTCCGGGACTCGGACCTGGATGCCCCGTTCTCAATGGACCGACTGGGCGACCTCCTTGACAGGGATGAGTCAGTCGAGTCAATAGCGGACATGCTCGACGCGTCCCCGGAGACGGTCAGATTCTACCGTGAGGTCCTGGAAACCCAGCGCGAGCGCCGGCGGATGGCCGACCGGTATCGCGAGGCGTTCGAGGATGTCCTCCAGGACCGGGACCTCGCGGAGCGGCTCACGAGCAGCCTGAAAGAGACGGGTCTCGAGGGTGCCACCGAGGGACAGGAAGTCGACGTGGATCTGTAGCCCGGGTTGGTTTCGAGGGCGCTGATGAGAATCCAGGTCCGGCTTTCCCTGCCGGGAACGGTACGTTACTGCTGGATCGAGTGACACAGTATACACTGACCAACAACCGGGCGGGGCAGGAATTCGAAAGGAGCAGTCGGGAGGAGGCTTGGGGGGTTGGGATTGCTGGGAAGCAACTGCCGGGTTGCAATCCATGTCGCCGAGAGTTTATCAGGGAGAACCCAACCAACCAGTCCCGTGCCCGACACGGTAGCCCTCTCCGACCTGGCGCTGGCCGCGTTCTGCCCCCGGAAGCTCTACTACGCCCGGGAAACCGACCGCTCGGCGCCGGCCGAACACGAGACCGCCCTCGAACTTTCGGGGCTGTACCCGAGGATCCTGGACCGCGGGCCCGCGGCCGTGGCCGACCTGGATATCGACGTCGACCCCGAAGCCCTGGTTTCGAACCTCGAGGCCACCCAGGAGCGACTGGAGGCCTGGCCGTCCCTCGCCGACCCGCCCGAAGGAGATGCGTTCCTCGCGGGGAAGGACGTCCACGGCCGCGTCGCGAAGGTGTTGGCCGAACCGCTGGCTCCGACCATCGTCTCGCCGGGACAACCCCCGCCCGAGGGGGTCTGGGAGCCACAGTCCGTCCGGGCCGTCGGGGCGGCGAAGGCCCTGGCCTGGGAGCGGGAGACCTCGGTCGAGCGGGCCTTCGTGGAGTACCCGCGATACGGGCAAGTGCGCACGGTCGAACCCACGGTCAGGCGCTCCTCGAGGTATCGCCGCACGCTCCGCTCGGTCCGGGCGATGGACGGGCCACCGCCGCGACTCGGCAACGATGCCAAGTGTCGGTCGTGCCGGTTCGCCGAAGACTGTGGGGTACGAACGCGTTCGCTACGTTCGCTCCTGTAGCCAGGAGTCGACCGCCTCGGCCCCCTGCCCCCGCCGGTGGATGGTCCCGGCGGACACATCCACGACCGTACTCCCGGTTCCAGGCGTCTCCCCGCCGTCCAGGAGGACCGCCGCAGCAGCGGCCATGGCCGGATCCAGTTCGTCGAGGGCCGTCACGCTCAGATTTCCGCTCACATTCGCGCTCGTCGCGGTGATCGGGGCGGCTCGCTCGAGGAGGCCGAGCGCGATTTCATGGTCGGGGACCCGGACCCCGACCCGGTCCTGCCCGCCGGTAAGCACAGCCGGAACCACCTCCCGTTTCTCGAGGACCACTGTCACCGGGCCCGGAAGGAACTGCTCCATGAACGACCGCTCACTTGGGTCGGCAGCCACGTACTCCAGAGCGACGTCCACCGATGGGACTGCCAGTGAGACTGGGTCGTCCCGTGGTCGGTCTTTCGCGCCGAAGACCGATTCGATGGCCTCTGTGTCGAGTGCGTCGGCTCCCAGCCCGTACACTGTCTCGGTGGGATAGACGACGAGTTCCCCGTCGCGGATCGCCTCGGCGGCCCGGTCGAGCGCAGTGCCCGTGGTCCCGTCCAGCCGTTCGGCCATGTGCGGTGATTGATCCCGGGCGCGAAAAAACGGCCGGGGTCGGAGTTGTCTAGACGCTGTTACCAATCTCTTTTCTCCGACCAACATGCCGAAAGGCCAGCTGTTATCGGCTCCGCCGCTCACTAATTTACCAACGTTCCCCGGCCCTCTCGCGTCGCTCGGTCACCATGTAAGCGGCCCCGTTCGCAGTCCCGCTCTGCGCGGTCGTGTACCGCGAGAACCAGAATCGAAACCACCGCTGACCGATTACAGCGCTTCCAGGGCGTCCTCGAGGTCGTCGTACTCGGGAAACTGTGGCCAGGCCTCGGCGACCCAGGCGAACTGGACCGTGCGATCCTCGTCGATGAGGAAGAGGGAGGGCCGGGGTTCCTCGATGCCGGCCATTCCATCCATATCCATCGCGATGCCGTATTCCTCGGCGACGCCGTTGCCCGGATCCGAGAAGACGCCGCGATACTGCTCGATACCCCGTTCTTCGATCAGGGTCTTATGCTCGTACGGGGTCGAGATCGAGAGACCGACGACCTGTGCGTCATAGTTCGCGATCTCCCGGTCGAGCAACTCATTATAGATGTACGTGGTCGGAAATGCGCCGTCCATCGGGTGGAACAGCAGCAGGACTGGGTCCACCTCGAGGAGATCAGCCAGTGAGACGTCCTCCCAGAACTCGCTCGTGACCAGTGGCCGGATGAAATCGGGAGCGGTCTCGCCGACCTCGATGTGGTCCGCCTCGCCGAGTTCGGTGACCTTGAGCCTCATTCGCTCTCACCCGACTCGCGGTACTCCTGGTGGAGGTACTTCACGATCGTCGCGCTTTCGCCCATCGTCACACCGGTGTTGTCGTCGACGATCACCGGGACTTCGCGCTTGCCCGTGAGCCGTTTCACGATGTTCCGATCGGAGTGCATCGGTTCGATGAATCGGGAGTGATACGAGAGATCGAGGTCTTCGAGGGTGCGAACCACCCGCTCACAGTAGGGACACGCCTGGAGTCGATAGAGGGTGATGTCCGCATCGGTGTGTGCCGGTCGGTCCGGCTCGCCGCCTGTCATACGTGGTGACAGGTCCGAGCGAGGGAAAACGTTGCCGACCTCGGCCGATGACGAGCCATTGGCACCGTTCCCTGCCGCTTGGTAGGGCCACCGCTCCCGTCATGAAGAAACGCTAAAGGTGTGGGGCCCGGAATCACCGGTATTGATGGGCATACCCGCCGTGAATCCAGCCGCGCTTGGCGCCGTCGTGACGCCGACGACCTGGACTGCGGTCGGCGTCGTGGCAATCCTTGTCCTCCTCGGGTTGTCGGCCTTTTTCTCCTCCTCGGAGATCGCGATGTTCTCGCTCGCCAGGCATCGCATTGAGGCCCTCTACGATGAGGGAATCGAGAGTGCACAGGTCCTCAAAGCACTCAAAGACGATCCTCACCGTTTGTTGGTGACGATCCTGGTCGGCAATAACCTCGTCAACATCGCGATGTCCTCCATCGCGACCGGGCTCCTCGGATTCTATCTCACGAGGGGCCAGGCCGTGACCGCGGCGACCTTCGGGGTCACCGCGCTGGTCCTGCTATTCGGCGAGATCGCCCCGAAGTCCTACGCCGTCGAGCACACGGAATCCTGGGCATTGCGGATCTCGAAGCCCCTCGCGTTCTCCGAACGGGTGCTGTATCCGCTGGTCGTCCTCTTCGATTACATCTCGCGGGGAGTCGTGCAGGTCACGGGTGGGCAGGCCGCCATCGAGACCTCCTATGTGACCCGCGACGAGATACAGAACCTCATCAAGACTGGCGAGCGCGAGGGGGTCATCGACGAGGAGGAACGCGAGATGCTCCAGCGGATCTTCCGCTTCAACAACACCATCGCCAAGGAGGTCATGACCCCGCGGCTGGACATGACTGCGGTCGATGCGGAGGCGGATGTCGAATCGGCCATCCAGACCTGCACCCAGAGCGGCCACGAGCGGGTCCCGGTGTATGAGAACGACCTCGATAACGTCATCGGCATCGTCCAACTCCGGGACCTGGTCCGCGAGCATCACTACAGTGAGAACGACGAGGCCGAGCTCCGGGATCTCATCGAGCCAACGCTTCACGTGCCCGAGTCGAAGAACGTGGACGACCTCCTCGCGGAGATGCAGGACGAACGGGTCCAGATGGTCATCGTCATCGACGAATTCGGCACCACGGAAGGGCTCATCACGACCGAGGACATCATCGAGGAGATCGTCGGGGAGATCCTCGAGGGCGAGGAGGAACACCCGGTGGACATGGTCGACGAGCACACGGTCCTGGTGCGCGGCGAGGTGAACATCGAGGAGGTGAACGAGGCCCTTGAGATCGAGTTACCGGAGGGCGAGGAGTTCGAGACCATCGCCGGCTTCATCTTCAATCGGGCGGGCCGCCTGGTGGAGGAAGGCGAGACCTTCACCTACGAGAACATCGAACTCCGGGTCGAACAGGTCGAGAACACACGGATCATGAAGGCCCGGGTCATCAAGTACGAAGACGCAGCGGAGTCCCCCGACCCCACCGAGCCGGGGGTCGAGGAACTCTGATCAGTCGGCGGCTACCAGTCTACGGAGAGCGCGAGAAACGGGACCGTGCCACCGGCGGGGCCTCCCCTCACACCCACTCGTTAGCCCAAGAGCGCCAACACCCCGCGGAATCCCGCGTAGCCCACACCGACCGAGAGCGCGAGCGAGGCGATCCAGGCGATGACCGTGAACCCCATCTTCCGGGCGCTGACCGTATCGGAACCGTCGGCGGCGAACCCGCTCCCGACGATGGTACTCACCACGATCTCGTTGAAGGAGACGGGGATGCCGGCGAAGACCGCCATCTGGGCCAGGAGGAAGGCAGGGATCAGCGCGGCGATGGACCGCCGGGGCCCCAGCGAGGAGTAGTCTTGGGCCAGGGCCTTGATCATTCGCGGCGCACCGGTCCAGGAGCCAACAAGCAGTCCGATACCGCCGCCCAGGAGGACCGCCACCACCGGGACGTTCGCGGACACGAGCGGCAGCAGTGGCCCCACCGCAAGCCCGACCTGACTGCCACCGGCCGAGAAGGCCACCAACCCACCGAGCGCGAGAAGGAAATGCCGTTGTCCGGCAACAGGATTGGCCCCGATGTCCCACCACAGGATCCCGGCAACGACGAGCCCGATGGCGAGGGTGGCGACAGCCGTTATCACGAGTTCGGGGCCGCCGACCGCGACCGCGATGGACGTGGCGATGGATTGTTGGGTGCCGGCCGTCCCGAGCAGCGCGAACCGTATATTCGCGAGAACAAACCCCACCAGCCCGCCGAGGACCGGAACCGTGATCCGGTCGCTGTCGGCCGATCGGAGTCCCATGGCCGTGAGGAACGCCACCCCGCCACCGACGAATGGCACCGCGACCCAGAGGCCGACGATCTCCTGGTAGGTGGCCCAGGCCGGGTCACCGCCAAGGGCGAGTCCCACCCCGACCACGGCGCCGGTCACGGTAAACGCGGTTGCGATAGGGTACCCGGCGAAGACGCCGATCGCGACCAGCGTCGCTGCGATCACCAGGATCGTGACGACCGCCGCCGGTGTCAGTTTCACCCCCTCGATCAACCCGGTTCCGACGGTCTCGGAGACGTTCTCGCCCTGGAGGACCGCGCCGGCAAAGCCCAGGATCCCGACGAAGAAGCCGGCCCGCATCACCGAAATCGCGTTCGCCCCGACCGCCGGGGCGAAGGGCGTCGACCCGCTCGACCCGGCGCCGATAGCCCACGCCATGAAGAGGCTCGCGAGGGCGGCTACGGCCAGCGTCGCGATCCCGACTGCAGTCACACCTCCGGGTCACCACGCGACGACCAAGTGTTTACCGGGTCCGAGGACCGATCTGAACCCCCCTCGGCACCGAATCGGCCGAGCCCTCAGTTCGTCGTCGAATCCGGGGCCGCGTCGTTCGGCTCGTCTGCCCCCTCGGGCACCTCGACCCCCTCGGCGGCCTGGACGTTCTCGATTTCTTTTTCCGTGTCCACGTGCCAGCGGTCGATGTCGTCCTGATAGGAGTAGAGGTGTTCGCGGACCTCTTCTTTGAGTTCTTCCTCGTTGATGTTCACCTCGAAGACGAACTCCTCCTGACTGCGGACCCGCTGGAGGTTGGCGCTGATCAGGTCGTTGTCGAAGTAATAGGGTGCGACCTGGGTCATCACCTGCTTGTAGACGGTGTTCTCGAGCTTTCGGAGGGCCTTTCGGCTGGCGGTATCGGCAGCCCGAGCGACGTAGTCGAGGGAGTCTTGCCACTTCTCGACGGCCCCGTCGGCGTCGTTCTCCTCTATCTTCTCGTAGGATTCGGTGAGGCGTTCGCCCGCCGTCTGGAGGTCCTCGTCGGGGGATTTGCCTTTGGCCTCGCCTTTGCCCTCGCCGACGCTCGCCTGGTCGGCCGTCTTCTCGGAGACGTCCGACTCGATCTGCTCGTGGGCCTTCGGTCGCCACTCCACCCAGTCCTCGAAGGCTTCGGGATACGATTCCGTGGCCGAGGCTTCCCGGAGGGCCGTCGTGATCCGCTCGCCGAACTCTACCATCTCACCCCAGGTCCCACGGTGTTTGAAACCCGAGATGCTCTCTTCCATTGGGCCGTCTTACGTGGCGGCGAATAAACGTCTTTCCGGTGTCCACCCCCGTGTTGCCCGTCGCTCAGTGGCTACCGGTAGCGCTAACACCGGGCCCCGAGACACCTCCAATATGCCCATCGAGGACCGCGGCGAAGCCGCTGTCATCTCTCACGGCCTTGCAATGGACACCCTCTCGGACCTGCGCAACATCGAGACCGAACAGGTCGCCTTTCGGAAGGGGCTGGTGAAACTCGGCCGTATCTGCGGCTACGAGATCATCGACGGGGTGATGGACACCGAGTACGTCGAACTGGAGACCCCGCTCACGACCACCATGGGCGAGACAGTCAAGGGCCTCGACGACGTCGTCATCATCAATGTCCTCCGGGCGGCGACGCCGTTCGTCGAGGGTCTCCTGAAGGCGTTCCCTACTGCCCGCCAGGGCGTCATCAGCGCCGGTCGTGACGAGGAGGCGGGCATGGATGAGGATGGGACTTTCCCCATCAGTATCGATTACGTCAGACTCCCCGAGATCACGGCCGAGGACACCGTCATCGTGGCCGATCCGATGCTCGCGACCGGCTCGACCATCATGTCGATCCTCGACCTCGTCCTCGAGGACGCTCCGCAGCCTGAGAACCTCTTCGTCCTCTCTGCCGTGAGTGCTCCGGAGGGGCTGCTCCGCGTCGGCGACGCCTACCCGGAAGCCGAGCTCCTGACCGTGAATATCGACGACCACGTCGACGAGAACGGCTTCATCGTCCCAGGCCTGGGCGACGCTGGCGACCGGGCCTTTGGGACGACCGGCCAGGACTGAGACGCAGCGAAACCGTTTCTATACTATACAGTGGCCCAGATCGGCGGGAACGCTTCAGGAGTCCTGCTTGGGAAGGGAGTGATAGAGCCATTCTTTCCCCTTCGAGTAATCGGGGAAGGTCGGGAGTGCGTTACGGCTGGCGGTTGCGCCCTCACTTCGGACTCGCTCGCTCCGCTAGCGTTTCCGGGTCGCCGTTCTCCTTCCAGGTCATCCGCCGGTCGGATCGACTCCTCGGTCGGGACCGTTCGGCCCGTCTGGGCCAGCCACCCGTCCCCAACGAACACGTCGACGCCCGGATCGAACGGCGGCTTCATGCGCGTGTAGTACACCTCCCAGTTCTCGCGGTCGGTGGTCGGGGTGATGCGTTCGCAATCGGGCGTTTCCACGACGACGTACAGGGGCATTCCCCAGAGGGTGGCAGTAACGGACCCGGCGGTATCGCCGGCCGCATCCTCAATCCGATACTGGACGCGTTGGGGTTCGCCGTGTCTCGGTCGACGTCGCTCGCGTCGAAGTCCACGGTAAGACGGATCTCTCCGCGCTGCGGTCCGCCATCGCCGCGGACCTCGGGATACACGCCCTCGTCGGCCGACCGCGCCTCGACCTGCCAGGCGTCGGAGGTCGAGGAGACCGACTCCACCTCCGTCCCCGCCGGGAGCCCCTCCTCGCCGAACATGTCGATAGTGAGTGTCAGGTCCTGTGGTTCGACATCTCTGTCGAATCGACCCTGCATCCGGATTTTCTGTGTCGGCTGGGGCTCTTGGGGGATTCCCCCATCGGTTCCGCTGAGTCACAATCAAGGTCTGGGCGGTGGCCGGGCCGATCTCATCCTCCGTGACCCCCTCGATAGCGACCACGCGGACGGGGTCGTGTCCCGCACCTCGTTTCCGCGATGGGTCAGTGCGACCGTCAGTTCGTATTCTCGTCCCTCCTGTCGGTTCTCGAGCACCTCGGAACGAGGCCGAATGGAAATGGTACCGTCTTCGGCGTCGGTGACACAGGACGGCCGTAACGGAAACAACGTGTCAACCAACGGATCATTTAAAAACAGGCGGAGGCGGTGTCGGAGCAATCAATCTACTCCCCAAGAAGCTGCATGCCAGTCGTGACACGATAGGGACACGATCATCGATCCGCTACCCTCCCCTGTTTGCCGATCAATAAACCACTCTGCAAGACTCGCGCTGGGTATCCCGCAGCGCAGTAACGAACCCCCGAGCGGCTGAAAGAAGGCGCGTGCGTAATGTAGAGCCGAGGTCCGTCAAGAGGCCCACTTGATGACCGTGGAGCTAAATTAGCTCGATTTCGTTATCGGAGGAATTACCAACAACGCCTGTTGCGTACAGTCCCAGTGCCACTAACCCGATGGAAAAAATCCCGATAGAGAATATTCCGAGGGAGAAGATTCCGGCGGCGAAAATACCAACCGCGAAGGTACCAACCGCAAACACTCCAACACTAAAATTTCCGGCCGCGAGCACTCCGAGGCTGAAATCGCCAGAATCGAGTACCGGGAACCCCTCCAGCGATTCGATACCAGCCAGTGAGAGTACGAAGATGATGCCCAATAGGCCGATCGTTACCACAGGCAAGCCCACCTCGACGAGTTTGGATTTTGCCATGAATGAAATTGATAAGGAACCCACAATAATTTTCCTGATTCAACCGAAACGTTTCGATAACAGATTTCACATTTACTGAATTTGCGCCCTCTATCTTGCACGAGCCATTTCAATCTATCCAACAGCTATTAGAATCCGCGTGCAGGACTTAGAGTCGATATCCAGCAGATGTGGTTGTTTCAGCGTTCCAACCGATAACCGTCGTCCAATCTGGATAGTCACTAATTCTTTCACGAACGGGAACAATTGATATGCATGGCAGTCACTGCCTCAGTTCTTGGTCTTCTCGCCGTTTTCCTCTCTCTGGCAGCTATCGTGAGCTATCAGTGGGTGTCACTTGCCCCACAACTTGGGATACGGACCCTCTATCATCTGCGCAAAATACGAATTGCTGTCGCGGTAAGCGCACTCTCGCTGGCTGTGATTGCAAAACGCCGGGCCGTCGGCGACCGCGGATGGGTCTACCTTGTGACTGTCCTTGCGCTCACGCCACTCTCGGGTGCTTTGCACGCCTCGAAGACGCTCGTGCCACTTGATCATCCGAAACACGTCGACGCAGGCGAGGCGACTATCGACGACGACTCGATGGTGATTGGAGTGGAAGTCGATGGTCAAGCTCACGCATGGCTCGTTCGGACCCTCATTCCCCACCATATCGTTCACGACACCGTGAGTGAGCGACCGGTTATTGCGGCGTGGTGTGCGGTCTGCAACAGCGGTCTGGTCTACGACGGAACCATCGAGGAGCGCAGCCTCCACTTCGACCCGGAAGCTGTCTGGCGTCGGAACATGGTCATGCGAGACCGTGAGACGGGGACCCTCTGGCAACACTCGACTGGCGAAGCCCTCATCGGGCCACTTGGGGGCTCACAGTTGGATGTCCTTGGTGGACGACTGATGACCTGGGAAGCGTGGACTGACGATCATCCCGATACAACGCTGACGCGTGACACTACAGCCGATGAGTGGGACGGACTGTTTTCCAAAGACTTCACGCGTGAGTTTCTCTTGGACGGAGCGGGTCGCAATTTTGCCTCACGGGGACTTGGGGGAGTGACGGCTAATGACGATCGTCTCGGAATGCTCACCGAGGTCATCGGCATCGAGGTAGAGGGCCACGCGAAAGCGTATCCTATCGACCGCCTGCAGGAGCGGGGGAGGGTCGATGATGAGGTGGGGGCCGTGCCGGTCACCGTCAGGTTCGACCCAGAGGGAAACCGGGCTGAGGTGTCCGTCGCTGGCCAGTCTGAACCCTTCAAACGCACCCGCTGGCTTGATTGGTTCGAGTTCCACCCCGATACGGCAGTTTACAGGTGACACCCCGATACAGCAGTATAAGTCAGTGATTTTTCGCCCCTCACGGTCATTTCGCCCGATAGATATCAGGGTTGGAACTGGGTGCTAATTGGGGTGATTGGCATACGGCAACGGTCGTGGTTGCTACTCGACGACCTCGACATCGAACTTCTCGCGCCACCGATAACGTCGACTCCCCCATACGAACGTCCGGCGTGCGAACGCGTAGAACGTGAAGGGGACGAGTACGAAAAGCGCCGGATAGGCAAGCAGCGCCGTCCAGCGGCGAACACCCAACACCTCGTTGACGGCGACGTGGAAGACCGTCAGGAATCCCGCCACCCAAAGCGGGAACAGGATTCCGGCGACAAGTACGCTGACCATGATAGCGATAATCGCTGCAATCGGACCGGGGTCGTGCGTCCAGAGGATTTTCGTCCATCGGACCTGGCGCTCGGCGGTTTCCCGAATGCTCCCCCCGATGGGAACGATGCGGATTCGGCGGTTCGATGTCACCTTGAGGTGCTCCATGAGGAGGGCGTCGTCGCTGACAGTACGTTCGAGTTCGTTCAGAAACGTATCCTCGTCGATGTCGCCGCGCTCGAACGCCACCGCTCCACCCCATATCTGGTCCCCGAGATAGATGCCCAGCGAGGCACTCGATGCGTACAGCGGCTCCCATAGCACCGACAAGGGGTCCTGGCCGACGAAGTACGGCACCTCCGACACCGGTCCGTGGCGCTCGTAGTCCGCGGTGAACGTCGCCAGCCAGTCCGGGGGATGGTGGAAATCGTCGTCCGTCCAGACGAGCCGGTCGTGCCTCGCGGCTGCCATCCCGGTGGCGATGGCGTTGGCCTTCCCCGAACAGCCGTCCGGTTCGCCGGCAGCGATGAGTCGGACACCGTCCGGAACGGTCTCCCGCTCAGCCACCGGGTCGCTCTCGTCGTCGTGGATCACTAATAGTTCGTCGCTCCCGCCGAGCTGGTCAGCCAGTTGTGTACATGCATCCGTCCACTGGGTCGTCGGCAGGAGAACGCTTGTCGGCGGACCGGTCGCCATGGTATGGTTTCAGCGGAAACGCAAATAACTACACCGGTACTCGTCGTGCAAATTCGTTCTGGACGTCCTCTGTACCTCATCTGTATCTCCCGTCCACGCCCGAACCCTGGGAGGTCTTCTCCGGTGCTGTATTCGCGCGGTGTATTCAGTACGGCCAAAGCCACCTCTCAAAATAGAATCAAGAAGGTGGTGACCGATATAGAGCGTCTATTTAGCAGAGAACCCGACACCTGTGATCTCAAACCTGGTCCCACC
>CAZQNH010000003.1:0-113829 GCA_964594685.1 uncultured Halobacteriales archaeon
AGCGACAGGATATGGCGTCCACTGCATTGGAGAGGGATGCTCATCATTGGGCAAGGTGCAACCGACTCTGGCAGGCCCGGAGGATCTCGCCACCGGGGCCAGACGCGAATGATAGGCAGGGAACCCGGGCTCATCCACATATACTTATGTGGCATGGACATACACTTATCCACGAGCGGATTCGAAATCCCACATGTCGGTGCCTAGGGAAAGCATGAGCTACGAACTCGACGACGTGTTGCCGCCGGACGTGCTGTCTTCGGTCGACCCGGGGACGAACGTCCTCGTCACCGGGCCCCCTATGTCCGGAAAGAGACAGCTCATGCTTCGCATCCTCGCCCAGGGCGCCCGCGCCGAGGACGGCTCCGTGGTCGTAACCTCGAAAGACCCTGCCTCCGACATCTTCGAGGACTACCGGGCGGTCCTCGGCGACGTCGACACCTATCTCCGGATCATCGACTGTGTGAGCTCGCAAGGTGGGAACGAGACGGTCGCGGACCTCGTCCGGAATGTCAACTCGCCTGGGGACCTCACCGGGATCGGTATCGAGTTCTCGGAGGTGGCCCGCAACGCGGATGAGGACGGGGTCGAGCGTCTCCGCATCGCCTTCGATTCGTTGTCACCCGTGTTAATGTATGTCGAACTCCAGCGCTTGTTCCGTTTCTTGCACGTGTTCACCAGTCAGATCCAGTCCCGGAACTGGTTGGGCCTCTTCGCCATCGACCCGGACTCCCACGAGGAACAGGTCCTCAACACTGTGAGTCAACTCTTCGACGGCATGCTCCAGATACGAGTCCCGGATTCGGGCGGTCGGGAGGTCAGGGCTCGGGGTTTTACGGAATCGCCGACCGACTGGCACGCTCTCGAGTGACATGTCGGGGATCGTCTTTTTCGGGACGAACAATCGATCAGCCGTCGTGGACTTCTACATGGACCGACTCGACTTCGACCACTGGCTCGAACAAAGGGGGTGTACGATCCTTTGCCGCGAGAACCTCCTGCTCGGCTTCTGTGACGGTGACGAGGCTGACACGGACGGCATCGTCACGATCGTCCTCGAGACGAAGAACGAGGTCGAATCCTGGTATTCCCGACTCCAGGAGATGGCCTCGAGCGAGCCCGTCGAGAACGAACGATTCGAGATCTATCACTTCTTCGGCACTGACCCGGAGGGACGAACCGTCGAGATCCAGACGTTCCTCCACGAACTACCCGAGGAACCCTGAGCACCGCACGGCGGTTTTGATCACTCGTACACGGTTTCGATAGCGGCCACCAGGGGCTCCCGATGGGGTCCGACGTGCAGATGACTCGCACAGGAACAGTCGGTCGCGCCGATCCCTTCGACGAACGGCGCGTCGATAGCACGGGCTATCTGGCATTCTGCGTCCCGGTGGGGTGCCGTCCAGGCGTCGACGATCCGGCTTCCATCGGTCCCGAGGAGATGATCGATATGCCAGTGACGGGTGGGATTCTCCCCGTTTGCGACACGCCGATGGCGGTCGATGCGCGAGAGGCCACCAGGCCCGAATGCACTGCCCGTATACGCGTAGAACCCCGCCTCGAGGTCCCTCGATCCGGCGGCGCCGAACTCGATAGGACGCGGCGAATCGAGGTCGAGCAGTATTGTATACGTTCCCGGATCCATGTGAGCTATTTCAGGTCAGGTCCCAATAATCGCCATGATTCGGGGCCCGAACCGAGGGCGAGGAGGTCAAGTGTCCGACGCAATACGTCGGTGAATGGGACGGTTCTCTCATCGGCTTTACCCCCCGGTCCCCCAGTCAATCGTGGCCCGAGACACGCACCGGTTCGTACGGCTTTTCGAGGTACTCCATGTCGCTTGCGGAAAGGGAGATGTCGAGTGCTTCGACGGCCTGCTCCAGGTGTTCGACGCTGGTCGTTCCGACGATCGGGGCATCCACCCAGTCCTTGTGGAAGAGCCATGCGAGGGCGATCTGGGCCATCGTCACGTCTTTCTCGGCAGCGAGTTCGCGGACCCGCTCGTTACTTTCTCGCCCGCCGCCCTCCTGATATGGGTGTTCGTACAGGTGTTCTTCCGTCTCGCCCCGGGTGGTGGCATCGATCCGCTCGTCAGGGCGGGTGAGATACCCTCGCGCCAGAGGTGACCACGGGATCACCCCCACGTCTTCCTTCTGGGCCAACGGAAGCATCTCGCGTTCCTCCTCGCGGTAGACCAGGTTGTAGTGGTTCTGCATCGTCTCGAAACGCTCGAGACCGAGGCGCTCGCTAGTGTGGAGTGCCTCGGCGAACTGGCGGGCCCACATCGAACTCGTGCCGACGTGCCGAACCTCGCCTCGGCGGACCGCGTCATCCAGGGTCCGGAGGGTGATTTCGATCGGCGTCCGGTCGTCCCAGCGATGGGTCTGGTAGAGATCGATCGTCTCCATCCCCAATCGGTCAAGGCTCTGTTCGAGTTCCTGTTCGATAGCCTTCCGCGAGAGGCCACCGGAGTGCGGATTGTCCTCGTCCATCTGGAAGTAGGCCTTCGTGGCCACCACGCTTTCCTCCGGATACCCCTCGAGCGCCCGACCCAGTATCCGTTCGGATTCGCCCTTGGAGTACATGTTTGCCGTATCGAAGAAGTTGATACCGAGGTCGATGGCCCGTTCGATGATAGGGCGAGCCTCGTCTTCTTCGAGGACCCACGGGCGCCAGTCACTCGACCCGAAGCTCATGCAACCGAGGCCGATCCGACTGACCTCCATTCCCGTCCGACCCAGGGTGGTATATTCCATGGCGTGGCTTCCCGGGGCCGGGCAAAAAGCGTGGTGACGAAAGGAGGGCGGACAGTCTCTGGACAGCGAGTCGGCGGTGACCGCACCCCATCACTCGCCCACCGCTTCCGTCGAGACGAACCACCGTATGGCCACGTACGCGACGGCCGCGATGATTGTCAGAACGGCGACCGAGGCATAGGTCACTATCGTGGGACTCCCGATGGCGAGTTTGGCGACCAGATTTGGCGGGTTCTCGGGGAGCAGGAGGGAGGCGCCGAAGAGTGCGAGTGCCAGAAGCGAGTAAAGCAACTGCGCTTCTCGCCTGACGCCGATGGCGACGGCGAGTGCCGCGCCGATGACCACCAGTACGGCGGTGAGGGACCCGACTAGCAGGAGAATCAGCCACGGGTTCGCTATCGACGTGCCGTTGAGTTCGAGGAACAGGAGCCAGAGTGCGGCCTGTGCCGGGGCGATACCGATCATGGCGATCGCCTTCCCATCGAGGATCTCCGGCACGGACAGCGGAGCTACCCGGAGTAGCTCGAGTGTGCCACGCTCGAATTCCTCCGCGATCGAATCCGACGCGATGGATCCGCTGATGAACGCCGGGAGGAAAGCGAGCATCGGCACCAGAATGGTATAGGTGAATCCAAAGTACGGGTTCGCATCCGGGCGTGGCGGCGGGTCGAGGGGGGCCCGGTGGAGCCGGTGGGTCAACTCCTCGCGTCGATCTCGTTCAAGGTCCGATAGCACCTCCTTGATCTGGACCACGACGAGGGTGGTCCGGAAATCGCCTTCAGGTGCGACTGCTTCGACCTCGATCTGTCCGTCAGCACCGACGGTGCCATGGAGGACGGCATCGACCTCCCGGTTGGTGAAGGCGTCGAGGGCCGCATCCCGCGTGGGATAGATGACAGCCTCTCGGGCTTCTCCCTCCGCCACCACCGCCTCGAGTTCGGCACTCGCATTCCCGCTTACTCCCATCTCGACGTCATAGGCTCCCTGGGTCGAACCTGGATCGTACAGCGAGACCAACCCGACGACGAGGAACGAGGAGAACGCGGCAACGAAGAGCTGGATGAGCAACGCGAGGATGATCGTCTTCTCCGACCGCAACGAGGCGAGCTCCCGCCGTGCGAGACGCAACCGTCTACGCAATGGTGCTCACCACCGCGAGGTTGTATGCGACGTGGATCACTGAGGCGACTCCGAGGGCGACACCATACCACAGCCGACCTCGCCGCGCGCCGCTGGCCGAGATGATCGCTGTCGAGACGTGAAGCACCAGCGGAGCGACGAGCAGGAAAGCGGGTGTCACGCCAAGGACCTCGGGGGCGAAGGCAGCCTGTCCGATCTGCAGGTCGGGCAGCCCCACGAGTTGCGTGATGACGAGGGCCTTCTCTCCGACAAAGAAGCCGAGGCCAGAGATACCACCCAATACGAATGCGGCTCGCAATGATGTTCCGAACGTCGCTCTTTGGAAACCGGCATAGACGTGGATACTCTTTGCCACCTCCTCGATAACCGCGATGACCGCGAGAAGGAGTGGTATCGAAAGTGTGACTGGCAGGATATACAGCGTGGCGACCGCGAACAGTTCGGCCACGAGGACGAAGGGAATGAACAGGG
Source organism: uncultured Halobacteriales archaeon (assembly GCA_964594685.1). Lineage (GTDB taxonomy): Archaea > Halobacteriota > Halobacteria > Halobacteriales > Halobacteriaceae > Halodesulfurarchaeum. The sequence continues at coordinate 4,371 of CAZQNH010000003.1, forward strand.
CGGTCCACAGACCGACGTGCCATCTGGTGACAAGCGGCGCCGCCAGCGCGTCGAGTGCTTTCTGGGGAAGCGGCCGCTGGGTGAACATATCTTCTTCTCTATAGATGCCGGTCCCAAGTCTGAGCAAGACCAGCGCTGCGAGCGTGACCGGCAGCGTTGCAAAGAGGAACTCCCCGAATGAGGTCGGGACCCCCTGGAGGTCGTTCACCACCAGGGTCAGCGGCGAGATGGCGGCGATGGGGTGGACCTCCGCGAAGACCGCCGGGATGAACGCATACCCCGTCAGGGTGACGCTGATCGTCACCGTCACAAAGGTAAGCTCCTTGTAGGACCGGGCCAGCATCCCGGCGACGAACGTCGAGGCGATGAACAACGCGGCGATTGGTGCCACGGCGGCGACCGAAATCACGCTCCCGCCGATGGCGAGTGCGATGACGGTCGTGATTGCCAGCGAGCCGAGGAAATACGGTACGGCTTTCCCGATCACGATGTCGCCCCTGGTGGCTGGGGAGACGAGCAACGGTTCGCCGCGACGGTTGATCCGCTCGCTTATCACGCTGCTCCCGTAGGCCTGGATGATCACGTTGAACGGCAGGAGGAAGAGGAAGGCGAGGAGGAGGGCACGAAGCGGGAATGGCGGCGCTATCGCGGATGGGGTTCCGGTCTGTGTGCTTCCGAGGATACCGCGGATTGGTGCACTCGGGATGGGTCCACCGGTACCTCCAGTGATGCGTTCTCCGTCCGTCGTGTCGGTGGCCCCGTCACTGGCTGTGCCCTCCTGATCCTCGCCGCCCCCCGCTGCTCCGGCGCCTCCGGCACCAGTCCCGGCACCGGTCCCGCCAGTGCCACCATCGACACCCGTTAAATCAGGAGAGGCTTGCGGCAGGTATCTCAACGTTACAGAGACGGGAAAGGCGGCCACTTGGTCCGACTCCTGGCCCATCATCGCGTCGTTGTAGGCGACGACCGATTCCCGCAACGCGCCGGCTGCGGCTCGACTCTTCTCTCGATCCGGGACGTACACGGCAGTCCCGACCACGCGGACATCTATCTCGGCGGTCCCGAGTGACCGCTCGGGGGACAGGGCGCGCAACTCCGGATCCTCTCGGACCACCTCGAAATACGGACTGCTCTCATCGACGCCGATCCGGTACAAGCCGTCGCCCGGGGTGGGACCGGCCGCCACGAGCACCGGCGCCAGGACGCCGACGAAAACGAGGACGGCGAGGATGGCCACAGCGGTCCGCCGGTCCATCGAGCCGGCACTGCGCAACGTCTCCCACTTCGCGATCCGCCACGTCTGCCCGGCCTTCATGCTCTCGACGGTCGGCCGGTGACCTCGAGGAACACGTCCTCGAGCGAGGACTCTCGGGTTCTGATATCCGTCACGGACCCGTCCATCGCCTCGGCTCGCTCTCGGATCGACTCCACCTCGGCCATCGATTCGACGCTGGTCACGAACTGGTCGCCCTCCGGGACCATGCCGTCGACCTTTACGTCGGTGTACACCCGGTATTCCACGTCGCCATGGGTGTCACGGATCTCTTCGAGGCTGCCCATCGCAGGTATTCGTCCTTCGTGCATTATCGCGACCCTGTCACAGACACTCTCGACGTGATAGAGGTCGTGAGCACTGAAAACGATCGTCTTGTCCCGGTCTGCGAGTTCTCTGGTGAACTCCACGACCGTGTTCGTGGTGAGAGGATCGAGACCACTTGCCGGTTCGTCATAGATGAGGACATCGGGATCGTTGACCAGCGAGCGGGCGATGGCGACCTTGCGTTTCATCCCCTTCGAGAAATCTCCGACAGGTCGGTCCCGAACGTCGAGATCGAGGCGCTCGAGGGCCTCACCGATACGTTCTGCGGCGACCTCCTCGGGGACGTCGTACAGATCGGCGAAGAATTCTAGATACGACAACGGGGTCATCTCGTCGTAGAGCGGGGACTCTTCCGGGAGGAATCCCAGGCTCATCCGCATCTCCGGGTCTTCCGGGTCCAGCCCGTTCACCGTGACCGACCCGGCGGAGGGTTCGACCAGGCCAGAGAGCATCTTGAGCGTCGAGGTTTTGCCGGCGCCGTTCGGACCAACCAGGCCGAAGACCTCGCCGGACTCGACCTGGAAATCCACCCCTCGGACGGCCTCGACGTCGCCGTAGCGTTTCCAGAGGCCCTCGACGGCGATCATACCCGTCCTTCAATCGCGACCGGTAATGAGACTTTGGCTCCGGGAAACGCAGCAGTACCCCGTGGTGGGCACCCGGATATTCGACTTCGTGGGGCCGATCCGCATCGTTCGACTCGGGGCAGTCAGACGGTAGAGTCGAACCCGCGGAGGTCAGACCCGATAGTCGGATTCCGCGATCTGGACGTACCGACCCGACCTGAACCCGCGTTTCTGCCACCGATAGGCGAGGAAGAGTTTGAGCGCGGGGAACCCCCCCGCGATTGCCGATCGGATACCGGGGACGGCGCCCTTCTGATGAGTCAACATCTTCCGGCCGATACCGAAGACGCGGTCCCAATCCCCCGGCCCATACTCTCGGACGAGTTCCGCGAGCGAGACGTTCCGCAGAATCTCCGTGCCGGCGGCTTCCTTCCAGGCCCGGTTGTACCGGTCGAGAGCATCTGTTGCGGCGAGTTCCCCGGCGATCGAGCCGGTCCGGAGGGCCAGATGGTCGCCTCCTTCGTGGAACGCGGAGGTCGCCCCCATCGCCCCGCCGACCACGGCGATTCCCAACTCGGTCGGCGAATCGATCGGGCGGGTCGAGGAGATGGCGTAGGTCTCGGTGCCGTCGTCCTTGCCATGGCTCGCCTCGACGATGGGGAAGTCCGTCTCCACATCGAACTCCTCGCCGTAGACCCGTTCGAGCAACCGGTTAATGTACGTCCGCGGGGAGGGAAGGCGGTCGTCGGATGGCTCCACCAGGGTGTAGGCCGTGGCATCGGTGATATCGGCCATCGACATCCCGATTGGCATCGTGAGTCCGACACGGGCGATCCGATCTTTGTTCGGGAACACCCAGGGGTAGGCCGTATGTCCCGGGATCCATCCCCACCAGAACTTGAGCATATCGGGCTCGAAGGCGGCCTCGGGGAACTTGCGATACTCTTGGTAGGCCACGTGGTTTGCGGTCCGGGGCGAGAGCAGATTCGAGACGGCCGACTCCTCGGGTAGGTACCGGTCGAGGACCGACATGGTGATCTGCCGCTGTGGTCCGTCCGCGAGCACGAGAAAGTCGGTCCCGATCTCGGAGCCGTCGGCCAAGGTGAGTGTATGCGAGGGTCTGCCTGTCGTGTCGGTTTCCACGGCCCGAACACCGGTGCCCACGCGATACGAGACCCCCGCTTCTTCCGCGAGGCGGCGCAACCAGTCGTCGAATCGAGCCCGATGGAAGGTAAACCCGAAGTGTGGATACGAGGCATCGAGCCCCGTGTCCGTGAGTGTGACCCGTTCCCTCGGGCCGATGAATTCCGCGCCACGGAGGACTTGCTGGATGACGTCCTCCGGGAGCTTCGACGGATCGAATCCGGCGATGTCCACCCAGTAGTCGAGGAACCCGGCTGCATCCGTCGAATCGGGACCCAGTTGATCGCGGTCGGCCCGCGGAACGCCCTTCTCGATGACCACCGCGTCCGCCCCCTGCTCGGCTGCTGCCCGTCCAGCGGCCGTCCCGGCTGGGCCCCCGCCGACGACTGCCACGTCGACCTGTTCCATGTCACCAGGATATCGGAGAGGAGATAATAAAGGTCCGCAAACGCCGGCAGTTTCCTCACCACTAAGTAGGGCCCCATCTAAGCGCCACCGATGGCTGCATCGCCAGGGTTCCGGTGGATAGAGGTCCTGCAGGGGATACGGAAGCTCGATGCACAGATCGCCCTGACGGTGGGAGTCCTCGTCCTCGCCACGATCGTCGCTCGGCTGGTCGCCCCGGCCATCGTGACCTGGACGCGAGCGGCATTCGACCGGCTGATGGAAAGTGAAGGGCTGAGGGACAGCGTCGAGACGGTCCGCCGATATACACCGTGGTGGACGTCGGTCGGAGCAGTCGTGTACCTGGCCCAGTTGGCTGTTGTCATCCTCACGGTGGTCGCTCTCCTCGCGATCTGGGGCCAGTTGGAACTCGCGATCACGGTGCTCGGGCTCCTGTCTATCTCGATGCCCGTGGTCATCCAGGCCGGCCTGACCCTCGTCCTCTTCGTGGCAGCCTTCGTGGCCATCGAGATACTCGATAATTGGCTTTCGGGGATCACCGAGCGCTCGGAGCAGTTCTCCCAACACCAGGAGGAGGTCGCGTTCAGAGTCTTACAGCTCAGTATCCTGGGCGCTGTGGCTTTCGTCGTCCTTTCGCTGTGGGGAGTGAATCTCGGGGGCCTGCTAATCGGGGCGGGCTTTCTCGGTATCGTCGCCGGGTTGGCCGCCCAGCAGACGCTCGGTTCATTGATCGCCGGGTTCGTCTTGATGTTCTCGCGGCCGTTCGAGATCGGTGACTGGGTACAGATCGGTGACAATGAAGGGATCGTCACCGAGATCACCATCGTGAACACCCGACTCGAGAACTTCGACGGTGAGTTCGTCGTGATCCCGAATGACAAGGTCGGCAACGCGACAGTCATCAATCGCTCACGGAAGGGACGGCTCCGTATCCGTGTGGAGGTGGGGATCGACTACCAATCGGATCCCGACCGGGCACAGGCCGTCGCCGAGGAGCGATTGAAAGCGGTCGATGAGATCCTCACCGTGCCTCGACCCCAGGCGGTTACCAAGCAACTGGGTGATTCGGCCGTCGTCCTCGAACTCCGGTTCTGGATCGGCAAACCGAGTGCGCGACACCGGGCTCGGGCCACAAGTGCCGCGATCCGCGCCGTGAAGGAAGCCTTCGTGGAGGCGGGGATCAAGATCCCCTATCCCCAGCGGGAACTCTCCGGGCGAGCGGAGACTGGCGGCTTCCGTATCGTCGATACGGGGACCGAGGCCGGGGAGTGATGTCCCGGGACTGCACATCAGCTGGTCCGTCATTTCGCCCGCGGTTGAAGCCCTCGGGCAAGCGTCTAGCTCGGTAATGGTTGGGATAATCGACCAGCACTCTGTCGTCGGCAGTCACGTCTCAGGTCGGTTGGTCCCCGACCGAGTCGCCTGCTTCGTGGCCACCGATAACCGAACGAACCCTCGCCAGCGGGTCCACGTGCGATTGACAGCCGTCTTGGCAGCCAGGGTTTCATGGGCCGTTTCGACTCGGTCGATGAGAATCTCGTTCGGAGAGCGTTCGGAGCGGCTGCGGGCTCCAGGTGGTGCCGCCAGGAGGACGAATGCCCTGAAGCCCCATTCGAATGGGGAGAGGCGCCCTCGTCGTCCGGCGGCGTCGAGGAGCACGATTCGACCCCCAGGACGCAAACATCTGAGCCACGAGTCAACCGCGGAGGCGGGTTCCTCAAGGACCCCGTTTACGAACGTAACGACAATCGCGTCGACCTTGCCATCGAGTGGCGGGTCGCTCGCGTCGGCCTGGACCAACTCTACCTCGCTGTCGACTTCTCTGGAGTAAGCTTTAGCAAGCATCCCCCTCGAGAGATCGACGCCAATGTAGGCTCCTTCTCGTCCGGTCTTCCGGGCGACGAATGGGAGATTTCCGCCTGTCCCGCAACCGATATCGAGCACCCGCTCCCCCGGAGAGAGTTCGAGGGCTGCCACCGCCTCCCGACGAAGGCCGGCGAAGACGGTCGAGGTGGCAAACAGGTCGTATGGGTGGGCGATGGCCGAGTAGAACCGGCCGATTTCGGCCAGTCGCTGTCGATCGGACATCTCAGTCGACGGCCGATTCGACGTGATCGACCGCAGCTTCGGGGGTGTCCACATCGGTCACCCCCTCGATTTCGAACGTATCCAGTCCCGCGACTGGTCGACCCATATCCAGGGCGTGAGCGATCTCCGAGAGAGTTCCGCTGCCCCCGTTCACGGCGATTGCCGCCTGTCCGTTAAGCACCACCATGACATTACGTGCGTTGCCGAGACCGGTGGCGATTGCCGTATCAATAAATGGGTTAGCAGCTTCCGGATCGGTCGACGGGAGAATACCGATCGTCCGCCCCCATGTATCCGACATCCCCTTGGCGACACCTTCCATCACGCCACCTAGTCCACCGCAGATGACGTCGTGTCCCCGAGATCCGAGTTCGGATCCCAACTCCACCGCCGTCCGATACTCGTCGTCGCTTGCGTTCCCGCCACCGATAACGCTCACTCGCATACGTCCCCAATCGGGGTCGACCCACGAAGCAGTTTCGGGGCATCTTTTTGGTGATGCCAGTCCGAGACCCGGTATGGACTTCGGGCGGGCGGTCTTGCTCATTGTCGAGATCTATGTCGTGGCCCTGCTCGTAATCTCGGCAGTCACCGTCGCCTGGGTGTTCGATCTATTCCAGCAGACGGATTTTCGGATCGCGGGTATCTGGTTCGCGGTGACCGGCTTTGGTTTCCTCGTGTTCGTCACCTTCGTGCTCATCCACCTCTCGCGGGACTGAGACCCCACACAAGCGGGCCCAACTCCCTCGCGCTCCCGCCGATGGCTCCGAGTCCGACGGCCGCGCCGAGGCTCACACCGAACAGTTGTCCCGTCTGGACTGTCGGGACAATCCCAGCCGCCGCCAGGAATCCAACGAAGAACAACCAGGCGAATACACCCCAAAGGGCACCATACCCGATACCGCGGCGCGTGGACGGGGCAAGGAGCCCGACGAGCATCCCGCCAAGGAGGAGACCAAACCAGTGCAACCCACTCGCCAGCAGACCAATACCCACCGCGATTCCGTATCTGATCATCGTTACCCGTGAGAGCCGACTTCCGGATCGGTCTGCGGTCATCCGTCTCCCTCCGGGACGAATCGGCTGTCCGGGTCAGCTCCCGGGTCACGTTCGAACGGAAGGAAGTCACCAGATGCCCACATTTTCAACTGGTCGTGGTAGTGGTCATCGAACGGGTTTCCACTGTTCCCACCCGGGAGAATCACCCTGGATTCGCCCCCCATCGGGGCGACCATCCGCCACGAGCTTCCACGACTCGACTCACGTCGGAAATTCATGATCGTGGCCCCCGACCCACTGGTCGGCAGTCGCGGGTAATTCAGGAACTCCTGGTCGAACGGATGATCGATTGCAACCACATTCCGATCGCCGTACACCGTTTCATCTCCGGCTGAAAGCGCATCGACGGCGTTCTCGAGGCCGGTCTTCATCGCCGCTCGTTTGGATTCTGGGGCCTCATCTCGCTCGAAGTACGGACTCTCGGCCGAGATCGTGATTGGGACCCAGTCACTTGGGCGGTTCCCCGGCTGGACCCCGGCGGCATCGAACGCAGCAGCGAACAGGGCCTCCTTGTAGGCGTCGAAGAACTCATCGAAGATGAGGGCTGCCCGCGAGGCCACGTCCATGTGGTAGTCCCATTCCTGTACTGAATCCAGATAACCCCGTGCGTCCGCTGAGAGATCGTTGCGGAGGGGCTCTATTTCGGGAACCAGCATCGCCGCACGATAGTCGAAGGTGTCCCGCTGGATGGACCGCATCGTCCGGGGTGTGATCGGCCCTGATTCGATCGCGGATTCAAGTCGTTCGTAGATCCGACGTCCACGGAACGGTGGGGCATATTCTGACCCAATATAGTGCTCGGGGTCGTCCACAACGCGCTGGTTCGCCGTGGCTAAGACGTCGGGATTTACGACCCCTGGTTTCTCCTCGAAGGGAACGAACCCCGACCACGTCGATCGACCGTAGGGTGTGAACCCCTCCCATTCTCCTTCCGGTGCAGACCCATCGAAGATCCGGTTGGCGGAAATCTCCTCGCCGTCCTTCCGTCGAATCGGGATTCGACCCGTGACGTGGTAGTAGGTGTTCCCTGAGACATCGCCATACACCACGTTCTGGGTCACATCGAAATGGCGGATTGCCGACTCGAAGCTGGCACGGCCTTCGCTCTTTGCCATCAAGTGGGCAGCCAGCAGCGTTTCGGTTGCAGTCAATCCGGTCCACGCCAGTGCTATCTTTCGCCCATCACGCTCGAGTAATGGACCATGGAGCGTCTTTCTCGTTTTCAGCGTTTCGTCCTCGCTTCCTGCCACGACGATCGTTCGTTCTTCGGACTCGACAGACCGCCATTCATCACCATAACGGTATTCGTCGCCCTCCATCTCGTATTCGTAGTGGTCGATCACGTCCGCCCCGGCGGTCGTGAACCCCCAGGCACCGTATTCGTTCTCTCCGATGGTGACGAATGGGACCCCAGGGAATGTGACACCCCGCACGGTGTAGTCGGGCCCGGTGAGGTGTTGTTGGTACCAAATCGGAGGTGCGCGGAGGTCCAGATGCGGGTCATTCGCGACGATGGGCAGGCCGCTTTCTGTATGCTCGCCCGACACCACCCAACTGTTCGACCCGATACCGGTATCAGGTTCGAAATCGTCCACCCATGAGAGCAGAGGCCCGAAATCACGGGCGAGTTGGTCAGCCCCGCCGACGCTCTGTCTCCGGGACTCTGCGAGGATGGGGTAGTCGTGGTCCATGCGGGTGGGGAACAGTTCCTCGACGGTCTCAGCGCCGAGCGCGTCCCGTAGGGTTGCTCGTCTGAGGGGTTCGAAACTGCCGGTGAGTCCCCACGCGATCTGTTTTTCCATCAACATCGTATCCACGGGGGACCAGGTCGCTGGCTCGTACTCTAGAAGCGAGAACTCGACTGGCAGCGGCCGCTCCTTCATTGCGGCATTGACACCGTCGGCAAACGCCGAGAGCAAGGGTCCGGCCTCAGTCTCTCGGATGTGCTCCCATGTCGCCTCTGCGGCTCGCAGGAAGTCCATCTGGACGTGGAACCGGTCGGACTCCAAAGTTGCCTCCCCGACGACCTCGGACAGTTCCCCACGCATCACCCGGCGGAGCAGGTCCAACTGGAACAGGCGATCGCTGCCCTGGCAGTACCCCACCGCAAAGTACAGTGCTTGCTCGTCCTCGGCCGATATATGGGGGACTTGGTAGTCGTCGTAGGTCACCGACGCCGGTCCGTGGGGACTGGGAACTGATTCAGGTCGTGCACGGGTGGCCGAGTCCCACACCGAGCCACTCAGGGGTGCGAATCGATCGAGATAAGAGTTCGCTGGCGAGAGGAACCCACCAACCGTGGTTCCCACGAGCGCCGCCCCGACGATCGCTCGACGCACCCGATCGATCGATGGCATGCCTATCGCTACCGAGAGACACTATTAATGGCTACCGTTCGGATGATACCGACAGGTGTTGGGAAATGACCACTGGTGTGTTTGAACGCCCTCCTGCCTTTGAGGACCGTGTACGGAGACTGGACGCCGGATCCAGTAGAAACCGAGCGGTCTTACTCTAAGCACCGAAACCGGGAATCGAGCGGACTATCGCTGCCAGCACTCCATCGGCGGTCCCGAGGTCGAGGCTGAGTGCTGGTCGATCCACGGAATCCGCATTGTCATTCTTGTCGTCCGGTGGCCCCTGACCACCTTGGCCTTGACCGGATTGATTAGAAGAGTTGGACATCCCGTTGGGGGGTCCCTGGGCTGTCCGATTCGAATCTGACTGGTTGGTTCCAGGCGGGCCCATGGTGCCGGAGCTGTTCTGCCCCTGGTCGCCGGATTGTCCAGGTCCGTGGGAGCCATTTGGTGGTCCCTGGCCCGGTGTGCCGTTCGGTGGTCCACGAGGCGGCCCCATCTGGTGGCCGACCTGTTGACCAGCCATCTGTCTCGCTATGGCGGCGACCGCCGGTCCACTCACGTTTCGAACCTGGGAGCGAAGGTGGTCGAGCTGGGTGACGTTAACGCCGTGTGCCATCCTGGCCTGAGGTGGGAGCGCTCGAGCCGTATCGGCCGTCTGATTGATCAGTCGCTCCGTCGCCTGGATCCGTGCGGAGAGCCGAGTTACCTTCGCGTAGTACACTCCTCTGGGGATGGATCCGTTATCGAAGCTCTCGTTCAATGTCTCCAACTGATCCTCCAGGCGTTGGAGCCGCTCCTGGAGTCGCTCCGTGTTGTTGGCGACGAGTCGTGCCTTTGACCCGTTCGAACGAGCTGCAGCGACAGCATGTCCGAAGGCACGGTTTTCGACCTCACCTTCGAGTTCTTCTTGCTGGGCCCCGAGAACCCCGGCCAATCGAGCCCCCGGTGCCACTGACTCGTTTTCCGTCTCCGCCGTTTCGTTTTCCCCGCCTGCACCGTCTTCAGTCTCGTTTTGCTCCTCCCCGTCTTCGTCCGTGTCATTCGTCTCCTGGGCCGCTACAGCGACTGGCGATTCCACAGCGAAATACGCAGTAGCGGACGCCGAAGCCGCATCGACCTCCCCGGACGCCGTGGAAACGTCCTCTACTGGACTGGGCCCGGCGGCGGCCACCCCTGTAAACCCGAATGCGACTGTCACCAGCAACGAGGCGACGATCGCAGCGATACGATTCATGCCATTGCCACCTTCGACACCCCGACCAATATACCCACGCGACCGTGTGCCCGAATTCATCTCGATTAAGGCGGATTCACTCGGATTCACCATCGGTATCTGGGAGCTTTACCACGTTCTCCCGGCCGATACGGAACTTCTCGATGCGTCCCGATTCCTGCATGTCTGAGAGGACCTGGCTCGTCTTGGCTTCCGTCCAGCCAAGACCCTCCACGATCTCCTGCTGCTTGGAGCGTCCGCCTTGGGATTCGAGGAACTGTTCGACGCGCTCCTCGTTACTCAGCAGGTCGGCCGACGGTGGGGGCTCGTCGCCACCATCGTCAGTTGGGGCTGTCCCGCTTGGTTCCTCTCGCCAGTACCACGCTGCAACTCCAATGACTGCCAGCACGAAGATCCCACCCAAAAGCCACATCCATATAGCGGTCGATTCCTCCGACGGCGTCGTGGTTGCTTGGGTCGTTTCACCATCGATGGTGGTTGTCGTCGTGTCCGCCGGCGCCGGTTCGAGCGTCAGGGTTGGTTCGCCGGTCGCGAAGTCGAGCGGCCCCTGCCAGACCACCGTCTGGTCCCTCGTGGACGATGGTTCGGGGGCGACCGACGCAAGAGCGTGATCCTCACTCCATCGGAACTGTAACGTCGTATCCTCGTCGAGGAAGAACCCCTCCAAGGCGTCCCCCGCCGTGATCGTGTCCCCGGAGACCGCGGCGAAGTTGGCCCAGGTAAAGGAATAAGTCAGGACGCCGTACCGGGTGCCAAGGGTACTGATCTCGGCGGAGACCTCGAAATCCGTCGCCGTCATCTCGCGGCCGGTCGCGGTTTCTGCATCTGCGACGGTACTGTTCATCCGATCGGCGAACCGCTCGATATAGTCGGAAGTGTTAGTCTCGACGTCTGCCTGGAGGTCTTCGAACGCCCGGGTCTCGTTCTCATCTCTCAAACGGACCAGGTATTCGATAGTCCACTCGGCATCGCCATTGGACTGTATCTCCACGTTGAGAGTCACGAGATCCGGGTCAACATCCTGCTGCAGGGCCATTCCTGTCGATTTATCGGCGGCTGTGGCTGTCGGGATGGCGCCCCCCATCACCACCATCGCGAGGACCCCGAGACTCAACACCAGGGACCGGTTCATGTCTGTCTGGTCGAACCCGGGGTACTGAAACCTTTCCGCTCGAACTCGGCGATGTCGCCTCAGGGAGAAGGACCGAATACGGGTGCTATCCATTCGATAATTGGTAAACTGACGGAGGCGAGGACTCAATCGAGATGATGTAAAGGAACGGAATACGAAAACGGCCGTTGATGTCCGCGACAGTGGAGTTACACTAGTAGTTGCACGTCGGACTTCGCCATCTTCCGGAGAGCGTGAGCGGCCCCGACGCCGGTTTCGACGCCCTCGAGGAAGTCTTCGTCTTCGTAGTCCATCAGGTCCATCGTCATCTGGCAGGCCTGAAATTCGACCCCGGCATCGACACCGCGGTCGATGAGTTCGGGTACGGTGTCTGTTCCGACATCGTCGATCTTACGTCGCATCATCCGCGTCGTTACCCGGTCCATCCCCGGGAGTACCGCGAGGAGGTTTGGGATCGGCATACTGGTGTTGCCCACCGAGGACAGCTTGAGATTCCGGTGTTTCTCCTCGTGGAGCATATCGAGGGCCCAGAATGTGGCGAAGACCGTCACATTCCATCCGAACGCCGCAGCCATCGGGGCCAGTATGAGGACGGGATACGCCATGTCGAGGGTCCCCTTCGTCGCAATGATGGTCATTCGGGTGGGTTCGTCCTCGTCGTCTAACTCGGCCACCTGCGATTCGAGTTCGTCGAGCTGGTCCTGGATTTCGGTCAGTGAGGGTTCATCATTCGCCATATAGGTCACCTGGCTATCGTCTCCAACAGCGACCCGAATCGGGATTACCCGCCCATCGTTCGAGCCACTGTCGTGATTTCATGTTGCAATTCCCCCCAGGACGTTAAAAACGTAAGGTAGATTTCCTGAATCTGAGAGGTCGGAATTTGAGGGTCTCTACGCCGAGAAAACTGTCGAAGACTTGTATATATTGTACATGCAAGTACACCTTACACACAGTCGCTGCTCGAGCGGATGACCTTTATCTGGCCCAGTCGAAACCCCGACAATGCGCGTCGTCGCCGTCGTCGGATATAAGGGCGTGGGCAAGACGACCCTCGTCGAGGCTCTGGTTCCCGCGCTATCCGAGCATGGTCGCGTCGCCACGGTGAAATCCATCCATCACGACGTGACGATCGATGACTCCGGGACGGACACCCATCGTCATCGAGACGCTGGCGCGGAGTCAGTCGTGGGTATTGCGCCGTCGATGTCATTCGAGGTCCGTTCACGTGGGAAACGGGATGATGTCTCCCTCGAGGAGGTCCTCGAAGGACTGGCTGTTGACGGATTTGATTTCGTCATCGTCGAAGGATTCAAAGACCGGAATCTCCCATCGATCGTGGTTGGATCGATACCGGACGAGGAACTTTCAGGGCGGGTCCTCTCCAGGGTGGAGAAACAGTCCGATGGCGACGTCTCGGCATTGGCAGAACGGGTCAGAGAACTGCCTCATCGGGAATCCGGACATACGTCGGAGTAGTATCGGGAGTCCGTGGTAGAATGGGGCCAGAATGTCGATGACCCCGCAAAACGGTGGCCGATTCTGCCTCGACAGCCTTCCCACCCCTTCCAGATTCCCAGCTAGGTGCCACATGCTGCCGGCGCCGACCAAGACTTAATATCCAAGATTCCAAAGAGAAACTGTTTCATGCAACGGGAGAACCTCGGGTCGGTCGATGGGTATGAAGACCCCCTCAGACCGGAGACACTGTTTCGTTGGAAGTCCGCCGACCGTCCGGTCACCATACTGGATATCCGGAAGGAACCGGATTTCGAGGAGTGGCATATCGATGGATCGGGAGTCGAGACGATCAATATCCCCGCATACGAGTTCATCGAGGAAAACACTGAGACGATGCTCGGACGGGTTCCGACTGGCGACCCCCTTGTGGTGGTCTGTGCGGAGGGGAAATCAAGTGCCCTGATAGCAGGCTGGCTCTCCTCGAAGGGGTATGACGCCGTCAACCTCGCGGAGGGAATGGAGGGATGGGCCAAAGTGTACATCTCACGGGAGGTCACCGCCTACGATGGTGCCGGTACCCTCCTCCAGTACCAACGCCCTTCTAGCGGCTGTCTCGGCTACCTTCTCTGCAGCGACGGCGAGGCTGCGGTATTCGATCCGCTTCGAGCCTTCACCGATCGCTACCTTGCCGACGCCAACGAGTTCAACGCCGAACTGCGATACGCCTTCGACACCCACATCCACGCAGATCACGTAAGCGGGGTCCGAGACCTGGTCGATCATGAGGTCGAGGGAGTGGTGCCGGAACCGGCGATCGCCCGCGGCGTGAGGTACGATTCGGCAGTAACCGCGATCGCGGACGGCGAAACCATCGAGGTGGGGGCTGCCACCGTCGAAGCCCTGCACACACCGGGACACACCACCGGCATGACCGCGTATCATATCGACGGTTCGGTCTTGCTGACGGGAGACGGATTATTCACCGAAAGTGTCGCGCGACCCGATCTGGAAGAGGGGGACGAGGGGGCCCCCGCCGCGGCACGACAGCTGTATCAGACGCTCCATGACCGGATTTTGCCCCTTCCCGATGAAACCGTGATCGCCGGCGGGCATACGAGCGAGTCCGCACGCCCGAACGAGGATGGGTCCTATACAGCCCGTGTTCGCGAGCTTGCGGAGTCGATGTCCCTTCTGGGCCTCGATCAATCTGCATTCATCGATCGTGTCCTTTCGGACATGCCCCCACGCCCGTCAAACTACCAGCGCATAATCGCTATCAATCTCGGTCGCGAGGCGGCGGACGAGGAGGAAGCGTTCGAACTCGAACTCGGCCCCAACAACTGTGCGACCAGTCACGAAGCGCTGAGCTGACCGACCCTCGACTTGCTCCGCTCTTTCCCGAATAGCGTGTTATGATGCTCCTCTTTCCTGAATAGCGTGTTACGGTCTACCAACCGCGCATGCGGGAGTCAATGGGTTTCTTCCACCAGTCACAATCGATAAACGAAATCACGAATCCGCTCGCGTCCCTACCGATACGTTATAGATATGTGGGCCGTATATGGTATTGTACAGAAATCCCAAAAGCGTTATATGGTGCTTTCGGTTAGCGGGATTCGTACGATTCGAGATGAGCAAAGAGACCAAGTCGAGATATGCCGAGTTTCCACAGTCCGCCTCATCCGACACTCTCCCCCGATTCTCCGCTCGAAGGGTTGGACACGGTTTCGAGAATCTCTCGATGGTGGGACCAGATTGGGAGTCGGTATTGCCCGTTTCCGAGGGGGTCGCGTAGCCGATGTTCGGGCTAGCCGCATCGAGTGGACCCCTGCAGGGGGCAATGATTGTGGGTATCGTGCTCGTCGAAGCCCTCGTACTTTACGTCGGCTACGGGGGGCTCGTCCGGGTCGCCGGCCCAGAACTTGCCGCGGCCATCAGAGACCAATAGATGGAGGTCCTGGGCGTCGCTCTCGCGACCATTATCCTGTTCGTGGCGTACGGGGGGATGGTCGGTATCGTGTTCGGGTTCTTCGGGATGGGGTCTTTCCTCGTCACGCCCGCGTTGATCGTGCTGGGGTACCCATCCCGCGTCGTCGTCGGAACCGGGCTCGCCTTCGTCTTCGGGACAGCAGTGATAGGTACGCTTCGACACCGTGACCTCGGGCACGTCGATTATCGACTCGGTGTCGTTCTCATCCTCGGAACCGTCTTCGGGATCGAGATCGGGAAACGAGCAGTGTTGTTGCTCGAACTTGCGGGCATCGCCTCCATCGTCGTCGGGACCACTTACGTCGTGTTCTTATCGGCGATCGGCGCCTTCGTCGTCCACGAGGGGAAGAGTGGAAGCGTTCCGGGATCGAATTCCGTGACCAGGCTGGTCGGACCGCTGGCCGAACGGGTCTGGACCATGTCTCCCCGAATGAATCTCAAAGACGGTCACACGGTGTCGGGGGTTCTCGTGTTCGCAGTGGCTGTCATTGCCGGGGTTCTCTCGGGCTTTTTGGGCGTGGGTGGTGGATTCCTTCGAATGCCCGCGCTGACCTACGTATTCGGCATGTCACTGCCTGTCGCCGTCGGCACCAACATCTTCGCAGTGATGTTCGCCGGCGCCTTCGGGAGTTTCACGTGGGCCCAGGTCGGCGGCGTGGACCTCAGCGTCGTCGTCCCCCTCCTTGCCGGCAGTGCGCTTGGAGCGCGTATCGGTTCTGCCCTCACCCGACTCATCGACGAGGCGGAGATGAAAGTCAGTTTCGGGTCCTTGCTCATCGCCACGGGCCTCGCCGTCGCCCTGCGACAGTTGGCGGATCTCCTCGACATGGGGTCCCTTCGTACCCTTTCGTTCCTGCTGATCGTTTCAGCGGCGCTGGTGGTGAGTGGGTTGGTCGTATATAGTGGTATCATCGCACTCAGGACAGGAACGCTGGATCGGCCTGCTGGAGCTGACTGAGCCCGAAATCGGGACTTTCGGGATGAAATATGGTACGCGGTTGTGCACTCACTACACAACGCTTTTAGTTCGGACGGTCCAAGTAGGTGATAATGCCCGAATCGATGAGCGAGTACCTCTCCCAGGACATGCAATGTGAAGGCCTTCTCGAATGCATGCATGGCCTGAAGGAGCTGGACAAAGAGGTCTTTAGGGTACTGACGTCCGCAGGGGACCCCCTCACGGTGGACGAGATCGCCGAGTCCGTCGACCGCGAGCGATCGACGGCGTATCGGTCGGTCCAGCGTCTGCTCCAGTCAGGGTTCATCCAGAAGGAACAGGTCAACTACGAGCAGGGCGGGTACTACCACGTTTACCGGCCGACCGACCCGGACCGGATAGCCGACGACATGCAGCGGCTTCTCAACGACTGGTACGCCAAGATGGGCCAACTTATCTCCGAGTTCCGCGCCCAGTACGAAGCCGAGGTCACCGAGACGACCATCGAGCAATAGGATTCCCGTAGGATTTAGTAACCCCCTGTAGCACTGGTACCCATGGCAGCGCCACCGCCGCAGGGTGACGATGCGGAACCCGAGACCATCGCGTTCGGCATCGCGGCTGTCGACGAGGCTCTCGAGGAGACCGAATTGACGTTTCCAGCCGATGCCGACGAGATCTTAGCGGCGACGGGGGATCGGGAAATCCCATATGACTCACGTGGCCGGACCGTCAGGCTATCGGCCGCCATCGAGGCCTCGGACCACACCAACTTCGACTCCAGACGCGATCTGTTGAATGCGCTGCATCCCGTCTTTGAGGCGAAGCGCGACCAGGGCGGTCTACGTGGATGGGTACGGACGATACTCCCGTTCTGAGTCGGACATGACCGCTCTCAAGGAACCCGGTCTATCGTACAGAATCCTCTACGGTGGGGCCCTGGTATCGCATCTTCCGACCGCGAACCGTTACTCATTGCATTCTCGGAGCAGTATGGACTCTTGCATCAGACCTTCAGGCCCGCTGGTTCCCCTTCATCGGGCACTGAGTATCACAACAGGGTTGGATTCTTGACCGTATGGCCACTACGGATGGATAGACATGGTCGCCCTGGAGATACCGTGCCCAAATTGTGGACGGACGAGCTCCGTCGAGAAGGTTGGCCTGGGCGAATACCGGTGTCGCGAGTGCGAGACGTCGTTCGACCGTGACGACATCGAGACACCGGGCCGGTGATCCAGAATCCGGGTAGGTCGGCTCCCTCAGGTCATCTCATCCATCAGTACATTGAGGGCCTCGAGGAAGCCGTCAGCGTAACTGCCGCTCATAACCGCATCAGCCGCATCCCTGGCCACCGGCACGGCGTTCCCAACCGCGAACGACCGTCCGACGACCCCGAAGAGGGAGACATCGTTCGCCGAATCCCCGATGGCGGCGAAGGATTCCGGGTCAACCTCGTAGTGTTCGGCCAACGCTTCGAGGGCCCGCCCTTTGCTTACGTCCGGCGATTTGACGTGATACGCGTACTCGGAATCTATGACCTCGAGGTCGTGGGCTCCAGCGATCTCTTCGAGTGGCTCAAGCGGTGACCCCCGATGGACGGCGACCTCGGTCTCCCGCCAGCGATTGGCCAGATCCAGCTCGCCCCATCCCAGTGAGTGACCGCGCTCCTGGTATGCTGTGGCGACCGCGTCGGCCGCCTCCCGATCGCCATGTACCTGGAGGGTGTCCTCGGCGACGGCGATACCGCCGTTCTCGGCGATGACGAGTTCGTCGACACCGGCGAACTGGGCAAGGGAGACGGGATACGGGAGGGCCTTCCCTGTCGCTATCACTACTGGGGCGGGCCACGCACTGAGGGCGTCGAGCACTCGCGGATCGATGGAGCGGTCGGGGCGACTCATCGTTCCGTCGATGTCCACGGCCAGCGGCGGGGTCATACGCCGGATTCGGTCTCAGGGGTTTTTACGCGTTCGCTCTCAGCATCGCCATCCCTTCGGCGTATGATTGAGCCGTCTGCCACCTGTCTCGGTCACGACTAGGAGGTCCTCGATCCTGACTCCGAATGACCCCTCGAGATAGACTCCCGGTTCGACGCTGAAGACCATTCCCGGCTCGAGCTCCAGCTCGTTTCCCTCCACGATGTACGGGGCTTCGTGCACCTCGAGGCCCACACCATGTCCGGTCCGATGGACGAACTCCTCGCCGTAACCAGCGTCCTCGATGAGCGAGCGAGCGGCTTCGTCGACCGACTTTGCGGTCACCCCTTGTTCGACCGCGTCGACTGCCGCCGCTTGCGCCCGCTTGACCACATCGTGGACCCGCTCGAATTCGCCTGGCGGTTCGCCGTCGAACACCACCGTCCGGGTTGTATCGCTTGGGTATCGCTGTACGCGAGCGCCAAAATCCAGGACGACCGGCTCGTCCGCTCGGATCGTCCGGTCTCCATGGCGGTGATGCGGCTTTGCGCCGTTCGGCCCAGAGGCGACGACTGGCTCGAACGAGACGGCGTCGGCCCGTTCGAGGAGGTCGTCACGGATCCATCTCGCCAACGCCGACTCCGTCATCCCCACGGCATCCGCACCCAGATCGCGGACTTCGGTCATCACCTCGTCCGCGGCCTCGCTTGCAACTTCGAGGCGCTGAATCTCCGAGTCGTCCTTGCTCATCCGCAGGCTGGCCATCTGGTCCTCGAGTAACTCGAAGGTTGCCTCCGGGAATGCCTCGGCGAGGTCCAGGGAGAAACGGGCCCACATCGTTGGGTCGAGTCTGATCGTCCCGGTCTCCATTCCGATGGACGACCCAACGTCGGCGACGAGGGCCACCGGGTCGGCTCCGTCCGGGTAGGTTTCGACTGTCTCGATCCAGGTCTCCTCCCGGAGTTGGCTCTCGTAGAGATCCGGTGCAACGAAGACGGGTTCCCCGGTCGCTGGGAGGAACAACATGAGGTGGCGCTCCATCGGTTCCTCCCAGAAGCCGGTGAGGTAGGCGAGATTGGGGCTCGGGAAGAGGACGGCACCGGCGACATCTTCCCCCAAGAGTCGTTGCTGAAGCCGGCGAGTCCGTTCGCTGAATGGTTCCATGCGTCGGATACTGGCTCCGATTCGGATAAAATCTCCTGCCTTTGGTGCCGTTCTGAGTCCGGTTCCCCTTCACATCCCAGCGCTGGGAGCGAAACGATGTGTCCATTCGATACCGAGAGTAGCCGTACCAGCATGGTGTACACGTCACGTGAAGTTAATCGGGTAACCACCCGACTGTGGTGGCTGCGGTAGGAGACGTCTCACGGAATCCATAAATTCGTAAGTGGGCTATCGGATACCGGTGAGTATCGATGAGGAGTAGCCGAATCGACGAGATGGATCGCCGCTTCGAACAGATGGACGAACGCTTCGCACGGATGTGCCAGCGACTTGCCCACATGGATCTGGGATAGAACATTCCAGACATCGACTGAGGTCGCGGCCCCGCCATCGAACTCCTCGACGTCGAGGACGCGATGTTGGTGGTTGCGATCATCCCCGGCTTCGAACGCGAGGAGATAGACGTCGCGATTCTTGGCCCGGGTCTTCACATCGCGGCCGAAGACGAAGCAACGGGCGAGCACGCCAGTCGACGCCGCTTGATCAACGAACGGACGACGATTCCGGCCAATATCGATATCGATGCAGTGAGGGCCATCTGTAACGACGATGTCCTCGAGATCTGTCTTCCGTCCCCGGCAGATAGCGAGGATGCCCACCACGTGGCTCTCGAGTAGAAACCACCGGCTGATACGCCTGATCACAAGGGGGATCGTTCGTATTTGACCGACGCCATAGCTGGTATGAAGATTTCAGCGGTAATCGATGAGGCCACGGTCTGTCGACTGAGTTCTCGATAGACCGCATTTCAGCGTGTTTACTCCAACCCGATCGAGTGATTCCGGCACTCTGACCAAATGAGCCCGGGGCGACGAAGTCGCGATCGACGGCCCGACTTCTACAGCAGCGGTCCGGATCAAAAACCTGCCATCACTTTTTCTGCCAGGTGTTCACCGAAGGGAAGCGAGGCCGTTAGGCCTGGGGAGACAGCATTCAACACGTGGATCGCGTCCGGTTCATCGATGAAGAGCGGCTCCTTTACTAGCTGCCCGTCCGACCTGACGACCTGGGCCCTGATTCCGGCGAAGCTCTTGACCACGTCCTCGGGGCGGAGGTCCGGGATCAGGCGCCTGGCTGCACCGACGAACCGCTCTTTTCGGTATGACTTTCCAAGCTCGGCGACCGCGACGGAGAGCATCTTGGGTGAGGCGAGCATCCGCCAGAATCCGCCATATTGCAATGTCTCGGCCAATTCGCGGAGATCCAGGTCGGTGTTCTGGTACGCCTCCCGGCCGAAGGCGAGGACGGCATTCGGGCCGATGATGACCTTCTCGTCGGTTCGTCTCGTGAAGTGGACGCCCAGGAACGGTAGTTCCGGGTCCGGGGTCGGATAGACCATCGTATTCACGAGGTGTCGGCGGTCGGGGACCACCTCGTAATACTCCCCCCGGAAGGGGACGATCTGATACTCCTCCCCGACGCCGACCTGCTGGGCGAGCCGATCCGCGTACAGGCCCGCTGCGTTCACCACGAAGTCGACGTCGAACGTTCCTTTGTCTGTAGGCACGCGATATCCATCGTCGATGATTCGAAGCCCCTCGACCGTCGTCCCTCGATAGATGCAGACGCCCGAACGCTGTGCGTCCCTCGCGAGTTGGTGGACATATTGTGGCGCGTCGATAGACGCTGCCGCCGGGGCATAGAGCGCGGCGGTTCCAGCGGCGTAGGGCTCGTGCTCTCGAAGCTCCTCTTCGTCGAGGAGACGAGTTTTGACGCTGTTCTGGTCGGCTTGAGCCCGGAGTTCCTCGAGGCGCTCCCGCTCTGCGCTATCCAGGGCCGTGACCACCACCCCGAACTCCTCGATTGGGATGCCCTTCTCCCGACAGTATTCCCGCATCCTGGCCGTTCCTTCGGTCGCGAACCGAGCCTTGAGCGAGCCTGGCTTGTAGTTGAAGCCAGGATGTAACACCCCGGAGTTCCGCCCGCTCTGGTGGGCGGCGAACTGCTGTTCCTTTTCGATGAGGGCGACATCCAACGAGGACCCTTCGGCGAGGTGTTTTGCGGTCGAGAGCCCGACGACCCCGCCACCGACGATCGCCACCTCGTGGTCCATATCCGGGGGCACAGGTTGTCGGTACTTAGGTCTTCTATTCGAAGGCAGACTGCAGGAGTCTGATCGCGTCGGCGAGCGTTCGGTTGACTGGTACCTCGAGGCCTTGTTTGCGGGCTCGATCCACGACGGCCCCATTGAGCGAGTCGATCTCGGTGCGCGACTGGTTTTCGACGTCCTGGAGCATCGAGGAGCGGTTCCGAGCGGTCCTGCTTGCAACCTTCCGAGTCGTCTCGACCGAGTCGGCGTTGAACTTGTGCCCTTCCGCGTTCGCCACCGCCTCGGCCTCTCGCACCGCGGCTTCGAGCAGTCGTTTCCCGGGGCCGTCGGAAACGAGTGCTCCGTTTCGCACACCGGTCAGCGCCGTGATGGGATTGATCCCGACGTTCACGAGGACCTTCTCCCAGATCGCGCGTTGGACGTCCGACTCGACGCTGGTCTCTAAACCGACCGCACGAAAGGTAGCAGCGATGTGGTCGACCACCGCGTCGTTTCTCGCCCAGACGCGGCCGATCCGTGTACCACCCCACCCGGTGTGATGTACCACCCCCGGCGCTTCGATGTACGCGCCGTTCGTCGTAGTGCCCCCGAGGACGTCCTTCTCCAGAACGTACTCCCGGATCCTCTCGACGTTCCCCAGCCCGTTCTGCAAGGTCAAGACGTCGACGGCATCCAGGTAGGGGGCCACGTCCGCCATCGCCGACTCCGTGTCGTAACTCTTCACGGCGACGATCACGAGGTCCGCATTCTCGACGACGGCGTGGTCTGACGTGGCCGTGAGGTCGGGGCTTTCTCGGGACTCGTCCGGTCTCACGAGCGTCAAACCGTCGTCCAAGATGGCCGAGAGATGGGGGTTCTCGTGGCCGACGAGCGTGACGGGGATCTCCGCGGCGAGTGTGCCACCGAGGACGGAGCCGAGGGCACCGGCACCGAGGACGGCAATCCGCATGTCGGGGTTTTCTATCGGTCGTGGTATAATCGTGACGGGCCAGAACACTCACGGTCTCCGGGCAGATAGTCGGGGCACATGAGTCGACTGGTGGATTCGGTGGCACCGCTCGGGGCGGCCGCGCTCTGGGGCGGGATGTACGTGGTGAGCAAGTGGGGCTTTGCGACGATTCCACCCGTCACACTCGCGTTTCTCCGGGTCATCTTGGGGGCCGTGACCCTTTTTGCCTTCCTGCGATTCACAAAACCCCACCGGCAGTTCAGCCGGGCTGAATGGCGCTCGTTCACGATCCTGGGCGTATGGATTGCCGTCACTCTGCTGACACAGTTCGTCGGGACGGATCTCACGAACGCAAGCCAGGGATCCCTCTTGACGGTACTCACGCCAGTCTTCACCTTGCTCCTGGGGATCGCCCTCCTCGGTGAGTCACTCTCCGGTCGGAAGATCGGCGGGATCGTGCTCGCGGCGGTAGGCACCGTCCTCGTCATCGCTGGACAGTACGATCTGACGACGATCGCTGCGGGGAATTTACTCGGAATCGTCTGGCTCCTCGTTGCGAGTTTCGGATGGGCCGCGTATACGGTCTATGGGACTCCCCTGGTCAGGCGGTACTCGGCCCTCGAGACGGCGACCTATTCGACAATCATCGCGACGCCGATCATGGCGTTGGCGGCGGTTTTCGAACTGGTCTCGCTGGGTATTGACCCGACCTCGATCCCGCTCTCGCCTGGCATCGTGGGAGCCGTCCTCTACCTGGGAGTGGGGAGCACAGCGCTCGCCTGGTACCTTTGGTACCGAGGCGTGAAGCACCTAGAGGCTGGCGTCGTCGCGGCCTTCTTCTTCATCCAACCGGTTGTCGGATCGATCCTGGGTGTCGCATTCCTCGACGAGACCCTGGGTACGCTGTTCCTCGTCGGTGGGGCCGTGATGGCCGGTGGGGTGTACCTGGCCAGCACGGCAACCGCGTCGGTGTAGGAAACGCTTTTTGCCCATCACCGCCGACGGGGCCGACGATGGACGACTCCCGGGGCCAGATCATCCTCGTCGCTGCACTGGCCATCGACCTGACGTTCGTTGCCCCTGGAACTCATCGTGAACACCGTCATCTTCACGGAGAACCTCGCCCCGAGGGAGACTGCGGATGGCCAGGAGGTCGTTGCCTACGACCAGTCGGTCAAGGGGAGGGCTGAGGCGCTCTTCGCTCGTGCTCACGCACGCAATGCGTCGCCTGAAACACAAACGAAGTGGTGTCCCGGTTCAAAGCCGATATCGATCTCCTTGCGGAAGCCGAAAATCGGCACGCGTTGACAGGAGGGACTATCCGGTCTATCGAGGTGACATCGGTGAAGAACGGGATGCGGATACACCTATCCACACAGCAAGCGGTGGAGGACGACTAGGATAATGCAACCTGGGTCGTGGCTGAGGGTGTTCGGAATACTCGGCGATTCAATATGAATATCTCGTCGGCAAGTAATAGTCCGTTTACTATCAACGTCAGGGACGGGAGCAATAATAACTGGACAGTGGAGATAACGGAATCAGGAGGGAACATCACTGTTGAGGTGTATGCGAATAGCGTCTCACAGGGCAGCAAAGCGGTTACGTCTACACAGCTAAAAATCGGGCAGACCCGCGGGACAATAAACGGAAGCGATTGGAGTCCATTAGATTTCAGCGACGGTGTTACCCAGCCCTATTCAAAACACTACGAGGACGGAGACCGGGCTGTGGCAACATACCAACTGGTTGTTGACCGACCGTATAGTGACGTTGATCCGGGCCCCAACGACGAATACTTGGATCCGGGCACAGACCCGACCCTGTATTCTGCAATATATAATACGACTCTCGAGTACTCCTTCACGCGGGACGACCTCCATTATTCCAGCAACGTGACCCTGGCCCCAGAGGGGCCCCCGCCAGAGTAGGTACCACCGGCCGTTAGACAGCATTCGAACCAGGGGCAGCTATTTTGACCACGCCAGCTGTCTCGCGGCGGTCTATCTCATAATCGAAGGTTCGGAGCAGATCCGTGGCTGTCTCGAGGTGCTCGGTGTGTTCGGGCGTCGTGATCCGACCCCCAGCGATCGCGAGCAACGGGAGCAATTGATCGGCTAGGTACCTGTCGATGGCCGCCGCCGTCTCGTGGAAATCCTGGAAGGCAGCGGCCGCCTCCCGGGCCACATCTTCCGCCGGTTTCCCAGGTTCGCCCATCGCCGTGAAGCCAGCACGGGAGTGTCGATAGGTCGCCACGATGATCACCAAGGTGCCGGTGGAGTCGGCGTCATCGTACTCGTGGTCGGTCCGAACCGGGACTTCGACAGTCTCCGAGACCAACTCGGCCGCGGCATCAGCCTGCCGCTCTGCCACGTCAGCGTCGGACA
This sequence comes from uncultured Halobacteriales archaeon, assembly GCA_964594685.1. GTDB lineage: Archaea > Halobacteriota > Halobacteria > Halobacteriales > Halobacteriaceae > Halodesulfurarchaeum. The sequence goes on from CAZQNH010000003.1 coordinate 28,874, forward strand.
GGTCCGGGGTGGCGACTGAATAGACCGCGACAGTATCGAGTGGCCCAGGGTCCGTCCGCTCGATGGAATCCACCGTTGCGGGTTGGATTCGAATAGTGGCCGCGCCGCCACCCTTTGGATAAAACCCGCGGCGTTCCAGGTCGATTTGCCCCCTATACTCGAAATCGGCTAGGAACGGGAGCTTGACCCGCCGGTGATACTCGATAGAAGGAGACCACTTCACGTCTGTGCCGCCGGACGCCGACAGTTGGATGGGCTCTGGAGTCTGTAATCCCAGCGGTAGGATCGTATCGAACACAAGGGGGATACTGCCAGCTGTGCCGACGTCGACTGAGGCCGTGCCGCCCGACACCGGACCCGGGTCGAACAGGATCGACGACGATCCGGTCTCCAAGTCCGTCACTTCGGCATCGGTGAATACACTTGCTGCCTTCACCGCCGCCACGTGTTGGGGCCGTAATCCCGGATTCTCTCGAGAGCCTCTGATATCCTCCACCTCGACAGCTTCGCCCCGGAGCGCGGACAGGGCTACGGCCCATCGAAGCAGCTGTCCACCCCCCGAACCCCCATCGATCTTCCGCATACGTCACGTTCCGCCTGGGCACGGGTTGAAGATATTGGTCAAAAATCGACGAGACAGTTCTTACAATGGCGGTGGGGTGACTCGGCGATCTCGAGAGAGGAGGATACAAACGTGATTGGCCCGGAGCTGAGACAAATCATGAGCGCGGAGCCCTTCGACGAGGCCGAGTGGCGGGAGCAAATCGAGACCCATCGCCGTCAGAAAGACGCTTTCTTCGCCGAGAACCCGGACTCACCCATCCGAGAATCTGACCGGGGGGAGTTCGACGGGCTCCCCTATTTCCCACCTGATACCACGTATCGATTCGATGCGCGGTTCGAAGCCTTCGAGACTGCCGATGAAGTCCGGTTGGGTGCAACGCGGGGGCCGGATCTCGAGTACGAGAGAGTCGGCACCGTGGGTTTCACCGCGGAGGGGGACCATCATGTCCTCCGAGTCTATCGGGCACCGGGGGTCGAGGACGTTTTGGTCCCCTTTCGCGACGAGACGAACGGCACCGGTACCTGGCAACACGGGCGCTACCTGAGCCTGGAACTCGATGTCCCGAGTGACAACTCCTCGGTCGTCCTGGACTTCAACCTGGCATACCATCCGTTCTGCGTATACTCCGATGCCTACGTCTCGGCGATACCACCGACGGAGAATCGATTGCCGTTTGCCGTACGTGCGGGAGAACGATGTTAGGCCGGGACTTCGGCCGCCTCGAGTAGTTCCTGGTACCGGTTCCGGATGGTGACTTCGCTGACGTTGGTCACATCGCTGACCTGGCTCTGGGTCACCTTCTGGTTCGTCAGCAGCGAGGACGCATAGATCGCCGCTGCGGCGAGACCGACCGGGCTCTTGCCGCTGGTCACACCCTTCGACTCCGCCGTCTTGAGGAGCTCGCGTGCCCGACGTTCGACCTCGTCCGAGAGGTCGAGTTCCGACGCGAAGCGGGGGACGTAACTCGCCGGATCGGCCGGCTGTACTTCCAGTTGCAGCTCCCGGACGATGTACCGGTAGGTCCGCTTGAATTCCATCTCGTCGATGCGGCTCACGTTGGCCACCTCGTCGAGACTTCGGGGCGTGCGCATTTGTCTTGCTGCGGCGTACAGCGACGCCGTCGCAACGCCTTCGATCGAGCGTCCCGGGAGGAGGTCCTCCTGGAGTGCCCGGCGGTAAATCACCGAGGCTGTCTCACGGACCTCCTTCGGGAGGCCAAGTGCCGAGGACATCCGCTCGATCTCGCCTAGTGCCTGCTTGAGGTTCCGCTCTTTCGAATTACGCGTGCGGAACCGCTCGTTCCAGGTCCGGAGTCGCTGCATCTTCTGGCGCTGTCGCGAGGACAACGCCCGGCCGTAGGCGTCCTTGTCCTGCCAGCCGATGTTGGTCGAGAGCCCCTTGTCGTGCATCATCTTGGTCGTGGGAGCGCCGACACGGGACTTCTGGTCTTTCTCCTTCGAGTCGAAGGCACGCCACTCGGGGCCCCGGTCGATCTCGTCCTCTTCGACGACGAGGCCGCACTCCGAGCAGACCGTCTCGCCACGCTCTTCGTCGATGGACAACCGGCCGTTACATTCCGGGCAAATCTCCTCATCGACCGACTCGGCTTCCTCGACACGGTCGCGTTCTATCTCGTCTTTATGCTGCCGCTTCCCGCTATAGGTTCGTATTGTTGCATCACTCATGATGGAGGGGAATGGAGACGGTAAGCTATAAATTACCGCTCCGGGTTTCCTTGAGCAATTGTAACACCGAAACCTACTTAAAGCTTTCGCAATATTCGGTAATGATTGTACATGGGTTACCGCAGCGTAAGCCCGTGGAACTTGTAAATACTGCCGGTTTTGGTTCGCCTAATGATGTGGGCACATTTACCAAGGGGCAATACGCGACTTAAATGTCCACCGGTCGAATCGTTCGCACTTCTGGCCCGGGACCCCGGCATCTCTGTGGACGGTTGGCAATCGGGAATTCTAAGGACGGTCGATATTTGGCAATTCTATGGACGACTGTCATTTCGCATCGCTGTGAACGGCTGGGGACTGGCAACCTTGTGGACGACTGGGGACTGGCAATCCTGTGGATGGCTGGGCTGTGAAGGCCCGATTGCAGGAATCGTGCTGGGTTCTATTGGGTCGAAATCTCGTGGTACCGGACGGGGCAATTGCTGGGCAGCCTCACCGGTCCTCGAGACGGTTGGCGATATCCGCCAGGTTCCGGTCCGGACGGCCGGTCGCATACGTGGCCGTCTCGCCCGGTGCACGGAGGCCGTACTTGAAACCCGGCTCGACGACGTCGAGGTGAACGCTCCGGCCACGCTCGATTTCCCTGCCGGCTACCCATTCGACCATGGCATTCGTTCCGGAACCCGGATTCCGGGCTATCCGCGGGGTCTCGTATGCGCCTCGAATGGTCGTTGTCCCGTTGGCACTGACCCCGACTTTGGACCGGTATTCGACACCTTCCAAGACCAGCCGGATCATGTCGCCGTCGTTCAGGCCGATTGCGTCCTCGAATCGGACCTCGGGCCGGTTCGTCCCCCCGTGTCGATCGAGGATTCCCGTCACCGTCTCGATGGTGGGATGGTCGTGGGCGATACGATCGGGCATCGAACGGAAAGATCAGTTCAACCACCGTCAGGGTGTCGATGGGTGATTCGGGGCGAGTATCGCAGACGGGGCTTTCAGGAGGATGAGCACTACCCCTGACTCCATCCCCATGTCTCTCATCATCTACGTAACCCTGAAACCACCAGCCCGCCAAGCGTGCCTCGATGGCGGAGGAAAAGGCGTCGTTCGTCCGGACCTCGTGGGTCAATGTCGCCGGAAACGTGGCGAAGATCGTCGTCGAAGGGACGATCGGCCTGACCTTCGGAAGTCTGGCGCTCGTCGCGGACGCCGCACATTCGCTCGCGGACCTCCTCGCCAGCGTCGTGGTCTTGATTTGGGGACGGCTCACCTTCGAGGGGCCAGACTCGAACCATCCTCACGGCCACGAACGCGTCGAACCCCTTACCGCCCTGTTCGTCGGCATGACACTGGTGGCCCTGGCCATCAAGATACTCTACGATGCGGCGATGGCTATCCGCTTCGGTCCCGAAGTCAGGTTCAGTCTCTTCCTCGTCGGTGGACTGGCGTTCGCCATCGCCGATATGCTTGCGGTCTACTGGTACACCGAGCGTGTCAACCGGGAACTGGATTCGACGTCTCTCCGGGCGCTGGCCAAGGACGCCTTGAACGATGTTTATACGTCTCTCGCTGCTGTCGTCGGTGTGTTCGGGACCGCCATCGGGGCACCGATGCTGGATCCGTTAGCTGGCGGCCTCGTGAGCATCCTGGTCCTGCGGGAGGGCCTGGCGATCGGCAGGGAGAACATCGATTATCTCGTCGGCAGGGCCCCACCCGAGGAAGAACTGGCTCGGATCAGCCACACAGTCACGTCCCACCCCTCCGTGGCCGGGATCCACGACCTGCGATGTCACTACGTCGGTCCGAAGGTGGAGGCCGAACTTCACGCCGAGGTGCCGGACTCTTTGACGCTGCGAGAGGCCCACGATCTCGAAACCGAACTCCGCGAGACGGTACTGGAGCTGCCGTTTGTTGGGGACGTCCACATTCACCTCGATCCCGAAGGGATGGGGGAGTGGAAGAACGAGGGATGAGTTACCTCCCGTTTGCCAACCGACTGTCGGCGATCATGGGATCTTGCGGCCAGTAGTAACGTCGGGCCAGGTGTTGGACGTACGGTGTTCTGCCACCTATCACCTAGACACCACTTGGTACAGGTGGGACGACCGGCGCCCCTTCCCTACGGCGCCGGCGCTCGCGTTGTTCATCAAACGAGATCGTATCCGCCGAGTCGGTGCCAGATGACGATCACCGACGGGAGCACGATGACCGAGGTCAGGTACGAGTACAGGATGGCTATCGCGGTCACGATCCCGAACTGTCCGAGAATCGGTGTCACCGCAACCACCAGCACCCCGATGCCGAAAGCCGTGGTGAACATCGATCCGGTGAGGGCGCCTCCCGTCCCGAGGACTGTCGAGGTGAGGGCGGCGTCGAGGTTGTCGCCCGTATATTCATCGACGAACCGATGGGTCATGTGTGCGGAGTAATCGATCCCGAGACCGATGGCGATCGACAGAACCGTCGCCGTCAGGGCATTGAACGGGATGTTCAAGTATCGCATCGTCCCCAGGATGAACGCCACGGTGAGCACGATGGGGACAAGGTTGACGATGCCCAACATCGCCCCGTCTTCGAGGAGCCGGTAGATGATGATGAGGAAGACAGCGGACAGCAGGAGTGCGGCCGAAAGGCTGGTCACCGCGGACTCGAAGATGGTGTCCGAGACCGACTGGAAGACGACGATCTGCCCGGTGGGGGTTGCGTCGAATCGGTAGCGATCAGCGAGGGTGTTCGCATCCTCGACGATCTCGCGTTGGGAGGCCTCCGTGTCCGTGTCGTAGACGACCTTGGTCGCCCGATAGTCATCGGTGAGATACCGTTCGGCCTGTCCCTGGTAGGGGGAAGCATACAGCGAATCGTAGATCTCCTCGAGATTGTCGTCCGGGACGCCATTGTCGTTGCGGTCGTTGCGCTCCACGAGTGCATCGAAGGTCGGGTTGACCTCGCGATAGTCATCGATTACGTCGATGATGCTCGAGGTCGAGGCCTGTCGGTCCGAGACCAGGATGGCGGCTGGCGGATTCCGGTTGGCCCGCTGGATCGACTCTAGAGCGTAGTCACTACGCAACTGGCCCCGGACATACATCGTCACCGAATCCCGCGAGGCGGAGGCGAAGTTATCTTCCAGGTAGTTGAGGTCCCGTGTCACCGTGTATTCCTCGGGTGCGAAGGGTTCCGGGAGGTCATCGAGATACGCGGGGGTCGATTCCGGGGGGAGAAAGTCCTCCTCGGAGAACGACGTGTCGATACCGGCGCCGTAGGATGCACTGGCCAAGCCGATCAAGAGCACCACGACGAGGAAGAGAGCCGGGAGCCGCTTGGCGATCACCACTCCAACCTGCAGTGCGTCACCGATGATGGTCCCCTCCCGGCCGAGCGGTTTGGTGCCGAACCGTGGGAAGGCAAAGCGCTCGCGCCACCGGTCGATTTCGAGTTTGAGCGCGGGGAGGAAGATACCGAAGATGAGGAACGTAAAGACGATTCCGATGGCGGCGATGATGCCGAAATCCCGCAAGGGGGGCAGCGAACTGGTTACGTTCGACCCGAAGCCGATGACTGTCGACCCGGTCACGATGAAGAAGGCAACGAACAACTGGTTGGTCATCGTTTTCATCGACTCGGTTATCGATTCGCCGGACACCCGCTCCTCGCGATACCGGTTCACGGAGTGGATCCCGAAGTCGATCCCGACCGCGAGCAACAGGGGCGGGACCGCGGTCAGCATCTGCGTGAACGCGATCCCGGCCAATCCCATGAAACCGAACGTCCACACGATCGTCATGACGATCGCGAGTATGCCGATGAGGAGATCGAGTGGATCCCGGTAGGCATAGACCAGGAAGACGACGATCAAGATGACGGCAGCGGGGATGACCAGGATGAGCGAGTCGAAGATGACGCTGGCGAACTCATCCGAGATGATCCCGGTGCCGAAGACCCGTATATCGCCACCGACCGAGTCGACGACGTGCTGAGTTTCGAGTTGGATCGACTGGAGGGGACTCTCGCCACTCGTTCCGGCCCCGGTCTCCAGACCGGCGGGGATCGAATGGCTCACTACGGCGATAGTTCCTCCTGCCGCGGCCTCCTGCCGGTTGAAGTCCGTGCTGACGATTCCGGTGAATCCTGGCCCATCTGCCGCCCGTCGGATCGCCGAATCGATCTCCGTTGGCGTGGCTTCCTCGACTGCACGTATCTGTGCCTCGAGTGTTGAGGCGGTGGGGTCCAGTTGACGAGCAACCTGCTGGGCGGCACTTCGGGAGCTGGTGACCCGAAGGCTCTCCCGGTGTTCGAGACGTTCCTGTGCCCGGAGCATCCGCAGGAGTGATCGTTTGGAAAGGACGTTATCGCCGACCTGGATCAGTTGTGAGCTTCCCTCGTCGCTGCCGAACGTACCGCCGAACTCCCGATTCACGTCCTCGAGCGCTTCTTCCGAAGGGGTGCCTTCCGAGAACTGGTTGGTACCGGTCTCGGTCGTGATGTTCCCGAACCCCACGCTCATCACCAGCGAGATAGCCAGGAAGGTGACGATCACCCGTCTCGGGTGTTCGGAGATGTGGGTCGAGAGTCGTGCGACCAGGTCGTCGAAGTCGGCCATCTATCGACGCGTCCGATACCAGAGGAGTGCTCCCGCAGCCACGAGGACGACTATCGCGGCCCCGACGAGCACCTCGACGGGGAGGTCCGATCCCTCTTGCTCGGTTGCGGTCACCGGGACCTGGTAGGTCTTCGAGAGCTTCGTCTCGCCGTTCTCGTCGTACTGGAAGTCCATGGAGAGGGGATAGGCCTTCGCCAAGGCGCCCCCCGAAACCGCGATGGAGAACGTGATGGTCTGGGTCTCACCCGGCCCCAGGACGTCGATATACGCTTCGTCGTCGTTCGCGGAGAGCGGGTCGTCGGCGAAGATCTTCGCATTGACGTTCTCGACGGGTTCGTCGCCCGCATTCGTGACGGCGACTTCGAGTTCGCCACTCCCCCCGATCGACATCGTCGAGTCGACGGGCTCGACTGTGAACCGATCGGCCCGTTCGCCGATTCCAACGATGAGGTTGGCGGGAGCGGTTTCGACATCGTCACCATCGGAGTCCTCGTATGAGACCTGGAAAGACAGTTGGCGCGGGACGGATTCCGCATTTTCGGAGACCTCGATCGGGAACGTGACGTCCGTCGAAGCGCCTTCTGCCATAGTCCCCACGGCGAACTGGGTTTCCTGCGGATGGATGTTCTGTCCAGTGGGAAGCAATGTGACGACCACGTCATCCACCGCCTGGCCATTGTTCGTGACGGTCATCTGGAGGGCTCCTTCCTCACCGACCGCGAGATCGCTCTGGACCTGGGTGAAGCTGAAACGGTCCCGTTCCGGGGCCACTTCGGCACTCACGTACCTCACGTCGGTTCGCTGGAGATCCCCGATATCGTTCTTGTAGGTAACCGTGAACGGGAGGCGTCGTGTCGAAGGTTCAGCTGTCGCGGCGATGGAAAGGGGGAACCGAACTGTCGCGCTTTCACCGACCTCCAGGTGTCCGAGGCCAAACTCGGTCTCCTGCGGGGTCACCGTCGGCGCCAGCTGTCCCAACCCAACCACCACATTGGAAACGGGCCGGGGTCCCTCATTCCGGACGGTTGCGGTAACGGTCCCCTTCTCCCCTACACGTAAGCTACTCTCCACGTCTTCGAAAGTGAAGGACTGGGCCTCAAGCAGGGTCAGACCTGAGTCCATCGGGAATGACTGTACATCGTTGCCGTTTGGTTTCACGAAGGAGACGGACGTCGTGAGGGTGGCGGATCCCGCTCCGGCCTCGCTGGTTGCCTGTGCGTCGAACTCGATAGTCCGTGTGTCCCCTGGCTCCCAACGGTCCACGAAGGTGGTCGCGGTGCCAGATTGACCGATCACGATGGCAGGACTCCCACTCCGTGTCGTGATCGTGGCATTCTTCGCGGCCTGCGTCCCGACGTTCTTCATGGTGACCGCGACCGAACCACTGCCGCCCGACGGTACCGCCCCATCGGTGGAGATGACCTGGAAGTAGGCTCGGTCTTCGATCCGGACCGTCGCGTGGACCGTCGAGGTCTCCGATTCATCGCCGTCGAATTCGTAGGTCACCTCGATAGGGATGTGGTAGGTCCCCGGTTCGATGTCCGTCGGGACTTCGATGGTGAAACCGGTCGTGACCGGTTGCCCGTCAGGCATCGTCCCGAGGAGTTTCGTACCGGACTTGACGCTGAACGGTGTCGAACCCGACCGCATCTCGGCTTTCACGTTCGCCGCCGTTTCGACGGTATCCTCGACGTCCTCGGCATCGTTCATCAGTTGGACACTTACTTGGGTCGTATCTCCTGGAACCAATGTGGGTTCCGGGACGTACGTCTCGAAGCGGGGGTCTTCCACGGCCGCCGCCGGTGCGACGGCCACTGTGAGACCCACGACGATCAGGAGGAGAAATGGGACGTTGCGATTCATGGGAACCACGCTATCAGTCTTAAGCGCTTATTAAGCGCGGGTATATTTAAATGGTTGTTCTTTTCTACTACCTTGCCGCTTACCGTTTTCCTGCCCCGAACGGCGATTTGCCATCCGACCTGGGCATATCGGCCCGGAGCAGGTGGTCCAATGTCGCTCCGATCCATACACCACTCATCCGTGTTCGAGGCTAGATGGTCGACGGTCGTTTCTCGCTATGCGTTTTGCTCCGTCCATCGTCCAGGCGTATCCAATTTACCGCTTTGGTTACCCGAGGGCAGCGTCTTCCACGAGGGGGACGAGAACCCGTGCGAAGCCCGAGCGGGCACTCCAGATGGCCGTCTCGGTCCCGTCCTCCTCCACCACGCTGAGTAACACCGTATCGTCGTCAATGAGGAGCAGTCGACCTGCCTGATCGCTTCCGCGGAGGGTCTCCGGGATCAACGAGACCGTCGCACCTTCGACCGGCGGAACGATCGAGGCATCCTCCGTCAAGATGACCACCCGGATCGAACTGTCGGCATGTGCTTCCAGGTGCTCGACGACCGTGGGGGTGAACCGCACATCTTTGTTCACGCCGAAGATGACTCGATCTCTGGCGGCGTCGATGAGTTCGCATGTTCGGCTTTCGATTGAGGCCAACCCGTCCAACCGCCACACCCCTTCTGCTGTTTCATTCCCTCCGGGATGATCGTTCTGGACGGTTTCCAGATGCGAGAAAGCTCGTTCGCTGTTCGCCTCGAACCGTTCCTCGAGTCTGGAACGGGCTTCCTCGAGCGGCACCGGCCGGTAGGTCTTCGGGGTCGATTGCTGGATCTCGATGAGACCCCGTTCTTCGAGAGCTTCGGTCGTCCCGTAGACCTGCGATCGAGGGACGTCGGCGATGTCGCTCACCTCTTTGGCGGTCCCCGTCCCCAGTTTCTGGAGGGCCACGAAGACCTTCGCCTCGTAGTTAGGCAGGCCGAGAGCCTCCAGGGCATCGATGGGGTCGCCCGTTGCTTCGGTGGACATCGAATCGTGTCTAACTCTCCGGCCGGGCCGACCATGAACCTATCCCATCCGTAAGGGCTATTCCTGCTGGCCTCCCGGAAGGGAGCAATGGACGGTCACGACCGAGGAACTGGGGAAGCCCCGGAACCAGTGGATGAAGCCGCCGATGAGGATAGTCCACATCGGTTCGATCCCGACGCGGCCGCGGTACTCGAGGAGACCGAACGCTTCCGATATCTATCACGGGATGAATTGGTCGGTGCGCTCGGCGCCGGAGGGACGGATTTCGTCGCAGAGATCGGCAGCGGCACCGGCTTCTACACCCGGGAGATTGCTCCTTTCGTCGGGGAGTTGTACGCCATCGATATGCAACCGGAGATGCACCGGACCTTCGTCGCAAACGGGCTCCCAGAGAACATCACACAGATTCTCGCGAGAGCGAACGCGCTGCCGTTTCGCTCGGCCGTTCTCGACAGCGTCTATTCCACTATGACCTTCCACGAGTTCGGCGAGGGGACTCCAGTGGAACTACATCGAGTCCTCAGACCCGGCGGAACACTCCTACTAGTGGACTGGACGGCCTCGGGGTCGGGCGAGCGCGGCCCTCCACTCGAGGTGCGCTCGAATCTGACGGAAGCAAGAGAAATTGTCGAGCAGGCGGGGTTCGAAATCGCCGTCGCCCGGTCTCGACCGGAGACCTTCCGAATCGAAGCCTCGAGACCGTGAACAACCGGCCTGGCGGGTGGGTATCCGACGATTTTAATAGGATGAATTACATATTGAACAAATAGCATGATGGACGATCTGACTGGTTTCCAGCGTGACCTCCTCATCGTCATCGCCGGCCTGGACGAGCCCAATGGGCTCGAGATCAAAAGCGAGGTCGAGGAGTACTACGAATCAGCGATCAACCACGGACGTCTGTACCCCAATCTTGACACACTCGTGGAACGGGGACTCGTCGAGAAGACCCAGCAAGACGAGCGGACAAACGCCTACCGGCTGACCGAGGACGGCTGGGATCTCCTCGAGGAGCGCCGGGACTGGGAGGCGACATACGTCGAGGCGATGCAAGAAGACTCGGCGACCGTTTAAGAACGCAGCAAGGACTCACTCGTCGTCGAACTGTATCGTCTCTTCGGCCTGTCCCGCTGCATCGAGGACATCGTCACCCACGTAGATCGGGGTGTCGGCCCGTATCGCGATCGCGACAGCATCACTGGGTCGGAGGTCGAAGGTCTTGGATTGGCGTTCGCCGTCTCGGTACTGCTCGACGTCGAGTTTCGCCATGAACGTCCCGTCACGCAGTGAATCCACCCTGACCCGGTCCACCGCCCCGCCGAACTCTGTCAACATCTCGAGGAACAGATCGTGGGTGAGCGGGCGCTCAAAGTCCTCGCCGTCGAGGGCGAGTTGGATGGATTGAGCCTGGTCGCTAGTGATGAAGACCGGGAGGATCTCGTTTCTGGCTTTCAGGATGACCGCGGGGACCTGGCGTTCGGATTGAGTCACGGCCACGCCTTCGACGGTGGCCTCGTGTTCCATATTTGTACCTGGGTCGAGGAAGACCAAAAATGCGAGGGTAGCCGGCGGTGTCCCTCGGCTTCTCCTGGGGCGAAGATGCGGGGAGAGTGAAGGTTTTGATATCCTCTACGCGGACGTAGATTCGTCATACATCTCCACGAGTTCCTGGGTCGCTCTGCGGACAGCCTCGTCGCTTGCCTCGTTGGGCTCCCAGCCCAGGGCCCCCAACTTCTCGACCGACAACCGCATCTTCGGGACGTCCCCAGTCCAGCCCCGGTCGCCCCCGGTGTAGGTGTACTCGGGATCAACCCCCATCGTCTCGCTCACGATGTCGGCGATCCGGGTGACAGAGGTGGTCGTTCGCGTTCCGAGATTGAACACGTTGTAGGTACCCCTCGCTTCTGCGATAACGTAGAGCATCGCGTGCACGCACTCCGAAACATGCATGTAGGACTTCTCCTGTCTCCCGTCCCCCAGAATCTCGAGTCCCGTCGGATCTTCCTGGAGTTTCCGGATGAAGTCGACAATGACCGCCCCGGGTTGCAGGCGGGGCCCAACGATGTTTGCGAACCGATAGATCCAGGCGGTGATACCGTGGGCGTTCGCGTACGTGGAGATCAGGCCCTCTTCAGCTGTCTTACTCGTTCCGTACATGCTGATAGGGGCCTGTGGGTAGTCTTCCGGGGTGGGTCTGGGGGCTTCCCCATAGACGGTCGAGGAGGACGTGTAAGCGAGGTTCGTGACCCCGACCTCACCCATCCGCTCGAGGACGTTGAGCGTCATCGCGGTGTTCGCCTCGAATTGCTCTCTTGGATTCGGATCGTTGACGTCCTTCCGGGCCGCGAAGTGAAAGACGATGTCGGTATCAGCCGATATCACTCGGTCCACGACCGACGCTGCGGTCAGATCGCCCTCGACGAACCGTGCTTCCTCCGGCACCCACGGTTTTCGTCCGTTCGAGAGGTCATCAACCACCGTCACGGCGACGTCCATCTCGATGAGACGTTCGGTGAGATGTGAGCCCACGAATCCCGCACCCCCGGTCACGACCGCGTCGGTCCCCGAAAGTTCCATATCCGTGCCTGCCAGGGCTCGGGCAAGTGTTTTCCGATTGGAGGCCAGCCGAACCCTGCTACTCCTGGGGAGGAAGAACGGCCTCGCGATCCAGCGAGGTGGATGCGACCGTTCGGTCCCAGAGGGTCTCCTGGAGGTCCTGGTCGTACGTCTCAGCCGCCGATCGCCGAGGCTCCATGTCTGCAAAGTACTCCCCAGTGACGTCGTCGATCCCCGGAGCGGCAGCCAGGTACACGGGCGTCCCAGCGGCGACCGCCGGAGATTTGCCGATCGTGTTCTGGACCACGTCCGGCAGCGTGCCGACCAGACGGAACGTCCATCTGACGAACGGATTCCCATCACGCCACAATGCGCTTCCGGGCACGAAACCCGGGTGCAGACAGGTTGTCGTCGCCGACTCGAGTCGTCTGGCGAGTTCGTAGGTGAAGACGATGTTCGCAAACTTTGACCTGGCATACGCGTCGAATTGGCCATAGGAGTTGACAGCGTCCAGGGCGATGGACGTTCCCTCATCGACCCGGCGATGCACCTGAGAGGCAACGGTCACGATGCGTCCACCGGCCGTTTCGAGCGCGGGGGCAAGCCGATTTGTCAACACGAACGGGGCCACGTGATTCACCGCCATCGTTCGCTCGACCCCTGCCGCTGTCAGTTCGCCGCTTCGGAACGTCGCGCCCGCGTTGTTGATGAGGATGTCAAGTGATGCCGCCGTGTCGAGAACAGTATCAGCGAGCTCGTGTACCGCCGATTCGTCGAGGAAATCCGCCAGAACAGCTTCGGCCTCCCCGCCGGACCACTCGATGGCCCTGACGGTGCGTTCGGCCTTGTGCTCGTCACGTCCGTGGACGATCACTCTCGCACCGAGCCGACCCAGACCCAGTGCCGTCTCACGACCGATGCCGTCGGTGGCCCCGGTGACGACAGCGATGGCATCCGAGAGGTCCACGTCTTCGACACCGGCTACCGCTTCGGGTCGCGTTCGGGCCATAGCCACACCTCGGAACGGGGGCGCAAAAGCGTGCGGGGAACCCGTAACCTCTTCATGCACAACTGGCAATGCACAGATATGCAGGATGAACCCGACGTCGTCGTCCTCCGTCTCGGTCATCGCCCCGGTCGGGACGACCGGATGACCACCCACGTCGGGTTGACGGCCCGGGCCCTGGGTGCCGACCGGGTGATCTTCACGGACAACGCGACCGATGCGCGTCGAACCGTTGCCGACATCACCGATCGGTTCGGCGGGCCGTTCGAGGCGGAGACGACCGACGCGCCGGCGGGTCGGATCCGTTCGTGGACCGGGCAGGTGGTACATCTCACGATGTATGGGGAACCGGTCCAGGACGTGATGGAATCGGTCAGGACCGCCAGGCGGGTCACGCCCCTTCTTGTCGTCGTCGGTTCCGAGAAGGTCTCCTTCAAGGTCTACGAGATGGCCGACTGGAACGTGGCCGTGACGAACCAGCCACACTCGGAGGTCGGCGGACTGGCGGTGTTCCTGGACAGACTCTTCGAGGGGCGGGAATTGGACCGCAAATGGCAGGATGCCGACCAGCAGGTCATTCCGCAGGCGACGGGGAAGCAGGTCGAAGACCTGTAGGGTCATCTGTGCAAATCCTGCGAGTCATATCTGTTATCCCGGATTCCCGTACTGCCCACGACCACTAATCCTGACCGACGCGGGCCCGCGAATTGTCGCCGATGTCCGCCGCGACCCGGCGGCAGGCTCAAAAGACTTAATGACCGTCGGGGTCCGATGAGCACACAATGGCTTTTGAGGCGTTACTCGAGGACCCCGTCGTCCAGAAATACCTCAACGAGCTGGTGGGGCCGAAAGGGATGCCCGTCGCGGCAGCCCCACCGGACGGGGAGGTGACGGACGAGGAACTCGCCGAGCGGCTGGGCCTCGAGCTCAACGACGTCCGGCGGGCACTCTTCATCCTCTACGAGAACGACCTCGCGTCGTACCGGCGGGTACGGGACGAGGACTCCGGCTGGCTCACCTACCTCTGGACCTTCGAGTACGAACATATCCCCGAGAACCTCCGGGAAGAGATGGAACGGTTGATCGTCGCCCTGGAGGAGCGACGCGAGTACGAGGTCGAAAACGAATTCTACCTGTGTGAGGTGTGTTCGATCCGTTTCGAGTTCGGCGAGGCGATGGACCTCGGATTCGAGTGCCCCGAGTGTGGGTCCCAGGTCGAGGCGATGGAAAACACCCAGCTCATCACTGCCATCGACGATCGCATCGAGTCCCTGCGGACCGAACTCGGAATGACCGCATAATGGTCGTCCTCGCCACGAAGATCTACGTCTCGGGAGACGCCAGAGAGCGCTCGCTCGACTCGCTTCGGTCCCTGGTCGAAAACGACATCGGGGACCTCGATGTCGCTTTTGACGTTGGGATCCGGCACGATGACTTCCCATCGGTGACGATCGAAGGGTCAGATGCCACCGCCGCCAGGAATTACCTCGTGGAAGAATGGGGGCAAATAACCCCGGAACGGGCGAAAGGCGACGGTTACGTCGGAACCCTCGAAGGCTGGGACGAGGATGGCTTCATACTGGATTGTGGAGGGGACGTCCGGATTCCGGCGGGGGAACTCGGCCTCGGCGGCGGAACGCCGGAACAGATCCGCACCCGGTTCGGGCTCGTCCAGCACGTCCCACTCCGGTTCGTCGCCGGCGACCCCCCGTCGATCGCCGAGCCCGAACGCGACCGGCTATTCGGCTGGCAGCGAGCGGATGCCGGCCGCGTCAACGTCAACAGTGCAACACGTGCGGAGGTCCGGGCGACAGTGAACCGCGCCGGGCACGCCCAAGACATCGTGACGGTCGAACGGTTGGGGCTCCTCGAACAGAGCATCGTCTGCAAACCGGACACTGATCCGCCGGGCCTGCTATCGAGCATCGGCAGCTATCTCCCGTCGGAGCTGTTAGCCGTCGTCCCATGAATCGGGCGGTTCCCATTCTCGCAGTACTCGGTCTGGTCGTCCTGGCCGGGTGTACCGGTGGTGTGGTGAGCGAGGAGGAATTGGCGGAGGAGGCAACCTACAGCTGGGATACGGACGCCAGGGCCACGATCAACGTCACCGGTTCGGAGTATCGGGCGGTGCTGGTGCTGGAGAACAAATCGACGGTGGAACTCTATCAAGTGGGCGAAATCGGGGGTGAGGAACCACTCCCGATCAGGGCCATCCAGTTCCGGTACCCGAACGGGACCGTGGTGAACGCCTCGAAGATCGGCGTCGAGGAGGCAGATTCCCGAACTGTCGTCGAACTTCCCCAGAGTGAAGGCACGTTCGCGTACACTACCCGTTCGGGATCCGGAGACCTGTTGGTCCCGGTCGTGGTAAACGGCAGCCACGAGGTGATCCTGCCACCCGGAACACGGATCGACGTCCCGATCATCGGCGTGGCCGAACCCAGAGGATACGATTCGAACGTGGTCGACGATCGCGTCCACCTCTACTGGGATTCGGTGGAAAGTGACACCATAACGGTCTCGTACTACCTGGAGCGGGACCTCTATCTCTTCGGCGGACTCCTCGGCCTGGTGGTCTTCGTCGCCGGAGCCGGCTGGTTATATTTCAGATATCAACTCCGGGACCTCGAGGCAGAACGGGCGGAGTCGGGTCTCGAGGTTGAAGACGACGAATAAATCGTCAGGCTTCTGGGCGCCGTAATGCCTGTCTGTTCCCGTCGATGGGGGACGGAATCATGTACTCGGCCCGGAAGCGCCGGCAGCGTGGCCCCCCGAGGTTGAGGTTTATACGCGATGGTGGCGAAGGTGAGGCCATGGAGGTTGGCGTCGTGACGGTTGGCGACGAACTTCTCGCCGGCGAAACCCAGAACACCAACGCGACGTGGCTTGCCAGGGAACTGACCAACAGGGGCGTGACTGTCGAGCGGATCGTGGTGGTGCCCGACGAGCAAGACGCCATCGCCTCGACGGTCCAGGCCTTCCAGGAGACCTACGATGCCGTCATCGTCACCGGCGGGGTGGGACCGACCCACGACGACGTGACGATGGACGCCGTCGCCGTCGCGTTCGACCGCGACATGGAAGAACACCCTGACGCAGTGGCCTGGTTCAAGAGCGAGACCGAATACGCTCGCGAGGACCTGGTCGACGGGACGAGTCACCTCCCATCGGGGGCGCGGATGATTCCGAACCCGGAAGGAGTCGCCCCAGGCGTCGTTGTGGAGAACGTCTACGTCCTCCCGGGGGTGCCCGCGGAGATGAAGGGGATGTTCGATGAGGTCGCAAGCGAGTTCAGCGGGACCATGCTCGCCTCGGCGGTCGTCCACTCGGAGCAACCGGAGAGTTCGATGGTCGACCTGCTGCGCGAGGTCACGGAGCGGTTCAGGGTCAGGGTCGGTAGCTATCCCAACGAAACCGTTCGGATCAAGGTACAAGGTGAGGACCCCGACGAGGTCGAGGCGGCCGCCGAATGGTTGAAAGAACGAGTTTAAAGCGAGAGAAGATATGTGGCTTTCCTATCGGTAGAGATAGAGGATCCAGAGAGCTACAATGATGATGCTGAGGAGCGTTACCAGCCACCCGACACCCGCCACAGGCGGACCACCGGTCGCGGTGAGTACCTCGTACATGTCTCCAGGGTTCCCGTGGGTCCGTCTTAACTCTTGACGGCTCGTTCCAGACGGCTGCCGGCTACGGGGGCTGGTTGAGATCACCGCTGGCGTGCCGCCAGCATTACTATTGTCCCCAGCCGAGTCGTATCGAGGAAGCCGGATAGCCGAAGTCCAATTGTGTGGATCTAATACTGGGAGCCAGATAGCGGGAGACCGATTCGACGGGTCCATTTGTAGGAACTGAGGACCTCACGTCTACCCGATGGAAATCCGATTCAGGAAGCCCGTGACAGGGGCTTCGGGGTCGACTCGCAGAACGTTGCCTTTTTTGACTGGAGCGGGGCGTAGCTTCGTCTATGCGGAGGATCGGGTTCGTCGTCAATCCAATCGCTGGCATGGGGGGTCGGGTCGGATTGAAAGGCACGGACGGCAAGGTCGATAAAGCCCGAGAGCTGGGTGCGGAACCCCGGGCACCCGACCGTGCCGTCGAAGCACTGTCCGCAATAGCCGACGCGTCGGACCCGGTGGCCCTCCTCACCTGGGGTGGCCAGATGGGCGGGGATCCAGCCCAAGCGGCGGGGCTGGACTATGAGGTGGTTGGTGAGCCTGCCTCCGAGCAGACATCGGCAGCGGACACGGTCGCTGCGGTCGAGGCGTATCTCGCTCGTGATGTGGACGTGGTGCTGTTCGTCGGTGGTGACGGGACCGCGGTGGACGTCTTCGAGACGATCGATTCGGCGGACAAGCAGACGCCACTGCTCGGCGTTCCGGCCGGCGTCAAAGTCTATTCTTCCGTCTTTGCGGTCTCTCCAGCCGCCGCCGGACGAATCGCCGTCCGCTTCGACGAGACGGAGCTCAGGGAGGTAAACGACATCGACGAAGAGGCGTATCGGGACGGCGAGGTCAGGGCCGAACTCAAAGGGTTAGCCGAGGTCCCCGTCGCCGAAGACCTCCAGTCGTCGAAACAGATCGTGGGCGGAGACGTCGAGAGCCTCGCCCGCGGTGTCGCAGATGAGGCCAAACCGGGTGAGACCTACGTACTCGGGCCCGGGGGGACCCTCCAGCAGATCAAAGCGGCATTCGGCATCGATGGGTCTCCCCTCGGGGTGGACGTCGTCAGGGACGGCGAATGTGTCATAAAAGATGGCGCAGAGGAGGAGATACTCGAGGCACTCGGGGACCGGAACGTGGTCGTGGTCTCGCCCATCGGGGGCCAGGGCTTCATCTTCGGACGCGGGAACGATCAGATTTCCCCGGCAGTCATCGAACAGTGCGATATCGAGGTGGTTGCCTCCCGCGAGAAGTTGGACTCAACGGGTGTTCTCCACGTGGACACGGGGGACTCCGACCTCGACGAATCCCTCAAAGGGTGGATAAAGGTCAGGGTCGGCCGATACGAGCGACGGATGATCCAGATTGTCTGAGGCCGTCCCGAAAGCGACCGTTGGGGTGTCGGCTATCCCCGGTCTGGCGGCAATAGGTCATCGGGCTCTCGGGAAACAATAGCTCGTATATCATAACGAGCCTATCATGTGGGCTGGTTCACCGTCCAATCTTCCGCAGGGTCCGTTGCACCTCGCCGCGAATGCATCATGTCAGGGCGGTATCTCAATACCACGATAGTATATTAGGTATTACTTCGGTAGCTGGCTTCTACAGATAGATTAAAGGTACCTAATTCACTACCCAGGATATATGGAGACCAGAAAGGTACAGCGGCTCGGCCCCTCGACGCTCGCGATGACGTTGCCGGCGGAATGGGCCAGGAACAACGCGGTGAAGAAGGGCGATGAGGTGGCAGTCAGGGAAAGTTCGAAAGGGACGCTCACCGTGACCCCGGAATCCGCACGAGGCGAGGAAAGCGAGGCAACGATCCACATCGAAGGATTAGACGCCGACGCAGTCGAACGCGCAATAATCGGCCAGTACGTGCTCGGTCGGCGGATCATCCACGTCACCGCCGAGGAGACCTTGGGCGGCGAGCACATCAACGCGGTCTACAACGCCGAAACCCAACTCATGGGCCTGGGCGTCATCGAGGAGACACCCGAACGCATTACCATCCGCTGTTCGGTGGACCCGGAGGATTTCGACCTTGCGAACCTGATGGAGCGCCTGGAGAATACGGGGGCCACGATGCGGGGCGAGGCGATGAAGGCTCTCGCTCACAACAATCCCGACCTCGCCGAGCGTGCACTGAACCGTGAACGACAGGCGAACAAGATATTCGTTCTCTTGCTCCGCTTGATCTTTACTGCCTATCAGAATCCGAGTCTCGCACGGGCGGTGGGCCTCAGCGACGGGTTTCCCCTGATCGGCTACCGATCGGTCGCGAAGAACCTGGAACTCACCGCGGACAACGCCGAGAATATGGCCGAGATAGTGTTGGACGCCGACGGGGACCGACTCGGCCTGGACGACGCGACCCTCCGGAAGATCCGCGATTACAACGAGGATCTGGACCGGCTCACCAAGCTCGCGGTCGAGGCGGTCGTGGAACGAGACTTCGAGAAGGCACTGGAGGCCCAGTCGATCTTCTATGACCTCACGGACCGTGAACTCAGCCTGCTCAAGGATTTGCCGGACATGGACAAAAAGCGGCTCCTCCAGGTTCGGGAGGTCCTCGTCGCCTTACAACAGACGGCGGAGTACGCGGTGCGGAACGTAGAGATTGCATTCAACCTCGCGCTACACGAACAGTCGGGCTGAGCCGGACTCGCAGGGATTCAGGGGTCTGGACCAGCGTTCCGAAACCGCGAACCGTACTTCTTGGTCGGGGACCGGACACCGTGCTGTCCGAACCCCATCCAAAATCCATTCTCCCGGAATCAGCGACCGAAATCCACTCTCCTGCGATCAGCAGCCGAATTCGGGTACTGCCGGAATCAGAACCCGAACCCCTCCCAACTCCATCCAGAGTTAAAACAGATGCCAGTCGGCAATGTTCGACCTAGCCCAACAATCACCATCGTCCCATTCGATAATAGGGAGGGTGCGTTTGACGGGAACCGCAAACATCCCTAGTCCGCGTTTGCCGGTTCCCCGTGTGCCCCCTCTGGTTCGGTCCCGGTCTTCCGGGCTTGGAGCGGATTCCGGGAATCCAGTTCGCACTCGAAGCCCGGATGTTCGACGAAATGTCGGATCAGCATGTGCCGACGTGAACCCGTGATGCCGGCCCGCGAAAGGGATTCGGCGTCGAAGGTGCCAGGCAATCGGTCGAAGAACCGACGGAGCTCTTCGAAACTCTCGAACACCGACGAATTTCCGGCCGACTCGGCATTTCGACGCTCCACGACGTAACTCCCGTCTTCGCGGTGGACACCGGCGGTCCGGAAGAAGTCTCGTCGCTCCGTAAGCGAGGCAGCGACGTCGTCGCGCAAGGTCGCGGCTGCCGCTCTAGGCAGTTCGTGGGAAACACCGTCGATCGTTACCCGAACAGTCCGACCGGCCGTCTCGACTTCGATACGTTCCTCGCTATGCGAGAACTCGATCAGGAGCCGGGGAACTCCGTGCCATGATATTCCGAATCGGTTCCGCACATATAAAGGTGGGCTTCGACGCAACGGTCGTTGCTATCAAGGGATCATCCAGACGGCTGCTCGAACCCGATGGCGACCGTCACGGGCCCCGTCGGACAGCGCTACCGGATAGAATTAAGTCGCCACGAGTGAAATCCTCGCTCATGAGCACCATGACGGACGGGACGGATATGGGCACGGGGTTCGCCGCACTGTTCGGCCTCCTTGCGGTCGGCTCGGCGATACTCATGTTGGTCGGCGACGACCTGACTAGCGCGTTCGGATTCGGGGCCGCGATCCTCTTCGGGATCCTCCTCGTGGTGGCCCTCCACGTCTACGAGTAGCGACTGGCCGGGCGGTCTTGACCGGTTCTGAAACAGTTAAACGGTCCGAGTCCCTACGGTATGGTAATGAGTGACTTCACGGAGGAGGAACGGCGCATCCTCGATTACCTCCGGGAGAGTGCCACTCGGGGCCAGCGATATTTTCGGGCCAAGAACATCGCGGAGGCACTGGGATTGAGCGCAAAGCAGGTCGGCGTGCGATTACCGATGCTGGCGGAGAAGACCGAAGACGTCGAGATCGAGAAGTGGAGCCGGTCCCGGTCGACCACGTGGAAGGTCGAACCCGTATAATCGGGGATTCCCGGGACGATCGAAACGATGGTATCGACGAGGACCTGGCTGATCCGACGGGCATAATCGGCGATTTTTTGAGACTACCCGAGGTAGCCGTCGTATGACCGCACGGGTGCAGCGGCGGTTCCAGGTCGAGGCCCCGCCGGACGACGTCTGGTCGTACATCTCGGACCCGTCGAACCGGGCCCGGGCTATCAGCGTGGTGGACTCCTTCGACCGTCGAGGGGACGTCACCATCTGGCATATCCGTCTGCCGATCCCGATCATCCGGAAGACCATCGAGGTCAAGACGAAGGACACGATGGTCGAGCCGCCGGATTACGTACAGTTCCGCGGAACGTCCTCCGCCTTCGAGGTCCAGGGCGAACATCGCATCGAACCGAGGGAGAATTCGACGTCGGTCACGAATACCTTCGAGGTCAGGGGCCGGGTCCCTGGCGTCGAGCGCTACTTCAAGCAGAATCTCGACGGGGAACTCAAGAATCTGGAGCGCGCCCTCAAATCCCACCTGCGGAACGAATGATCGAGACCACTCGCGCGGACCGTGTCCGGCCCGGTACCCGATGACTCACCCATGAAACTCGGCTTAATCCAACTCGAGATCGACGGCGGCGACGTGGAGGGAAACCTACGACGGGCGAAAGAGGGGATCGAACGGGCCGCCGACGCCGCCGTTGACCTCGTCGCATTACCCGAACTGTGGAACGTGGGGTTCTTCGCATTCGATCGGTACGAGGACGCCGCTGAACCCCTCGGCGGCGAGACGCTCTCCGAGATCGCCGAGACAGCTGCCACCCACGATATGGGCGTCCTGGCCGGGAGTATCGTCGAAGATCTGGCGGAGACGACAGGTGAGACCCCGGCCGCGACGGGGCTCGCGAACACGTCAGTCCTTTTCGGCCGGGATGGAAGCCGGATCGCCGTCTACCGGAAACACCATCTCTTTGGATACGAATCACAGGAATCGAGACTCCTCACGGCCGGGGAATCTCTCGGTGTGGGGACGTTCGAGGGGTTCACGGTCGGCATGACCACCTGCTATGACCTCCGGTTCCCCAGTCTCTATCAATCGTTACTCGAAGCGGGAGTGACACTCTTGCTGGTTCCGAGCGCCTGGCCATATCCGCGGGTGGAACACTGGAAGACCCTCACCAGGGCCCGCGCCATCGAAAACCTGTCCTACCTGGCGGCGGTCAATGGGGTCGGAAGCTTTGGCGACGCGGCCCTCTTGGGACGCTCGGCCGTCCTCGATCCCTGGGGGACGCCTC
Source organism: uncultured Halobacteriales archaeon (assembly GCA_964594685.1). GTDB lineage: Archaea > Halobacteriota > Halobacteria > Halobacteriales > Halobacteriaceae > Halodesulfurarchaeum. The sequence goes on from CAZQNH010000003.1 coordinate 51,198, forward strand.
TCGCGTCGAGTGGCGACGAGGCGGATCTGCTCGTCGCCGAGATAGATCCAGTCCGTGTCGAGGCTGTACGCCAGGAGTTTCCAGCCCTTCGGGACCGCCGGAATTGAGCCGGTCTGAAATGAAGGGTCCTCGATCGTCGGAGAGGTGTCGGTGGCCATTTCCGGTTGCGGAAGCATGCAGAAGAGCAAGAGAAAGCGGAACGAGAAAGCGAGGCGGGAAAGCGGGTTGAGTAAGCGAGGCGAAAAAAGCAGGATGAGGTAGCGGGGCAGTCCGTGTGCGTTCGTCCCGTTCGAACGCACATTTTATAAAGGCGGGCGGAACTACCATGATATGCCGGTCGACGACGCTTTTCTCGTCGAAGACCGGTGAAAGAGACCCGCCGGCGACCCGGACCCGAGGGGCACTCCAGGGCTGTTCGGCCTCGTCCTCCCGCTTCCCGTTCCACAGCGATCGTTTCCCCGAATTACGGAGGTACGACGCCTTTCGAGAATCATACAAAATGCAGCGGCGCACGTTCCGTCATGCTGGCCTTACGACGGGATCCGTTGCCATCGCGGGTTGCACGGGAGGCACTTCGTCGGGAGGTGAGGACGAATCACCGGCGGCCGTGAGTGGCGATCGAACGGTCACGATGGAAGATTCCTCGTGCCAACCATGGACGGTCCGTACAGCGGCGGGTTCCACCATCACCTGGTCGAAGAAGGGGGCAACGAACCATACGGTAAACGCGGCTCCGCTGACAGCTGAGGGGACCGACTGGTCGTTTACGCCGGGAACGCCCGAACCGGGCCAGACCGAGACTCGGACCTTCGATGAGGCCGGCGCGTTCGAGTATTACTGTATGGTCCACGGGAAAGCCACTATGTGTGGCGTGGTGATCCTGGACGACGACACCCGTTCAGCACAGCTCCCCTGTGCATCGGACGGCGACATCGGTGGCGGCTACTGAGGGAGCCTCGGTGGAGTGGAGTGGGTGGGGAATAGGGTAAAGTGGAGTAGAGTTTCGAGACCAGGCTGCACTGGTATCGGGTGAAACCGGCTGGCGGGTGCACCCGAAGACCGGGAGTCATTATTGCCCACCTCTAATAATGGACCTAGCCGGCAGAAATCCGAGGGACCGGCCGAAGATTACATAGGCCGATTCGGTGTACTAACAAAGTAGCGAATGTCCTCCTTCCGAAGTGCGAGTGCGGGTTCGGTCACCATCTCGGTGGACGATGACCTGTGCAAGGGGTGTGGCATCTGTGCGCACGTCTGCCCGACGGACGTGTTCGAGATGGCCGGTCGCGACGGGACAGAGCGCCCGATTCTCGAGTCTGTCTCGACCTGTATCGACTGTGGCAAATGCTCGTTGATCTGTCCCGACTTCGCCCTGGAGGTGACTAGTGATGGCTGAGGCCGAACGCCTGGCGCCCACGGACGTGCTCGAACCGGGGTCCAGGTTTCTGACCGGCGATGAGGCCATCGCCTACGGGGCCCTTTATTCAGGCTGCCGATTCTTCGCCGGCTATCCCATCACTCCCGCGAGCGAGATCGCCGAGACGATGGCCGAACAGTTGCCCAAGGTCGGCGGGCGATATGTCCAGATGGAGGACGAACTGGGCTCTATCGCCGCGGTCATCGGCGCGTCCTGGAGCGGACAGCTAGCGATGACGGCAACCTCGGGACCCGGCTTCTCTCTCATGCAGGAGAACCTTGGGTACGCCGCCATGACCGAAACCCCGATGGTTCTCGTGGATGTCCAGCGGAGCGGTCCATCGACCGGCCAGGCGACACTGCCCGCCCAGGGCGACGTCCAACAGGCCCGGTGGGGCACCCACGGCGATCACCCGATCGTCGTTCTCACCCCCGCCTCAGTGCAGGAGGCCTTCGACATGACGGTCAGGGCGTTCGATGTGGCCGAGCGATACCGGACCCCGGTCGTCCTGCTGGCCGACGGACTCGTTGGGCATGCAAGCGAGAGTCTCGAGGTCCCGGAATCTGTCGCGGTCAATCATCGGGACGTGGCCTCTCCCCATGACGAGACATACTTCGGGGACCCGTCGGTCGCCCCAATGCCGCAGTTCGGGGAGGGGTTGCGAGCTCACGTGACGGGATCGACGCACGAATCTGACGGGATGCGAGACGTCAAGCGTCGGGATGTCCACGAATCCCTGGTCCGCGGATTCCACGAGAAGATCGAACGCGACCGGACGGACCTGATAGAGTACGAGGCCGTCGGCGGGACAGATGTCGAGGAGTTGGTGGTCGCGTACGGCGTCACCGGACGAACCGCGGAAGGAGCAGTCAGACGACTTCGCGACAGGGGTCGCCGTATCGGTCTCCTGCGACTGCTCACGCTTTGGCCATTCCCCGAGGAGGTCCTCGGCCGCTACGCCAGCGGTGCGGAGCGCGTCTACGTCCCCGAACTCAATCTCGGCCAGGTCGCCCGCGAGGTCGAGCGAGTCGTGGATGCTCCTGTCGAGGGGCTGGACTGGATCGGGGGCGAACCGTGGACAGTCGAGGAACTCCTCGAACGGTTCGGTGGTGACCGCTGATGTCGGCCTATAACATGCTGGGCTACCTTCGGTCCGACGAATTGCCTCATACGATGTGTCCGGGATGTGGCGGCGGGACGGTCCTGAACACCTTCGCGCGGGCCGTCGACGACCTCGGGGTCTGCCGCGAGGACCTGTTGCTCGTCTCGGGTATCGGCTGTTCGGCCTGGATCCCGTCACCGAACTTCGAGGCGGACACGCTCCATACGACCCACGGCCGGGCGATCGCCTACGCGACCGGGGCGAAGGTCGGGAATCCGGACCTCGAGACGGTCGTCATCTCCGGGGACGGGGACCTGGCCGGGATCGGGGGCAACCATCTGATCCACGCCGCCCGCCGGAACATCGATCTCACTGTCATCCTCGTCAACAATTTCACCTATGGGATGACCGGGGGCCAGGTTGCGCCAACCACGCCACACGATTCCACGACGACGACCTCCCCCTTCGGCAATCCGGAAGACGCGATCGACATCTCCGGCGTCGCCGCCGAGGCTGGGGCCGCCTTCGTCGCCAGACAGCCGACCAGCCGTCCGGAGGCGGTGGTCGCCGATATCAAACAAGCGATGGAGACCGAGGGGTTCGCCCTCCTCGAGGTGATCTCGCAGTGCCCCACCGTCTACGGTCGGCGGAACGAGATGGCGACGGCTCCCGAGATGCTTGACTGGATGGAGGACCAGATCTCCGCAGACGAACTATCTGTCGGAACCATCGCGGAGCAACCCCGGGCCGAATTTGTCGACTCCCTGTCCGCTGTCCAGGAGCGGGCCGTCTCAGAACACGAATCATCCGCCCGATCAGCCACGGAACACGAAGGAGAGGAGTACATGCTTCGCATCGGTGGGGAGGGCGGGCAAGGTGTCGTCACGGCGGGCACGATCCTCGGCGAGGCAGCCGCGGTGAACGGACGGAACGTCTTCAAGACCGAGGAGTATGGCTCCCGGGCCAGGGGCGGCCTCGCGAGTGCGGATCTGATCCTCTCGGATTCGGATATCTACGAGGTGATGGTCCCGAAGGGCTCGGCCGACGTGCTGGTGGCGTTGACCGATGCAGCACTCGAGGGCCACCGGTCAGTGCTGTCCGACGATGGCCGACTCATCGTCGATAAAGATGCAGTCTCGTCGGTTCCGGAGGGCACAACGGCCGTCCCCTTCACCGCTCTGGCGGAGGACGCGGGGTCGACCAAGTCGACAAACGTGGCGGTCGTGGGTTATCTGACAGCAGCCTTGTCGGTAGCGGACCCGGACACAGTCCGGGACTCGATCCGGTCCCATCTGGATCGACTCCTGGAGACAAACCTGGACGCGTTCGATCGTGGGCTCGCTGCCGCGAAGGCTGAGCGGCAGTAGCGCCTTCCTCCGTGTCGCCCCTCGGTCGATGATTATCCCCGGAGGGTGACCTCGCTGCCGACTCCCTCGTCGATCGACGCCTCGTAGAGATGTGAGGCTGCGGCCGCGTCCATGATCGCGGACCCGACGCTTTCGACGAGGACGATCTCGTCGCTTGGCCCGGGTCTTTCCCGTGCCAGCATCGTCGAAAAGGGGAGCAGGTCGGCATCTCTCACTCCAGCGTCAGCCACATCTCCGATATCGACAACTTCCTCGGGCACGTCCGCGAAGATTCTCCCCGCCCGGTCCACGGTCTCGTTGTCGATCTCTTGCATCTCCGGCGTGTAAGCCCCGATGGCAACAACGACGGTACCTTCCTGGAGTGCCGACCCCGGGAACACAGGCTCTGCACTCGTGGTCGCGGTGACGACCAGGTCGGCCGATTCGACGACCGATGCAGCCTCGTCGCCGATCTGGAGGGTTGCTTCGATCTCTCCGGACAGGTCCGTGACTGCCGCTTCTGCGGCCTCCGCGTCGATGTCGTAGAACGTCGCCGATTCGATGGTCGTCGCCGCGGCGATGGCCCGGACCTGCCACCGGGCCTGCGTTCCGGCGCCGATCACCCCCACCGCGATCGAACCGTCGGTGAGCTCCCTGGCGGAGAGGCCCCCGATACAACCCGTCCTGGCGGCCGTGACGTACGTCCCGTCCATGTAGGCGAGCGGTTTCCCCGTTTCGGCGTCGTTCACGGCGACCTGGGCATTCACGGTCGGGAGATCGCGGTCGGCGTTTTCCTCGTGGACACTCACGAGTTTCGTGACGAACTGCTCGGACCCATGGATGTATGCCGGCATCACCAGACCGGTCCCGGCCGGCCGATCCGGGTCCACGCGATCGAGTCCGATGCCCACCGGAAAATGTGGCCTCTCGGGCCGTTCGACGGCACCCGCTCCCTGTCGCTCGAACGCCCACTCGATCGTGGAAAGCAGGTCGCTGAGATCCACCAGTTCGCGCACGTCACCCGAATCGAGAATCCGGACCATTGCGGGGAGACACAGGCGACGGTGGCTTAGGTTTTCCCGTCACACCGACCCCGGAGACTATAGTATGAGTGGAACGCAGGTGGAACCATGGAGGTCGCGGTGGTCGGAGCCGGTATCGTCGGTCTCGCGAGCGCCTATTACCTCGGCCGCGACGGTCACGACGTGACCGTTTACGAAAAGGGCCGAGTCGGGAACGGTAGCACCGAACGCTCTGCGGGCGGTATCCGACGCCAGTTCGCCACCCCGGTAAACGTCGAACTCTCGAAAGCAAGTCTCGAGGTCTGGGAGGCCTTCGAGGACGAATTTGGGGTCGAGATCGATTTTCGCCGTCCAGGATACCTCTTCCTGGCACGCGATCCGGCGACAGCGGCCCACCTCGAGAGAACCGTCGCGATGCACCACGACCACGGAGTTTCGACGCAGTTGCTCGATCCCGAGGAGGCCACCGCAGTGTGCCCGGCGCTCCGGCACCCGGAATTCGAACGGGCGACATACCTGTCGGAGGACGGCTTTGCAGACCCCCATCTGGCGCTGCAGGGGTTCGTGGACAAGCTACCCGAGGTCGGCGTAGACCTCCGCACTCACACCCCAGTTCGCGACATGATGATTGGGGTTGGCGAGGGCAGCAGTGCTGACCGCACCGTCAGCGGAATCGTGACAGCCGGACAGCGCCATCGGGTAGACGTGGTGGTGAACGCGGCTGGGCCATGGGCCCGACGTGTCGCACGGATGGCCGGGGTCCAGCTCCCTGTCGCACCGAAACGCCGCCACATTCTGGTCGTCGAGCCCGATGAGCCGGTTCCCGAGTCCGTACCCCTGACCATCGATCTCGATACTGGAGCGTATTTCCGACCCGAGCGGGACGGAGCGGCGCTGGTTGGCGGCCACTTCGATGACGCCGACCCGAACGCCGTGCCCGACCGTAACCACGGAACTCCGGAAACGGACTACGTCGTAACCGCCCTCGAACACGCCGCCGAGGTGGCCTCGTATTTCGGACCCGAGACCCGACTGAAACGCGGCTGGAGCGGCTTATACGCCCGGACGCCCGACGACCACCCGATCATCGAGGAGACGATCCCGGGACTCGTCTCCGCGGTGGGCTTCTCGGGACACGGATTTCAGCACGCGCCGGCGACGGGTCAGCTCGTCGCAGAACTGGTGACCAACGGTGAGGCGTCCCTGCTCGACATCTCGTCGCTCAGTAGTGACCGCTTCGAGGACGGGTCCACGATCAACGAGACGTACGTGGCCTGACCCAGGAACCGTCTCTCATCGGAGTCCTCACTCGGTGGCGACCGTCGAGACCTCCCCTTTCACCGCCGCCGCGTCGAAATCATGGTCGGGTCTGATATTGACGAAATCGAGGAAATCCACCGAATCCAGAACGGCATCGATGCCGTAGGCGTCGACCGCCGCAACGACGGCCGTCCGAGCCCCAACCGTCGGTTCGAGGACCGCCAGGGCGCTCGCGATGTCGTAGGCCCGGGCTTCCTCGATGCCAGCTTCGCGTACCGCGGTGGCATCGATAAAGAAGACCTCCTCGTCCTGGACGAGCACGTTCTCGGCCCGGAGATCACCGTGGGCTAGGTCGTGTTCGTGAAGCGTGGTTAGGGCATCGAAGAGGTCGGGAATCATTGACTGTACCTCCGCTGCGTCGAGTTCCTCCAGTGAGCGGAAATCCTCGAGGTACGAGAGGACAAGGACCCCGAGACCCTCCACCTCGAAGGCCTCGATCGGCTCGGGCGCGTTTACTCCCACCTCGCGCATGCGTCGAGTTGCTTCGAGTTCGTGTCTGGCCATCTCTACCGGACTCTCGAACCGCTCGAAGAACCCTTCAGTCCCGCTCGAGAAGGCACCGAGATTCCGGGCGCTGGTGAACAACGCCTGCACGAGGGCGTTCTGGGGCGAGATGATTTTCACGAACCACTGGTCGTTCACGACACAGGGCGTCGAGAGCCAGTTGTCGGCTTCGAAGAAGACGAGCCGTACCGTCTCCTGGTCGTACCGATCCCGCAGCTCCCGACCCACTGCCTCGACCTTCTCCCATGGCACGGTTCCGCGGATCAGCCGGCGAACGCTCACGCCCGGGAAAACGCTCCGGGATGGGTAAACCCCTTCGGCCGAAGCCGGCGGATCGAAAGGGGTCAGCGATTGGGGGTCCTCGCCCCGACATTTATTGGCGAGTACGCGGACTCTGGGGTATGGATTTCAGCCTGCCCGACGAACACCGGATGATCCGGGAGTCGGTCCGGGAGTTCGCCGCGGCGGAGATCGAACCCATCGCCGGGGACATCGAGGAGGAACACCGGTTCCCCGACGAGATCTTCGAGGAACTGGCCGCGCTCGATGTGATGGGTGTCCCGATCGATGAGGAATACGGGGGACTCGGCGGCGATCAGCTGATGTACGCGCTGGTCACCGAGGAACTCGGTCGGGTCTCTGGATCGATCGGGCTATCGTACGCGGCCCACGTGAGTCTCGGCTCGAAACCCCTCGAGACCTTCGGCACCGACGCCCAGAAAGCGCGGTGGCTCGAACCCCTCGCATCGGGCGAGTATCTGGGTGCATGGGCGCTCACCGAGCCGGGAAGTGGCAGCGACGCGAGTGACATGGACACGATTGCAAGCCGCGACGGGGACGAGTGGGTGCTCGACGGCACCAAGCAGTTCATCACCAACGCCAATATCGCCGGTTCGATCCTGGTGAAAGCGGTCACGGACCCCGATGCCGGCTATGGCGGTATCTCCACCTTCATCGTCGATCCACCGGATCCCGGCTTCGAAGTCACCACGGTGTGGGACAAGATGGGGCTCAACGCGTCACCGACCTGTGAGATCGCGTTCGACGAGGTCAGACTACCGGCCGACCGTCTCCTTGGAGAGCCGGGAGAGGGATGGCAACAGACGCTGAAAACCCTCGCGGGGGGCCGGATCTCCATCGCCGCACTCTCGGTCGGTATCGCACAGGGCGCCTTCGACGCCGCCATGTCTTACGCCCAGGAGCGTCGGCAATTCGGCCAGACGATCACTTCATTCGAGGCGATCCGGAACAAACTGGTGGAGATGGACCGGAAGATCGAGCGGGCACGGCTGCTCACCCACAAAGCTGCCTCCGAATACGACGCGGGCGAGGACGTCGTGAAGATCAGTTCGATCGCCAAATGGGATGCGAGCGAGGCCGCCCGTGAGGTCGCCCAGGAGGCTGTCCAGATCCTTGGCGGCTACGGGTACACACGGGACTTTGCGCCGCAACGCCATCTCAGGGACGCCAAACTCATGGAGATCGGCGAGGGGACGAGCGAGATCCAGCAGCTCGTCATCGGGCGACAGCTCGGATTATGACCCGGTCATTTCCCCGGCGGAGACGCTATCGGTAATCTGTCCGCTTACCCGGCCGGTCCAACAGCGGCACTCACCCGCGTTCTTCGAGTATCCGATCGATGATCTCGCCGGTCGAAAGGATCTCACCCTCGTACCTGGGTGACCGGCCGGTGGCTCGCTCGACCCGACAATCGATCCCTCGCTCTCGGAGTTCCGCCTCGATCGGCTCGATATCATGGTGTTGGTCGAATCCCAGGGCGATCACGTCCGGTTGGATCTCCTCGATCGGGACGAAGATGTCCGAGTCGTGACCGACGTGGGCCTCGTCGACCATCTCAAGGGCCGCCACGACATCCCGGCGTTGCCGATTGGCCAGGATAGGGGATTCTTTATGGGTGACGTTCTCCCGTCGGGCAACGATCACGTGGAGTTCCTCTCCCATGGAGGCTGCTTCAGAAAGGTAGTGGATGTGGCCAGGATGGATGATGTCGAAGGTTCCCTGGGCGACGACTCTGGTCATCTGGAAAGCTCCTCGTCGATGTCAGCCTGCGTAAAGTCGAAGAACGATTCCGGGTCGGGGAGCCGCACATCGAGGACGTCGAGGTTCCGGGGTTCCCCGTTCCGATCGAATGCCCGCCAGTCGGTCCGTTCGTACGGGGCCCCCAGGATGATATGGACGGACCCGGACCCGAACATCCGCCGGTCCTCGTCGCTGGGCCGGAGGACCCCGTTCGGATGCGAGTGTATCGAGCCGACCGTCCGGAAGTCGTTGGGCACCATGTTGGACTTATAGGAGGCGGAGACCGGTCCCGATTCGGTGCCGGGGATCACGAGCACGTCGGTAATCACCAAGCCGTCACGGTGGAGATCTAGCTCGTCGGCTTTGCGTCCTCGCAACATCCCGAGATATTCATCGGGATGGGCGTCCCTCGCGGCTTCGATGGCGAACTCCAGGGCCTCCTCGGCGATGCCAAGGATCTGGCGCCGCGAGCCCACGGGCATATACGTCCTTTCGCAGCCGCCTCCCTCTAAGGGTACCGATTGCCGGCGTGGCCAACCCGTAAGGGGTAAACCCGGGCTCGCACAAGCGGTCACCAATGAGCGATACGTCTCCACCCGAGTCGGGTGGCGAACCCACAGTATACGTTCTCGACCCGGAGTGTACACACGCCGACGTCGCGGAGGGCGAGTATTACCTCGCGACAGTCAACGGCGTCGTGGACTACGGCGTCTTTGTCGACCTCTCCGAACACGTGTCCGGGCTCGTCCACGAATCGACGCTCGAGGAGTCCCTCGACGTCGGCGAGGAACTCGTTGTCAAACTCGTCGAGGTCCGCGAGAACGGAGACATCAGCTTCGAGCCGGCGTCTCTCGACGCGTACAGCGTCGTCGAACGAGCAGCCTCCTATGATCGCACCGCCATCGGCGTGCTCGATCAGCACCAGGGCGCTACGGTGCATCTCGAAGGCGAGGTGGTCCAGATCAAACAGACGGGCGGACCCACAATCTTCCGAGTTCGGGACGAGACGGCGATCGCGCCGTGTACGGCGTTCGAGGAAGCCGGTGTTCGAGCCCACGCAGTGGTGTCCGTCGGCGACCTCGTCCATGTCGTCGGCTCGGTCGGGAGCCGGAACGGGACCGTCCAAGTCGAGATCGAGGGCATCGAACGTCTCGAAGGCAAACGGGCCGAGGCGGCCTCAGCCCGCCTGGACGCAGCCCTCGAAGAACAGACCGAACCCGAGGCCACCGAACCACTCGTCGAGTGGCCGGCCCTTGACCAACTACGTCCGGAGCTCGAGGAGGTCGCGAGAGCACTCCGGCGTGCGGTATTCGAGAGCCGCCCGATCCGCATCCGCCACCACGCCGACGGTGACGGTATGTGTGCCGCCGTGCCGGTCCAGTTGGCCCTCGAGCGGCTCATCGCTGATACACACGAGGACCCCGAGGCGGGACGTCACCTGGTCAAACGGCTGCCGAGCAAGGCCCCCTACTACGAGATGGAGGATGCGACCCGGGACCTGAACTACGCGCTGGGGGACCGGGACCGCCACGGCCAGAAACTTCCGCTGTTGCTCATGCTCGACAATGGGAGCACCGAGGAAGACACGCCGGCCTATCGCACCCTGTCCCATTACGACATCCCGATCATCGTGGTCGACCACCATCACCCGGACCACGAAGCCGTCGAACCCTACGTCCAGAGCCATGTGAATCCGTACCTCTACGGGGAAGATTACCGGATCACCACCGGGATGTTGAGCGTGGAACTCGCCCGGATGCTCCACCCATCGCTGGACGAGGAACTGGATCACATCCCGGCGATCGCGGGCCTCTCGGATCGGTCGAAGGCGGATACGATGTCCGAGTACCTCGCGCTGGCCGAGGAGGCCGGATACGACGAGGCCCATCTCACCCGCATCGTCGAAGCCCTGGATTATCAGGCCTATATGCTCAGGTACGACGCGGGCCGCAAGCTCATCAACGACGTCATCGGGATAGATGACGCCGGCGAGCAGCGACACGAGGAGGTCGTCGACTTCCTCTCGGAGAAGTCCCAGGCGGAGGTCGAACGACAACTCTCCGCCGCCGAGGAACACGTCGAACATGAGCGACTCGCGAACGGCGCCCAGCTCTACCGACTCGATCTCGACGACTTCGCTCATCGGTTCACCTATCCCGCACCCGGGAAGACGACCGGCGAGATCCACGACCTGAAGGTCGAAGCGGACGGCGAGTCGTTGATCACCATCGGCTATGGACCCGACTTCGCGGTCCTCCGGAGTGACGGAGTCCGCCTCGACATCCCCAAGATGGTCTCGGAGTTGAACGCCGAACTTCCGGGGGCCGGAGTGAGTGGCGGTGGCCACCTGGTCGTGGGATCGATCCGGTTCGTCCCGGGGATGCGGGAGCCAGTCCTCGAGTCCCTCATCGAGAAGATGGCTGACGCCGACCTCGACGAGGATCTCCACAGTACGCTCCGTCGATAGAACGGCACATCGAGATGTCCGGTTCAGGCCTGGAATGGTCGACTCACCGACCGACGAACTGACCAACCTTCTTGGCGAACCCGACGCTTACTCCCGTCGTGAGTAGCGCAATCAGGACGAACCCCCAGGGGATCCGCCACGCGGAACCTCGCCAATCAGCCCGGAATACCCGCTCGTAGTAGGCAGCGACCTCCGGGTCCTCGATCAGGACCACCACTTCGCGGTTTCTGGTTCGGGCGTGGGAGTTCCAGTTCAGACTCCCCACCACGACCACCCGGTCGTCGACGATGAGCCCCTTGTTGTGCACGTACTCGTACCGGCTTCGCGGCTCGACCACTCTCGCGGAAAGCGGCAGGTCCTCGCGGTCCGTGAGCGTCCGGAGGTGCTCGACCAGGTCCCTGTTCTCCGATTCGACAAACCATGCCCCCGAGACCAGGATCCGGACCGAGACACCACGTCTGGCGGCCGCCAGGGTCTCTCCGAGCAATACCCCGTCCCTGTCGATGGAGACCTGCTGGACGGCGATGGACTCATCGGCCTCCCGCAGGCAGTCTCGGAGTTCCCCCTCGACGTTGTCCGGGGCAACGAGCACGGTTGTCCGTTCGGCCCGGAACTCCCGTCCTTCGAACCGAGTGGGGAATGTCATATGGTCCAGTGTGGTATCTTTGGGGTTCGTCGGGCGTGCCCCAGTCCAATTCTGTGAATCGAGCCACCTGCTATCGGCTTCGAAGACAGCAGCGAGTTCGTCCGCGGTTCGTTCGTCCTCGAGCGTCACCGCCCATCCCCGCGAGCCGTGGCCACCGATACCCCCAGGCTTCCAGTTCTCCGACGTGACCACCACGGAACCGTCGACGACCGCGTATTTCGCGTGATGGAAGTCGTACCGGGCCATCGGCGTTCCCATGAACGCCACCGGAACATCGGCGTCCGTGAGGCGTTCGACGGCACGAATCTGTTCGTCCGAGATCCCGCCGACTGGGCCACCTTCCAGCAGCACGCGCACTTCGACCCCCCGCCGATGCGCGTCGATAAGCTGTCTCGTGACGGTCGGATCGGTGAACGTGTACCCGGCTACCAGGATCCGCTCGTCGGCGTCCTGCAACATCGTTCTGACCGGGTCGGGATCATCGGGTAACACAAAGGTGGTCACGGCCACGTCTTCCGCGAGGACGGGTTCGATCGAGGTGCGGCCGGGCCGATGCCAGGTCCCGTTCCGGTAGAGTTCCGCTTCCGGGCCGCGCGGATACGACAAAGACGACACCACCCTCTCATTCGAGCGGAGATGTATCTCCTCGCCTCCATTTCGCAGCGAGAGGAATGCCTCGACCTCGACCACGGGGATACCAAGTATCCGAGTGGTGAGGGTGGAATCGTCGGTGACGGCGATCCGTCCTGTCCGCGCTATCCCCGAGAGGTTCACCGTCTCTTCGCCGTCGGTCAGCACCAGATCGGCAGGGACCCCGTCCTCGGGCACGTCGAGGACGACGAACTCGCCGGCGTCACCATCTGTCGACGGATTCGGATACACGGCGTCGACGCTCACGTTCCCGGACGTGGCGAGCAACCCGAGGACGAACAGCTGGGCGATCACGGGACGAAGTGGTCCGGTTCCCCCGGATAAACCTTCGGCCCGGCAGTGCCTTTTTAGTCGACCGCGGGTCCTCTTCCGATATGGCAACGCTATCGGAGTCGCTGCGGCTGGCCGGAGCCGCGCTCGGCGCGGTCGGGGCCGCCTTGCTCTTCATCGAGTTCTTCCAGCTACCGAACTACGTGACCTACGACCGGGATTTCCAGAGCTACAGCGTGAGTATCTCGCCCGATGACGCGGACGAGTACACGTGGTTCGGCCGGGTGGGGGCACTGTTACTATCGTTGGCCTTCGGCCTCCAGCTTGCTGCGGGGTTCTTGGGGTAACTTATCGCGGTTCCACGGGTGGGTTCGAAGAGACTGACAACAACGGGAAGCCGTCCTCATCTCACCGATTCCAAAGCTGTCGAGCGATCCGTGAGCTCGTCACGAGGCGCGTTCAGGCCGGTTTCGCCGTTCCTTCGAGTGCCGACTCGGCCTTCGCTGCTTCCGTCTCGACGATGTAGGAGTTGTCCTCGGCGTACTCGGCTGCCGTCTCCAGGGCGCGTTCGGTCCCGATCTGGTAGAGGGCCCAGGCGGCGCTCGCCCGTACGGACCGTTCCTCGTCTGCATCGGCCAATACATCAGCGAGTGGGTCGATCGCCCGCGTATCACCGATCATCCCCAGCGCTCGGGCGGCGGCCGTCCGGGCGTTCTCGTTGTCGGAGACCAACTGTTCGGCCACGGTCTCCGTCGACTCTTCGCTCCCGATTGCCCCGAGGGCCCGAAGTGACGTCTCCTGGAGGGCCGGATTGCTCTCGGAGTCAGCATGGCTCTCGACAGCACTTCGACCCGCTTCGGCACCGATCTTGCCGATGGCCTCAATGGCCTGGAGGTTCCGACGATTGGCCCGCTGGACGAGGGGGTCGAGTCCTTCGCTGTCCCCGATGTACTGGAGCGAGTCGATGCAGTGTCGGGCGATGAAATCCGAGTCCCCCATGAGTTCCAGCAGAAGCACGACCATCTCGACGTTCCCGCGCTTCTCCCACGTCTTGAGTGCCGACCACTCCGGGGGGAAGTCCTTGTGCTTTGCATTTTCGAGGGGCTCGTAGAACCCCTCGCGACGGAGTCGCTCCCTGATCTCCAGGTCGGTCCACGCCGTGGCGGCGTCCACGTCATCGCTCAACGTTGCCGTGTCCTCGAGCAGCGATGCTATCGCGTCGGCGTCCTCGTCGGCGTCGAATCCGGCGGCTTCGACTGCCTCCATGACCTCTTCGAGAGACGTGGTGAGTTCGTCGGTGTCAGGCACTGCACCCCCGAAATCCGTATCGAGGGTCTCGCCCGCCGCCTCCAGGAACGACCCGACGGAAGGTGCGAGTTCGTTCTCGCCTTCCTCGGCCCATCGCGTCCCCTCGATGGTGGACCTGACGTCCTCGATGTCGGAGATGACATCCTCGGCGTACGGACCCCGCTGGTCCTCCAGATCGTCGCGGAGATCGGAGAGTTCCGCCTCGAGGTCCTCGGTCGGGTCCTCGGGTTCTTCGTCCTCGTCCTCGGGTTCCGGGACTTCGATCTCGGCCGCCTCGAGGTCGTCCGCAATCTCGTCGAGCGTCGCTTCAACTTCGTCGAGGTCTCCTTCGGTCTCGGCTGCCTCGAGGGTACTGGCAGCCGCCTCGAGTCGGTCCTCGAATTCCGCGACGATCGGGTCGACCTCTGTCTCTTCGGGAGTCTGTTCTGACTCCTCGTCCCCGTCGCTCATAGGACTGCATTCCGGGAGAAATCCTATGAGCGTTTCCCTTCCGGCCCGGGATACAGGGGCGGCCCCAACACCAGATAGCCCAATGCCCACGCCAGCAGCACCCGTGGAAACAGGGATCCGAACGCCGCCGGGACCGCGACCGCGACCGTCTGGAGGGCACCCATGAGCACGGCGTCTCGAACCCGCAGATCGGGATACGTCACGGGAAGTACCATGAGCAAAGCGAAGAGCGGCAACGCCCAATATAACATCGTGGCCGGGACCCCGGCCAGGACCCCAACGGCAAGGAGGGTCGCGGCGAGGGTCGTCTGAACGCCCTTCGTCGATGCCTCTTCGGTGTCCAACGCGGTATAGAGTCCCAGGCGGATCACTGCCATCGAGAGGAACGCTACCCCGAACGCGATACCGAGGACGCGTTGAGTGGTCCACCCCGACGATCCGAGGCCCACAGAGGCCTCCAGGACGATGAGTGCCGGGGCCACTCCGAACGAGGCGACGTCGGCCAAGGAGTCGAGGAATTCGCCCAGTTCGGATCCACCACGGTACCGGGCGACGATGCCGTCGATCGCGTCCGCGATCGCCGCAAGGAGAACGAGCCGTGCCGCGAGGCCGACGTCTACCCCGGCGACGGCGATGGCGACGAATCCGAGCCCCGAATTGATTGTCGTGACGGCGTCGGCGAGTCCCAACCGTCCGACGAAGCGGGGGCGCATACGCCGCACATGGCGGAGGGGTCCCTTACCTGTTTATACTTCCACCAACTCCGCAGTAGCCACTGTCTGATCGGCTGGCAACGACGAAACGATCCGGATCCCGTCGTTCAACCCGCGTTGGTCCTGAAAGCGATTACTCTTGGACGTCCGCGGCGGCCTCTTCCTCGGCGTGCACCTCTTCGGGGTGGGCTTCGAGGGTCATCTTCTCGATCTCGACCCGCCGAAGCGGGTAGATGGTCTTGGCCTCGTTATAGATGGCACTCGAGAGCCGACCCTGAACCACGCTATCGACGAAGCCCTCGTAGGTCCGCTCGTTGGCCGCCTCATCCACCAGTTCGGTCATCGTCGCCCGGATCGCCTCCATCTGGCTCCGGTCGGCCACCTTCGTGGTGAAGGCGACGGGATGGATCTTGAGCCGGTAGTCATCCGAGGTTCGGACCGTCATCACGGTCTTTACCTTCGAGGAGCCGCGTCGGACCAGACTCCGTTTGTAATCCCGGGTCAACTCGTGACGCGCGAACTCGGTATAGGCCGAATCGCTTCCCACGTCGTTGATCTTGAAGGTCAACTTGACATTGTTCTCCCCGTCCTCGGTGATGTCCCCAAGGGTGGTCTCTATCGTTCGTCCGATCGCCTGTTCCGGTTCGGCGGCGGGTGTCTCACCGAGTTCGGCCCGGTCGAACTGTTCGGGCGCGAGCACGGTATACCACCGCTTTGCCTGACTGCGTTTTGATACTGATCGATCGCTCATGTGTTGGTAGGTCTGTGTTCGGTTGCTAGCTGTGCGACGTCGACTGCCACCGAGAGGTTCACCACGTAATCGTCGACCGTCGAGCGGAGCCCAGCCGTCGACTCGCGTTCGATCCTCGTGACGATCGAATCCGTTTCGACGCGTGTCTCCATCTCGGGTGTATTGTCCGGCTTGATGGCGGCGGCGACCTGGTCGGGGGCATCGACTGTCGTTCTGATTGTCGCGATTCGACTCATGATTCCACCGCCAGACGTTCGGCCACTGTCTCCGGTGGTATCTCCGAATGGAGCCACGCAAGATCGTCATGACCGGTGACGAGATCGTCGTCGAATTCCTCCACGAGCAGGCCCAGTGCGTCGGCATCATCTTCGGTCGTCGCGACTGCCGTGGTCTCTGGGCCGCCCACGATCACGAGCGGGAGCGCGAGTTCGAAATCGCGGAGGAGTCGTGCGACGGGGCGGGGGTCGACCGATTCTACCCCGGCAACGGCTGCCGGCCCTGACTCGGTGTGGGACAGGCGGTCGAGGGTGCGATGGAGACGCCGGCCGAAATCCTGCCATCGTTCGAGGGCCACCTCGCGGTCCTCGTATCCGAGGACAAATGCGAGGCCGGCCCCCGGGTCACTCATCGCAAGGGCCTCGAGGACGTCCGCATAGCCCTCGACCGTCTTGAAACCGGAGGGCGCGTCGTAGGGGGCGAGGAAATCCGAGATCGCCTGTCTGGCAGCGACGGAGCCCTTCTCCGTGACCTCGAGAGCGACGGCTCCAGCAAGCGCAGTCCGATCACTCGCATCGAGCTCGACCGAAAGGTCCAATTCCGCCAGGAACGCCCCGGCCGCCTGTTCGTCCCCGGAGAAGCTGCCATGCACCCGTCCAGAATAGGCCAATCCGACGGCCAGGTCCGCAACGGGGATAGCCAGGCCAGGACGTCGCTCGACACCCATCTCCTCGGCCGCCTCGAAGGCCGCCCCTCTCGGAACGTCCGATTCGGCCACCGTACCTGCGATAGCGAGTATCGGGTCCGGGTCGGTGTCCAACGCCCCCGCGACCTCGAAGGCCGACCTCGCGAGGGAGTCGATTGGGACGGAGAGGTCTCCCACGTCAAACCCGAGGCCGAGGGTAATGCCCTCGTCGACGAATCGGGCTGTCGCAGCCCGTGGACTCTTCGCGAGGGACGCCTGATGGGGTATTCCCGCGTCGTCCAACGCGTCGGCGAGGAGGCCGATTGCCGCGAGAGCGGAGCCCTCCGGACAGCCGACGAGGTGGACGAACGCGGCCTCACGGAGACGCGAGGCTATCCGTCCGATGTCGACCGAATCCGTCGCGGTTCGCCCCGTGGTGGCCATCAGGATTCCAGGAGTTCCTTCGCGTTCTCGTAGGTGTACTCGAAGTCCTCGTCGATCGCGTCGCCTCGGTAGTAGTTCGCCAGGCGACGGATCTTCGCTTCGACATTCTGGACCGCCCGCTTGTTCTGGTGGTCCTGGCTGTTCTCGTCCATGTGTTCGTTGAGGTTCACCGCCTTCTCCAGGAGGTTCCGAAGATCTTCCGGGATCTCCGGTGCTGCATCGTTCTCCTCCAGGATCTCTGTGACCTTCTTCCCCGTCGCGGCCTTGATATCGGGGATCGGGACGCCCTGGACGCCTTCGTCACGGAGTTTACCCCCGATCTGGGAAGGGTCCAGGCCCTGCTCGGCGAGTTCGACGACTCGCTCCTCGATAGCCTCGGCCTCGACGTCACTCCACTCGGGTGGTTCGTCTGTCGCCGGTTTGTCCGAACCGGACGTGCCCCGGCGACGGGTATGCATTCGTGCCATGTATCTGATTGGAACGGCACGGACCGCAGGATAGCTGTCGACACGAGCGTGTCGAGCACTACCGCAATCCCAAGCCCATCGCGGGCGAGTCAGACTTGCGGTCGTGCGTTCCCTACGAGATTCCATCGGGGCCGGCAGGTAAAGGGTTTCGTTCCGGGCTGGTCCTCGAACGGGTACCGGTTCAGCCTGGAGTCCAGATTCGGCCCCCCTGTGAGCCATTATATACTATTGTGGATCGGATAATCCCGAGTCTGTGGGGCCCCATCGGCCCCCGAATCGAGAAGTTTATGGGTGAACGTGGGATAGGTCGCGGTGCGGGCTCGTAGATCAGTGGTAGATCACTCCCTTGGCATGGGAGAGGCCCCGGGTTCAAATCCCGGCGAGTCCATTCGTCTCGCTGCGCTAGACTCATTCCCTCGCTGTCTTCCTCCTCGCTCGCAACCACTCACTCGCGGGAATACTGACGAGAATCATGCGTGTTCATTTCGAGCCGATTCGGAACTGACCAGGACGCATTGAAACCCGATTTTGACCGATGAAGATGCGAATACTGATGACGGCGACCGGATCGTAGACAGTATCTCACTGTAGCAGGAGGGCCGTCCCGTGCACAATATGTAATAGGCTCTACCGGATCGAACGCGGCGATTCTGGGATATAGGATACCGGTCGAACCGAGGTACACAGATGACCCAATTCCGTGTTCTGCAATTACCAGCTTCAGCAGCCGCCCGATCTAACCCTGGACTCGTTTATTGCTGGCCGCGTGACGTTCAGTGGCTCGTTGTACTTCGTGAACTGCCAGGTGGCGTTCAACGTGGCCGTTGCCCCGCCCTTTTCAAGGACCAACGTCCGCTGGGAACGAACGGGTCGCCAGGTTTCGGTGCTGATCCATACGGTCACAGTCGTGTTGACGATGTTCACCGCATCGGGGTCCGTCGGTCGGATTCCCACGACGTTCGGGCCAGCCACGAATTCCGATTCGTCAGGGTGGGCACGGATGACAGCCGTCTCGGTTCCGTCGAGCTTTGCGGTGCCCTCCCAGTAGACTGCCGTTCTGTTGAGGAGGGCCAGTTGCTCGCCTGCCGGCGTCAGGTCGATCCATCGGCCAGCGGCTGGCAATCCCTGGCGACCCCACCCGGTGAGACGACACTCCGAATAGGCCGTCCAATCAGTCACGTAGAATCGCCGGGTTTCGTCGCGAACGTGCATCGACCCACTGATCTTCCGATTCGATACGTTGACAACCGTGTCACCGCGTACGGGGACCGTGACTTGCTGATCATCGGAGGTCGCCGAGGTCGTGCCGTTTATCACAGCTCGATACGCCGTGACGTCGTCTAGAGCCGATCGGCTTCGTTCGACCGCATCCAGGGCCTCCTCGTCACTGGGAGGCCGAGTATCGTCGGTGTAACCGAGACACCCGCTCGTCAGGAGTAGTCCTGCGAGGAGCAGGACGGCGATTGGAGGGCGCATCCCGTATGAGAGTGTGCCACCACGGCCTTATACTTAATCTCCAGTGACACGCATTCATTTCGGGTGATAGCTGCCATACTCGGCCGGTCGAACACCTCGGGAGTATTGACCTACCGAGCAAGGCAGGGCCCCGGTATGTATGGGGCGAAGAGTCCAGGGGAGGAGTTATAGAATGCGAGTCTCTAACACACCCCTTTTTGCCAGCAGGGTATCGACCTTCGGACAGTGCTTCATGCTACCGGCGTGAGCATAGCCACACTTGTATCGGGTTGCACGGCGGTACCACAACAACGGCCACAGCTGTGGTTCACGGTGTCGAATCCCCAGGATGTGCCAGTGACAGGAACCTCTACCTTCTTGCAACCCAGCTTGACAGAGGCCAGCGAAGCCGTGGTCTAGGCAACGGATTTCGAGGTTGACCCGAGGGAAACCGGGGAACCCACCCGCAGAGAGCATGCCACTTTCGCTCCGAATACGGCCTAGAGGATCGAGATAATTGAGGGGGTTTCGCCAAATTCACATCATTATCACTATCGGCCCGACTGCGGGCCCCCCATTCACCATCCCGAAGTGACGGTTCACCTGAATCCGGATGGCGCTGTTCGTTTCAGCCATACAGACTGTTCGAGTGACGAATTATTCCTCTGATCGAATGCTGCTGGGGGTACATTCTGATTGGCGCATACTCGACTATCACCGCTGTCCAAGCGCCGATAAGGCCGACCAGACCGTGGCCGTCGTGGTCCCAGCGACCGACAGAACTCCCTGCAGACCGGAAGCGCTTCGCCCCGGAGAATTGTGAAAATCGTCTCGAGTTGCGGATTTTGGGCTCTGCAGAACCCATCCACAACGGGCTCCACCCGATGGCTCATCGGAGATCGGTCGTGTATACACCCGGGAACGAGAAGCAATCGCATCGCCAATCTGGGTGCTTACCAGAAGATCCGAAAGAGCCCCCAGAAGGTGAGATACGCCCCGACAGTCGCGATGACCGGAACCAGGTTCTGCATCAAGATTACCCGACCCGTCGTGGTGGGGTCGAAAAGGTCGGACGCGCTCGGGATGTCAGTCGGATCTTCCTCCCCGATTTCGGGGGCCTCCTCGCCGGGGTCTTCGGCGGCCAACGCTCCAACCGAGACGCTGGGTTCCTCGTCGCCGACGATGCTTTCGGAGAGGGTCGTCGTCCGCGTCGCACGGCCCCAGCCCAGACCGACGATCGACATCGTCGCGATGATCACGAACGAGGCGGGGATCCCGATGGCCGAGAGTCCGATCACGATGCCGGAGGCGACGATCGCAACGACGATCGCCGCCGTGAGCGGCAGGTTCGTGAGATCGTTCCCGAGCGTGTCTAGGGTACGGCGTGCGATCGTGAGGGCCCCGACCGCCACCGCCGCGGAGCCCAGGAGGATGAGCATATTCAGGTCGACGCCGGCCCCATAGAGTGGAGCTATCGCGTTCGCGATGTTCGAGGTGCCCGAGGAGAAGGCCATCAGACACCCGATCGAGATCAGGGTGACCGTCCCGACGAATTCGCGACGGGTCGTATTCGGGCCCGGTTTCGGGAGCGGCATTGTTCCCGAACGGTCAAGCGTGAGAAGCGACCCTTCGCTCTGGGTGATGGCGATCCACTCGTTGAGGGTCGGATAAAAGTACCGCCCGATCATCACCGAAACCCAGAATCCGACTAGAGGGGCGACGATCCACCAGACCGCTATTTCTCCCATCACGGCCCAGTTGAGTTCCCCCGTTGCGACTCCGAGCCCCGCAATTGCGCCAACGGCGGTCATCGACGTCGAAGCAGGTACGCCGGTGTAATTGCCGAGGAAGAGGGCACCGCCGATGAAGAACAGCACCACGATACTCGTCTCGACGGTGAATACACCAGGATCGAAGACGAGATCCCGACCCAGGGTGTTGACCACCCGCCTGCCGATGGTCCACGCCCCGCCGAAGAAGAAGATGGACATCAAGACGCCCGCGAACAGTTTCGAAATGGCGCCCGCCCCGACCGCTGGTCCGTACGCCGGTCCCGTAGTTGCTCCACCGATATTGAAGCCCACGAAAACCGCCACCACGAGCCCCACGAGTATCAATATCTCGACCATTAATGGGGGCCCCCCATTGGCCCGGATGATAGCGCCCACCTTCGACCCGCCGGAAGCGGGCGATTCGGATGCCCGTTCATCCTGACCCGGTTATTCCGCTGTCTTATTTTCGTTTGCCTCATCCTGGTCCCCTGTCTCCTCCTGGTCTTCGGCCTCGTCATCACCCCGACCGTCTCCGTTCTCTGCTTCGAGTTCCGCCTGGCTCGGCCGGTCTTCGATCCGCTCGTTGACCTCCTCTAACTGGTCGATTATAGCGTCGATCTCGGACGAAAGGGCAGCTTCGACGTTCTCGGTCACCTCCTTCGTGACCTTCTCCTCCATACTCTCAGTGACTTCCTTGGTGACCTTCTCGCCCACGTCCTCGCTCACCTCTTCGACCATCTTCTCCTCGACGTTCTCGGCAACGGCCTCTGTGACCTGGTCGCTGACGTCCTCGCTTACCTTCTTTGCGACGGACTCCTCTACGTCCTCGGCTACCTCCTCCGTGACCTGCTGTTCGACCTCTGCTGTAACCTGATCTTCGACCTCCCCCGATACTTTTTCTTCGACCTCTTCGGTGACCTTCTCACCCACGCTCTCACTTACCTCTTCAGTGAGTGTCTCTTCGACCTTCTCGGTGACTTCCCGGGTCATCCACTCTGGATCGAACCGCGACATCTTCCAGATTACGTGGATGACGTACGAGATCAGTGCGCCCAATCCGAACGCGATCCCGATGCCCGTCCCGACCGTGACGATCAGGACGATAGCAAGAAACAGCAGGACCCCGTACGCGACGTCCACGCTAAAATCGATCCGGTTCGGTCTCATCTACTAGCGCAGAGGTGTCCCGGGGTATTATTGTTCATTGATTGGCCTCGCAATAGATTCGAAGAACAAGGTATCTCTACTTCTTTGCAGCCGAGAGCGGTCACCCACCTAGCGAAGTTGTTCAGCCCCCCATATCGGCTTTCCGAGTGAGGTCACCGCGTATACGCCCTCTCACGCCGCTCGTATTCCATCGTCGATTCGACCGCCGTTGCGATCTCTCTGCCGAATTCCCGTTCGAGGATATGCAAGGCCAGGTCGATCCCGGCAGTGATTCCTCCTGCAGTGAGTATGTCGCCGTCGTCGACGACTCGAGAATCAACGACAGCAGCGCCGGATTCGGCGAGATCCTCCAGGGCCTCGTGATGGGTGACAGCGGGTCGCCCGTCCGTGAGACCTGCCGAGGCGAGGAGCATCCCACCTGTGCAGACCGATGCCACGGTCGCTCCCGCGTCGTGCAGTCGATAAAGGGTCTCTGGAAGGGTCCCGCGGTCTACTTCGGCTCGAGTCCCGACTTCTGCTCGATCACTCCACCCGCCGCCCGGAACGACGATGAGGTCGGGTGTTGCCCCAGCGTTTCGGCTCGTGGCCGCCGAACCGTCCGATCCACCGAAAGGTCCCATAGGGAGTATGCCATCGGGGACAATCTGGAGCCCATGACTCGAGGTGATGACATCAGTCGATTCGAGGGTGACGAGGTCGACATCGAGTGCTGCCCCGGCGCGACTGGCGTGACTGAAGACCTCGAAGGGTCCGATAGCGTCGAGATCATCGAAGCCCTCGAAGAGGATCACGGCGATGTCCATACGCGAAGATGGAAACCAATGCGGAAAACGATTCACCCGGTCGACGAGAACACGAATGCAATACCGAACGCGGACTCGGGGTGGGATGGGAAAGGGGGATCCCATCGACTCCCTGGAGTCCAGGTCCGGGGGTGTAATTCACGGAAAAGCTGGGGGCAACTATCAGTTGCCCCACGGGCAATTGCAGTCTCGTCGGGAAAAGGCATGCCATTTTTTACCATGGTGAGGCCAAGTGCGCCTCGATCCGACCGAAACTGCAAGTGACTCGGCGAGCGAACGTGGCGATCCGACGGGGAGCGAATGGGCAGACCTATTCTAGAATGTCCAGCATCTTGTCCATCGACTCCGCCGGGACGAAGTACTTCTTCCCGTCGATCTCGACCAGGTTGTTCTCCCTGTCAACTCGAACCTGGTCACCCGCAAGTAGGTCCGGAATCGAGATGATCGGGAGATCTTCGGGTTCGATCGAGAGGGTCGTCCGTTCGATCTCCATTGCCAACCACTGACACACTGAAACGAAATAGGTCTTCGGGATCGCCTCCGGATCCCAAATGCGTTGTTTTCATCGGGATTCTCCCTCGAACCGACGATCGATAGCCGTGAGGGGCAGAATGTGGGCGGGAGAATGGGGCCGGTGCATTAGATAGATGTGGGTGATGGATACACGTCGACGTGAAACCGTCTCAGTATTCCCTTATTGCTAATGCTTACTTCTTAAGGTGATCGTTGAAGAGGGAGTGGATTTAAGTACGGGGTCGTCCAATCCTCTGAAAGCGTCAGAACCAGCGCGGACGGGGTTGACTCCTCACGGGGTGGAACGCCTGGGGAGAGATGACCGATATCTGACGCCAGGCAAAACATGTCCATCGACAATCTTCGTACACGAGTGGACGAACGTGCCGTCTCACCCGTTATCGGGGTGATCCTGATGGTTGCGATCACCGTTATCCTCGCAGCCGTCATCGGGACGTTCGTCCTCGGACTGGGCGGGCAAGTAAGCAACGCCGCACCGCAGGCGAGCCTCGAGTTCACGTCTGCCTCGGGGGTCAGCAATATCTCGATCGCCCACGACGGTGGGGAGACGTTGGGTGCGACCGATATCGTGATCGTCGTCAGGAACGACACTGAGTCGGTTCGATTCACACCGGCCAATACATCAGAGATGAGTGTTGGTGAGCGTGCGATATTGGCGACCAATACGAGTTCTGGGACCCTAGAGTGGCCGCAAGGAAACCCGGCAGAAACGAATCTACTCGATAATCCCTTCCCACTTGAAGAGGGCAAGAAGTACGATGTACTCGTGATCGACAAAGAAAGTCAGCAACAGATCGCGTCCGCACGGATCACCGCACGTTCGTAAACCGACTGGCGTCTTTCCTGTGATTCTCTGGCCGTATACTGTAGGTGGGAGAACATATCTCTCGGACAAGCCAGAATTTGAGCGATCCCGGAGCGACATCCGCGTCGAGGATGGTTTCATCACCACTCTGGATGCTCCGTTGAGCGACGTGACCTGACTTCTGACATTGTGTCATGTGAACTATGCACACAACTTAACAGCGTCCGTCCGGTAAAGACAGTTGGATGCCCTGGAACACCCATCAGGTGTCATCTGGCCCCGTGGACCATCCATGGGACGACGAGGTCGGGGTCTGTCCCCACTGTGGCAGCAAGAACGATCCCTTCTATCAGTTCTGCAAGAACTGCGTCGGCCAGTTACCCGTCCCGAAGAACGGATAGGGTCGTCTCCGTGGCTCCCGACACTGCCAATACTTCCACCTTTCCTGACGTACTTAAGCGCGAGTCCGGACTGTGACGGTAGCGCATGGATCTTCATAACCGGAGCATCAGGGCCGAAATACAGGAGTTGGGCACGCTCCTTGGCGAGGTTATCTCGCATCACAGTCCGCCCGAGGGCTTCGATGCTGTCGAACGGGCCCGCAACGCGGCCATCGCATATCGGAGCAGCGAGGCCGAGGACCGGACGGCACTGGAACGGGTGACGCGGACCGAGGGCGAGGAGATTCCGGCCGTGCTCGCCCGGGCCTTCACGATCTATTTCCAGCTCATCAATCTGGCCGAAGAGCGCGAGCGTGTGCGTGCACTCCGCCGGGGCGAACAAGCCGGATCCTTGTCTCATTCTATTGATTCGGCCATCGCTACATTGGCGGAGACCGGCACAGATGCGGAAACCGTCGAGGGAATTCTTGACGACGTTCGAGTGGTCCCGACATTCACCGCCCACCCCACGGAAGCACGTCGGAAGACGGTCAAAGGTATCCTTCGGCGCGTGAGCGACCTGCTCGCGGAGCTCGATGAACGCCGGGTCTCTGAGGCTGAGCAAGGCACACTCGAATCGCGACTCGAGGCGGTCGTCGAGAGCCTCTATACCACCAAGCACATCCGTGAGCGGAAGCCCGAACCCTTCGACGAGGCCCGGAATGTCCAATGGTATCTTGATACTGTTCTGTTCGAAGAAATCCCTCATGTTTACGAGGAACTCGAAGGAGCGTTGACGGCAGCCTTCGAGGAACCGCCGGAGCCCGAACAGGTACTCGAATTCCGGTCGTGGGCTGGCAGCGATGCCGACGGAAACCCGAACGTTACCCCGGAGGTGACCCAACGCACCCTCGATCGTCAGCGCTCGCTGGTGATCGACCGATATCGTGAGCGATGTCGGGATCTCATCGGCGTACTCAGCCAGGACGGCAATCGGGTCGAACACCAGTCTCACGTACGGAGCGTGATGTCCGGCGATGAGCCGGTCGAACGGATCGCCGACACCGCAGCGGATAGATATCCGGAGGAACCGTTCCGGCAGGCAACCTCCGTCATCCTCCAGCGCCTCGACCGTGTCGGGAGTGTCAGGCCAGGTGGATACGACGATGTCGCGGGTCTGGAGGGGGATCTTTCCGCGCTCCACGAGGGCCTGCGAGCCAACGGACTCGAACACATCGCGATGGAGTTCGTCGAACCGTTACAGCGCCAGGTCCGGACGTTCGGCTTCCACCTGGCGTCACTCGATCTTCGGGATCACCGGAAGGAACACACGGCCGCGGTGCACGCCGCCCTGGCGGCGGAGGGGATAGACTATCGAGCCAAGGACGAATCCGAACGCGTGACCTTCCTGACGCAGGCGATACGACAGGAGGTCCCAGTGATCGACCTCGGGGATCGCGAGGAGTTCGAATCGGGAGTCAGGACCGTACTCGAGCGGTTCGACCGGTTAGCGGACTGGCACGCCGAATTCGGTCCGGAAAGCGTCGATGCGTACTGTATCAGTATGACCGAGGAGCCGAGCCACGTGCTGGAGGTCCTCTTCCTCGCGGATCAGGCCGGAGTGGTCGATCTGCCGGCCTACGCCGGGCTCGACGTCGTCCCCTTGCTCGAGACGGAGTCGGCGCTCTCGAACGCCCGCGAGATCATGTCGACATTGTTCGAGAACGACGCCTACGAGCCCGCACTCGAGGCCCGTGGAGGCATACAGGAAGTGATGTTGGGGTATTCGGACTCCAACAAGGAGAACGGGTATCTGGCGGCGAATTGGGAGCTTGACCGAGCCCAGCGCCGCCTCGCGGCGATTGCGGCCGACCACGACGTGGACCTCCGCTTGTTTCACGGGCGCGGCGGAACCATCTCCCGGGGCGGCGGTCCGATGAACGAGGCGCTGCTCGCGCTCCCGAAAGAGACGGTGACTGGAGACGTGAAGTTCACCCAGCAAGGGGAAGCCATCGCCGAGAAGTATGGCAACCCTCACATCGCCCGTCGTGAACTCGAACAGATGCTTAACGCTCAGATCAGATCGAGGCACGCGGCCGTCACCGAGGAAGATCCCTCCTTACCCGAGGCGTGGATCGAGGCTATGGAGACGATGGCCTCGGCAGCCCGCCGCACCTATCGGGCCCTGCTGGAGACCGATGGCTTTGTGACCTATTTCGAACGGACGACGCCGATCACCACCATCGAGAGTTTGAACCTCGGCTCGAGGCCCGCCTCACGGAGCGACGAGCGCAGCGTGGAGGATCTGCGGGCCATCCCCTGGGTCTTTGCCTGGACCCAGACCAGGGCGATCATCCCTGGCTGGTACGGGGTGGGCTCCGGGATCGAGGCCTATCTCGAGGCACACCAAGGGGGCATGGAAACCCTCCAGCAGATGTACCACGAATGGCCCTTCTTCAGAACGATGCTCGACAACGCTGCCCTGTCCCTGGCACGGACCGAGATGGGTATCGCCGAAGAATACGCCAACCTCGCCGACGCGCCATTGCGCGAGCGGATCTTCCCCTCGATCGAATCGGAGTATCGGCGTTCCGTCGAGTCCGTCCTCGAGGTCGTCCCGCGGTCGGATCTGGTCGACAGGGAGTGGTTACGCGAGAGCCTCGAGCGGCGGAACCCGTATGTCGACCCACTCAATCACCTCCAGGTCGAGTTACTTTCCCGAGCCGACCGATCGGATCGAGCCGAACGAACCCTCCGGTTGACAGTCAAGGGGATCGCTGCTGGCATGAAAAGCACGGGATGACGTTGACAGGGTGAGGGTCTCGGTTGCGAACCGGGAGGATGGGTACGGGCCTGGACCGCCGCCTGGACGAATATTAAATGCGTGTGACCCGATTCTCAAATCGATGAGCGATACGGAACCACCGGAGTTTCCCGACTGGTTGGGGAAGGCGATCGGGCTACTGGCGCTGCTCGTGCTCCTGATGGCCGTCTTCGCGGCCGCCAGCGTTCTGATCCCGAGAATCCTCGGCATGTAAGACACGAACGGGACGATTCCAGCCGGCCGGGATACGCGGCTATGGGTGTCCAGTGGATTGATTAGGTAGGCCCAGTGGATTGACCAGGGAGGTCCAGTGGATTGATTAGGTAGGCCCAGTGGATTGACCAGGGAGGTTGGTCGGGTATCCTTTCCCCCACATTGGTGGATAATGTCACTCAATGTCTATTTATTGCGGACCGGGCCCAATTTGTTAACGACGATGACTCCGACGATGATGTTCGGCGGGACGATCCTTGCGGCTCTCACCGGATTCCTCGGCGCGCACCTCTACGAGACGTATGTGGGTGGCCTGCGGCAGTGCTGCCATCGGTAGACGCCGCTCGAATCCGGCCGAGTTAGGCCGGGTCTTTTCCCATCCCGTAGAGCCAGCGGAACACCAGGTAGCCAGTCATCACCAAGAAGACAAAGAGCAAGAAGACGAGCAATACGAAGCCATCCACGGGGCCATCGCGTCGGAAGAACACGTACGAGAGGCCGACAGCAAGGATCGCGGCCGTGGCGATCATCAACGTTTGCGGGACGGGGTGGAACTCTGCCATTTAGGCTACTCGTGGTTGATGTCGAAGACGTCCAACCCGGTCCTCGGATCTGGACGATGTGTCAGGGTCGTCTCGGTCCGATGGACGACCAACTCGAACGTCCCCGATACGCGAGCCCCCGCGCAGTGTCCGCCAAGCGTGGAGAAATCCCGTCTGCCCACCTGGATATGTGCGTGAATCTTGTCCGGCCCGATGTTCCCCGAGAAAGCCGTCACCTCGAACTCCCCCTCGAAGCTCTCTTCGGCATAGGCCTGGTCTTCGACACTATAGTGGCCCAGCGTCACGCGATCGACCGCGCCGATGCCGGTAAAGAAGCCACCGGTCACGTCGGCTTCCTCCCGGAGGGTCTCGAGAGCGGCAAGGACCTCCTCGCCCGGGTCCAGTCGGACGACTATCGTGTCATCTTCCGCCGTGTAATCCATGTCCGCGAGTAGTTCCGGTACCATTTTGTAAATACCTATTCCCGGCAGGTCGAAACGAGTGCAATGGAGTTATCACCCACCAAGCGCATGCTCCGGTATGGAGTCGCGCCCGCCCACGGTAAGCGATGTCCCGGATCTGCGTTCGGTCCTGGCGGCGCTGACCGACGAGGACTGTCGAGCCATCCTCGAGGGACTCGAGTCGCCGATGTCGGCCCAGGAGATAGCTGAAACGTGTGACATCCCGCTTTCGACGACCTACCGGAAAGTGAACATGCTCGCGGAGGCGGATCTCGTCGACGAGCGGATCGACGTCAAGCGGGGGAGCAAACACACAAAGCGGTATGTGCCTGACTTCGAACGGGTAAGTATCGCACGCACCGACTCGGGCTCGCTGACCATCGACCTCGAGCGGGCCATCGAGGAGGCCGACCAGCAGTTGGGTCGGGCCTGGGGCGAGATCCGACAGGAGATTTGATCGGCGAGTCGAAGGAGCAGGGAGCAAGATTCTGCCACGCGATGCAGAACGAGCAAGTGATCCAGCATCCTGGCCGACCGGATCTTTCGATCCCGTTTGTATCCCTCCTGTCCGCAGGGTCGCCCGGTCTTTTGAATCGGTACATTTACAAATTAGATATATCTAAACCATAATACGAGATGCTGAGCGAGGTCATGGAGGATTACCTCAAAGCGATCTTCACGTCGCAGGAAGCCGATGGGCCGCCGGTCTCGACGTCCCGGATCGCTGACCGACTCGACGTGACACCGCCGACGGTTACCTCCATGATGGATACGCTCGAATCGAAGGGCCTCGTCTCGCGGGAGAAGTACAAGGGGGTCGAACTCACGGAAGAGGGCAAGACCGTCGCCCTCGAGGTCATCCGACACCACCGGCTCATCGAGGCGTTTCTCACCGACGAACTGGATTACGAGTGGTCCGAGGTCCACGACGAAGCCGACGTGCTCGAACACCACATCAGTGAGGAGTTCGAGCGACGTGTCGCGGAGGCCCTGGGAGAACCCGCCTTCGACCCTCATGGAGATCCCATCCCTGGAGCGGACCTGGAACCGATCGAGGACGATACGAGACCGCTCTCGGACTTCGAGACGGGAGACGACGTACTCGTGTGCCGCGTGCGGGATCGGGATCCCGACGAACTCCGCTATCTCGCGGAGATGGGCATCGAACCGGGAACAGCCCTCGAGATAACCGAGGTTGCACCGATCGGGATGTACCGAGTCGAGGTGGAAGGAGAGACACGACACCTTCCCGAGTCCATCGCTACGATGGTCCGGGTCCGACGGATCGACGCGGAGACCGTCGATTCGAACGCAGAACTCTCACAAGAATGAGTGCCGGCTGGCTGGAGATCTTCGTCGTCGCCATGACTGCCCAGTTCGCGGTCCTGCCAGGCGAGAAAGTCCAGTTCATCATCGCAGGACTCTCGACCAGATACAATCCGTGGGTCGTGGTCGCCGCGGCCGCAAGCGCCTTCGCGGGGTGGACAGCGATCGAGCTGGTCGTCGGCGACGCCCTCCGAGGGGCACTACCTGGACTCTATCTGGATGTATTCACCGCTGGACTCTTCGGGCTCTTTGCGGTTTTGCTATGGCGGTCAGCACCCGACCAGGGCGCACCCAAGGCTAATGGAGGGACTATCAACACGGAAGAAGTAACGCTTTCGATCGGCTCGTTCGAGGTGCCCCAACATCTCGGGGGGTTCATCCCAATCTTCACGATGATGGCTGCGGGTGAGTTCGGCGACAAGACCCAGTTGATCACCATCGGGTTAGCGGTCCAGTACGGCGCCCATCCGGCGATCTGGTTCGGCGAGATGTTCGCGATCATCCCGGTGAGTATCGCGAACGCCTTCTTCTTTCACCGGTTCTCGAATCGCTTCGACGTGCGGAAGGCCCATTACGCCGGAGCCATCCTCTTTGCCTTCTTCGGTCTGGATACGGTCCTCGCCATCATGACCGGGTTCTCCCTCTGGGAGACCTCAATCGAGGCGATCGCGACCGCCATCCTCTCCCTGCTCTAACGCAGACGTATTTCATCCAACAGACGCCCGAATCGGTTCCTGGCGTGTTTGGAACGGGCCATGTCCACGCTTGGTAACGCAACCACTCGAGGGAACACAAAGAGAGGGAAAGAGGCAAAGGCGTGCTGGCCCGACCGAGGGGCACCGACAATACGTCGGTGCGCCGGAAATCTCGGCAGATCCCCCGACCGGAGCTCCGGGTGACCCGGAGACTTCCCGGCGTCAAGCCGGGTGGCAGGTCGGTCGACCCGCCTCCACTCAGTTTCACTACGTCGAACGGCTAAAGCGTTCCGAAGCCGGCGCGAACATTCGAGGTTGATCGGATGGATCGAAATCCTGGTACCCGCTGGAGGTCAGAGGCCCAATTTCCCGGCGAGTGGGTCCTGGAGCCCAGCCGTGAGGTCGAATATCTCGCGCATCTCCTCATCGGTGAGTGAAAAGTCGAAGATCTGGAGATTCTCGTACCGATGGTCTCGCGTCGCAGCTTTCGGGATGGCGAGTACGCCGGGTTGCTGTATCAGCCACCGCAAGGCGATCTGCGCCGCCGACTTTCCATATCCCCCCGCGATCCGCTTGAGCGTCTGGTTTTCCAGGACATTTCCTGTGCCCAGGGGACTATACGCGGTGAGCAACACCCCTTCATCGAGGCAGAATTGGAGGAGGTCCTGTCGATCTGTTTCCGGCTCGTATCTCACCTGATTGGTCACGATCGGCGTCTGTGAAGCGTCCATCGCCGCCGCCACTTCTCCGATGGAGAAGTTCGAGACCCCGATGTGACGGACGGCTCCCTCCCGCTGGAGTCCGTTCATCGCCCGGATCGTCTCCTCGATGGGGACGGACTCGGAAGGGGCGTGTATCAACAGCAGGTCGACGTACTCCTTGTCCAGGTCCTCGAGTGCGGTGGTCGCGACGTCGTGGACGCTGTCCGGGTCTAGATCCGTTCGCCAGACCTTCGTCGTGAGAAACACCTCCGATCGCGGGACGGTCGCCGAGTCGATACCACGACCGACGGCCCGATGATTATCGTAGAAATCCGCCGTGTCGACGTGCCGATATCCCATCTCGAGAGCGTCACGAACGGCTTGTTCACATGTATCGCCGTATAGATTCGCGGTGCCGAAGCCGAGGACTGGAATCGAAGCCCCGCCAGCGGAACGATACTTCATACAGACCGCTTGACGGTCGATACAATGAAAGTAGGGGCCGTGTCGATTCTTCTCACAGAACCTATAATATTGCGAACGACCTCATAGTGACATGGCATTCGAACACCTGACATTCTTCGAGGTGCATGTCCACCCTGGAGCCGAAGATGCCGTGGCACCCGTCACAAAAGCAAAGGGCAAGAAGACGACCACAGAAGACACAACGGGCAGTTCCAGACGTCAAAAGTTCCTCGGCCTGATCGCCGTCAGCATATTGGTCTCCGTCCTCGCCAGTGTCGCAGCCAAGCGGATCGCCGGCCGGTTCTCCGACGCCGAAGACATGGATACGACAGACGAGAAGGCTACGATCGAGATCGCAGAATAAGCGCCCGAAGGAGGGGAACCGTTTTCGCGCCCCGGTCGTCGAAATCAGGGGAGACTCCCTCGCCCGCCTTATTGATTCGCATATATAAATCATGCATGTGTTTCTCACACATCGAATATCCGAGAAAGGCTTCTCGAAGATCGAATCGTATCTCCGTCCATGAATACACAACGAACCATGCGAAGTGTCAGACACCAACCGCCAGACGAAGCCTGTCCCAACTGTGTCTGGCGTCGCGGCCCATCGGGCGAAACCTAAGCGAGTGGGACCTACGGTCATCGCAGGGGGTCGGCAACTCTTTCGGAGATTCCTGCCTCGCGGAGTTTGGGTGAGCCATTAAGGGGCCGGGTGGCGAATGTGCGGGTGTACCATACGATCCGACCGGCACCGCCTCGGACCGCCACATCCCCACGCCGATATTGCAAAAATGAGTGCGACCGGCCACACGTCTGACGGGACTGTCTCCTCGCTCAATGACCTTCCGGAGTTCGACCTGAGTTACCACTTCGACGACGAAGATGATCCGCAGTCGGTAACCATCTTCAAGCCGGGCACTGATGAAACGGCAGCCACACAGTGGCTCACCATCGACGCCACGTACACCGTGCCGATCGACGCGGTTCGGTAAGAAAAGTGGAAACCCACCGTTTTCACCCCTGATAATCGACATGAGGTTTTATCAGGGTCCGGTTACCATGTATTTACTATGTCTCCTGGTGGGGGAGAGCGGGGTCAATCGACAGTAATCGGGGTCGTCTTACTGCTTGGACTGACGGTCGCGAGCATCAGCGTCATCGTTGGTGTTGGTGCGAGTGCGATCGACGCTTCGACCGGACAGATGGAGTTGGGGAGCGCGCAGAACGCAATGATGGAGTTCGACTCCCGGATGTCACTGGTTGCTCACGGGGGCTCGCAAACGCAGGCCGTGTCCTTGCCACAGGATGACGAATCCTCGGTGACTGTCGAGGAGTCTGCGGGTTGGATCAATATCACCATCGTGAATCAGAGCACCGGGGAACTCAAGTCCGTCATCGCCAACGAGACGATGGGCGCCGTGGTTTACACGAAGGACGGAACCCAAATCGCGTATCAAAACGGCGGGGTGTGGAAGTATCGTGACGGTGGAAGCGTCATGGTGTCTCCACCCGAGGTCCACTATCGGGGAACCACTCTCACGTTGCCGATGGTCCGGGTGCAACGGGGGTCGGACCTCTCCGGAAATCCGGTTATCGAGGAGACAGGGTCCTCGTCCTCCCTGTACCCGATTCCAGGGCACACGAATCCGCTCGAAGACGGCCAGGTGAACGTGACCGTCCACAGCAAATACTACGAGGGATGGGCTGATTACTTCGAGAAACGAACCAGCGGCCAGGTCGAGGTCGACCATGAGAATCAAACTGCCACGCTCGAACTGGTCGTGGTGGCGAATCCGGGCGGATTCCGACACGTAGTCGCGACCTCCCAGCCGGGCGGCATTACGGTCAACGGCAACGATCCGCCGCCCAGTCCATATGATACGGGAGTGAGCTTCCAACCGTCCGATTCGAAGATAGAAGAACGAATCGATGATTGCCAGACCAATCCTGGCACCTGCAATTCCAGTCCGACGAGCACGCTTACCGCCGGAAACCCATATTACATAGATTCCGACTACTCCGCATCGCATACCTTCGATACCACTGGGGGCAACGTCACGTTGATCGTGAATGGCGACTATGACCCGGGAACAGTGGATATCGTGGGGGACAATAACACGGTGGTTTACGTCAGGGAGGACTTCGAAATCGATGCCGATCTCGTAAACGACGGAGGGAATCCCGGCGAATACTCGGTTGGAGTACATTCCGATGGTGACGTAGACTTCAGTGGGAACTACAAGTTCGTCGGACTCGCATACGCGCCGGGATCGGACTGTGACCTGAATGGCGGGGGGTCAAATTCGCCGAATCTCGTAGGGGGAGTCGTTTGCGAGACCATGGACGTGAATGGAAATCCTAACGATTTCCAGTACGACGACTCGATTCAGGATTCGGACCTAAACCTCGGGTCAAAGACCACAGTCTACATCACGTACCTCCACCTCTCCCGAACGAACGTTACGGTCGGGGCATAGAAGTTATCGCCGGTTTTTACAGGACGAATTCAACGGAGATTCCCTTCCGGATAACGTGTGCTTCGTCAGTCCGGAACTCCCAGTAGACGTTACCGTCCTCTATGTCGTCATCGACGGCTACACCACCATCGACTGTCTCGTTCATTTCCTCGAACCATTGCCTCCATGCCCCAGTATTATCCGAATGAACGGTGATATTCACGATCGCATCGCTCGAATTTCCGACTTGATAGCTACCTGGTGCTGAAGAACTCGACAATTGAGTTAGCACTAAAACAGTGGTTTCACCGCCCACACTCCGTGTATCCCCCCGGGGCACCAGGGTCTTGACCGGGAATATTGCGGCTCCGTCAGAAATAGTCCATGAGGGTCCTTGAATCATGGCCGACTGCGTCCCGTTACCCCGAATTATAGAGCCAGCTTCGAATGTCACGACGCGTCCGCTCTCGTCCACGTATCGGATCGGAGCGGTATCGAATGACGTCGTCGCGTTATTCGAAGAGTTCGTGCTGTTCTCGACGTAGACCCTGACCGTCGCTGGATCTTCAAGGTCCAGTGTGCCCCCCGCGATCCTGATCTCAGTTGCCCGACTTGGAGCCCCACGTTGCTGAATGTCCCGAATGTTCTCGTTCATCACGTCGAAGGCCTTCTCCACGTTCTCCGTTGCTGTCGCCTCGCGAGCCGATTCGAGTGATGGGTAGCCGGTGGCATAGACCATTCCAACGGAGCCGATGATGATCGAGAAGACGATAACGTACCCCAGGACCTCGCTCTGGCCACGATTCATCGGTCGGATCGCACCTCCAGTTTCCCGTTCTCGAGGACGACGCGAACGGGCCCCCCTGGGACTTCACCGCCCCGGATCGCGGTCTCGTTCGCAACCGGGAGGACGATATCTGCGCGGGCGCTCGAGCTTTGGATCCGTACCTGAGGCGGATCGGAGCTGTTGTTGACGACGATCGTGTACTGGGTTCCGGCGACCAGTCCGGGGAGATCGACCGAGACCTCCAGGTCCGAAGCACCGGTTTGGGCCAGCCTGTCGGCAGTCTGTAACCCGCTGACCATCCGATTCCCGACGACCTGGTAGCCCTCGCGGGTCGTTTGCCCCCTCATCCCGTCCACGAGGGACCCAGCTGCGAGAATCAAACCACTGATCAGCGCCGCGGTGATCGCCAGCGTGATAACGTAATTTACCGTGACCGAGACGGCCCTATCCGCCATGTGGCTCACCCGGAGCGATCCGGAAGGCTCTGACGTAGTGTAGGTGGGAAGAGCGGTAAGTATAATTCCCGGTTACGCTATACACCTGCTCGATAGCATACGGGTCGGTCCCCGGCGAATTGAACGAGCCGATCGACGTAGTGTTGACCGTCAAACTATAGGTCCCGCTCGCGCGGTCCCCCCAGGTAATGTCGACCTCATACGGCCTGTCGATGTCCTCCCAATACGTGAGATTCGGACAATATTTTCCATTGACCGAAGCATTGGTCACATTCACTGTCAGCGGCGTCGAGAAGGTCGATGGACCACAGAGTCCTTCTATATTGCCACCTGTCAGTTCCGTTGAAACGTTCGTCTGCCCGCCATCTTCGAACACATAGAGTGTCCAAACGTCTCCACTGCCTCCATTACCCGTGATATTCACCCGGAACGATTCATTGACCGGATCGCCGGTCGGAGGCGGATCGGCGCTATCGACCCCGATTTCGAAGGCACGGATTCCCTCCGCGGAGTCCGCGACTGACCAGTTCCGATCGCCGCTAGCACTGGTGAAGTCACCGACTGAATCTTGGTAGAGACCGCGACCATCCGAAAGCGAGATTTTCGTGACACCTGTCGCCGTCCCCTCCTGTAGTTCGTGCGTTCGTTGTAACTCGGCGAGCCGCTCAGTCCCCGTCTGAAGCGCGCTCCGCCTTTCGGACTGTGTCTGGGTCCGCTCGTTTTCTGCGATCAGGAGTCCTTCAGCCCCTTCGAGGAAGGTCTTGGTCTCCGCAATCGCCTGCCGATCGTTCGCCCCCAAATCCCTCGACGCGACGTTCTGCGTGTAGATAGCGCTGTTCAACAGGAGGATGAGGGCGATCGACGCGACGGCAATGGCCAGCGCCGTAACTAAGAATAACTGACCCCGTTCCGAGTCCATCAGATCCGCCATACGACAATCTTCACCTCCATGACGTTGAACAGTTCACTCCCCGGAGCCGCGTCCGGGGCGTAGAACGCGTCATTTGCTGCGGCTTCCGAGACGTTCGCGTAACTGCCGGAGACTGCTGTATCATTATATAATACTACAGTTCGAGTGGCAGCAACGGCGTTATCGCTCGGCTCGCCCATATAGACGAAGCGCTGACGGGCTTTGGTCCCGTTTTCGTCATAATATTGGATCAAGACGTTCGTCGCGATCTGCTCGTCAATGAACGTCTCATTGAGTGCCTCGCCGAAGGGGCCCGGTGGGCCACCCTGCACAAAGTAGCCCAAATCGCTAGAGTGGTTGAACGAGTTATCGGTGCTGTTCCACGCCGTGAGCGCGGGGGCGAGACTATCGTTCGCGATGGCGCTATCGAGGAGCGAGCCCCCTGTCGCACGCAGTTGATTCTCGACATGCTGGTTCGAAGTACTCGCCGAAAGTGGCGTAACCGCAGTCGCCTGGAGGGCGAAGGTCACACCAGCGACTACCAGTATCGCGGCCGCGATGCCCTCGAGGGTTTGTGCCTGTGCTCGCATCTTACCACACCCGTACAATCAGCCGGTATTGGGACCCGTCGTACAGGACAGACCGTTGCGCAACGACAACTGAGTCCTGTGTCGACGGGGTCGGTCCACGGTTCAAAACGATACCCGCGGTGCCGTTTTCGAGTGTCACGTTTGCTGAGACCTCACCGGGTAATCCCAGGTATCCGGAAAGAGATCCGGTCCCTGCGAAGAATTGCTGTGTCTTCGTCTTGTTCAGCACGAACGGCGATTCTGCATTATCAGTAAGGTTACTCCCGGTAAGATGCGAGACTGCCCGGTCAGCCGTCATCGCTTCCGTACCCCACTCGGTCCGCACCGGATCGAACGAGAGCGGTACGAAAGTGAATACCAGCCCAACGGTGAGCAAGAATATCGTAATGCCTACGACGTAATCGACGGTCATCTGCCCCCGCTCGCTCATATGAACGCCCACACCCCCAGTGCGACTGTCGGGAGGATGACCGCGAACTTGACTCCCGACAGGAGTTTAGCGTCTCGGATGTAGCCGGAGATGAACCCGGCCAGCACCCCCTGGATCGTTACCGCGTGGAAGAACATCATCTCGAGCAACTGGATGTCGAGGCCGGCACCGAAGGAGACTCCACCACCGGCCACACCGCCGGATTGTGAGGCCTGGTCGGTCAGTCCAGACATGACCTCGAGGAACCGGACCTGGAGGATGACCATCACCGCTAGCAGTGTGAGATAGGTCATGACGATGATGACCACCTGCATCCGAGCACGGGATTTCCGCTCGCGATTGATGTCGTCCTGGTTCTCGCTCGCCTGGGCAGCGGTGGTGAGGACGGCGGTGATCTGACTCGACGCTTCCTGGGCCTTGGCGATCAGATTGACCGTCCGGGCGAGTCTCGGGATGTGATATTTATTATTGAACTCGGTGAGGGCCCGTTTCAGACTCATCCCGTAGTTGACCTTTGCGTGGATCTCGGCGAACTCCTCGCCGAGTTTCCCGGGGGAGGTATCGGCGACAGTCCTGATAGCCTCGAGAAGGGTCAGGCCGGTATCGTTCGCACTCGACAGTTTGCGGAGGTTCTCGGAGAGTTTGCGAGTGACCCGGTGTCTCGAGATATTGTTCCACTCGTAAAAGAAGGCAAGCGGGAATCCGACGACATACAGCGGGATATAGAAGTAGATGAAGGTGCTCCCGATCGGATTCTCGATGAACGCATCGAGGCTCAGGGGAGCGGCACCGCTGAATACCGCGTTTCCGACCAGTACTAGCGCCGCCGGGACTGTCAACGCCATGGTCAGGACCGGATTGTCCCGGAAAAAGTGATGTGGATTCTTGAGAAGATGGGTCAGCGTATAGGTCCCCTCGCGGCTGTGGATACGGTCGAAGACCGCCGCGGTGCCCACGTAGTCTTCGATGAGCCCGAGGTTCAACAGTCCCGGCTCCTCCTTCGTCGGGTCTTTCCCTGCCTCGAGCTGGAGGTAGCCGTCGCCCGGGTCGTCTTCTTTGACTGTCGAGACCAGCACGAGGAAGGCAACCCCCAACAGCGGCAGCAAGACGTACACCGTGGCATAGAGGAGGAATTGTTGGGACTGCCCGAGCATGCTCATGATGACCAGGACGATGATGAGCAAGAGCGGGAACAGCGACAGGGTCATATACATCTCCCCGAACAGCTCGAGGGTCTCGAGGGTGAGCTGCTGTTGCTGTTTGGCCGTCCGCATGTGTTTGTCCTTCTTGTCCTCGAGGAACCCGGTCATGTCCCCGCCACTGTTGATGATCGAGAGCATGTCGGTGAAGAATTGCGAGAGCTCATCACTCGGGGTCTCGAGGCCACGCGTCCGGATAGCTGTCCGGTAGTCGATGTCGAAATACTCGGTCTCCTGGACGATGGTCCGGAACTCCATCGCCACTTCCCCGTAGACGTCGTCGGCCCGCGCCATGGCCTCGAGGATCTCGAGCTGGTTCATCCCCCCGATCGAGAGCGCGTACATGAACGAGACCGCGTCCGGCAGGAGCATGTTGATCTCCCGCTTGCGGGAGGAGGCTCGGGAGTATGGGATTGCCACGAGCGTCCCGAAGCCGATGGCGAAACCGATCGCCCCGAAGAAGACCCCGGTCAGGACCACCAGCGCAGGGATCTTGATCGCCTGGATGAACGCGTATACCTCCGGATTCGAGATGGGTAGCCCGATGAGGTTCTCCGTCCCGATGAGCCCGGTTCCGAAGAGCAGCCAGCCGAGGAAGAGGCCCAGCAGCCAGAGGACGAGACCGCCGATAGCCCCGTACCCGATGGCCCGGGACAGGTAGAGTTCCACGGTCTCCTCCATCCGTGCCTCTGCGAGTTTCCGCTCCAGGTCCGCGACGAAGTCGGAGTTATCGTCGAATAACCACTCGAAGACCGGGAAGAACAGGTCGGCGAACTGGTCAGTGCCCCGACTCATCGACTCGGTGGACAGGCTCATTCCTGACCGTCCTCCTCGTCGTCGGGGGAAGCCGCGATGAAGCCGGATTCGTCCTCGAGACGGTTCTCCGTCCCCTCGCCCGTCTCACCACCCTCGGCGTCATCGCGTTCGTCGTCCGCCTTCATGGTTGGGTCTTCGTCGCCCTCTTGTCCCGACACTGCCACATCGCCCTGGTGTGATGACGCTTCGATTCCACCTTCGCCATCTCCCGCCCCTTCGAGGTCCTGTATCGCTGCTGATTCGGCGCTCTCCTCGACCGGAGCGGACTCGGTCTCGGCCTCCTCCCCGACAGCTATCGCGGCGACCTCATCCTGCTGGCCGGCATCTTCCGACGTGGCGCCTGGCGGCTGTTCGTCATCATCCGATTTGGCATCGCTGACGACGACGTCCTCGGCAGCCCCCCCGGTGAGAATCTGGCTGATGTCCGGGGCATCCTTTCCTTTATACTCGGGAAAGATCTCGTCCTCCGCTTCCTCGAGAATCGACTCCGCGTTCTCGAGTTCCTCCTGGCTGGGGTCCGGCCTGGGGACCATCTCCTCTTTTTCCTGGTCGACCTCGATCAGGACACTTTCCATCTCACGTAGATCATCGAGGGCTTCGATCAGTTGGTCGTTTGCCACGAGCGTGAGGATGGTGTCGGGGTCGTTGATGTAGGCCTGGAGGGTCGCCGCAACCTCCGTGTAGGTATTGAGCCGGTGTTTGATGAGATAGGCGAGGATGACCCGCCGCTCGAAGAGCTTCCGGTCGAGTTCAGCATCCGTCCAACCCCGATCGAACTTGATCTCGTCCAGGGTCGTTGACTCGGCGGTGCTCCGGTAGGAGTCGTTCTCCGGGCGCCACTGGAACACGTCGTTGACGTTGATCTCATCGTTCTCGGGATCGTATCGTCTGATCTCCGTGATACTCCGACTGCGCCGGACCTTCTTTCCTTGGACACGCGTCGCGGCCTGGATCGAGATGAGGTCGAGCGCGGTGAAGAGTGTCTTGGAGACATTGATTGGATCGGTGGTGAATCGTTTGATCACCTCACTCACGTTGTCGGCGTGGAACGTGGTGTAGGTGGTGTGACCGGTGGACATGACCTGGAAGAGGGTCCGTCCCTCCTCACCCCGAACCTCGCCCATGATGATGTAATCGGGACGTTGCCGGAGTGCGGCTTCCAGGAGGTCGAACTCGTCGATATCACCGGTCTCGTCCTCGCCGAAGGACGGCCTGGTGACCGATGCCACCCAGTTCCGCTGGGGCAGTTCAACCTCCCTGGTGTCCTCGATCGAGACGATCTTTGCATTGCTCGGGATGAAGAGGGAGACTGCGTTCAGACTCGTGGTCTTCCCGGAAGCCGTCCCCCCGGCGAAGATCAGTGACTTGTTGTTCTCGATGCAGAGCCACAGGAACGCCATCTGTTCGAGCGAGAAGGTCTTCCAGTTGATGAGGTCGACCGGGGTGAACGGGACGTCTTTGAACTGCCTGATGGTGTAATTCGTCCCGTGGTCCGAAACCTCCTTCCCGAGTGTCAGCTGCGCACGCGAACCGTCGGGCAGGGTCGCGTCGACCTGCGGTTGCCGTTTGCTGATCCCTTTCCCGGCCCGCTGGGCCATCTTCACCACGAAATCATCGAGTTGCTGTGTCCCGTGCGTGACATTCGTGATCAGTTGTTCGTAGTCGGTGTGATACACGAAGACCGGGCTCTCGTAGCCATCGACGGAGATGTCCTCGACGTTGATGTCGTGCTTGATACCGTCGATGCGCTCGTACCCGATGAAGTCCCTGACTAGTGCATACCGCAGTTTCTCGACCTGGTACTCGCTCAGGTCTGGTTCGTCCTCCTCGAGGACGACTGGTTCTGGACGGGCGGACAAGCCCTGTATCTCGCGGGATTCCAACGGTTCGGGCTGTTCATACCAGCCACGCCGTTCGAGGAAGTCCCCGATCTGGCCAAGATAGCCGTTGCCGTCGGCCATATTCATGGACTCGATCAAGCCGGCGACGAATCCACGACCCTCCTCCTCCGGGCCGTCGTAGAGATTGTACCGGTTGAGCAATCGGTCGGTCTCCCGTTCGATCACCTCCCGTCGCTCGGCGTCCGAGCCCTCGATGACGACCCCATCTTCGGCGTACTTGATAGCGGTCCGGAGTTTGGCGGTGAGGAACTCCTGGAGTTCCTCTTCGACCTGGTTGAAATGCGGTTCGACGAGGTAATACTTCTTCTCGTTTTCCTTCTGGGAGTGGAAGAGGATGACGAACGCGTAGGGCTTGTTCACCCAGTACCGCTCCTCCTCCTTGAAGTGGCGTTTCTTCTCGAGGGGGACTGCCTTCTCGAGGTCGTACCGATTGGTGATCGTCGTATATCCCTCGACGGTGGAGAAGAAACCGTCTTCGTCGAGATCTGGAAGGACGTCGACCGTTCGCTCGTCGACGACCGGCGCGAGTTCGTCGGCTCGTGATTCGCCGTGTTCGAGGTTCGTCGCCAGCCAGTCGGGGTCGAAATCCAGGTATTCGCTCGGATCGAACGGGATCACATTCCCCTCATCGTCCCTCGGTGGATTGCCGACCTCGTCGTAGTAGTACTCCCACTTGAAATGGGCCCAGGTGTATTCGTCTTTGACGACAGGGGCCGTCCCTTCCACGAGTTCTTCGGCATCGTGATCGACCTTCGCACCAACCGCTGCCGCCGCCGCGAGGTGCTCCCGCAGGTCCTCGGGTTCGACCGTGAGTTCTGGCTCGTCTGTCGTCGTGGATGAATCCGGTTCCATCCGATCTGCCCCCTCGATCAGTTCTCCCGTACCCGTGTCCCCGTCTTCGGCCTCGCTCTCCCGCTCGTCGTCGGAGGTCCGACCCTCCTCGTCGGACCCCTGTTCGTCGACGTCGTCGATGGCCATTGTTACCCCTTTGGCTCACCACCCAGGTAAAGCCTTACGCCGATTACGCCCGGCTTACATCCGTCAGACCCAGGAAATCGGGGCCCTCCGGACCCCGACGGAGTCACCCGATTTCGTCCCGTCGCAGGGATTCGATCCGTTCCGAGACAACCGAGACGAACGATTCGGGCCGTGTTTCGACTAACTGCCCGACCCTCCCGAACTCACGCCGAGCGAGTTCCCTTGTCACGGCCTCGAGGGTCTCGTCGAGGGGCTGGTTCCAGATTGACCCCTGGGGAACACCGATCACCGTCTCGAGGAATTCACGGGTAACGAAGCGGTCCACCCATTCCTCCACGGTCTCGCTATCGTTTGCCGTGGACCGACTCTCCGTGGCCCTCCCAGACCATTCCGGCTGGTATTTCACGGCCGGCTGGCCGTGTTTCTTCCGCAGCACAACCCCTGGGACGCTCGAATCCATCAACGCCGACTGAGGGAATACGTACCGACTCGGCTCGAAATGTCTCGCAGGCAGTTCCTTCTCGAAGGTCGGGACGGTTTCGATGCCGACCGCGTCGAACACCCGGTCGACGACGTCTTCCGGCGCGAAGGATGAAGCCGTTCCGTCCCAGATATCGTGGCCGAAGAAGGCTGGCTGCGCTGCCCATTCGTAGTCGAGGCCGTCTCCCAGCGGCGCGACGCCGAGGAACGTATACGCCTCGACTGTATCGACACCCTCCCGAAGTCGGTCCCGGTCGAGGTCCTGACGGATCTCCGCTACGGAAGGCTGGTAGTGCAGCGGAATCGACTCCTCGTCGAACTCTGTCTTCGAATCGCCGAAATGGAGCAGTCCGGAGGGGTCCATTTTGAATCGTAGCACACCGCCGACCACGTATTCCTGGATCCAGAGGTGCCCGTCGGAGAGGTACGATTCGTCCATCTCCGCGAGCCGCCCGAGTGGACGGTGAGGATGCATCTACACCCTGAGGTGTGCCGGGTTCGCTGATAAAAACTCGTATCGTGATCGACCCAGTGGGCATACGATCACTGCGGCGGCAGGTATCGATACAATTTGGGCATCACAGATACAGAGTGGTGGCCCAACACATATCCAGAGATATGGATGGACCGCCCGGGACAAAGGTGGGCCCGCTGAAAGAAACCGGCTGTGGGACCCAAATCGCGACCATCGCCACGCAGGCACTCGGTTTGGGATGGGTAAAACCCATATTTGAGGTATAGACGCCGTTATGAGCCTGTTGCCCCAACTA
This sequence comes from uncultured Halobacteriales archaeon, assembly GCA_964594685.1. Taxonomy (GTDB): domain Archaea; phylum Halobacteriota; class Halobacteria; order Halobacteriales; family Halobacteriaceae; genus Halodesulfurarchaeum. Next base: position 94,932 of record CAZQNH010000003.1, read on the forward strand.
TCGATACCGGGTAGGTCACTACGTATGTCGAGTTACATCCCACAGTTGCAGTCGTCCGAGCCCGCGCCCTCGTCGGAGCCACGGGTCGTCGCGTTACGGGGGTCGGAGGTGGACGGTATCTTCGAGACCCTTTCCTCTGAGACCCGTCGGAACATCCTGAAAGAACTCTACGAGGCACCGTCGACGCCCTCTGAACTGGCCGCCGCCACAGACACATCGCTCCAGAACGCCCACTATCACCTCGAGAAACTCACCGAGGTCGACCTCATCGAATCCATCGGCACCCGATACAGCGAGAAAGGCAAGGAGATGCACGTCTATGCACCGACAAACGACCCACTCATATTCGTCGAGAGCGAGGAAACCCGGACCAGGGTCGAGTCGAGTCTCGAGCGCATCGTCGGGGTGCTTTCACTGTTGGCGATCAGTAGCCTGATCGTCCAGAAGATCGCAGACGTCCTTCGTCAACCCGAACCGGAGAAGGCGAGCTACGCCGCTGAAACGTTGGATACAGCGGCTCAGTCCGAGTCCGTCAGTATGACACCTGATCTCTTCGGCCAGTTACAATCGGCGATGCTCGAACCGGGCGCGATGATCTTCATCGGTGGTATCGTCGCACTCGTAGGCTTCGTTGCTGTCCGAGGCCTCACTGCTTGATTGTCCCCTCGATTGGACGCCTCGCTTTGGGGTCCGGTCACGACATTGTGGATTCTAGAATGCGTCTTTAGGTAGCGGGGTACTACCGTGCGATTCTGGCGAGGCCGGATATCTTGCTGATGCTCGCGCGAGCCTGGCTCCAACACTGCGGATGCCCCGGGGGCTGGAGTACCTATCACAGGAATGTTTATTCACAAACCATTATCTCACAACCTCGTGTAGTCAGGGATAATGCCGAAAGCGTACCTTGCAGTCCACACGGCAGCGGGAACGTCACCGGAAGTACGGTCGGCCCTCGAGGAGCTCGACGCGGTTACGGACGCTCATGTCGTGGCCGGAAATTACGACCTCATCGTGGAGTTGGAAGCCCCCGACACGGGCGAACTCCTTCCCATCGTGACCCGCGAGATCCAAGGAATGGACGGGGTCGGAGCGACCCGGACCTACATCGTTCTCGAGTGAGCTGCCCCATGCTCGCTGCCCTCGATCCATCACCATCGACGACCCTGGGAGATCGCTGTTACGCCCCGGAAAGCCCGTTCGGACCCGTTGTCTGACGGCCGTCAGACTTATAGCCGATACTCTCCCTCGTGGGGACATGGACTTCGGACCGGAGACCACAGGAGCCCGAGACCAGCGGGCCATCTACGACGCACTGGGGGTACTCGTCATGATGTTCGTCGTGCTCCTCGTGGTGGGGGCGCTCGGCCTGCACGTGATGGGCTAAGTCCGGGCTTCGGGGCCGACAGATACGACTTCGACAGTGCGAACGCCGGCAGCGTGTGTTCGTGCAACCACATTCGTACCGACAATCGATCAGAGATCCGCAACCGTGAATCGCTGGGTACTGACGATCAAGAGTGGGACCGAAGCTACGAGTTACCATCGCGCCGGCGAAATCGAGTGTACCATCGACCAGGATATCGACGGGCGAGTAGTACCGCATCGGGCTGATCGCACCGAGCCATTCGACGTCTGTTCCCACGGTGACCGAATCGATGACGAAGAGCATGAAAAGCAATGCGAGACCCCCACGTTGGGCGATAGCCGCCCGGTCGACGAAGACTGATAGGAAGAGGCCGATGGCCGCTGCCAGGAGCAGCTAGGGGACCGACAGTGCATGCAGCCAGAGTAGATTTGTGAACGAGAGGCTCTCGTCGATGGCGATAACGGCCCCGAAAACGAACAGTGGCATGATACCGTTCAATGCGGCGATCGGAACGAGGAGCGAGAGGTACTTCTCGGCGATGACCCGTGCCCTGGAGACCGGCGTCGCGAGCAGGAGATCGATCCGTCCGGTTTCGATGTCTTTCGAGACAATCCCACCTGCCTGATAGACGAGGTAAAGTCCCACGATCAGGACCCAGACGAACTGGTAGACTTCGGTTGCGAGGAAGCCTTCGACCGTGGTATAGGCATCCATCGCGAAACTCGACTGGACCGACTCGGGAAGCGTCGCCAGCCACTCCTCGATCGACCCCGCTGTGACTTCCACGGACGGTAGAGGTATACCACCGGGACAGCGAACAGCCCCAACATCACGACGAGCGTCACTGTCCCTTTTACCAGCCGCTGGGCCTCGTATTTCACGATCTCACTCCTCGTCCCCGTAGAAGTGCATGAAGACCTCCTCGAGGGGCGGTTCCTCTATCTCGAGGTCGATCAGTGTGTACTCGTCGAGTCGATCCAGCAGTCGATCGTAGTCACCGGTGAAGGTGAAATGGACCTCTTCGCCCACGTGTTCGACGTCGATGACGCCCTCGATGTCGAAGGCTCCCATTTCGACCGGTTCCTGCGTGTGGATCCTGACCCTCTTTCCCCCCTTGTGAAGGAGCGATTCGATGGTTTCCAATGCTACGATCTCGCCCTGCCGGATGATGCCAACTCGGTCACACACCCGCCGGACCTCCGCGAGGATGTGCGAGGAGAAGATGATAGTGACACCGGCTTCGCGCTCGGCCCGGAGGAACGTATTGAGTCGCTCCTGCATCAGGGGATCCAGACCCCCCGTTGGTTCGTCCATGATGACGAGGTCGGGGTCATGCATGAACGTCTGGATGATACCGAGCATCTGTCGGTTCCCGCTCGAATACTCCCGAATCTTGCGGTCGAGGGGCGGGTCGAAGAGATCCAGCATATCGTCCATCCGCGAATCACCTTTCAACGCCGTCTGGTATTCCAGAAAGGTTCGTCCGGTGACGCTCTCGTCGAAACTCAGGTCCCCCGGGAGAAATCCGATATCGTGTTTTGCCTCCAGAAGGGCCGATTCGTCGTGAATATCCGCCCCCAGGACGGTGGCGGTTCCAGCCGTCGGTTTGAGGAATCCGAGCAGGGTGCGGAGGGTCGTCGTCTTGCCGGCCCCGTTCGGACCCAGGTAGCCGAAGATCTCGCCCTCTTTGACCTGGAACCGCAGATCATCGATGGCTCTCGTCTCGCCGAAATCCTTCGTCAGTCCGTCGACATCGATGGCGACCATCGCTGATTACCGGTTGAGCCACCACCAGCCGGCACCCAGAATCACGATGACCACGACGGCACCGACGGCGAGGGCGGTCGTGTCACTCCCGGCCGCCCCCGCTGCCTCGATCCTGAACGGGACCAGATAGGGTCCGGCCACGACCTGCCGAGAGCCCTCTGTCTCCGCTGAGATGTTCACCGAGAGCGCATCTGTGGTCGGGACGGCCTCATCTGGGGTCGAGACGTGGAAGGTGAGGACTTCGGCCTCGCCTGGATCGAGGCGACCGATGTAGGCTGAGGAACTCTGGCTTTCGTAAGGCGGTCTCACCGCGAGTCGCGCCCGAACGTCGGTCAGGGGCTCCTCGCCATCGTTTCTGACACGAACCCGGAACTCGTTGTCCGCGTCGATGCCGAACGTCGCGTTTACCGGTTCGACGGTGAACAGTTCCGCATCTGTCGGGACAGTTACCCGGATCGCCGCGGGGTCGCTCACATATGTGCCAGCGTCATCGCGACTGTAGCTGACCGTGGCATCGAACTGTCTCAGCCCTGGCGTCGCGTCGGAGCGAACCCGTAGATCGAAGGAGACTATGGTCGATTCGCCAGGCGCCAGCGTCCCGACCGGGGCGCCAGGTTCGACCACCTTGACCGCGCTACTCCCTGACTCCAGGAGAACCGTTGCATCCTGCGCGGCTTTCGGTCCCTCGTTCGTGACCGTCGCTCGAAGTACTCCACTCGATCCCCTGAGGTCGAGTTCGACGTCCGAATATGAGAACCGCTGTTCTGGCTCGACGCTGACCGGAACCTCGTACGGGCCGGACGTCGACCGCACGCCCTGGTCGTGGTCGAAAGAAATCGAGGCCGAGATGGCCCTGTCACCGGATTCGGTCGCCCCGGTGGCGGTCACGTCTGCAGTGACCGTCCGCGTCTCCCCAGGTTCCCACTCGCCGACGAACCGAACTGTGCTCGGTTGCCCCTCGAACGTAAGATCCGGGGAACCGGCATCCAGTCCGAGAGTCGCGTCACGAACGACCGAGTCGCCCACGTTACGGACGGTGATGCTAAGCGTTCCCGACTCGCCGACGGCGACTGATGAATCGACACGCCGTATCTCGAACCGGGTTCCGGTATCCGGGGTCACCCCGATGGACTGCGGCGGGGCCTGGGCGGAGATGTCGTTTTGGTTCTGGTAGGTCGGGATGAGTTCGAGGGTGTAGGAATCACCGCCGACCACCCCTTTCGCGGTCACGGGAAGGACGAAACTGGTTTCCTGACCGGCTGCCAGTGAGCCGACAAATACTTCCGTACGCTGCGAGCCACCCACCGCTACGGCGTGGGTCCGGGAGGTAACTGACACCGACGTCGACTCCGCAGGGAGGGACCCGTCGTTTCGCAACGTCACGGTGACGAGGCCGGTCTCCTCCCGGTAGAGGTCAGATTCGACGTCACTGATCGTGAAGATCGGTCGTTCCGGGATACTGACATGGGCGGTCACCGTGGTCGTTTCGCGCTTGTCACCGTCGTACTCGTAGGTGACCGTTACCGGTAGGTTGTAGGTACCCCCCCGGGCGTCACTCGGAACCTCGACTCGAAAGGATACCGTGGTCGCCACACCATCCCTCATCTCGGCGATCGATCGCTGGCCCGATACGACCGTGAGCGGGGTCGATCCGCCCGACGCTTCGACCTGGACATTTGTCGCCGTCTTCACCGTGTCCTCGGGATCTTCCGCGTCGTTCAGCAACTGGACGGTGAGCTGCTGTTCGACACCGGGCTGCAGTTCCGGTTCGGGGGCAGTCGCCTCGAACCGAGGATCTTCGGCCGCACTTACCTGCATCGGGAGGGCTCCGAACGTCACAAGGACCACGAGAACGACAGGAAGAATACGGTTCATGAGTACTCACACCGCAACTGAGGGGAAGATGCGGATGTTTGAAGATGACCCGACAGGGTTTGCATACGGTCCATATATCGTGGAGGGGGCAAATTCCTTCCACCGGCTATGGACGGTGGGTTCCTAAAACCCCCATTATGGGGCGGCGCTCCGCAGGATACAGACCCTCCATGTTTCCATAAATTCGCCATATAGTGAATATTTGGAAGAATCGATATTAATCGTTTGGATTCGAGGTTCACTGGCGGATTACCGTGATATTTCGGGGCGATGGGGCATGAACTCGTTGAAACGGCGAATCCACGATTCAGCGACACGAACGACCGACAACCCCCAGTTTGTACCCTACAGCGCTTTGGGCTCTGCCGACCACTGCAAACCCGATGGGAACCGGCGCCCCGGGCTTTCACACCGCACCAGTCGAGTTCGAGGATGACGGGGGGCATGAAATTCGGATTGAGCGTATAACCGAGCCCACCCACGAATCGCTCCTCGAGATGTATCTCGACTTCGACGGCCGGTGTCGGGCCATGGGAATCCCACCAACCACAGAATCAGATCTCCGAAATTGGCTGTCCAGCCTGGAGGCGGGTCGGAATCTCGTCGCGAAGGCCGGGGACCGGGTCGTGGGCCACGCCGTCCTGCTGGCCGACGAGGAAGGAAGTCACGAACTCGCGATTTTCGTCCACCAGTCCTTCCAGAATGCGGGGATCGGAACCGAACTGCTCAGAGCGCTCCTGGGAGATGCACGCGCAGACGGCATTGACCATGTCTGGCTGACCGTGGCGTGTGGAAACGCCGCAGCGAAACGGTTGTTCCGTTCTCTCGGTTTCGCCGTCACCGAACGCTCCCGTCGGCAGCTCCGGATGGAACGCCAGCTGGGGCAACGCGGGAATCGCGAGTGAGTGATCGACAGGGAAGCGTTCGGACTCTTCCACAGCTTCAGGGTGGTGCCGGTGAGTGAAACCGGGAGTCCTGCTGAGGGTATGGGATTCGGTTCGCAAATCCCGCACGTGACCGCATACGTATAAGCGTCGGGTCCGCAACCGAGGTATAGCGAGGGACGAGAATGCCCGACTCAAACGCGAAGGACCGCGAACTGCGTAGTGCCGAGGTCACGGAGGGTGTGGAGAGAGCCCCGCACCGGTCGCTATTCCGGGCTGCGGGACTTGATGACGAGGAGATTCACCAACCCCACATCGGAGTCGCGAACTCCTGGAACGAGATAGTCCCGGGTCATGTCCATCTCGACGAACTTGCCCAGTACGTCAAAGCGGGCATCCGGGACGCCGGCGGAACCCCGTTGGAATTCAACACCATCGCGGTGGACGACGGGATCGCGATGGGCCACGAGGGGATGCGATCGAGTCTCCCCTCGCGCGAGACCATCGCGGACTCCGTCGAACTGATGACCAACGCGCACAAGTTCGACGGCCTCGTGGCCATGGCCTCCTGCGATAAGATCGTCCCGGGCATGTTGATGGCGGTCGCGCGACTTGACATCCCCGCTGTTGTGGTCACCGGCGGGCACATGGCCGCCGGGGCGTTCGACGATGAACCGGCCGACCTCGTCACCGTCTTCGAGGGAGTCAGCAAGCACAAAGAGGGGGAACTATCCGATGAGGAACTCTACGCGCTCGAATGTTCGGCGTGTCCGGGAGAGGGGTCCTGCGCTGGCATGTTCACGGCGAATACCATGGCCTGTGTCACGGAAGCGCTGGGTCTGTCCTGGACCGGCTGTGCCACCTCCGGGGCCACCGACCCGGACAAACAGGAGATCGCACGGAAGAGCGGCCGAGAAGTGCTTCGACTCGTCGAGGAGGACGTCCGCCCGTCGGACATCCTGAGTCGGGAATCGTTCGAGAACGCCCTCCGGGTCGACCTGGCCCTCGGGGGTAGTACGAACACCATGCTCCACCTCCCGGCTATCGCCCACGAGGCGGGAATCGACATCACCTTGCAGGATTTCGAGGAACTCGCGGACGAAACCCCGCACATCGCCCACATGAGTCCCGCCGGCCCATGGCGGATGGAGCACCTCAGAGCGGATGGCGGTGTCCCCGCAGTCCTGGAGCGTCTGTCCGGGCGGATCGACCACGACCGACCGACGATAGAGGGGATCACCATCGGGGACCGGATCGAAGACGCGGAGCTGGGCGGTCAAGTGATACGGCCACTCGACAACCCTGTCAAGGCCGGCGGAAGCCTGGCCGTCCTCCGGGGCAACCTCGCCCCGGATGGCGCTGTCGTAAAAGCTGGCGCCGTGGAGCAATCGATGCGGCAGTTCCGGGGCACAGCACGGGTATTCGAATCCCAGCGGGCCGCACTCGACGCCCTCGAAGGTGACGATATCGAGCAGGGCGACGTGATCGTCATCCGCTACGAAGGCCCGAGAGGGGGTCCAGGGATGCCGGAGATGCTGGAACCCACCTCGAAGGTAAGCGGGTCGCCGAATCTCTCCGGGGAGGTAGCCCTAGTCACAGACGGCCGTTTCTCCGGTGGAACTCGTGGAGCGGCCATCGGCCACGTGAGCCCGGAAGCGGCTGCTGGGGGCCCCATCGCCCTGGTGGAAGACGGCGATACAATCGCGATCGACATCGCTGCCGGATCGCTGCAGTTGGACGTGTCCAGGGAAGTCCTGGACGCCAGAGCGGCGTCCTGGGAGCCCACTAGACGACCGGAAACGGGCGTCCTGGGGCGATATGCCGCGATGGCGACCAGCGCGTCGACCGGCGGTATCCTCGAGGCGCCCGAGCCGGAGACGCCAACCATCGAATTCTCGTAAGGGATTCCGGCGGTACACCGGACTGAACGCTTCTCCCGGCATGTTCGTTGAGAGTCCATCGTTTTCGAGGGGAATTCCGTCGTATTCGAGGTGACTGCATCGGATTCCAGGGGATTGCGTCGTATTCCAGGGGATTGTATAATATTTGAGGGGACTCCATCGTATCCGATATTGGATGTACCCCGCATTTCGAGAGATATCATCTCCGAATGAACGTCGAAGGGTCCATTGCAACAATCAGCAAGACGGGGCCGATGATGCAACTTCACTTTCACCCTGCGTGGCACCGATTGAAGGTGTCGGCTTGGCAAGACAACAACCATGGGCAAGCGTGGGACGGCAACCCTCCCGCTTCACAGCGGCACCGCCCCCAGATGGCTCTTCGACCGGATGGTGGAATTGGGGGAGGCCATCGTGGAGGCTATCCTCGCGGAATACGGACGTGAGGAGTTGCTGGCCCGCCTCGCCGATCCCTACTGGTTCCAGGCCTTGGGCTGTGTCCTGGGGTTCGACTGGCACTCCTCCGGGGTCACGACCACGACGATGGGCGCACTCAAGGAGGCACTCGATGCCGAAGAACACGGAATCTTCGTCGCGGGCGGCAAAGGCCAGACCTCCAGAGAAACGCCCTCCGAGCTCGCCACCGGGGCCGAATATCTGCGGGGGCTCCGTCCAGACCGGCTGCAGCGGACCAGTCGAATGGCAGCCGCGGTCGACAACGGTGTACTCCAGGACACGTATACGATCTATCACCACACCATGGTGGTCGCGGAGGGCGGTCAGTGGACGGTGGTCCAACAGGGGATGGGAGACGGGACGGCCAGACGATACCACTGGTCATCGGCCGATGTCGGCGATCTCGTCGTCGAGCCACACAGCGCGATCGCTTCACAGGACCGAGAAGACGACGTCCTCGACATGACGGCTGTGGATTCGGAACCTGCCAGAGCGATGTCCGTCGACCTGGTCCAGGACGACCCCTCGGGGTTGAAGAAGTACCTGCAAGATGGTGGACAGTCGACTCTCGAGGCGTTCGGGAGCGGGAGTGGTGACTACAAGCCCCAACTCGAGCTACCGAGCCATCACCAACTCCGACTCGATGACCTCTCTTCGCGAGCTATCGACCAGCTGCAGCGCGCGTACGAGTACCAACCAGACGACTACGAGGAACTGGTCGAATTGGACGGCATCGGACAGGGATCACTCCGGGCCCTGGCACTCATCGCCGAATTGGTTTACGAGGCTGAGACCGCCCGCGAGGACCCCGCGAAATACGCCTACGCCCACGGAGGCAAAGACGGTACCCCGTTTCCGGTCGACCGGGAACGGTACGACCAATCCATCGAGCATGTCAGGCGGGCGGTGACAGGCGCCGACCTCGACCGTGAGACCCGACAATCCATGCTCTCTCGACTCGGCGAGATCGATAGCCCAGCACAAGGTCCATAGGGAGTGCTTGCGCGCCTCGCGGGGAGCCCGAGCATAGCAGCCGATTCGACGAACCGTGTACCTCCGGGGGGACCCCACATATTGGGTGGGCATTACCACGAATCAGTAATCGTCACAACCCCTTTTTCCGTGCGTGTTACGAGTGTAATCATGAAGCGACTGGTAGTTCTCTCGGTCGTGGCATTGCTGGTTATGACGGCTGGCTGTGGGATGACCAGCCCGGCTGCCGACGAGGCCCGTGACGGAGGCGACATGGCCACGGCGACCACGACCGAATCAGGGTCCGATCACTCGGAGACGGTTCCCGTAGGGGCGATGTTGCCCGACGGCTATTCGCAGGACGGGATTACTGACGCCGAGACGGCGATTGCAGAACATCAAGCGGCACTCTCGAACGGTTCCTATCAGATTATCTACGAGGAGACGACGTTCGGGAACGAGTCCGAAACCGTCGAATCGAGCACGACGAACGTCTCCATCGCCGATAGCGAGTGGCTCCAGACCCAGAAAGTCACAGAGCAAGGCGTCGTCAAACAGGTATACCAGGCATCGGACGCCAGGACCGTCCGGACCGTCGGGGCGGACGGTTCGGCGGCTGTTAGCGTCGAGGAAGCAGAGTTCCAGGTGACAACCGGTACGCCCGAGAACGTTTCGCTCGCCGAAATGCTCCAGAAGATCGAAATTTCGAGCGCGGAAGCGTCCTCGATGGGTTCCGTGGACTTCATCGAATTCCACGTGACCGCCTACGACGGGCATCCTGTCCAGGCGAGTCACTTTTACGTCTATCCGTCCGGACAGATCCGGGTGCTCATGGTGAAATACGACGATAAGCAGGTCAGCTACATCTCCGTGATGAACGAGGACGTGGACGTCGAGCAGCCCGAATGGGCCGGCAATTCCTCCGCCGATAGCTAAGACTTCTTCACCCCCTCCATCGATTTCTCGCCGGTAATTCCGCTGGCCAAAGACTGCTCAGTGTCTTCATCAAGACTGATTCGAGCAAAACCCGGGTGAGTGGCCACCAGACACCGCAATCTCCAGGCCGGAACACGGCGGGTTCGAACGAGACCGAACCGAAGCCGATTCCAACGTCGTCGTATTCCGATGGCCCGTTTGGCGCCACGGTATCCAGTGAATATCCGCCGTCCGAATTCCGATATTGATTTGGGAGGTCCCCCTCGAAGAAAGCATAGGAAAACGATGGGCGCTGATGTGAAAGAGGTCCATGTGCAAGATCTCGCCGACGTGCTGGGGACCGAGTATTCGAGAAGCGAGGTGGAGGAGGCGATGCGTCGGTTCGATGTCCCGTCGAAAACGGTCGAGGCAAGCAAACAGTCGATACTGGCGGGGCTCCGCGATCTTAGTGGGAGACCGTCCTTCCGGCCCGTCCTCGCATATCTCCTCGAAAACGCATCGTGGAGTGCAGCCCAGCGAACGGATATCGACGCTGCCCTGGATGGTTCGCCACTCTCCGTACGGGAATCCGCACAGGGCTCGTTGGAACTCTATCACCGCGTTGTCGGGGTGGCCAGTCGGTCGATATCCGATAAACGCTCGACCCTCGAGGAAGAGGCACCCCGTGTCATCATGACACAGATCGAAGCGGCCGAATCCTACATGGCCGAGGGCGAATATGACCTGGCGGCAGCCGAGATCCGACGGGCGATGGACATGCTCGTGGTCGGTGGTTTCGAAGAAGGTCTCGAGGAACTGGCCGAGGAGGGGTTCATCAGTCTGGGTGACGAGCACGAACACTCGGACGCGACCATGCTCTATGTGACCTATGGCTACTGCTCCTTCCTCGGAGCAGATCCAGAGGCAAAGGGGTTCGACACGTCTCGGCTGCAGGGCGAGTTGGCCCTCGTGTTGGGCGAAGAAGTGCTACACTTCCTCCTGCAGAAGATTGCAGCGGCCGAAGACGCTGGTATCGATCTTCGGTATTGGGAACGGCCCTAACCCGCCTGCTTACTTAGAGGGTTTCAACGTCTGAATCAGACGGTGTACCCTGGACCGGTTCAGCTCGGGCGAACCGTGGACCCACACTCACGACCTCGACGGTGACCTCTTCGCCGATGGTGGTGCTCGGAACGAACACGACGTACCCCCCTTCCACGTAGGCGATCCCGTCACCTTCCTCGCCTTTGGAGTCGATCTCCACCTCGAGGACATCCCCTTCGTCCACGGGTGGGCCCGACCGCTCCGTGCTCGACTCGCCCCGTTCCCGCGCCCGGCCGTCTGTCGCCGACAACACGCCGAATCGATACACCGACCCGGCATCGAGTTCCCCGACGTCGAGTTCACGTTCGGGGATCGTAATCACGTACTCGCCATTCGATCGCTCGATCTCGGCCGAAAACATCGCAAGCAGGTCATTCACAGACATTATCGCTATGTTCGAGTTAGCGGACATAGTTTTCAAACTTTCCATTTCCGCCCCACACTCCGTCTCGAAGCCGGTTTTGGGCCCTTGCCTGAAATATCATGTTGATTGTATGTACTCCGGTCCGTTCTGCTGATCAGCCACTCCGGTAGCCCCCTCAGCCAGCCCGAGGAAAGACCAGTTACCCCGGGACTGACCGATTGAATCACGACGAATCTCGCTCTCGACGGGGAACAATTGGGAGGAGTATTCGCCTCAACAGGAATTATTCGAGCGCCTCGACCAGTTTCGCCACCTCCGCGGACCCATCACTGAGAGCGTTCTGTCCATGGGAGGTGAGCACGATCTCGAAGTCGTGATCGAGGAGGTTCGAGATACTCCGCAAGGTGAGCGAATCGTCATTGTTCAACTCAGCAGCGAGTGGCGCCAATCGGCCTGGCCAATCGCCCTCCGCTCGGAACGGTGAATCGCTCCCACAGACCGTATCGCCAGCAACGAGGACGTCATCGTAGAGGTACGCCATATTGTCCGGCGTGTGGCCGGGCGCGGCGATGGTCTCGATCCCCCAGTACTCCTGTCCTGCTTCCAGTAGATGGTCGGCCTCGATGTCAGCGGTCGCGAGAAAGTCGGCGTCGCCGGCGGGGACCGCCACCTCGACGTTTAATTCCTCTCGAAGGGCTCCCACACCGCCATAGTGGTCGATGTCGCCGTGTTCGACGAGCGCGATGTCGATGTTGTGGCCGGCGATGCTGTCGAGGAGGTCATCGGCCGTGTCCTCAGTCCCGGTGCCGAAGAGGACCGTCGCTTCGTCGGTTTCCAGTACCTGGACTGACAGCGGTTCGTCATAGCCCCCGTAACTCCAGGGGAGGTCGTAGGTGTATACCTGATTAGTAACGTCCATACTCCACCCACCCAGGCCATCATAAAAAGCTCTGGCGTGGTCGAAGCCCCTGTGGGGCGAAGGTCCGTTGGTGGGTGCACGAAAAACGGTGACAAAACGGAGATGAGCGGTCCGATCCGTTACCTGGCAGGCAAGTACAAGCGAAATCCGCGACTGTCAGGGTGGTTAGGGGGCTGGCAATAGAACACCGCCGTATGTCGGCCCCCACCGAGCAGAACCGCCTCGAGGGTGAGGCGAGTCCTTATCTACAGGCACACGCGGACAATCCGGTCAACTGGCAACCCTGGGACGATACTGCGCTTGAAGCTGCCCGCGAACAGGACGTTCCGATCTTCCTGTCCATCGGATATGCCGCCTGTCATTGGTGTCACGTCATGGCCGAGGAGTCCTTCGAGGACGAGTCGATCGCCCGGCGGTTGAACGAGGACTTCGTGCCCATCAAACTCGACCGCGAGGAGCGACCCGACATCGATACGATCTACATGACGATCTGTCAGGTGGTGAACCGGGCCGGGTGCGGATGGCCGCTATCCGTCTGGCTTACACCCGAGGGGCACCCGTTCTTCATCGGGACGTACTTCCCGAAGGAATCCAAACAGGGCCAACCGGGATTCGGTCAGTTGCTCGAACGCCTCAGCCACCAGTGGGAGACCGAACGGGACGACCTCGAATCCCGCGCCCGACAGTGGATGCAGGCGGGAAAGGCACAACTCGAATCGACGCCAGAGGCAACTCGACCGGACACTGGATCCAGTTCGGGGACTGATCTTCTCGAATCGGCCGCGGAAGGATTGCTCAGACGGGCCGACCGAGAACACGGAGGGTTCGGAAGCGGGCAGAAGTTCCCCCAACCGGGTCGTCTCTCGCTCCTGGCGTTGGCCTCCGACCGAACCGACCTCGATCAGGCCGCACCCGTGTTGACGGAGACACTCGATGCGATTGTGGAGGGAGGTCTTCGCGACCAGCTCGGAGGTGGCTTCCATCGGTACTGCGTGGACCCGGAATGGACGGTCCCCCACTTCGAGAAGATGTTGTACGACAATGCGACTATCCCGAAGGCCCTGCTGCATGGATACCAGGTGACGGGGAAGTCCCGGTACGCCAATATCGCCGCGGAGACCTTCGATTTCGTCGAACGGGAATTGACCCACGAGGATGGGGGATTCTATAGCACGCTGGATGCGCGGAGCCCGGACCCAGCAGATCCAAAGCGGAACGAGATCGGGGGTCACAACCGCGGCGTCGAGGGCGCATATTACGTCTGGACACCGAAACAGGTCCACCAGGCCATAGCGGAGGCAGCAGCTGAAACAGCGGCGGAACCGACAGAGGGACGAATGTCGGCGGATCCGGATCTGCTGACGGAAGTGGTGTGTGAACGGTACGACATCACAGAGGCGGGGAATTTCGAGGGGTCGACGGTTCCGACGATTGGCGCATCGTTTACGGAACTCGCGTCGTCCTTCGATCGCTCCCAGGCCGAGATCCAAGCTGCTCTGAGGCGGGCGGACGAATGGCTTCGGTCCGCCAGGGACAAGCGGCCACGACCACCCAGGGACGAGAAGATCATCGCGGCTTGGAACGGTCTCATGATCGACGCGTTGGCCGAGGGAGCACTGGTGCTCGGAACCGAACGGTACGCCGAGATGGCCCAGGACGCGATGGCGTTCGTCCGAGAGGCGCTCTGGGACGGGGAAGTCCTCAATCGGCGATACAAGGAACCAGACGCGGACGGGGGCGATTCACCCGGTGCTCCCGGATCGACCCCGACCAAAGGGCCTGCTGTCCTAGAAGATTACGCCTACCTGGCAAGGGGTACGCTCACGCTTTTTGAGGCCACTGGAGATCTCGACGCACTGTGCTTCGCGCTCGAACTCACCCGTGCGATCGAGCGGGAGTTCTGGGACGAAGAGCGAGGCACGCTATATTACACGCCGGTGAGCGGCGAGGAACTCCCGGTGCGACCACAAGAAGTGGCGGACGGGTCGACGCCATCTAGCACCGGTATCGCCGTGGAGGTGCTCCTCGCGATGGACGCTGTCACCCCCGCCGCCGGGTTCGACGAGATGGCCGAGTCGGTCCTCGAAACACACCGCCCGACAGTGGCAGATACACCGATGCAACATGCGACGATGGTGATGGCCTCGGAGATTCAGCGAGATGGCCACCTCGAAGTCACGATTTCGGGGGAGGGATTCCCCGACGAATGGCGTGAGTGCATCGGAGGTCGCTTCATACCAGATCGGTTGATCGCGCATCGACCGCCAGACGACGGGACACTCGAACGGTGGCTCGGTGCTTTGCAGATCTCCGAGACGCCGCCGATATGGGCTGAGAGGTCAGGAGAAGCGGGGGCGACTGCCTACGTGTGTCGGCGAGCCTGCTCGCCACCGCTACAAGACGTACCGGACCTGGAGGAATGGATAGATCGTTTCGCTGGCTGACCACCGCCCGGTCAACCAGGCACGGATAGTTCGGAGCCAACTCAACAAAGTCCCTGTCGGGTTCCGATTTTCGCCGTATGTGAGATGATTGTCCTGAATTACTATCCTTTTGCCGACAACCGTTCGACATGCGTCATCAGTCGTTGTATCCCTTGTAGCACTCCCTAACCGGCCAGATTAATATAGTTGTATTACCTATATATTCGAGAACGAACCGGTGGCACCAACCTATATTTGGGTGGACCGTCTTGCCACACACATGGGCCTGATCGGGTCGGGGAGGGGTGGCCAAACACGGTATTTCGAGTGTCGGACCTGTGGGACGACAGTCGACGAAGGGACCGAAATATGTCCATCGTGCGGGTCGGCAGATATCGCCGAGTACGAATTGGTGTAACCGGTTTGTCCGATTGACAGCCCCGATGCAGTTCCCCCAGCCTGACGGCTGGAGGAGTGGGTTATTCGGGGCCGTCGACAATAGTAATATCACTGATAGGAGTGGCCGCCGAGAGGTGGATTCCCGACTCAAGTGTCCTCGTTATCCCTGCCCAATATCACGGACTTTAGAAGTTTCTTCGGAGTGATGGGGGTTCTCAGAGAAACCGCTACCCGCGGAGCGAGGTTGTGACATCGGTCGGATATCGAAGGGTCTCAGGAATCCCCGGGTAACCGCGGATGCGCTGTCCCCGGCAGACGATTGTCCCTTATGGAAACGTTCAAGATTCCAAATGCCGAATTTCAGCGTACAGCGATGATACTACCGTCTCGCTGGTTTCACGACGAGTGGTCAGTTGGCAGAAGGGCAGACCGACCGATCGCCCGCGTCCCCAGCGGGGCAGGGGACCGAACATTGAAAGACATATAAAAGAATGGCAGGGAATCCACTACGCGAGTCGATCGAAGACGGCGAGGAGTTCACGGTTACCTGGGAGTTGGTGCCGGGACGCGGCGCGACCGAACCACAACAGGAAGCCGTCATCGCTGACGCTGAACGCGCGGCGGATGGCGATATCGTTGATGCGGTATCGATAACGGAGAATCCGGGCGGTTCGCCGGCCCTATCGGCAGAATACCTGGGGATGAAGCTCCGGGATAAGGACGTCGAACCACTGGTCCACTTCACGGCGAAGGACAAGAACCGGAACCAGATCGAAAGCCTGCTTCACGGCCTTGAGCGGGAGGGAGTTCGGAACATCCTGGTGATGAGCGGCGACCACCAGGACGACGCCTTCGAAGGGCAGGCCAAACCCGTCTACGACCTCGATCCCGTCCAGTTGCTAGATCTCGTCTCGGACCTCAACGAGGGGATGGAGTTCGTCGACTCCTTCGGACGGTCACAAGAACTGGAGGCGACGGATTTCTTCCCCGGGGCAGTGGTCTCACCTTTCAAAAGTCGCGAAGCGGAACTACTCCCCCAATACTGGAAACTCGAGAAGAAGGTCGAGAAAGGGGCCGATTACATCATCCCCCAGGTCGGGTACGACGCCAGGCGTTTCCAAGAGTTGCTCCAGTACGTAGAGGAGAAGGACCTGGACGTGGAACTCATCGGGAACCTCTACGTCCTGGATTACGGCTCGGCGAGAGCGATGAATAGCACCCGCATCCCGGGGGCGATGGTGACCGACGACCTCCTTGCGGAGGTCGAGGCCGAGCAGGACCACGAGGACGACGGCCACGAGGCGAGACTCGAACGGGCGGCCAAGATGTATGCCTGGATGAAGGGGATGGGGTATGCCGGAGTCCATATCGGCGGCCACAGTGCGGATTACGAGGACGTCGAATACGTCGTCGAACGGGGTGAGGAGTTGGTGCCGGAGTGGGAGGACCTGGTCGCCGAGTTCGAGTATCCGATAGAGGACGCGTATTACTACTACGAACGCGACCCCGAAACGGGACTCAATTCGGACACCCACACCCCACGGAACGAACCCGCCAGCCAGGGGGTGAAGTATCGTGGATTTAAGGTGGCACACGAACTCATGTTCGAGCCGGATGGCGCGCTGTTCGGCCCGATGCGATGGACCGCGGAGAAGGTCGATGACTCCTGGATGGAAGGCCCCTACCAGGAGTTCGAGCGGATCACCAAGACAATCTCGAACGACTGCCAGGAGTGTGGGAACTGTGCGCTCTTCGATCTGGCCTATCTCTGTCCGATGTCCCAATGTCCGAAGAACGAGCGAAACGGGCCCTGCGGTGGCAGTCATAACGGTTATTGCGAGGTCTACCCCGACGAGCAGGAATGTATCTACGTCCGCGCGTACCGGCGCCTGAAAGCGGACGGCGGGGTGGAGAAAGCCCAGACCCAGCTTCGGGACACCTACATCCCCCCGCCCGACTGGGAACTGGAAGGGACGTCGTCCTGGCTCAACTTCTTCCTGGGCCGTGACTACGCCAGCAAGAACCTCGGGATAGAACCACCACAAGAGGATTGATCGTCCCGGTCTGTCCCCGGTCGGACCGATGACACTGGCGGTGGCGGGTATTCCCGTGCGGTGGTCACAAGTCTGATCGGCCTGGCGGTTCTCGGGCTGGGAATCGGGATTCTAGTCGTGATAGTGTTATAGGAAGGCCCGCTGGTGCCGACTCCGCAATTTCAGTTGGCTTTTGCCATCCTCATGTTTGCGGTGTTTTGGTTCGAGCCCCACCATTGCAGCCAATTATTCACGGGTTGTCACGCGGTAATCCTACCGGGCAGCACGGGACGCTGAAGCGGAGGCGCCCTGGGACGATGTGGCGGAGGTGAGTAGCTACAACACGCCAATCAGCGGTAGAGCCCGAACCCCGGACCACCCAGCAACGGCTCCGGGGTTTAGACCTGAGGGGGAGGGGAAGGGGGGTGGCCTTGGCATCTCCCCCTCACGGACCGGTGCCAAACGGTGTACGTGTGGTCATGCCACCGGGCTCCAGTCCGTGTAGATGATGTGCAAGAGGGTACATAAAAGTGAGGCATGAATTACCAAGTTTTAACGGTCGCGATTCGAAACCATTCCATGTTAACAAGATTCGTCGCTCAACGTTGTACGATCGACGCCACCGCTCCCTACAGGTTACTATCGGATCGGGACCGTTGCGGTTGCGATATATCAGCCGCCGACGAGTCCCAACCGACCCATGGCCCCCATGACGCCGAAGGCAATCACCAGCACGATGGTGATTCCGTAGAACGCCCGCTGCAGCGACGTCGGCTGGAAGGCCTCTGGAAGGTGTTCTCGGACGATGTAGTAGTTCGCGATGTAGAAGAACACCTGGAGGATCGCCATCAGGGCCGCCGAGAAGATGACCAACGTGACCGGTAGCTGGCCGATGGCCAAGATCGGAATGAGGCTGGCCAGGCCCATCACCACAATGAAAACGCGGCGCAACCGGTCCGTGTCCATCTCCCGCTCTAAGACCAGCGGCAGGACGTCGGCATTCACCCGTGCCGCACCATCCATGACCGTGATGACCGTCGAGTAAAGCGCCGCGAAAGCACCCACGACGATCGCGTAGAATGACCAGGCGCCGAAACTATCCTGGAGCAGGTTCCCGATTGCCAACGCGACGTTCTGGTCCTGGGGCGGGGTTGGATAAAGGACCGACGTCGCGAGGAAGATCATACTCACCAGGAGCACGAAGCTGAAACCGAAGGCGATCCTGAAATCACGTTTGCCGACCGCCATCCACGCCCGGATGTACTCGTGGTACTGCTCGTCCCGCGGATCAAGATCCTTCGATCGAAGTGCCCTGGCCCCCTGCTTCTTCGCCAGGCTCCAACTCCCGATGGTGACGGTGGTGCTGAGCCCCGTCGGCGCGTAGCCCGCGATCGCCGCGAACAGCCCGAGGAAACCTGGTGCTGTGACGTCGGGGACCGTGAAGACCGTCTCGCTCACGACGGATGGGGAGGGTGGCGCCACGAATACCCCCAGGACGATGAGGCCACCGAGGGCGATGA
>CAZQNH010000004.1:0-4272 GCA_964594685.1 uncultured Halobacteriales archaeon
TGTCCCCCGGGCCTGCTTCCGGAACTTCCTCGTGGTGCATCTCGATGGACTTGACCTCCCCGCCCACGTCGGAGGGCTGGAATGACACGTTGTCACCAACGTTCATGATGCCGGTCTCGACTCGCCCCACGGGTACCGTTCCGATACCCGAGATGGTGTAGACGTCCTGGATCGGGAGTCGCAGCGGGGCGTCCGTCGGCGGCGACGGCTCCGGTAAATTGTTCAATGCCTCGAGGACGATGCGACCGTCGTACCATGGCGTGTTCTCGCTCGTGCTTTCGACGTTGTCCCCTTCGAAGGCCGAGATGGGGATGAAACTCGCGTCCTCGGTGGCGAACTGGACCTGGTCGAGCAAGGTTTTGACCTCCTCGATCACCTCTCGGTATCGGGTCTCCTCGTATTCGACGAGGTCCATCTTGTTCACCGCCACGATGAGCTCCTCGATACCCAGGGTGCGTGCCAGGAAGACGTGCTCGCGTGTCTGGGGCTGGACGCCGTCGTCTGCGGCGACCACGAGGACGGCGTGGTCGGCCTGCGAGGCCCCCGTGATCATGTTCTTCACGAAGTCCCGGTGACCGGGGGTGTCGACGATGGTGAAGAAGTACTCGTCAGTGTCGAACTCCTGGTGGGCGATGTCGATGGTCAGGCCGCGTTCCCGTTCCTCCGCGAGGTTGTCCATGACGTAGGCGAACTCGAAGCCGCCCTTGCCCTTCTCTTCGGCTTCCTCGCGATACTGTTCGATTACGTGCTCCGGGACGCTCCCGGTCTCGAAGAGCAAACGCCCGACGAGGGTGCTCTTCCCGTGGTCGACGTGGCCGATGATGGCCAGGTTCTGGTGTGGTTTCTCGTCTGCCATGATGGGCTCACCGGTTCGTACAATCGTTATGTTCTCCGCTTTGACATAAATAGTTTCGCCGCGATGAGGACAGATTCGACGAGTCCGCAACTGCGATGCACCCGGCGGTTTCGCTCTCTTGTTTTTCAGCGGGTCCGAGTTCGGCAGGTAGCGTCCGGTGAGTAGTCGGTTCTGGTTCGAGCTCGCCCTCCAGTATTTATAGACGTTCTGATACAAACGAAGACATTATAAATATCATAATCATACTAACGTACTAACTAGTCGACGCCGGTCCTGGCCGCCTCGAAATCCGCCCCAGCTGACTCGAGCAACCGGCGGACGTGCCGCAATGAATACTCGACCCCGAAAACGTCCTGTAGGAACGACTGAGCGAGCTGGGGCGACCAGTCCGGCGTGTCATATCCTTCCTGTTTCGGCGGTTTCGAGATCGCCCGTTGGAACCGGGCCCGCTCAGCGCTACTGAGTGCTGGGGGTCGGCCGGGCTTGGGAGCGTCGTGGACTGCCTCGTCCAGGGGCGCTGTGTCCATGAGGCGGAACCAACGATAGATCGTCTCGGCTCGCATGTCAAACCAGTCCGCGATCATCGGGACGGAGGGACCCTGCTTGTAGAGTATCGCAAGAAGCAACCGCTGGGTGGGCTTCTTGCCCTCGACGTCCGCAAGGGTGGCGTGTAGCGCCTCCAGGGAGACGGTTTCTAGTGGCATGCCACACAGTATATCTGGTTAGTACGTAGTCTTTACGAATAGTTCTGTCCGATAGGACAATATTATAGCGTATCTGAAACAGGGAATTGAGCGATGCTCGGGAGGATATATGGTCGCTATTCCCGTCGCGGACATCTCACTGTTGTCGGTCCTGGGAATCCATTTTCACCCAGCGCGCAGCCGATACGCCCGCGATCGGCGTGTTTGGATGGGTGTGGGCTCAATCCAGCCCGTTTATCATCGGACACTGTCGCGGGAGAGTCCTGGCTCTCTTGACATCCTTTGAGAATCGAACGGAGCCAGACGAGTCGGCAGCGGTCAGTCCTTCGAGAAAACCTGGTCCATGATGTTCTCCTCTGCCCGGGCGAGCCGCTGGGCGAGGGCCTGTTCGGAGATGTCGAACTCGTCGGCGAGTTCCGAGAGGGATATCTCACGCGGCCGGGTGTAATACCCGCGGTCGATCGCGATCTCGACCGCTTTCCGCTGCTTCTTCGTCAGGGTATGGAGGTCGACGTCCCTGAAGGTACTTGCAAGTTTGCGTTTGAAGTCCGTCGAGACCCGTTTGAGCATAACGTCCTCGCAGACCTCGCCGAGACGCGATAGCAACGCGTCGATGTCGGTGGATTCATCGACGAACGTCCGCACCTCGATGTGCTGGTCCTCGACCGCCGTGACTTCTGGCACACAGTTGAAATCCTCGAAGACGGTCCCGGCACACTGGTCGACGTCGCCGGAGATCTGTGCCACCATGGTGCCGACCTCGTCTTCGACCTCGACCGAGATGATCACGTCACACCGACAGGTCTCCCCCTCGCGGTCCACGAGGACCTTCCCGATGTCGGTCACCACCTCGCGGAGCGGACACTCCGCCGGTGGTTTGAACCGAAGGGTCAACTGGACGTTTCGCTCGTTCACCGACACGGTCCGGACCCTCCTCCGTCTGTAGTTGCTGGGCCGGCTCCGGCGAGGGCGATTCCCCGGCGGAAATCTTCGGAACCGACGCAGCTAGTCTGCGTCATCCGCGATCACCCGGCCCCCTCCTGGTATCGGATCCCAAAGCCCCATGCGAGGGCGAGGATGGCCAATAACACCACGAGGAACGCAAAGTTCAGCCCCACCGAGAACACCTCGCCGATGAGACCCCCCGGTAATCCGGCGGGGCTGATGTTCTCGAGGACGCTGTGCCCGCCCGTCGGCAATGGTGCGAGCGTGTACTGCAGGACGGCACCGAGCCACACGATGGCGAATATCCCCATTCCGGCGAGTGCCCCCAGGGTCAGTGCCGGTCGCCAGGCATACTGTTCACAGGGGATATCCGACAGGCCGGTCCGTTCCTCGGCCCAGCTCTCCCACTCTTCGCAGGCTCGATCGAGCCCGACCACCCCGGTGAAGATGGACGTATCGAGAGGCCACTCCTTGATATGGGTCATGAAGAGGTGGAAGGTGATCCCGGCCAGCATGGTGATCCCCACGATCGCGTGGATATCACGGAGGATCATCATGAACGGTGCTGGCCACTCGGTCAGGAGCGTATCGAAGGGCGAGGGCGACCGCGTGGTTCGGGTGGCACTCCACAGCATGAGGCCCGTCCAGAGCATCACCATCGACTCGAAGGCGATGATCCAGGACTCGGCCTTCTGGAGGACGGTGTACTTTCCCGAGGCAGGTTCGGGACCGCGCCCGAGCAGGTACTTCACCTGGTCGATTCCCTCGTAGAAATCCCTCGGACGGGGCGCGATGTGTCGCGCGGTGGTTTCGCCGATCAGCAATCCGACGAACCCGTAGACCATGATGAAGAGGATGGTGACGCTCAGCAGTCCACCGGCCAGTATATGGATGGAGATGGCGCGCTGGCCGCCCAGGATGTCGAAGACCCATCCCAGCGCGCCGTTGAAGGTGATCGGCAGGCCGGTCACCCAGAGGACCAGGATGGCAAGGGCGAGGGCCCCGTGTGTGTAGACCTGGACCTGGTTGAAGCGGGCAAGTCCGGTCTGTGCCTCCAGCGGGGGTTCGTCCACCAAGGTTTCGCCCTCCGGATACTCGTCCGATACCATGCGTCGCCACGATCCGAGCAGCTGGAGTGTGATCACGACCACCACGAAGGAGATATACAGACCCAGGATGGCGCGCGCGGCCAGCCAGATGACGTTGTACACCCGGAAGGGGAACGCGACGGAGATGTATCCTCCGGCGAGCGTCCACGATCCGCTGACGAGCTGGAGCTGTAACATCGACCAGAAAAGCCCCAGGGTACCCACCACCGCTGTAAGTAACGCGATGGCCACACGACCCACGCTGACCTCCGTGGACCCGATTACGTCCACGTTTCTAACGCCCATGGTTGATCCTCGGTTGAGGATAGTCCCGGCCACCCTAAGAATACCAACCATGAATATGGAGTGTAACCCCCTCAGGGCGCGAGGGTGGTGTGATATCACGACCCGTATGCCCGCCGGAGGCTGCGGCTTCGATCCTTGGTCATTCCTACCCCAACCGCCAGGAAACCGTGGGTATGCTTGGATATGGTTTGCAAGGCTCGAAACATTGTACTATTCGCACAATATAATTATTGGGTTGCCTATTCAAGTTCCCGGACGACGAAGTTCGACAGACACGTTGCCGCACTGCTGTGTGGTGAAACGCGAGTTGTAAGGGGTCTCGGGTTACGTGCCGTGCTTTTTCGCCTCCTGGGTTACGTGCGTGGTTGGTTCG
>CAZQNH010000004.1:4372-6328 GCA_964594685.1 uncultured Halobacteriales archaeon
CTCGGGTTACGTGCCGTGCTTTTTCGCCTCCTGGGTTACGTGCGTGGTTGGTTCGTGTCTTGGTCCCGCTGGGGCCGTCAGCTGCTCCGTGGTCTCCAGGGGTCGTTCGCTTCTCGGCTTTCCGGGGAATGTCGTGCATGTCAGAAGCAGATTCGGTGTTCGCTCGAGCCCCAGGACGGGACGCCCTTCGGCGACCAGGGGGAGAGAACACCGAAGCAGGAATCCTCATGGCGGCAGATTGACGGGGCGGAAACTGGTGACTGGTGGAAAGGTCGCCGAGGAGAGAACGCCGAGCGCGGGAGAATCGCCGGGAAGGAGGATACCGAGCTGCGTTAGACCGCGTTCGGCTCGATGTCTTCCCGGGTCCAGACATTGTCTTCCATCATCTCGCCGATCTTCTTGTACGCGAACGCCACCAGCAGGAGTGACGCCCCGATGCCGATGAAGGGGAGTCCGACGAGGATCCCGATCATCGTGACCGAGAATCCGATGCCGACCAGGATCAGGGCACACCCGAGACAGGTGGACCACTTGCAGACCGTGAACCTGGTCCGGCCGAACCCGAGCCGTTCACACCGGTTCTTGAGATCACTTTCCTCGACCACCGCACAGGTGAACTCCACGGCGTCCATCCCCTGGGCGGTGATGGTGTACCGCTCGTGGCCAGTCCCGAGGGAGACCGTGTCAGCGAACATCCCTTCGCACTCGACCTCCTCGATATCCCCGACGTCCATGGCGAACTCGAGCCTCGACTCCGCTTCCATGCCCGCCATCGGCCGAGCGATGACCTGTTCATCAGTGACGAGGAGGACCGTATCGGGATCAACACCTTCCGGAGCGGTGATGATCTCGGCGCCGTATACGACGTCCTCGCCTTCCAGTGCCGGATCCCCGTCCATGTTCCGGACGAGCCGGCTGTATCCAGATGTGCTCACTGTCCTTCGCCTCGGTTTATAATTGGGTTGGCGGATGCATAAACTTATTCGTAAATAAACAATAACGGGGAGAGTTAATATAATAAGATGAAAATTGAACATTACCAAGTCAGCGACTAAAACTCCGAATTAGGGCGAATAAGGCCTATTAAAAGGCATTTTACGTATCCAGTGGATATGATACATTAGAAAGCTAATAATGTTATGAGTAAATGTAAGAATTGAATAGGAAAGGCACTCACTTATAAATAAATCCGCGGAATCGGGGGTTGGATCCCTGTATCGATGCGCCACTTTTGTGACACACCCTAAGTCCGTGTCAAACACTCACTTTACTAACTTGAATGCGAAACCCCTGGCCTTATAAAGACCGTGCAGCCACCAGCCTACCACGGATGATCGATCTTTCCCTTATAAACGCCTGGCATATGGTATCGAAGAGTCCGTGAGACCCACCCGCGAGGATGCCCTCAGCTCCCGATCCCTTGTGCAGGCAATAGTGTTGATGCCCGGGTCCGGGGTAGGGTCGATGTTGGTCCCTGTCCCGTCAACACTGAGAACCGGCCGGTCTCGATGTGTCGAGGAATGGTGAATCGACGGGTAAAAGAGCGAAAATCGCCCGGGACGCCGTGTTGTTATTTGAGCGATTCCGGCATGTGGGGGGCGCCGCCGTGACACCCCATACATTCCATCTTGCCTCTGGTGAACTGGCCACCCTCGATGTTGTCGCCCTTGAAGTGGCAGGATCGGCAGCCTTTCTCGCTATCGACCGTCGGCGGATCCATGGCCGTGGCCACCTTGTCGAAATTCCCCTCGTGTTCCGCATTAAGGAGTTCGACGGCTTTCGCTGCCGTCTCCGCGGTGAGCCGATGGCACCGTTCGGACCGCTCGGCCGAACCCGACGCGTATCCGGTCTCCTGGCTCCAGTTGGTCACCGAGACGTGGCACAGGATCTCTTCGGCGTGAGCCGTGGGGAGCTCCTCGGTGATCCCCTCGGCGTCCGTGGGTGGGGTGTACTGCG
>CAZQNH010000004.1:6428-11810 GCA_964594685.1 uncultured Halobacteriales archaeon
GCCGTGGGGAGCTCCTCGGTGATCCCCTCGGCGTCCGTGGGTGGGGTGTACTGCGGGAACTTGTGCTGGGTGTACCACCGCTGTAACTCGTCGACGAGTTTCATGGTGGTCCCCGTATCACCGTGGACCACCGAGATGGCGGTGTTTGCGCCGACGACTGCGCCGCACACGGCGGACCACCCGGCGCCGCCACCCCCGGACCAGTATGTGGTAGACGTCGGAATCCCGGTGTAGGGCTCTCCGACTTCTTCCCGGAGTTTCTCGATGATGGCAGCGAAGGACCCCATCCCACATTTCATCCCGGCGATGTGATTCGACCGCGCGAGGGGCAGGATCTCATTGGGTTCGATGTACGAATATGGCAATGGCCCGTCCACGTCCTCGGCTGTTGCAAGCGGATTATCGAGGGCCTTTGAACGGGCGCCCACTGTACTTCCGAGCACGGCGAGGCCAGCCAGGCTCCCGGCCCCGACCATGAATCCCCGCCGTCCGGATGACGATGCCTCATCGGCTAACGTTTTCTCTCGCTCCGTCATGGCACGATTGATGCTTGGGCGTCGAGCGGGATGAGATTGATTTTTGCGTAGGGAATGGTGTTTATATACGGGCTCGGTGCACGCGGCAATACCTGCCAGATACGGGTGGATGCGGTCGCGGCCGCACCGTCGGTGTTGCGGTCGCACTGATGGTTCCAGACAGTCGGGAGGAATACTCCGGCCGGCCGGCGGCCCAAAGCCACTCCTCAGTGGTTTTCCTGATGGGAGCAGAAACCGCAGCCCTTGGTGGGTTTCTTCTTGAGAACAGTCTATACGACGAGTTCCGTTTCGTCGAACTCGTCGGGACAGATCTGCTCGAACAGCTTGGCTTCGGCCTGCCGCAACCGGTGGGAGAACGCCTGGCGCGAGATATCGAGTTTCTCCGCAAGGGTCTCGAGGTCTACATCCCTGGGTGTGTTATAGTATCCCTTGCATACCGCCAGATCGAGTGCACGCCGTTGCTTTTCGGTTAGCATACCGGTATCGACCTCCACCCGTTCGTCACCGTCGCGGGAGGACCGGTCGGTGACGATCCGCACGATTTCGACCTCGCTCGCATGATCCTTTAGGTCCTCGTAGAGCGCGTACGCGTCGCCGCGGGCCTCGAGGAGCGTCGACACGGAGAGAGTGTCCCCATCGATCCGGTCGAAGATCGGTATGGCCCCGCGGTCGTGAACGTCCTGACAGATGCAGGAGTCGCCCGCCACTGGGTTGGAGGACATGACGATGGTATACTCCGTGCCGTTCGTGGGGCGAAGGACGAATTCACACCGGCAGACGCTGTCCACGAAGTGCGGGTTGGCCGAGAGTATCTGTCCGGACCGCCCGAAGAGCGGACACTCCTCGGGGAGCTTGACCCGGAAACTGATCTCGGTACCCGCAGTTACCCCTGTGTCTGGGGTCGACATCGTGGACGATTTGGTATAGGGGTTCCTGGGTGATAACCGCCGCTCCCAAGAATGATGGTATTCAAAGGTTTACATACTACAATACGAAAGACTCCCGTCCCCTGTCCTCCGGTCTTGACCCGCCCTCCAATAGCGGAATAGACCCACTCAAACTGCCATTTCCGACGATTTTCGAAATACTGACCGGGTGGGAATGCCCGGGCCGGGAAGCGGTATCTCCGTTTCGGTTACAGTTCGATACCCCGAACCGCTATCCCGGACCCCTGTTCCACCGCGCCGATGATCCGGCCGTCCGTCTTCGAGACGACCGATTTCGCCGCGGATTCGGGAGCGGCGATCACGAATCCGGTGCCCATATTGAAGGTCTTATACATCGTCTCGAGGTGGAAATCGCCCGTCTCACGGATCGTTTCGAAGACCGGCTGGGGCTGGAAGGAGTCCGAGATGACGTATCTATACTCGCCCAACTGTTCGAGGTCCCGCCACCCGTCCTGGCCGAAGGCCACGGCCGCGTGAACGGTCTCCTCGTGGAGCGGTTCCCGGAGATACGCGTAGAGCCGGCTCGGTTCCACGAGGGCATCTCCGATGGTACGGGAGGGCTCTCCGGGGAGCGGGTCCGAGAGGTTGTAATCGGACGTGAGCGTTTCGAGGGCCAGATCGATACCCCCGGCGTGGATGCCGCCGGAGGGAAAGCCGACGAGATGATCGCCGGTTGCAGCCTCACCGGGGAAGACCGCCGTCGGGTCGCCAACCCCCGCAGCCGTTCCGGCGAGGTCGAAATCGGTGACCACCTCGGGCTCCGTGCGCAAGGTACCTCGGAGCAAAAGGATTCCCGCCCGTTCGCCCGCGTCCGCGAGCCCCGATCCGATCCGGCGTGCCAGGGTTTCGTCAGCCGACTCCACGGTCAGGGCGTTCTCATAGGCAACCGGCGTGAGGCCCTCGGCGACGAGTTCGTTCACGGTCCTGGTCACGATATCGGCCCCGAGCGCCGCGAGCCGGTCCGAGCGGCGGGCGACCCGACCTTTCCCTCCGGTGCCTTCGGTCACCAGGCCGAGGTACCGGTCGCCGATGTCGATCGTCCGCCCGAACGAGCCCGGGGGCCCCATCCCGGTCACCGCCAACAACGCGTCCGCCATCTCTTCGGTTTGCGGGACGGCCCCGTCGGCCTCGCCCCCGGCGAGTTGCTCGTACTGGTCGCCCGGCGTGTCGGCGGGCGGCTCCTGGTTTTTCATGCGCCAGGGTTCGGGTCCACAGCGTAAAGGCATGCACCATCCAGTCTGGTGAGGGCTTTTTCAAAACCCGCCTCAGGGGGTTGGGGGTCCGGCCACCCGCTACTCGTAGCGGGGTCCCTTGGACCTCCGGAAATCGAGTTCGTCGTCCTTGCAGAGTCTCGTTACACCTTCGTCTACCGTGAGAGGCGGGTCGTCCTCACCCACTGCGGCGAACAATTGAGTCACGCGGGGCGGATGCAGCCCGCATTCACGAAGGCCGTCGAGGTCGGTCAAGATCTCGCGCGTCCCACCCCGCCGGGCGATCTGTCCCTCCCTGTCGAGGACGAGGACGCGGTCGGCAACGTGTGGTACCAGGTCGGTCTCGGAGGTTGCGAAGATAGTGGTCTCCCCCGCCATCATCCGCTCCTGGAGGAGTCCCAGCACGTCCTGGGTGTGGGTCCCCCCGACGTCGTTGAACGGTTCATCGATTAGCAAGACGTCCGGATTCGTCGTGAGCCCGGCCGCAATCGCGGCCCGTCGCTTCTCCCCGCCACTCAGCCTGAACGGGGGTTGTTCGAGATACGTGGTCAGCGAGAGTTCCGACGCGATGGCCCTGACCCGTCGCTCGGCCACCGCCGATGGGACGTCGAGCTGCGAGGGCCCGTATTCGAGGTCCGCTCGGACGGTGGGATTGAAGAGGTATTGGTCGGGTTCCTGGAGCACGACCGCGAGCCTGTCGCGGATCGCGTCGGCGTCTTCGATTTCGTCGAAGTATCGAACCCGGCCCGCCGAGGGCTCGAGCAAGCCGCCGAGGAGCATGAGAAGCGTGCTCTTCCCCGCTCCGTTCGGCCCCAGGATGCCGACTTGGTCCCCGGCCATCGCCTCGAATTCTACCCCCGTGATCGCGCTGGTCCCGTCGGGGTACCGATGCTAGAGGCCGGTGGCCTCGATGACCGAACTCACGGTATCACCACCATCACCGTGACGCCGAGGACGAGTCCGGCGAAGGCCAGGTCGCGCGCCCCAAGTGATCGACCGTTCGGGTAGGATTTAGGGATCCGTCCGCCACGCGCCTGCGCCGCTCGGCTCACACCTTCGGCCTGCTCGAAGGCCCGCAAGAAGAAGGCTCCGAGGAGCCGACCCCACGACCGCCAGGTGGATCGATACCCTCCGCATTCGATCGATCGACTCCGCTGGGCGAGCATCGTGCGATCCAGGTCGAGTGCCATCTGGTGCAGATACCGATGGGTCAGGCCGACGACCGCGACGAGACCGGCGGGTAGCCGTAGCTGACGGAGCGCGGCGAGGAGGTCCGCGAACCGGGTCGTCGCGGGGAGCAAGGCCACGAGGGCCACGCAGGTCCCGACTCTGAGACCGAACAGGCCCACGTACCCGACCCCTGTTGTCGTGACGGGCAACGAGCCAAGGGACGGGCCCGACCTGAGGACCGCGTGCGGTGCCACCACGACCACGGCGAACGCCGTTGCGAAGCCCACTTTTGCAGTGTAGGGTCCGAGCGAAATCCGCGATCCGACCCCGAGCGCGACAGCCAGTGCGAGGAGTCCACCCAGCAATAGCGGATCGGCGCTCCCGGCGGCAGGGACGACGAGGACGAGGGCGAGTGGGTGGCCTACCACCCGATGCAGAAGCTCTTCTTCTGGTTGCAGCTCGCGCTCCTTGCCGGGGTCACTATCACCGGGTTCGGGATGTTCGAGTACATCACCACGGCGATTCCGGAGTGGGTCCACTTGGTCGGGTTCCTCTCCGGGACTGCCTCCTACGAACTGCTCAAACAGTTCCATCACTTCCTCGCCTTCGCCTGGGTGGGTGCCGTGGCCTTCCATGCCTATTTCCCGCTCCTGCCCGGCAACTGGGACATCTTCCGGTCGATGATCACCGGACGAGTCTACGCATTTCTAGGGAGCGGAGACGACGGTCGGGAGGCTGTCAACCAGAAGGAGAGCACAGATGAATGAACACGTTCTCTCGCATACCTCGTCATGACCGCTTCCGACCAGGTCGTGATCGGGGTGGGGAACCCGATCATGGGCGACGACGGCCTCGCCAAGCAAGTCATCGACCGATTGCCGGTCGCAGAGATGGATGCACGGGTGTGTTTCGCGGGCACCACGGCCTTCCTCGCTCTCGAGGCGATGGATGGCGCCGACCGGGCGATCGTGGTGGACGCCGTCGACGTCCCCGGGGCGGAACCCGGGTCAATACACCGATATCCGCTACTGGGCGAGCGTGACCGGGACGCCGGGATCGAGGTACTGATGCACGACTTCTCGCTCGGCGACGCGATCGAGATGGGGTCGGCGGCCTACGATCTGCCCGAGGCGATGATCCTGCTGGGGATCGTCCCGGAGCAGGTCGCCGCCGGGGATCGATTGAGCGACGCCGTCAGAACTCGCCTACCCAGTCTGGTTGCCCGGGTCCTCGACGAACTCGAACAACCACCCCGGACAGTCATATGAGCGTCACCTGGTACTGCGTCGACTGCGACGCCCGGGTGCAACGCCGGGAGATCGAGGCCCACGAGGCGAACGGGCATCACGTGAAGGGACACATCAGACCGGAGCGCCTCCTGCCGGCGGAGCCCGTCGCGATGGAAGCCGGGCGGTCCGACGATCTGGGCGATTGAACCGGTGGGCTCCAGAGCCGACTTCGACACAACCAGGGGTCACGCCTGGGCAATCGGAGGTCCCGTCGAAGCACTGAAGGGTC
>CAZQNH010000004.1:11910-68230 GCA_964594685.1 uncultured Halobacteriales archaeon
ACAACCAGGGGTCACGCCTGGGCAATCGGAGGTCCCGTCGAAGCACTGAAGGGTCGCGCAGAGGCAATCAGAGATTCTGCCGGACCGCTTCTCTCAATCGATGGCCGGGGAGCGGGGTATTGCTATTATCATTCAATATAATAATTTTTCATATGGAATAATCGCGGCACTGAGATCACGCCGGGCCCGGCCATTCCGTTCGGAGGGAGGTCGTGATCAGGTGAGACCCCTGCACCAGTGTCGATTCTTCTGTTTTGGCGAGGACATGCGATGGTCAGCGCGCCGAGGCGTTCGTGCTCGATCGGCCATCATCGTGGCCCGGAGTCGTGCACAATTTTCAGCACATTGAAACCACCCGCGTGGATAAGATAGAAGGCGACGAATATCAACCTGCAGAGCGGTATCACGGCCTAGAGACCCCGGTGGACGACGAATGAAAATACTGGACAAACCCGACTTCGATGACCTCCTCGATGGATTGATAGCGGACGATCCACGGGAGGTCGTTGGGGTCACCGATGACGGGACGAAGTATGTCTTCGACCGGCTCGAGAGGCCCGAGGACCTGTGTCTGGACTATGATGTCACGATGCTCTCGCCGAAGAAGTACTTCTTCCCCCAGCGCGAGCAATTGGTGGAGTACGACTCGGACGAGAACGGATATGACATGAGGCTCGGCTGGAGCGAAGAGGGTCGAATCATCGTGGGCGTGCATCCGTATGACCTCGTTGCCATCGAGCAACTCGACACCATCTTCATCGACGCACAGGGGGACGAACCGTATCGACGCAAACGCGAGAACTCCGTACTCGTCGGGGTAACGATGCAGTCGGTATCGGAGTGGTCCTTCGCGGCGAGCATGGGGACCGCCCGGACCGACACCGGGTACGACCTCCTCCTCACGGAGCTGCCGGACACGTACGCGCTCGAGATCGGCTCCCGGAAGGGAAGCGACCTACTCGAGGACGCCCCGACCCGCGAAGCAACCGTCGAGGAGGTCCAGGCTGTCGAGGTGGAGAAGCGAGCGATCCAGGAGGAGTTCGAGAAATCGATACAATTCCCACCGGCCCAGCTCCCCACACTGCTGTCGGAGAACTACGACACCACGGACGTCTGGGAACGCTACGCCGAGGGCTGTCTGTCGTGTGGGACCTGCAACGTAATCTGTCCAACCTGCTACTGTTTCGACGTCGACGTGGTGGACTACATCACGGATGACGTGGGTGGAACCGTCAGACGGTGGGACGGGTGTCTGCTCGAGGACTTCGCGGCCGTCGCCGGCGGGGAGAACTTCCGGGAGGAGCGGGTCCAGCGCCACCGACACCGATTGCTTCGGAAGGGGAACTACATCTACGAACGGTACGGCGATATCGCCTGCGTGGGCTGTGGCCGCTGTACCCAGCACTGCGTGGCCGACGTTGCCGATCCGAGCGAGATATACAACGAACTCTGGAGGGCCACCAATGCCTGAATACCTTGCAAAACAGCATGGGGAACCAGTATATTACCAACCGGAACCGGCCCGACTCGTCGACCGCGAGCCATTCACCGACGTCGACTCTGTGTTCGCCTTCGACCTCCAGGAGCGGGACGAACTCGGACACCTGCCCGGCCAGTTCGTCCAGCTCTTCGTCCCGGGTGCGGGGGAGGCACCGTTCTCGATCAGTTCCGCGCCAACCACCGACGGGCCGTTCGAACTCTGCATCCGCGCGGTGGGCAAGGTGACGAACGCGATCCACGAACTCGATGTCGGCGATACCGTCGGCATCAGGGGGCCGTTCGGCGAGACCTGTGACATCGACACCTTCGAAGGTAACGACCTCCTGTTCATCGCGGGCGGCATCGGCCTCGCGCCGCTCCGGTCCATGATCAACTACGCCATCGCGGAGCGCGACCGGTTCGAGGACGTCACGGTTCTGTACGGGTGCAAGGAGCCAGCGGAGATGCTCTTCCCCGATGAGATCTCCCGGTGGGCCGACTCGGCCGCCATCGACTTCCGGATGACCGTCGACGAGGTCCCCGAGGGCCAGGAGTGGGATGGTCAGGTCGGGGTTATCACCACCCTGATTCCCAGGCTCGACATCGATCCCGAGGAGACGTATACAGTGGTCTGTGGGCCGCCTGTGATGTTCCAGTATGTCCAGCAGCAACTCGACGAGAAGGAAATCCCCCACGATCATATCTACCTCTCGCTCGAGCGGCGCATGCACTGTGGGGTTGGACTCTGTGGCCACTGTCAGATCAACGACCTCTACGTGTGCCAGGACGGCCCGGTGTTCAACTACGAGGTCATCAAGGACCGACCAGAGGCACTTGCATGACCGAGGCGATGAAACCACGAGTCGCGTTCTTCGATTTCACGGGGTGCGAGGGCGACCAGCTACAGGTCATCAACCTCGAGGAACAGCTCCTCGAACTCGTGGAGATCGTGGACATCGCGAGCTTCCGGGAGGCCACCTCGACCCACAGCGACGAGTACGACATCGCCTTCGTAGAGGGCTCGGCCGCCACCGACCACGATGCCGAGCGGCTCGAGACCATCCGGGGGAATGCCGACACAGTCGTGGCACTCGGCTCGTGTGCGACTATCGGCGGCATCAATGCGATACGGAACGCACAGGATTTCGAGGCCCTCCAGGAGGGAGTGTACGGCGAGGAGGCGGACGCGATCGAGAG
This sequence comes from uncultured Halobacteriales archaeon, assembly GCA_964594685.1. Lineage (GTDB taxonomy): Archaea > Halobacteriota > Halobacteria > Halobacteriales > Halobacteriaceae > Halodesulfurarchaeum. The sequence goes on from CAZQNH010000004.1 coordinate 14,587, forward strand.
TTGGCCCGAGGCCAAACCAGCCGCAGCGGTGATCGACATCGACTACGAGATCCCCGGTTGCCCCATCGACCAGGGGGAGTTCCTCCGAGTTGTGACCGACCTGATTCGGGGACAGGAACCGTCGCTTCCGTCCCATCCGGTGTGTCTCGAATGCAAGTTGAACGAGAACACCTGTGCCTTCCTTCGGGATGACGTGTGTCTCGGGCCGGTGACGAGGGGCGGCTGTGACGCGGTCTGTGTCTCCGAGGGCACCCGGTGTTGGGGCTGTCGTGGATTGGTGGATAATCCCAATGAAGACGCCGCCTCCGACGTTCTGGAGGAACATGGGCTCACCCCGGAGGCGGTCATCGACATGTACGATATGTACTTCGGCTACCAGCGCTCCCAGGAGGCCCTCCAATGACCGAGATCGACATCCAGGACGAGTACGTGACCCGGGTCGAGGGCCACGGCAATATCGTCGTGAACGTCCAGGACGGGACCATCGAGGAGTGCGAGTGGCAGGTCGTCGAGTCTCCCCGGTACTTCGAATCGATGTTCGTCGGCAAGGACTACGAGGCGGTCCCGCACCTGACCTCGCGGATCTGTGGCATCTGCTCGGCCAGCCACGTCAACTGCTCGCTCAAGGCCGTCGAGGAGGCGATCGGTGTGGAGATAACCGCTCAAGACGAGCGGCTCCGAAAACTCGCGCTGTACGCGGAAACGATCCAGAGCCACGTCCTGCACGTCGGGTATCTGGCCCTCCCGGATCTCCTCGAATCGAAGTCGGTCATCTCCCTCGCGGACACGCACGAGGATGAGGTCAAGACGGTCATCCGACTTCATCGACTTGGTAACGAGATGCTCGAGGCTGTGGCCGGTCGGTCGGTCCACACCCAGCGCATGATCCCGGGCGGGTTTTCGAAACTGCCGACCGAGCCCGAACTCGAGAACCTGATGATGTCCATCGAAGAGGGTTTCGAGGACCTCGAGGCCGTTGTCGCGCTCCTGGAGGACCTCACCAACCGGTTGCCCACATTCGACCGCGAGACCGAGTTCATCTCGCTCACCCATCCCGAGGAGTACGCCCTCTATGACGGGACTCCATATTCCTCGGACGAGGGGAACCTCTCGGGGGTCCACTACGAGGACATCGTCAACGAGTATGTGACCGGGCAATCTACGGCCAAATTCGCAAAGCACGCACGCGAGTCCTACGCGGTTGGCGCACTTGCCCGTCTCAATAATAATTACGACCAGCTCGCCCCCCGGGCGAAACGGGTGGCCGAGGCCTTCGATCTGGAGCCAGTATGCCACAACCCCTTTATGAACAACGTGGCCCAGCTCGTCGAGGTCGCACACCTCCTTGGCTCCTCCCTCGCGCTCATCGAGGACCTACTCGAGTGCGGTCTCGACACTCAGTCGGACTACCATCGACCGGATATCGATCCCGAGGATGGCCGTGGCGTCGGATTCGTGGAGGCGCCCAGAGGATTGCTCATCCACGATTACACCTTCGAGGACGGCACCTGTCGACGCGCGAACGCCGTCATCCCCACGAACCAGAACCACGGCAACATCCAGGCGGACATGGAGGCGATGGTGCCGACCGTCCTGGACCGGTCCCGGGAGGAGATCGAACAGACCCTCGAGATGCTCGTCAGAGCCTATGACCCCTGCATCTCGTGTTCGACCCACTACCTCGACGTGGAATTCGCGGGCGACGGGCCCAGTGAATAATGACCGAGTCACGTGGGTCTCGGCCGCCGGAGCGACGGACCAGCGGTGCGAACTGTGGTGTCATTGGACTGGGGAATCCGCTGCGTGGCGACGATGGTGTCGTTCCGGTCCTGTTCGAGCGAATCCGTGCCCACGGCACACCGTCGGACACTGACCTCCTCGAGTACGATGCCCCGACACCCCGCGTGGTTCACGCCCTCGCCGCCTACGACCGGGTCTTGCTCGTGGACGCGGTCCAGTTCGGTGGCGAAACCGGGGATCACTTCCGATCCAGCCCGGCGGAACTGGTGTCACAAACCGACTCGAATGGGTCCCACGAAATCGAACTCCTCGAGATGGTCGACCTCGTCGGCCGGATGGACGAGGCGCCAGCTGTCGTCCAGATCTTCGGCATTCAACTGGGCCAGACGGGGATGGAGCCCGCACTGAGCGACGAACTCAGAGAACGACTCGCCGAGCTTCAGACGGCGCTTGAGGAGGCAATAGCGGACCTTTGAAGACCTAGCACGACGCTCGAGCACCAGGCTACCTTCGAAACCTCCGAAGCATCCATCGTCCAGGTCCGGGATATCCACTGCGGGACCTGGGCCTGCCGGCACGCTCGCCGGCACTCCCTCAGGACGGGGCTTTTCGGACCCAGGGATTGACAGAAGCGACTCCCAGACACGTTCCTGTCGAGGATGCGGCCGATGGTGACGGACTGGCGTCGTTCGGGGGGAACCCGTCCGGTCTTCTATCCACTGCCCCTCGAATGTGACCTCGGCGGTCGGGTGAAGTATCCTGGCGACGCGGATATCACCATCGGGTGGGCTATCATGACCGCGAACCGATGGTGAGGGAGAACTGCTTTTTCAGTCTAGAGAGGGACGTTTTCGAGGCCGAGATCACTCGATGGCCCCCAATGGCATTTCGTGCAGATAGGGTAATAGCGAACTGATAGATCAATCACAACTATAAATCAAAAAACCAATAAAATATAAGAATTAATGGATATATGATCTAATAGAGGGCGCTGACCTGTCTGAGTGGCAATAGCTTGAATATACGCGCTGTAAAGCATCTCTATGACTGATAATCGTATTTTCGGTTGAGTGGCAATCGCAACGACCTCTGAGGTCGCATTCGAGCCGACTGAATAAGATATATTTCCTGATGATAAAGCCGTTAGGCATTGCGCGAAAAGCTTTATAACAGATTATATGAAGCTTTAACGGAGTAATAGAATTATTTGTGCACCCATTAGAATAATCAATAAATATATATAATAATATCTACGACCATCGGTCATCGGGATATGGATCCGACCCCCCTTTGAACCAAAATCTCAAAATAAAAGGTATATAAAATTCCAGACTATAAAATAGAAAACGCATTACTACTTTGCCAGTAATTCCACCATACCCTTCTGCCGAGAGTGCCGGGTCACCGGTCGTACCGCACCAATTACACAGGTCGGATGGGAGCAACTGCTGTGATCGTACATCGCACCATTTCACCGAGCGGACCACCCACCGCTCCGGTCGCCACCGCCCCTGTCGCCACCGCTCTACCCCTTCTCGGTTTCACGAAGGGTGAGTCACGTCGGCCTGGATCCGAAAAGCGGGCACCCGATCGGCGTCTCCTTCGCCGGCCCGGGAACGGCAAGATAGTCCCATGGGGTCAGTGGGTCACTGGTACATGCCAGGTTTCTTGGCCACTTCCTCGTCGGCTTCCTCGCCCTGTTGTCTCCGAAGTTGGCGAGCGATCTGGCCCTTCTGTCGCTGGATGCGCTCTGCGTGATCGCGGAGTTCTGTCGTCTCGATGTCGAAGTCGACCAGGGGCTCCAACGCCTCTTCGATGACTGCCCGAGACGCGGTCGGATCGGGGATGTACGGGTTCGACTTGACGAGGAGAAGCGCGGCAGGGACCCCCCCGTTGTAACAGTCGGTGACGAGTGACCCGGTGACGCCGCCGACAAGCCCTGTCCCCTCAGCCGCCGGGATGTCGGCACGGGCCAGATCGTCTGCGAGATCATCCGTGGTCGCGACGCCCTGGACCTCCCCGATCTCCTCTTCGGCCTCGGCGGGGATGCCGGCGAGAAAGATCGCCCGGTCGAACTCGAGGGCAAGCTGGTCGAGCAGGACACTACCGAGGTCGCTGAACGCCGCCTCGGGAATCGGGAAGGCGCTCTGGAGCGTCAACACATCGGGGTTGTCCCCGGCGTAGACTCTGACCGGGTCTTGGACGCGCCCGGCATCGAAGGCTGCAACCTTCGGGAAGGACGGCGAGTGGATGGTGCCGTGATGGACCAGATCAAGTTGGTTCGTGAGCTGTTCGACGGCGATCGAAGCCACGAGGCCAAGCCCCGGCAGCCCCTCGATGAGTGTTGGGGTCGTGGTCTCGAGGTCGGTCAGCTGTTCGAAGCTGGCGGTTTGCTCCTCGACCATCACAGTTAGTGTATACGCATATCAGACATATAATAGAATGTACATTATCGCGATAGGTCCTTTTTCAGCAATAAAACGGTGTAATTACAGCAATTCTATCGATGGAAACTATTGCTTATCAACGGAACAGTATTACATGTTTGTAAGTAACTGTTTTCCACAACCGGGGTGCACAATCCCGTCGAAGCGACATCTTCCGAAGACGATAATAATCATAATTTTTAATGTAAGACCGCCCCATTTCTGTATCGCACCTCGAGGGGTGGGGGACCCGCACTCCGAGGTGCACCGGGCGCTCGTCCGACGACCACCCTTGGGTCAGGGAGACCGGCCCGACCGAGAAGGCACTCATGCCAAAATACATCCGATTGACCAACCTCACGGAGGAGGGTCGACGCAATATCGACGAGAGTTCGGACCGTACCAACCGCATGCGGGAGATCGCCGACGAGACGGGCGGGGCCATCGAGGACGTATTCCTCACGTTCGGTCCCTACGACTTCGTCTCGGTCGCGGAATTCCCGGATGACGAATCCTACGCGGAGTTCGCCCTCAAGGCCGAGCGGGAGGGGGGCTACGAGTCTCAGACGCTGAAAGCCGTCGAAGAGGACGAATACAGCTCCATCATCCAGGAACTTCGGTGATCGGCGGTCGACGAAACTGGGGTAGGGGAAGGGGGCTGTGACGCCTGCCACCCTCGTTAGGAAGGAGCGTAGCGGGGAAGTCCTCGCACCTGCCATGCAACCGGGGCCCCGCTGGATTTTTGCTCCAAATTCCGGTGCCCCCCTTCCGACTTTTCGAATCAGGCCCACTGGCCTACTGGATGTTTTCACGGCTGTGGTGGAAATCTGGGGGGGGGGGTGGATCACACCTCCCCGGGGAGGATGGTGATGCCGGATACCCTTGGCGGCTACTCCGTTCGATCCGTCCAGAAATCGAATGACCGACCCGGCGCGAAGACGTCAAGGCCCACCGCGGTTTTCTCGCCGGTATTCTCGACCGCATGCGTTTCCGATGCCCCCAGGAGGATCGAATCGTACTCCTCGAGGGTAACCGAGTCCCGGGAATCGAAGTGGACGGTGAGTTCGCCCGAGAGACAGACACAGACCTGTTCGTTCTCGTGGTCGTGTAGTGGCGAGGCGTGACCTGGTGGTTTCTCGAAGTACTCGAAGCTGAACTGGTCCGAGCCGGCGAGGGCGCGCCGCTGCCACCCCTCTTCGGGCTCGTATTGCTCCGCCTCCGCAAAGGGGACATAGTCCATATCGAGGGATTGGGGCAGGGTCGACAAGACAGTTGGCCCCTGTGAGTGGTCCGGGGCCGGATGATGCGAACCGTCCGCCAGGCCCCTTCCCGGAATCGCCAGGTCATTCCACGTGGGGGTCTCAGGGGCGGGTATGGTCGACCGGGACCGGCTGTGGGGCGTGTGGAGGAAGACGTTCGGGCTCTCCTGGCCGATCACGATCCAGCACGGCTTCACCACCCTGATGCGGACAGTCGACATCGTAGTGGCCGGTCTCTTTGCCCCCGCGTATGTCACGGCGATCGGCCTTGCCGACCTCTACGGCCAGATCCCCCTCCGCCTCGGTCTGGGATTAGGCGCCGGCGCGATCGCTCTCTCGAGTCAGGACACTGGCCGGGAGGCCATGGTCACACGGAATCGGGCGATCACGCAGGCGATCCTGCTCGGGGTGCTCATCGGGCTCCCGTTGATCGTCCTGGGTATCCTGTTCTCCGAGTTCTTCATCGGCGTCCTGGGTGCCGAGCGAGACGTGGTCCGGCTGGGCGCCGCATATCTTCTATTCATCCTCGTGGCCTCCCCGCTCCGGATCGTGGGTCTCGTCGGGGCTCGGTCGCTGCAGGGAACCGGAGATACCGTGACGCCGATGGTCGTCAACGGCGGCGCGAGTCTCTTCAACGCCATCACGACGGTGGTCCTTGCCCTCGGCATCGGACCAGTGCCCCGGCTGGGCATCATCGGGATTGGGCTGGCGACCCTGCTGGCTCGCGGGCTCGAAGCGCTCGCCATCACGGTCGCGATCGGCTCCCAGTTGACAGATCTTTCCTTCGCCCGTCCCCGCTCTTTCGTGATCACCCGCCAGCTCGTCGCGATCAGCGTCCCGAATATCGCCGAAGGGATGAGTTCGACGGTCGCCAACTTCCCGTTCAACGCACTGTTGCTGCTTTTCGGCACGGAGGTCACTGCCGCCTATCATATCGGCCGTCGGATCTACCAGCAACTCTCGGGGCCGATCTACCGGTCGATCACCACCGGGGCGAGCATCCTGGTTGGTCAGGCCCTGGGTGAAGGCGATCCAGAGGGGGCCCGTTACGCTGGATTCGCCATCGCCGCGATGAGTATTCTGCTCATGAGCGTCTTGGGTGCCATCCTCGTTCTCGGGGCCGAGCCGATAGCCTCCGTGTTCACGAGAGATCCACTCACGCTCTCCTATGCGAGTACCTTCACCGCAGTCTTCGGAGTCTCGATGGTGGCTTTCGGGGTTTTTTCCCCGTTCGCGGGGAGTTTGCGCGGGGCCGGTGACACCCGGACTCCATTCTACGCGCGGGCGGTCGGGACCTTCGGGTTCATGCTCGGGCTGTCATATCTACTTGCGATCCTGCTGGATTGGGGAGTCAGGGGTGTCTACGTTGGACTCGTCTCCAGTTTCGCCGTCTGGGCGATCATCGTCACCGGTGGATTCATCTGGGGTGACTGGGCCGAACGCGCAGCCGGTATGATGGCCGTCCGAGCCGATGTGTCCGGGTGAAACAAGCGTCTTCAGTCACCGACGCTGGTGGGCGTCGATCACTCCGTGTCGTGTTCGAGGTCCTCGATCTCTGCTTCGAGTTCGGCCACCCGCGTCTCGAGTTCGTCGATGGTCTCTTGTTCGGACTGAGAACCCTCGGACCGACGCCGGAGCAGGATGATGAGACCGACGAGAAGGGCGACGGGAACAGCCAGGATGAGAAAGATGAGGAAGATGACGCCGAGCTCTACGAGTCCAGGGACCTGGAGGGGAAGTGGTTGCATAACCGGACACTACGCTGTTATTAGATATAATATATACAGGTAGCCCGACAGACGTCGCCTGGTAAGGGGCCCGGCCAGACGGGACGCGGGCGCGGATCACACAGCCAGATGGGTGAGATACGTTGAGGCGAACCCGTACTCCGAGCGGTCGAAACGAGGCAGACGGCGTGCACCCTCGGTTCATGCGAACACCGACCTTAATACCGACTACCGGTTGGAGCCTGAACGTGACCGAACAACCTGCCCGTTCCGAAGCGGTTATCGAGAACGCCGGGTATCTGGCCCTCCCGCTGGCGATTCTCGTGGCTGGAATCCATCTTACCCATCCCACACACGGCTTGCCGCGCCTCGTTATCCTCATCTTGACGGAGAATCTCCCACTGTTACTCAGCGACCCTCGCCCCATCGCGTTCGCCACGTCCGGGGTAGCCATACTCGTGGGGATTCCGCTGGCCGGGGTGGGCTACCGTCGCAAGTTACTGTATGGCCTTGGCATCATCCTCGTCGCAACCTATCTCGGCGGGTACTTCGCCTGGCATCTGTCAGGTCATGGTGGGTTCTTCCCCGGTCGGGAACCCCTCTTCCACGGTCTTGGACCGGTGGCGGCTGTCCTAGAGCATCTCTCCTCTGACACTCGAGCGTTGGTCTCCAAACTCGCGGAGATCGCTCTCCTCGCGGTCCTGGTACCGCTCTACCGGCGGGAATAGACTCTCGGAGGTGGGTATCGATCGACGTATCGGCCGCAAGCTCCTGTTCGCATTTCCTCCTCACCGACGTTCGGCGCAAAATGCTCGGCGGGATGTGAACACGATGGCAAATCCTCCCCGACGGTCGGATTTGCGTGGCTCAAATCCCTTCCATGCGCGTTTCGCCCGGGCCAGAACGCCGCCCCTCGCTGCAATGCTCGCGGTGTCACCGCTCGCATTCTCGAGACACTCGCTTCGCTCGTGATTCGCATGCTCCGTCAGGGATTTGAACCCTGGTCCTCGGCTCGAAAGGCCAAGATGATTGGCCGGACTACACCAACGGAGCGCATCAGATTGTATCCATGGTTTCGGTATAAACCCGTCGAAGCAAAAGGCGCGGATGGCTCTCCGCTCCCCACGAAACTCCCTATGCCATCCGGCGGTCCATCACGAAATCGATCCCGCACCACAGTACCACCCAGGTGAAGACCCCAAGCATGACGATCGCCGTCGAGGAAAGCACGTGGAGCGGTTTCGTCACCGCGACCACCATTGGATACAGGATAAAGAGGAGTCCGATGGTGACGAGTAGCCCGATCAAGCCAGCGGTATAGTGGCCCAACCGCCCCATCGAATTGTACGCGGCCGTGTTTCCGCCGTTCGGACGGGCCCATCCCTCCCCTCCATTGTGAGTCATGTTGGCATCCAGCATTCCTTAGATGGATTTCGTTCCATCACTGCTTAAACATTTCCGTGATCGGCGCTTCGAGGTGCCGACACGCCGAAAAATCGTGATCTGGACGAGAATCGTGACACCTGCGACAGCTGGCCAGTCGGCTTACTCGCCTTCGAACTCGGGGTCGCGGTCCTCGATGAACGCCATCACACCCTCGTTGAAGTCGTCGGTTCCGATGAGTTGCCCGAAGGCCTGGGCCTCCGTCCGCAGCCCCGCCTCCGTGCTCTCCCGGCCGGCTAGCATCGCCCGCTTCGTGAACCGCTGGGCGATCGGCGGGCCGGACGCGAGTTCCTCGGCGAACTCCCAGGCCCGGTCCTCGAACTCCTCGCGATCGACGACCTCGTTGATGAAACCGAATTCGGCCATCGTCTCGGCGTCGTACCGCTCGGCGGTGAAGATGATCTCCTTGGCACGACCATCCCCAACGATGTGCCGGAGTCGTTGGGTGCCGCCCCAGCCGGGGAGCAGGCCGAGGTTGAATTCGGGCTGTCCGAGTTCCGACCGCTCCGTCGCGATCCGCAGGTCGGCGGCCGTGGCGAGTTCCATCCCACCACCCAGACAATAGCCGTCGATGGCAGCGAGGACCGGTATCCCCGTCTCTTCAAGCTTTCCGAAGGTCTGCTGGCCCTTTCGGGACAGTTCAACGGCGTCGATCGGATTCGCGCTTCCGAGGAAGCTCTGGGCGTCGGCCCCTGCGGAAAAGGCCCGGTCCCCGGCTCCGGTTATCAGGAGGGCTCTGACCGCCTCGTCGGCCTCGAGCATGTCCACCGCCTCCCCGAACTCGTCGACCAGTTCCGGGGTAAGCGAGTTCATCCGGTGCTCGCGGTCGAGTTCGATATGACCGACTCGGCCCTCGACCTCAACGGCGATGTCCTCGAAGCTCGGACCAGTTTCCGCCCCCTCGCCCTCTCCATAGAACGACTCGCCAGCCGCTGCCATCTCGACGAGTGTCTCGGCCGGCTCGTATCGCTCGGCCCCCGTCTCCTCGTAGCGGTCTGCCAGTATATCGTGGAGGTGGGTGATCCCGGCCTCGTCCGCCATCTTCGCGGGTCCCTCGGGCCACCCGCCGCCGAGCTGGATGGCCTCGTCGATCTGGGGCGGGTCGGCGACGTCCTCGCCGACCAGCTTCGCGACCTCGTTCGCGGTCAGCGCGAGCAGTCGGTCTCCGATCTCCTCATCGCCAGCATCCGAGGGGATCTCGGCCCCGCCGTCCTCGTAATCGTAGAACCCCTTCCCGGTCTTCTGCCCGAGATCCTCGGCTTCGACCTTCTCGACCAGGAGTGGGCAGGGCTCGTAAGCCTCCCCTAGCACACTTTCGATGTACTGGAGGACATCGAGGGAGACGTCGATGCCCACCATGTCGGTCAGCTCGAAGGCGCCCATGGGGAGCCCGAGGTCGAACTTGGTGGTCGAATCGATGGTTTCCATGTCCGCGACGTCCTCGTGGACGAGCCACGCGGCCTCGTTCAGGAGCGGGACAAGCACCCGATTGAAGATGAACCCCGGGCTGTCCTTTCTGACCCGTACCGGTGTCTTCCCGAACTCCTCCGCCAGGGCTTCGATGGTGTCGATGGTCTCGTCGTCGGTGTGTGCCCCGCGGATGACCTCGACGAGGTCCATGCGGACCGGAGGGTTGAAGAAGTGCATCCCACAGAACTGCCCCTCGCGGTCGGTCACCTCGGAGAGTTCGGTGATCGAGAGACTCGAGGTGTTCGTCGCAAAGATCGCCTCGGTGGGGGCGAACTCGTCGATGTCGCGGTAGACCTCCTTTTTGATATCCATCTTCTCCGGTACCGCCTCGATCACGACGTCCGCCTCGGCCACCGATTCCTCCAGGTCGACGAGTGGGGTGACCCGGTCGAGTGCGGATTCGGCCGCTCCGTCGGTGATCTGGTCCTTCTCCGCGAGCTTGTTCACGGACCACTCGATCTGCTCGTACCCGTTCTCGACAAAATCCTCTTTGATGTCCCGCATCCGCACGTCGTACCCAGAGAGGGCGGCCACCTCGGCGATCCCGTGGCCCATGTTCCCGGCGCCCATCACGGCGATGTTCTGGATGTCGTCGATTTCCATGTAAGTGTGTGCCAGGGGACCCGGATTGAACCTTTCCCTATCGCCCGCCATGAACGCGTGACGGGTTTACACGCGTGGAAACGACGGATTCGGTGAAGCGTTGGAAAGTGCTCCTGGGACCCGGCTCCGGCGGAGATGGCCATCTGTTCCCGCCCCAACTCGGTGTTCGGATCCGAGACCGAAACGAGCGTTCCAAACCTGAAGTGCGGACACCCACGTGGTAGGCGTCCTCTTCCGGTCGGTTCTCACGTGCGTGGGAACCGAAGAGGGTTTTTACCTCATCGAGGGAGAAGTCGGAGTTACCGACAAGGAGGAGGATTAACTCTGTCTACTCGTACAAAACGACGAACGTCATCACTCAGAAGCCGGGATCTCCAGCTGGTGGTCGAGATCTTTCCTCGGAACGCCTGTCCGCTGAAGCAGTTGGATTCGGTCGCCTCGATCCAGGACATCCGGTCGAAGCAGATGGAGGAGTCGTGTCATTGCGAGTTCGTCGTCGAGTACCCCTCCGAGGCCGAAGGTGGACGTCGCGTGGGCCGCACCGAGCGCGACGGCGACGATTGTCCCTGCTGTACGTTCTATAACTTCGGCTGTATCCCGAACGTGGTCGAAGTCCGTGACGCGTCCATCCTGATCGAGACCTACGTCGAGGACCGCGACCAGGCCTTCGATCTCATGCGGGGCCTCGACGAGGCCAGCGGGCGGACGGAACTTACCCGTATCACACAGAGCGACAAGGGCAGTTTCTCGACCCCATTGTCACAGGTGGATCTCTCATCGCTGACGGAGAAACAACGCGAGGCCCTGGATGCCGCCGTCGAAGGCGGGTACTTCGAGACCCCGAAGGGAACAACCCTGGAGGACCTCGCCGACGAGTTCGGGATCTCGAAGCAGGCCTTCGGGCAACGGCTCTGTGCGGCCGAGCGAAAAGTCATGCAACAGATCGGTCGGTCGCGTTCGTGATCGGATGGGCCCGTCTCGATCATTCTGGACATTTCTACGATCATTCGGGACGTATTCCTAGAATGATCTGGAAGCATCGATGGATCTTCCTGAACTCTCACCTGAGCGACGAGTCCATTTCACGAACGGGCGGGAGCGCTGTGGCCAGCCTGCAGCACCAGAATCCGTCGGACGGAAGTACCACCGAGAGTCTATCGCCTGTATGGACGACCGGGCATATGAACTCCTGGCGACGGATTCGCGGCTCGCCCCTCTTGTCGAGTCCCACGGACCGGTCGACCTCGAACCCGCCTCGGACCCGTTCCGGCGCTTGATCGTCTCGATCGTCCGGCAACAGGTCTCGATGGACTCGGCGGCGGCCATCAAGTCCCGGCTATTCGAGGCCGTCGAGATCACGCCGGAGTGTATCCTGGCCGCCGACGATGAAACGATGCAATCGGCGGGTCTCTCGGCCGCGAAGACCGAATACGTGAACGCGGTCGCCGACCACTTCCGGACCCTCGAAAACGGACATTTCGAGGGGCTGGAGGATGAGGCAGCTCTCGCAGAACTCACCGACATCCGTGGGGTCGGCCCCTGGACGGGAAAGATGTTCCTCATGTTCGGGCTGGGGCGACCGGACGTCTTTCCGGTTGAGGACCTGGGCATCCGCAAAGGCATGAGAGCCCTCTACGACCGCGATCTGAACCGGACCGAGATGTACGAGGAAGCGAAGCGCTGGCGGCCCTATCGCTCCTACGCTTCGCGATACGTGTGGCGGGGCTACGACGGGTGAGCTACGTGACCCCCGAACCGAAGTAGAACAACAGGAACGTCCCCCCGGCCAGGAGTGCGATCACGATCAGCGTCATCAGCATGAATCGCCACTCCTTTGACATAGTCCGATATTGTCAGTGAGGCGATTTAATACCATCGCCAGTCCATATCGGCGGACCGAAGCCACGCGACGGTGGGCCCCCAGCAGCCGATGAAACCCATCCCATCGGTGCGGGTGAGAGACCCGACACGACGGAGACCAACGGTAGTTATCAACGTTGGTAACGGACCGTGGGCCTTTAACACAAAGGACCCGAGAGATAGTGCCAGAGCCGAAGGGCGGAGGGGGCCCACGAACGGCATAGCAGTCTCCCCGCTCTCGGTTGGGAGAACCATGGCCACCGACGAGGAGGGAGATACCGGATCCGATTCACATTCGGGGCTCAAGGAACTCTTCTCCATGGGGGAAGATGGGGAGGAGGGGGACGAGGAGTCGTCGGAGAAGACACCAGCCGAGGGACCGACCGACGCAGCCGACACGGAATCTGGTGAGACGACCGCCGAGACGGCTGCTGGTACGGCCGAGGAGAACGCTGCTTCGATTGTTGACTCGCCACCCTTGGACGATGCCGAAATCCTGACCGACGCCGACGACGGGAATGAATCGGACGAGGGTGCGGAGCGCGATTCGGTACCGGAGCGATCGGCCGAGTCCGAAGTCTCGGAGGCCGACTCGGCCGCTGATGACGGGACAACCGGTGCAGACGATACCGCCTCGACGACCCAGAGCCCGACGAACGAGGCGAGCACGGTACCTGCCGAGCAATCAGTCGAAGGCGATGCGGAGATCCTGTCCGATCGCCCGTCGCCGGAACCCCCTGGGCCGGAGGCTGGCAACGGGGACGAAGAAACGGCGATCCCACGATCGGCGACCAATCGATTGACCACGGGAATCACGATGCTCGATCGGGAACTCGAGGGGGGCATCCCGCCGGGGCGCATGCTCAGTCTCGTGGCCCCGCCGGAGACCCAGAGCGAACTCATCGTCAAGGAGATGGCCGTGAGCCGGCCGACGGTCTACATCTCGACCTTCCGGCCGGAATGGGAGATACGGGAGGAACTCCACGATCACCTCCAGAAAACCGAGGACGAGGGACTCATCGACAACGACCTCGAAGTCTCGTACGTGGACCCCGAGCGGTTGCTGGCCGATCCCATGGAATACATCGGGAACCTGCCGAAGGGATCGAACTTGATCATCGATTCGATCAACGAGTTCGAACTCGAAGACAGGCGCCGGTACGTCGAGTTCCTCAACACCGTCAAAGAGGTATTGTGGGACACGGGCAGCGTGGGTCTGTTCTATGGGATCGAGGAAGCGACTGACCCACCGGCCCGATCGCTGACCCTGAAACGCTCGGATCTGGTCTGGCAACTCCAGCGGTCCGTACGGACGAACGAGATCCAGACCAGCCTGCTCATCTCGAAGTTCCGCGGCGGTAAGGCACTCACCGAACCCGTGAAGCTGGTCCTCACCGACGACGTCCAGGTCGACATGAGCCGAGACATCGGCTGAACCCGCTCGGCTATCGAGGTGTCGCTATGCCTCATTGGTCTATCGAGGCGTCGCTATGCCCCACTGGTCTGTCCAGGCGTCTCCATGGCATTTCGGACCCTCGATAATTCAGAATAATACTGTTGGCAGCTCCAGCGACCGGTGGAGCAAAGCGACGTAGTGAGGCGAACGGGGGGTCGGAACGGGGTATCGTGGACTCTCAGCCGGCGTCTGAATAGACGGGCCCGGGGACATGCCAGTCGGACAGTTGTCTCGTCAATACGGAGGTTTATCGCGGTCGGTGGCCAAGCCGGAATGAATGAGTCCGCTGGAATGGACACTGCTCACAACGGTCCTCATCAGTTTCCTGGCCTGGGTGGGCGTGTTCACACTCTTCGTTCACGAGGCGGTTCTGGATCGAGTCTTGCTGTTGCTCGTCGCGCTCGCTGCCGGCACGATGATCGGCGGTGCGTTCTTCCACCTGCTTCCCCGGGCGATCGCGGCCAGTGGTGGGGAGGGAACGCTGCAACTATTTGGAATCCTGATCGTGGGGTTCAGTCTCTTCTACGTCCTGGAGGCATTCATCGACTGGCATCACCACCACGCGACCGAGCACGACCACGACGCCGTCACGTATCTGGTGTTGACCGCTGACTCGTTGCATAACTTCATCGACGGCCTGGTCATCGCCGGGGCGTTCCTCGTGGGAACGCCCGTCGGCATCGTCACGAGCATCGCCATCGCCCTTCACGAGATCCCACAGGAGATCGGTGATTACGGCATCTTGGTGTACGGCGGGTTCGAGAAGAAACGCGCCCTGATCTTGAACTACATCACGCAAAGTACCGTGATCCTCGGCGGGGTGATCGGGGTATTTCTCGGGTCGTCCGTTCTGGACCCCGTACTGGTGTTGCCCTTCGCCGCCGGGAACTTCATCTACATCGCGAGTTCCGACCTCATCCCGGAGATCAAACACGGGGAGCCGGGCCTCGAATCGGCGACATATTTCGTGGTCTTCCAGGTGGGAATCTTGCTGATGGTGGGTATCCGGTTGCTCCGTCCCCTCCTCGGGTGATACAGCCCGTCGTCCAGTACTGGAGGTCGGCAATTTGGGGCGAGACGGATACTGCTGGTGCTGATTCCTGCCTGCTAGCTGCCGACTAGTAACTCCAGTGAGGTCGCCGTCGACCAGAATATCTCGCCGGGTAACCGTCCAACAGTACATCTTGCCAGGTAGCCGTCGATCAGTCACTCCGGCCAGATGGGCGGCGAGCCAGTATCTCGAGCCAGATACGAGTCCTCCCGCAACTGCCGCCAGAGAGCCGATTTCGGGTAGCCCCTCTCGGTCACAGACTCCTCGTAATGCTACTCCTCTTCCTCGTCCGTCCCGCGGGTTTCCTCGAATGTGCGCCGGACGTCCACCTGGTAGTGCTGGAGGATATCTCGTCCGAGGAGCATCTCGTAGTCCATGTGTGCCCGGTCCTCGAGGCTCGCGGCGACGGTGTGCCGATCGCCACCGATCCCGACCACGATGTCGACGATTGGACGGGACTTCCCCGTCTTCATACTCCCGGATTTGACCTTGGTCATGCTCTTGATCGGGCCGGCACCGATCTCGGCGGCGAGGCGCGTGTCGATGCTGGTCCGTGAGGCCCCCGTGTCTGACTTCGCGACGATGCGCTCGGTTCCGGAGGTCCCGCTCACCAGCACCTCCTCGGTATAGCCGATGGTCTTTATCTCCTCCCTGGGGGTCGGCGGAGCTCGTCGGACGTGCTCGGGGGTCGAATCGTCCAGTACCCCCCGAAGTCGTCCGAGTTTCTCCTCGTCGACCTCCCCGCCGGCAGTCTCGATGGCGAGCTTCGCGATGTCCGCTGCCGGGCTGATTCCGGTGGCCTCGTAGAGCCCTTTGAATCCCGCGGTTGGATTCACCTCGAGGAGGTACCATCCATCGACACCCTCTACGAGGTCGACGCCGGCGTAGTCGAGACCGATCAGTTCCGTGGCTTCGATGGCCATCTCCGCGGCTTCGTCCGGGAGGTCGTCCACACCTTCCACGTCGCCACCCAACGCGACGTTCGTCCGCCAGTCGTTCTCGGGGGCGTAGCGACGCATCGTGCCCACGATCTCGCCGTCGACGAGGTAGATCCGGAGGTCGTTGTGGCGGTGTTCGGGGTTCTGCTCGATGAGTTCCTGGAGGAAGGCGTAGCGATCGCCGACGCGGGGGTTCACCGATTCGCCCCGACCGATCTTCCAGGTCCCGCCACCGTGGGTCCCGATCGCGGTCTTGTACACGGTCTCGTCGCCGAACTTGGCACGGAGTTCGTTCAGTCGGTCCGCGTCGAGGGCCAGCGCTGCGTTCGGGATCTGGACCCGAGACTCCGCCATCGAGGTGGCGGTCGCGAACTTGTGGAATGCGGTGAGTACGTTCGCCGGCCGGTTGAGCATCGGCCGGAGCCGACCAAGGCTCTTGGCCAGGCCGAGGAGCTCGGAGGGCTGTTCGGTATTCGAGAGCAATAGCCGGTTCACGATGACGTCGACGTCGGGCTCGATTCTGACCATGCCGTCCTCGATCTCTACCACGAGGTTGTCGTCGCGGAGCCACTGCCCATCGTGGCCCAACCCATTGACCGTGTTGAGAATGGCCTTCGTCTCCTTGCTACTGTGGAGACTCAGGACACCCACCGAAACGGATTCGTCCATGCAAACGTGGAGGCCGGCGACGGGCATAAACGGTCGGCATCTCATCGTTGCCTCCCGGGATTGTCCAACCGGTGGACGGTGAGACGCCGATTTCCCCGCCTGGTTCATGGCACCTATCGATAATCGGATGCCATCGGAACGTTTTCCGAGCCGGGACGGGAACAACCACTTATGTTGGAGGGTTCGAAGGGCGACCATGGTAGCCGGCTCGTTCACGTACAGCGGGGGCAAGGTGGAGCCGGGCGAATCGACGACGTTTCGATATCGGATCAGCGAAACCTATCTCGGTGATCCCGTCCGTCTCCCCGTCTCCATCGTCAATGGGGCCGAACCCGGCCCGACGCTCTTCCTGACCGCGGCGACCCACGGAGACGAGTTGAACGGTATCGAGGTGGTCAGGGAGGTGGCCCTCGAATGGGACCATTCGGACCTCCACGGCACCCTCATCCTCCTCCCGGTCCTCAACGTCCCCGCCTTCCTCGCCCAGGAGCGATACCTGCCGATCTACGACCGGGACCTCAACCGGTCGTTCCCCGGCGACCTCGAGAGCACGAACGCAAAGCGGATGGCCCATACCATCTTCACGAATTTCATCGAACCCGCCGACCTGGGTATCGATTTCCACACCTCGACTCGGGGCCGGACGAACATGCTTCACGTCCGTGGCGACATGCGACATACTGAAGTCTCGCGGTTGGCCCATGCCTTCGGCTCCCACGTGATCATCGACAGTGAGGGACCGGAGGGGACGCTCCGCCGCGAGGCGAAAGACCACGGCGCCCCGACGATCACCATCGAGATGGGCGAGGCCCATCGGTTCCAGCGCGGGCTGATAGACCGGGCCCTCGACGGGGTGGCGAGCGTGCTCGCCGAGTACGAGATGTGGCCAGCCGAGCCCGTCCATTGGCCGGGGTGGCGGACCGTCATCGGGTCCGAGAACAAGACCTGGATCCGATCGGACAGCGGGGGTCTCGTCGAGATGCACGTCAGTCGAGGGGAACTGGTCGATGAGGGAGAGACGATCGCGACCATCACGAACCCCTTCAAGACAGAGCGAGCGACAATCGAAGCTCCCTCTACCGGACTGCTCGTGGGACTCCTCGAGAATCCAGTCGTGTACCCGGGCAATCCCCTCTGCCATCTGGTCGAACTCGACGAGAAGACCCTCGCAGCGGTGCGGCGCGGGCCCGCCGATTCCCACCCGGCGAACCAACACTGAGTACTGACGCCCGCTGGGCGCTGGTGGGATTAGTTCGTCACGTTTTGCGGGCCTCCCGGGACACGGTAGGGACCGATATCTGCGGACCGGACGATCGGGTCCACCCCCGAGCGTTGAAAAATCACCAGAAAGCGTAGCTTTCAGGTGAACAGGAGGGTAGTAAGTTCTTTGTGCGGTGGGCTCACATCTTACGGGGTATGAGCGAGTCGTACGACCGAGGCCTCATCGAGGACTTCGGGCGATGGACGGAGTTCTCGGCGGGGATGTGGGCCTGGGTGTTACACAAGTTCACGGGCTGGGTGCTGATCGGCTACCTCTTCGCCCACGTTGCCGTGCTGAGTTCGGCGATACCGGCAGCCTCACAGACCGCCGCGATCGCCGGTGGGACGGACGTCTACACGACGACGCTCCAGGGCCTGGAGAGTATCTTCCTCGTTCGAGTCCTCGAGGTCGGCCTGCTGGCCGTGGCCGTCTTCCACATGTTGAACGGGGTCCGCCTCTTGCTTGTCGACCTCGGCATCGGACTCGAGGTACAGGACAAGAGCTTCTACGCGTCGCTGATCGTCACGGCGCTGGTCGCCATCGGCAGCGTGACGACGTTCATCACGCCGGAGGTTCTTCCGTGGTGATACCATGAGCGAGGTCTACTCGTCATTCCGGACCGGGTCGTGGCTCTGGCTCTTCCAGCGGATCACGGCGGCCTTCCTCATCCTCACGCTCGCCTTCCACTTCTTCTGGCTCCACTTCGTGAACCACGCCGCCGAGATCACCCTCCAGGGAAGCGCGGTACGGATGGACCAGTTGGGCTATCTACTCACGATGGTCCTGTTCCTGGTGACCGGGGCGTTCCACGGCGTGAATGGCATATATAATGCACTCATCAACCAGGGACTCGAAGGCACCCAGAAGCGCGCTGTCAAGTGGGTACTCGTCCTCGCGGGGGCGCTCGTCATCGTCCAGGGGCTCCGCGTGGCGGCGGCGATGTCGGGGGTGAGTGTCTAGATGAGTACCGATTCAACGGAAGCCGAATCCGAGGGCGAGGTCCCGGAGGAAGCAGCGGAGTCGGGGCCCCCAGCGCCCCAGAGCCAGCGGTTGGCGAAGAAGCGTGCCCGGATGGAATCGCTCCAGGAAGATGCCGAATCGCAGGGGACCACCGACGAGGAGCGGGTACATCTCGAGATCTTCCGGTACGACCCGGAGGTGCCCGAAAAGGCAGAACCCCGGTTCGACACCTTCTATCTCGAGTATTACGAGGGCATGACCGTCCTCGACGCCCTGATGGACGCCAGGGACGACTACGACCCCACGCTCACGTTCCGGCACTCCTGCAGGCAGGCAGTCTGTGGATCGGACGCGCTGTTCGTCAACGGCTCGCAGATATTGGGCTGTAAGACCCAGATCGAGGACCTCGCCGAACCCATCCGTATCGAGCCGCTCCCGCATCGACCGGTCCTGAAGGACCTCGTCGTCGACATGGAGCACTTCTACGACCAGATGCGGGCGGTGGAGCCGTACTTCGATCCCGACGACCTTCCGTCGGGGGAGCTCGAAGAGCAGCGCCAGTCGCGGGAGAACCGCGAGAAGATCAAGATGAGCACGCGGTGTATCTGGTGTGGGGCCTGCATGTCCTCCTGTAACATCGCGGCCGGCGACAACCAGTATCTCGGCCCGGCGGCGATAAACAAGGCTTACCGGTTCTACTTCGACGAGCGGGAAGGCGAGGACCGGGGCCGTAAGCGCCTGGAGACCCTCGAACAGGAACACGGAGTCTGGCGGTGTCAGACCCAGTTTTCCTGTACCGACGTCTGTCCGAAGGACATCCCGCTCACCGAGCACATCCAGGAAGTCAAACGCGAAGCGGTCGCGGAGAACCTCAAATTCTGGTGACAATGTACGAACACGACGTACTCGTTGTGGGTGGTGGCGGTGCGGGGCTTCGGGCGGCCGTGGCGGCCCACGAAGCCGGCGCCGACGTGGCCATCGTCTCGAAACTACACCCGGTCAGGAGTCACACGGGGGCGGCGGAAGGTGGCGTGAACGCGGCGTTGCACGAGGACGACCCCTGGGAGGATCACGCCTACGATACCATGAAGGGGTCGGACTACCTCGCCGACGCCCCCGCCGTGGACATCTTCGCCCGGGAGATCCGGGAGGAGGTCATCCAGCTCGATCACTGGGGGATGCCCTTCTCCCGGGACGACGACGGGACGGTGTCACAGCGACCCTTCGGTGGCCTCTCCTTCCCCAGAACGGCCTATGCAGGAGCAGAGACGGGCCACCACATGCTCCATTCGATGTACGAGCAGGTCCTCAAGCGCGGTATCGAGGTATACGAGGAGTGGTACGTGACCCGGCTCGCGGTCACCGACCACGAGGACTTGGCAGACCGAAAGTGCCACGGATTCGCCGCCTTCGACATCAAGACCGGGGAGGTCGCGGGATTCCGCGCCACACAGGGCGTCGTCCTCGCGACCGGCGGGGCCGGACAGGTCTTCGAGCATACCACTAACGCTATCGCAAACACCGGCGACGGGGCGGTGATGGCCTACCGGGCCGGCGTCCCGCTCGAGGACATGGAGATGATCCAATTCCACCCGACAACCCTCCCCTCCACCGGGGTGCTCATCACGGAGGGCGTCCGCGGGGAGGGCGGCCGGCTGTTCAACGCCGAGGGCGAGCGGTTCATGTTCGAGTACGGCTACGCCACCGACGACGGCGAACTCGCCTCCCGCGACGTGGTCTCGCGGGCGGAACTCACGGAGGTCGCCGAGGGCCGAGGCGTCGAGGACGATTACGTCTTTCTCGATATGCGCCATCTCGGTGAGGAGCGCATCATGGACCGGCTCGAGAATATCGTGCACCTGGCCCAGGACTTCGAAGGCGTCGACCCACTCGAGAAGCCGATGCCGGTGAAACCGGGTGCCCATTACACAATGGGCGGCATCGAGATCAACGAACAGGGCGAGACGGTGATCGATGGGCTCTATGCGGCCGGTGAGTGTGGCTGCGTGAGTATGCACGGGGCCAACCGCCTCGGTGGCAACTCGTTGGCCGAACTCCTGGTCTTCGGTGCCAGAGCCGGTCGCGCCGCGGCGGGTGAGGACCTGGGCGAACCGGCGATCCCGCTGGGTCCGGACCCGGACGCCGAACGGGAGGAGCGCGAGTGGCCGATCGAAACGGGTGAACTAGGTGGGGAGACCAGGGAGGTTGCGGCCGATGGCGCCCTCGTCGATCCCGACGCAGTCATCGAGTCCGCGGTCGAAGCCGAAACGCAGCGTATCGAGTCGCTGCTCGCAAGTGAGAAGGGCGTGAGCCAGGCCGCGATCCGGAAGCGGGTCCAGGACGCGATGGGCGAGCACCTCAACGTCTTCCGCGAGCGATCGGGGATCGAGACCGCCCTGCGGGAGATCGAAGCCGCCAAACAGGACCTTCAGAACCTTCACGTCAGCGATCCGTCACGGACCTTCAACACGGAACTCCAGCACGCCCTGGAGACGCGGAACCTGATCGACCTGGCCGAAGCCATCGCGCTGGGCGCCCTGGCGCGGGAGGAATCCCGCGGCGCCCACTGGCGGAAAGCCCATCAGGAGCGGAAGGACGAGGCGTGGCTCAAGCACACGATGCTCTCCTGGAACGAGGGCGACCCCGAGATGTGGTACCGCCCGAACCTCCTCGAGAGCGAGGTCCAGGAGTACGAGCCGACCGAACGGTCCTACTGAGCGGACTCCTACCGACTGCCGATTTTGCCTATAAAACTGGCCTGGCAGACTCACCAGCCGCCACTCTCGCGATATTGTGGAGCCGTGAATCCCAGCGCATTGAGATGCGGGCACTCCCTCTATCGTGGGTCTCGGCACAACCTCTCTGACTGATCCACAAGAATCACCCAGACGATACCTGGCCGCCGCTCGCCGGCGACCATATATTGAAATGGGCTCCAGGTGTGATGTCGTTCATGTCGGCGCGAACGCGACACGGTACCCAACTCCTCTGACCCATGTACGAACACGACGTACTCGTTGTCGGTGGTGGCGGTGCTGGCCTCCGGGCGGCGATCGCGGCCCACGAGGCCGGCGCTGACGTCGCCATCGTCTCTAAACTGCATCCGGTGCGCAGTCACACTGGCGCCGCCGAGGGCGGTATCAACGCGGCGCTCCGGGAGGGCGACTCCTGGGAGGACCATGCCTATGACACGATGAAGGGCTCCGATTATCTCGCGGATGCCCCCGCCGTGGAGGTCTTTGCGAAGACGAGCCCCGAAGAGGTCATCCAGCTCGAACACTGGGGGATGCCCTTCTCCCGTGAGGACGATGGAACGGTCTCACAGCGCCCCTTCGGCGGTCTGTCCTTCCCGCGGACGACCTACGCTGGGGCCGAGACCGGTCATCACCTCCTGCATACGCTCTACGAACAGGTCCTCAAGCGGGGCATCGAGGTATACGACGAGTGGTTCGTCCACCGACTCGCGGTAACGGACGAACCGGACCCGAACGACCGTTCCTGCCACGGGTTCGTGGCGATGGACGTCAAGACGGGTTCCATCGAGGGATTCCGCGCCCGACAGGGCGTCATCCTCGCGACGGGTGGCCTCGGCCAGGTCTACGACCACACCACGAACGCCGTCGCGAACACCGGGGACGGTATGGCGATGGCCTACCGGGTCGGGGTCCCACTGGAGGACATGGAGATGATCCAGTTCCACCCGACCACCTTGCCCTCGACGGGCGTGCTCATCACCGAGGGGGTCCGGGGCGAGGGTGGCCGACTCTTCAACGCCGAAGGCGAGCGGTTCATGTTCGAGTACGGTTACGCGGCGAACGACGGCGAACTCGCCTCCCGGGACGTGGTCTCGCGGGCCGAGTTGACCGAGGTGAACGAGGGCCGCGGGTTCGAGGACGAGTACGTCATGCTCGATATGCGCCATCTGGGGGAGGAGCGCATCATGGACCGCCTCGAGAATATCGTGCATCTCGCCCAGGACTTCGAGGGCGTCGACCCCCTCGAGAATCCGATGCCGGTGAAGCCGGGCCAGCACTACAATATGGGCGGCATCGAGACCAACGAACACGGAAAAACGTGTATCGACGGGCTCTATGCCGCGGGAGAGTCGGCCTGCGTGAGTCTCCACGGGGCCAACCGGCTGGGCGGCAACGCCCTGCCTGACCTCTTCGTCTTCGGTGCCAGGGCAGGACGGCACGCGGCCGGCGAGGATCTGGGCGAAGCGAAGATCCAGGTGGGGCCGGAGGAGGGTGCCGAGGCAGAAGACCGAGCGTGGCCTGTGGAACTGGGGGACGTGGAGAGTGGGGGCACGGACCTCGTGGAAGACGGCGCCTCGATGGCGCCGGGCGAGATGGTCGACAAGGCGGCCGAGGAGGAGCGGGAATTCGTCGAGGCGGTACTCTCCCGCGAGAGTGGGGTCGAGCACATGGACGTCCGGAAGGGTGTCCAGGAGACCATGACCGCCCACGTCAACGTGTTCCGAGAGGAGGGAGGCCTGGAGGCGGCTCTCGAGGACATCGCGGCGGCCCGC
Organism: uncultured Halobacteriales archaeon; assembly: GCA_964594685.1. Lineage (GTDB taxonomy): Archaea > Halobacteriota > Halobacteria > Halobacteriales > Halobacteriaceae > Halodesulfurarchaeum. Next base: position 37,978 of record CAZQNH010000004.1, read on the forward strand.
AAGCGGTACGAAGACGTGTCCGTCACCGACACCTCGCGTACATTCAATACTGAACTACAGCACACGATCGAAACCCGGAACGTCATCGACCTCGCCGAAACGGTTGTCATGGGGGCGCTTGCCCGGACCGAATCCCGCGGCGCCCACTGGCGCAGAGCCCACCAGGAGCGGAAGGACGACGAGTGGCTGGTCCACACGATGGTGACCTGGAACGAGGGTGACCCCGAGATGTGGTACCGACCCGGTTTGCTCGCCGGCGATACTGTCTCCTACGAGCCCTCCGAACGTTCGTACTGAGCTATCGTGTCCGCCTGGTCTTCCCGGGCGGGGCCGAACTTCCTCCAAGTACTAACCTTCAAAAGGGAGGACCGGACCAGGTCGGCTCGTGACCTGACCCAAGACCGAGGTCCGGCTCGCGGGTGTGCGACGGACCGGGCCTCCAAGACAGCGGAACGGGATCCAGTCGGTGTCCGTACTCCCGGACTGGACCCGGTCCCCTCCGTCGCCTGTTAGCTCCTAATCTACCTTACCGGCAGGCTCTCAGTTGGGTCGACATACCGCACCCTGGTGGACCCTGTGTGAGCCCGGGCATCCGCTCAGCGATGCCGTTACTCTGCGTACTCCTTCCGGAAGCCCCGGAACTCGGTCCGGTGGGCCTCCTCGTCGGCGAGGAGCGTCACGGCCAGATCCTCCGTGACCGGATCGTCGGCTTCCGTCGCGGCGTTGATGAGCTCCCGGTAGGTCTTGATGGCATCCTCTTCGGCTTCGATGACACCGTCGATGACCGAGACGACGTCGGTCGTGTCCGCCGGCGGCTGGAGACTCGCCTGGGAGGCCTCGAAGTCCATCGATCCGGGCGGGGCCTCGTCGAGCTGTTTGAGCCGCTCGCCCAGTTGCTGGGCGTGATTCAGCTCCTCCTGGATGTCGGCCTGGAGGGACTCCTTGATCTCCTCGGCGCGGACGCCGTCGAGAACGATGGAGTTTGCCAGGTAGTTCATCACGGTCTCGAGTTCGTCAAAGTACGCTTCGTGGAGTACTTGGATGACGTCGTCCGTCATATGTTGGTATACGTAGAACTCCCGTTAATACCTGCTGGCCGGGGAAGGTCTTGACGGGACTGAGACGGTCGGTGCTGATACAGTCACCCCGAGCGCCAGACAGAGGAATGAGTCCCTCGATGGCGCCCCTTGCCGCCATTGCGGTCGGCCGAACAGACGCCGTCGTGGGACCGCTGGTCTGGACTTCCTCACCGCGCTCCGCCCACCTGGCTGCACTATCAATAGTGTGTCAAACCGGACTCGCTGAGCTGGTCGGCGAGGAAGACGCCGGCGGGGACGTCTTCGCCCTCCACGAATCTGGCGAGCTGCGCTCCCTCGCTCTCCACGACGATTGTCGGGATCCGCTCGACATCGTAGGCTTCTGTCTTCGGGCCCTGCTTGTCCTGGTCTACCTCGTAGACCTCGAGCTGTTCGGGTTCGAGGGCTGTCGCTTCGAGTAACGCCGCGAAATCGGGGAGCTCCTGTCGCGTATCCGGGCACCAATCGCCGCCCCAGATCAGGACCCTCGCCTCGCTTCCCAGCGCGTCGAAGGCCTCGATGACGTCGGGATAGGAATTCGGATCGAAGGCCGGGTTCGGCTCCATCGCCTCCATGCGGTCAGAGTTCGCCCACGAGCGTATAATTCCCTCGCTCGGGGCCCTTCCCACCCTCAGGGTGACAGTCATACCGAAACCGAACCCGTGATCGACCCCGGCAGCGGGTGACGCCGCCACCACCGCTTTATACGTACCGGGCCAGATGGCCGGCATGCACGATTCGATCCTGGAGACCGTCGGCTCCCCGCTGGTCCGACTCTCGTCTCCCCCGGGAACCACGGTCGCTGCGAAGGTCGAATCTTTCAATCCGGGTGGCTCGGTGAAGGTCCGGCCCGCCCGGGAGATGATCGCCGCAGCCGAACGAGCGGGTGACATCGAACCCGGGGACACCTTGGTCGAAGCGACGAGTGGCAATACCGGGATCGGACTCGCGCTGGCTGCCGCGGCCAACGGGTACGATCTCGAGATCGTGATGCCCGAGTCGGTGTCGACCGAACGCCGGGCGCTCGTGCGGGCGTATGGGGCGTCAGTTGCCCTCGTCGAAGAGGGAATGGAGGCCGCAAACGCCCGCGCGAGGGAGATCGCGGAGACCGCTGATGCCTTCATCATCTCCCAGTTTGACAATCCCGCGAACCCCCTCGCCCACGAGCGTACCACGGCCCCAGAGATCACGGAGCAGGTGGGATCCCGAGAGATCGACGCCTTCGTCGCGGCTGTCGGGACTGGGGGCACCATCTCGGGGACCGCCAGGGCTCTGCTGGAGTCCTATCCGGATATGATGGTAGTTGGCGTCGAACCCGCCGGAAACCCCTTCCTCTCGACCGGCCGGTTCGGCGATCACGACTATCAGGGAATGGGCCCGGATTTCGTCCCCGAGACCCTCGACCGGGCCGTGATCGACACCGTCGAGTCCGTGGCTCTGGAGGACGCCGAGGCGGCGTGTCGCCGATTGGCTGCCGAGGAGGGCATCCTGGCCGGGCAGTCAGGCGGCGCGGCGGTCATCGCTGCCCGGCGAGTCGCCGAGCGGTTTGCTGGCGACTCCGCGTCGCGCGAGCGGGGGAACGCCCGGGCGGCCGATGATGACTCTAACGCCTCGACAGCGGAGGTTGATAACTATCTGGTGGTGACCCTGCTGCCGGACACCGGCGAACGGTACCTTTCGACAGGCCTGTTCGGCTGAAGACGATCTATGCTGGACCCAGCCACGGTGACGTAACTCGGGATCCTCCGATCTCTCTCCTGGGCCGGAGTAGATTTCGCGCCATAGCGGACGCTGCTATGCGCCTCAGCCGGGGCCGCCGAACTCCGATTCGGTCACCCGGACGACCAGCGTGTCCTCCACATCGCGGAGATCGTAGTCGGGTATCTCGTCCTCGCGGCGGGTGACGTACATCGGCTCGACGAGGGCCCCATCCTCGAGGCCGTACACTTTGAGATAGGTCACGGATTCGGCCGGCTCGACCTCCCCCGAGCGGATGGCGCGTGCGAGCGTCCGGGAGAGCCACTCCTGGTCGGAGATGGAGGGTTCGAGGACCAGGGCCTCCTTGGCGACCCGGGCCAGGTACCAGTCGAGGTCGTTGAGCAGTGACATCGCGGCGCCGAGGCTCACGGTGTCGACGGCGATGGCGTTCGAGAACGGTTCGGTGAGCTCGTAGGGGGTGAGCGCTGACCTGGCGGTCTCGTAGGCCAGAAGCTCCGCCCGGATGTTCGAGTCTGCCGTGCCCACCACACAGACCCGGGTCATCGGTCAGTCACCCTCGGGGGCAGCGGTGGGAGCGGACGGCAGGCTCACCGATTGGACGTTCTCCACCGCCGCAACCGCCCACGCCGCGAGGTCGTCCGGTTCCGCTCCCGCGACCCGATCTAGCCGGGCCCTGGTCGCGGGCTGGTCCGGCGCGATGCGATTGCAGCCCGTGTCGACCGTCGAGGTCTCGTAGGTACCGATCTCCCGGGCGGTCGCGATAATCTCCTGCTTGTCGCAGCCCACGAGGGGCCGGTGAACCGGCAGGTCGGTCACCAGGTCGGTCACGGCCATATTCGCCGCGGTCTGACTCGATTTCTGGCCCAGCGACTCGCCCGTCACCAGGCCCTTTGCCCCCGTCGCCTCCGCGATCCGGTCCCCGATCATGAACATCAACCGCCTGACGGACAGCATCCGCGTATCTCCCACCCTGCTCTCCAGGCGCTCGAGGTATGCTCCGATATCGACAACCCTGATCGTCCAGTCGAGGTGCGGCGCATACGCCGACAGCGACCGGATGGTTTCGAACGCCCTGGCCTGGTGGTCGACGCCCCCATATCGCCCGAGGTCGAAGTATAGTGGGACGATGGGTGCGCCCCGCTTCATCGCGAGATACGCCGCAACCGGCGAGTCGATGCCCCCGCTGATGAGGGCCACGAGGGTGTCCTGTGTGCCTACTGGGAGCCCGCCCGGCCCTTCGACCCGGTCGGTGAAGACGAATGCCCGGTCCTGCCTGACCTCGACTTCGAATCGAAGGTCCGGATCGTCCAGGTTCACGGCCGGCTCGAAGTCCCCTGCGACGGCCGACCAGATGGCCTCGCCGCCGACCTCGCCCACCTCCTGGCTCGTGAAGTCGTGGTCGCCGGTCCGTGTGGCGTCCACGGCGAAGGTACCGTGCGTATACTGCTCGGCTGCCGTTTCCGCCAGCACCCTGGAGATCACCTCCAGGTCTGGGTCGACCGTCCTGGCCGGGCTGGCGGAAACGACCCCGAAGACGTCCCCGATGGACGTGGCCGCCGCTCCCGGGTCGGGGGTCTCTACATAGAGCCGACCCCAGTCCCGGTCCACGGTGCCGGGGATATCGCGGGCAGACAGCATGGCCTGGATGTTCGACTGTAACTCCCGCTCCATCCAGGTCTGTACTCGGGCCGATTTCACCCCGATATCCCCGTGTCGGACGAGCACCACGTCTGCACCTGGCGGTTCCATTCGTGCGAACCAACGCACCGGGTCCCTAAGCAACCTTCGGGATTGGTGCCGAGAGATCAGGGCGGCGAGCGCCCCGGGTAAGGTAACTCGAAGCCGGAGCCCCTGGTGGGGCGCTCAACCCGACTGGCGACTGGCTGCCACTGGGCGGCAATCGATCTCGGGGCAGACCGACTCGGATACTAGTAGGTCGACAGTTCGCCATCGATCACGGCGACGGTCGTCTCGTGGACGTTCGCCAGCCGGTCGTCCACGATCTTTCGGATCTCCGGCTCGACGTCACCGAGTTGATACCCCTCTTCGGTGACGACGTGCACGTCGGCCACGTGTGGGCGGTCGATCGGGCTACCGATCTGGCTGAGCAACCGGACCCGGAGATCACGGATCCCCGGGACCGCCTCGACAACGCTTTTCGCGATATCGGTGGACAGCAGGTTGTAGATCTTTCCGATATGGTTTACGGGATTCTTCCCGCTCGTCGCCTCCATCGACATCGACCGGTTCGGCGTGATGAGCCCGTTAGCGCGGTTCCCGCGCCCCACGGAGCCGTCATCGCCCTGTTCGGCGCTGGTCCCAGTCGTGGTGAGGTAGATCGCCCCCTCCTCGGGTTTGTCGGCCGTATTCACGTGGACCCGTACCTCACGGTCGGTGTACTCGCCGGCCAGGTCGTTGACGAATTCCCTGATATACTCGACCTCCGCCCGGTAGGCGTCCATGTTCGGTACGTAGGTGTCCACGAGCGCTGCCGCGACGGTCAGGTCGATGGTATTCCCCTCTCGCTTGCCCATCACCTTGACGTCCTGGCCCAGGGCGGGATGGTCGTCCCCGAACTCCACGTTGAGCCGCCGTTCGGTGTTATAGACGATCTGCTCGGTCTCGGTCAGCGGGGCGTGTCCGACCCCGAAGCTCGTGTCGTTGGCCATCGGGACCGAGCGTCCGTTCTCCGAGAAGACCTCCTGGAGGTCACCCGATCCCTCACCCAACTTCACGTCCACGATGACGTCGGTCTCGAGGTCCAGGTTCGGGAGCGTCTCCCGGAGGTACTCCCTGGCGGATCGCAACGCGATCGAATCGACCGGTATCGACTCGCCGTCGTACTGCTTCGTTGCGCGGCCGACCAGCAGGATATAGATGGGCTCGACGACCTCACCGCCGCCGAAGGCCGGGGCGGCGTTGCCGGCCACAAGCTGGGTCTCGTCGGTGTTGTAATGGAGGACCTTGTCGAACCGGTCGAGGTATTCCCGGGCCAGGGCGCGGGAGACGGCTTCCGCGATCCCGTCGCAGATCGAGTCGGGATGCCCGACTCCCTTCCGCTCCACGATCTCGATCTCCTGGTCCTCGACCGCCCCTCGATCGAGGGCCTGCACGCGGATGTTTCGGTCGCTCATTGGCGGGAGTTACCGACGCCGCGCCCTATAACTTGCGAAAACTTCTGCAGTACCGAATATGCACGCCACGCATTGGCAACCCTCGCTCGCTGACCGGTTGAGTGGGGGGATGGGGTCTGGTCGGGCCTATCTATTCCGTCTCGAGCAGGAGTTCCAAGTACGAGGTCCGGATCTGTTCGTCGGCGTCGAGACCGAGATCGGTCAGGGTCTCGATGGCTGCCTTGCGGGTGGCCTCGATATCCTTCTCCGTCGCCTCGGCCTCTATCTCGACGAACTCGCCGAGCTCAGTCACGGTATCAAGGGAGACGGTGAAGTCTCCGAGGTCGTACCGACAGCGGGTCTTGTCCACGGTGGCTGCCGGGCTGAACCCCAGTGCCGCCAGGATGTCGGTCATCCGGTTGGGGGATTCGACAGGCGTCTCGATCTCCTCCCTGGTCTTCGATTCGGCCTCGACCAGGGGGCCTTTGTAGGTCAGGACAGCCTGTTCCTGGCTTCCGGTACGCTCTCTTCGGAGCCTGAGGGCCTCATCTCTGCTGGCGAGATCCCGGTGGGGTGCATCGAAGTAGGTGTCCGTCTGTTCGACGAGTTTCCGCCTGGTGGCCCCCTGCGCATCGAGGGCCGATTCGACAGCCTGGTGCTCCGCAGGCACCTTCACCTCGACCTCGTACATATGGGTCGCTGAGGGGGCCTCGGGTCAAAAGCACCACCCCTCGGTGATGCGGGCATCGTCGCCATTATATATTAGTCGTATCGACCCATCTGTTCTCTCTTTACACGGTGGCCGTGCGGTAGAGCAGGTCGTACTGGTGGGCGACGTAGGTCAGGGTCCCGGCACCCAGTTGCGAGCGACGTGTCGAAAGCCAGTGCTCGAAGTCTGGGACGTCGGCCGAAGAGCTGCCGATGGCGGTCTCCACGAAGTCGAGGATGCGACCGAGGAAGAACGCTTCATCGCCGGGGTACTCGTCCACAACCGGCCTGACGACCCAGTCCGAGGGGGCCATGGCCAACAGCTCGCCCGGCCGGCTCCGGAGCTCCTCGGCCAGATGGCGGCCGACGTAGGGGTCTCGCCCCGGCATCGCCCCGATTGCCTGGTGATAGGCCCGCTCCACCTCGGCATCGACGGGGTGGTCCGGCTGGAAGATGGTCCCGCCATCGAAGCTGATCGGGAGATACGCCAGTCCCCCCGGACGGAGCGAGGAGTCGACGACCGACAACAGGTCCTGGATCGGCACCAGATCCGCAAACCCGCTTGCGACGAAGAGGTGGGCCCCGGCTCCATCCCCGAAGGCATCGAGAGCATCCCCGATCTCGAAAGCGACCGACAGGTCCCCGACCGCGAATCCGGTCTCGGTTTCCGTCACCGTGTGGCCCGTGTAGCGAAACGCCTCCGGTCGCACAGTCCTGGCGAAGGCGATGGCCCTCTCGTCTTGGTCCACGCCCCGGTAGGTACCAGCGACGTCCCAATCGAACAGCCGCGGGACCATCGTCCCGGTGCCACAGCCCGCTTCGAGGATGTGCGTCTCGGCCGGGAGTGCTTCGAGGAGGCGGTTACGAACCCGTCCCGAGAGCGCGCGGTCGTCGACGGTCCGTTTCGCCTCCAGGTAGCGGGGGTCGGCGTGACTCATGCCGGGCCGTTCCCCTGGTTCATTTTGTGACGCTCCAATAACTCATTTCGTGACCTTCCACTGGCTCATTTGCCCAGGGGCCGTGCGTGACTGGCCCACGCGTCTTCGTCCTCCCAGATCCGGACCGCGAGATGCGTCGGATTGGGGTCCGAAAGTGCCTCCGCGATCCGGTCGCCGACGTTTTCGGCGAACCGTTCGACGCTGGGATTCTCGCCCGCGAACTCGGGAAGGTCGTTGAGCACCGCGTCGCGATACCTCGTCTCGATATCGTCGAGAACCTCGTTCACGGCGTCGATATCTACGAGGTAGCCGTACTCGCCGAGAGCAGGGCCGCCGAATCGTACCTCGATGACGAAGTCGTGGCTGTGTAACTCGCCCTCGGGGCCCGGGTCCGGCACTGTGAGATAGTGCTGGGCGATGAGGCCCCGTTTCACCGTCAGTTCGTATCGCGTTTCGTGTTCATTCGGTGTCATTGGTACTCCAGCAGAACCTGGAGGGCCGAATCGGGTTGCTCGTCGAGCAGTCGATACGCCGAGTCGGCGTCCTCGAACGGGATGCGATGGGTGATGAGTGAATCGGTATCGAGTTCGCGGAGTCGGTCGAGGGCGACCCGCATCCGGCGCTTTTTCGTGTACCGACCCCGGGTCTCCGGCGAGAGGGTGCTGACCTGGCTCGATTCGATCGAGATCCGGTCGCGATGGAAGTCGGTCCCCAGGTCCAGGGAGGCCCGTTTGGTTCCGTACCAGGAACCCACGACGACCCGGCCGTCATAGCCGACGACGTCGATGGCATCGTCGAGTGCAGCCGGTTGGCCGGAGAGTTCGAAGATCAGGTCCGCGCCTCGTTGCTCCGGCCCCGTCCCGTCGGGCCCGCCCGGGATGGCTGCTGGAACTTCCGCCGGAGGAATGGCCACGTCCGCCCCGAGGCGGCGCGCATGGTCTCGTCGTGCCCGGATCGGTTCGACCGCGACGAGCCGTTCGAGGGGGAACGTGGACAGGAGGTCGATGGTGCAGAGGCCGATAACCCCGGCCCCGAAGACCACGACACGTTCGCCGATCCGGGGGCGGCCGTCGAGCACCAGCGACGTCGCGGTCTCGATCGAGGGCAGCATCGTCATGGCTTCGGGCTCGAAATCGTCCGGCATGACGACCAGTTCGTCCGGCGTGGCCGTGAAACGTGATTCGTGCGGATTGAAGGCGAAGACGGTCCGGTCCCGCCACCTATCATCCACCGCCGCTCCGGTCTCCGTGACGTGGCCCACTGCCGCATAGCCGTATCGAACAGGATACGTGAGGTCGCCGTCGAGGGCGTCCAGGGTCTCGTCGGCCGGGAGGTCACTCGGCGCCTGGTCCTTGAAGACCAGCAGTTCCGTCCCCGCACTGATTCCAGAGACCTGGGTGTCGACTAGGACTTCGTGGTCGCCAGCGGAGACTGGTGTGGACCGGATCTCCGTTTCCCGCGGCGCGGTGAAATACAGTGATTCGGCGTCCACGGCACTCACCTCTGGTCACTTCCCAGTGCCAGGGGGAGCATGGCTCCTGGATGGCGAGTACGGAGTCTTCTGCAGTCTCCTTGCGGGATTACACCTTGGGGCACACCATCTCCGGGCGATATACCTTCTTCCACACAATTCCCGTGTGCAACGCGTTCGGGCACGCCTTTCCCGGGCGCAACACCGTCGGACACGTCACCTCGACATCCTGGACCGGAGGTCCGACCCGCCTCGGTCGCGTACCTGTTCACATTCGAACCAGTTAGCGCTCAGTTATTATTGTTCTGACCACCCACATGGCCTGCCACCACCAGGTAGTCCCTCGCGAATATCGCGAGGGAGGGGGTCAGCACGACCGCCGCGGCGGGGAAGACCACCTCTGTAGGCAACACGGGGGCGAGCGCGACCGTGATGAAGGCCATCTGAAGGCCGGCGAGGGGACGACGGATCGTACTCGATGGGAGGTCGGACACGGGCAAGCCTCGTCTGCGCCGAAAGGCTGTGCCGGCCTTGAAGAGATATCTCGCGGCCGACAGCGAGAGGTAGAAGAGGGGGAGGCGGCCCCAGAGCACGCCGACGACCGGCGCGACGAGGAATCCAAGGGTATCGAACGCCATGTCCAGTTTCACCCCAAGGACGGTGGTCTGCTCGCTCATCCGCGCCAGGAGCCCGTCGATCCAATCGAGGGCGGACCCCGCACCGTAAAGGAGCGCCGGCAGCCACGCCACCCACGAGCTCGGCTCGAGGAGGGCGAATCCCGCGACCCCCGCGTAGGCCCCACCTCGCAGTATCGACACCAGATTCGGAACGCCGAGACGGTGATATCGCTCGCTCTCGGCCCCTTCGGGGTGGTTCCGGGGCAGGTGGACCCGGAGGAACCAGAGTTCGAACCCGGCCACGACCGCGGTCGGGATAGCCCATCTGATCGCGGCGGACTCGGCGCCGACCGAGACGGCACCCACCGTCACCGTCGCGATGGCGGCTACGAACGCGATCACCACGATCGCATATTCCCGCCGGGGGCCGGACCTCCGCCCGGTCGCCGAGCTCATCGCTCGAACTCCGTATCCGCGAGCGTGGCGATTCGCTGGCGCTCCGAGCGATCGAGCCGAAACTCCGCGGCCGCCAGGTTCTCGACCACGTGGTCTGGGTCGTTGCTCGACGGGATGGGGACGACGCCCTGGCCGACGTTCCACGAAATGACCAATGCTGCAGGCGATACCCCCCGGTCGTCGGCCATGTCCACGAGCACCGGCTCGTCGAGCAACCCGGGTGCGGACAGGGGCGAATGGGCCATCACTCTGATGCCGCGCTCGTGACAGGCCGCCACAAGTCCGGTTTGGGGGAGATAGGGATGCCGCTCGATCTGGACGATGGCCGGCTGGATCCTGGCTGTATCGGTGATCGTTCGAAGTTCGTCGAGTGACACGTTGCAAAGCCCCAGGGTTCTGGTGAGCCCCCGGTCGTGGAGATGCTCCAGCCGCTCCCAGGTCTCTGTGAGAGGCACCTCCACCCGTTCCGGGTTCCCCTCCTCGTCCGTCGGGAACGTCATCGCCTCTTGCTCGGCTGGCGGTTTCTCGGCGAGGTTTCGAAGGGGCCCCTGGTATGCCCATGGCTCCGGCCAATGGAGCATGTAACAATCGACCGCGTCGAGCCCCAGCTCCTCGAGACTGCCCCGACAGGCCTCGGCCACGTGTTCGTGATTGGTGTTCCAGACCTTGCTCGTGACGAACAGGGACTCGCGGTCGGGGGTGCCCGGCGAGGCGAGGAGCGATCCGATCCGCCCCTCGTTGCCGTACAGTTCGGCGGAGTCGAAGAGCCGGTACCCCGCGTCGAGGGCCGTCGCGATCGAATCGATGCGGTCGAGGAACGATCCGTCCTGGTACCGCGAACAGCCGAAGCCCACGGACGGGAGGTCGATGGCCGCCCCTCTGCCGCCATCCGTATCGGCCCATGCTCGCTCGTGTTGCGGGTCGGGTCGAACCGGCGGGCTGGGCAGGTCTGGCAGGCCGATACCGGGGTCCTCGATTGGGACAGACTGCCGCTCGGCACTTGCGGTCTCGATGGCATTCAGGACGGCCACCACGTGTGCGGCCCGCCGAGCCCCGGCGGTCGGCCGTTCCCCAGCATCTATTGCAGCGCCAAGTCGTTCGGGTCCATCGAGAAACGACGGAACTGTCGGTGACCGCGGGACTGGGGCCCCGACGTATTCCCGCCCCGCTCCGCCAACCTGGACAGATTCCGGGTCCGCCTCGAGTGCCCCGGTGTCGGCGAGGTACAGCGAGCCGTCGTCCCCGTGGAGTTCGAGGCTGTTGAACTCCCGGCTGCGGTGAGGCGCATAGAGGCTCGCTGTCAGGCGGACCACTGGCCCCTCCACGAATTCGATCGTCGCTTCGACGTGTGGGGCCCGCCCAGGTGTCCCGGACTCCCGGTCAGGCCAGGCGTCGACGGCATCCGCCTGCCGTACCCGGGACACCGGGCCGAACCACGAGACCAGCGCGTTGAGTGGATAGACGGCCCCGTCGTAGAGCGGGCCCACCTCGAGGAATGAACCGGGGTCGTCGTGCCACTCTGTCACACGACCCACGTGGGCGTGGGCGTAGCCCAGTCGAATCCGGCCGAATCGGCCGTCCCCGAGGAGCGTTCGGACGTGCCGCTGGGCCAACCCACGGTGATTGATCGGGGCGCAACCGAGGGCGAGTCCCCGGGTTTCGGCGGTTTCGACCAGGCTGGTCGCCCGCTCCGCGTCGAGTGCCAGCGGTTTTTCGCTGAAGACGTGGCAACCGGCTTCGAGACACTGGTCGGTGACCGCCGCGTGGGCCCCGTGGCTCGTCAGGTTGACAACGAGTGGCGGGGGGCCCGCTGCTAGAAGTGCGTCCAGGTCCGTATAGACGCGTGCATCCTCGCCGGCGAGCGCCGCCGCCCTGTCGGCCGCCAGGTCACAGACGGCCACCAGGTCGAGCCGGGAGGAATCGAGGCCCGACGCGTACTCATGGGCGACCGACCCCGCACCGACGAAAGCACAATCCACACCGTGCCTTCGGGCCGGAGCGCAAAAATGTAGGCCCACCGGAGTTATTGCGTGGCCATCCCAACCTGGGCCATGGCCCGGGTCGCCGTCCTTCACAATACCCTCGATTTCCAGGGCGGTGCCGACGCGGTGTGTCTCGAGACCTGTCGGGCTCTCCAGGCCGACCACGACGTGACTCTCTTCACCATCTCGCAGACGAATCTCTCGGACCTCGCCGACCGGTTCGAGGTGGACCTCGGCAATGTCGAGGTTCGCATGCCACCGGGCGCCAGCACGATCGCAGAGACTCTCTCAGTACTGGCACCCTGGATCGGCCCCCAACTCGCCTTCAGGAGTGTCCTCCTCCAGCGGTACGTCCGGTCGTGGCTCTCCCGGTTCGACCTCGCCGTGAGCACGGCGAACGAGCTCTCGCTTCCGATACCTTCCGTGCAGTACATCCATTTTCCGCAGTTCAACGGCCATCGGCTGTCCCACGACGCCGGTGACTCAGGATGGTTGAACCGGCTCTGGAGTGGACTCGGCGGCCCATCCCCTGGTTCCGGGGATTCGCTCGAGGGATCCAATACGCTTCTCGCGAACTCCGCGTTCACCGCAGCTACCGTGGAGTCTCTCTACGGGAGTTGCCCGGCCGTCTTGCATCCGCCGGTGGATCCGATCCCCTGTGATGGCTCCTGGACGGACCGCGAACGCGGTGTCGTCGTCGTGAGTCGGATCGCCCCCGATAAGCGCCTTCTTGACGCCATCGCCCTGATAGAGTCGGTCCGTGACAGGGACCACGACGTCCACCTCCATATCGCCGGCTCTGCGCCCCGGGCGTATCGACGCTACGCGGACCGCGTGACGGCTGCGTCAGGGGAGCGTCCGTTCGTCACCCTCGAACTCGATGTCTCACGCGAGCGAATCGAAGAGTTGCTCTGTACCCATCGTGTCGGTCTCAATCTCAAGGAGCAGGAACCGTTCGGGATGGCCGTGGCGGAGTACCTGGCTGCGGGGATGGTCCCGCTGGCGCCGGCCGGCGGCGGTCAACAGGAGATTCTCCGGGATCGATCCGATCTGACCTTCGATTCGTTGGCGGCGGCAGCGGACCTGGTGATCCAGGCCACCGATCGCGATTCTCCACCCTCCCTCCAGCGGGACCGGTTCGCAGTCGGGCGGTTCCGCGACCGGATCCGGGAACACGTGGAGCGGGCACTCGGGTCGGCCGACCGGTGAACCACGAAGAGGAGGGGTAACCGCGATCAGCCAGCCAGACCGCCTGCCAGACCCATCCACGGACCACGCACCGAATGCCTGGTAGAACACCCACCAAGACGACTGCCAACCGCCAGAATGGCCCCGGCGGGACCGCCTGCCCGAGGGCCCGCCAGACTGAGCCCCGTCCGGAGCCCGTTCGCTCGCTTGCTTGCTTGCTTTCACCCGCCACGTGGCGGTCCTCGGTTTACCGCCCTTGATTGTTGCAAGTAACCAATACTTCGATTAGCGTGGGGGTCGTAGCTTCGGACGTATGTCTAGTGATACCAAAGACCGCGTTTCGGAGCTCGAGGCCGAGGTCGCGTCGCTTCGGGGGGTCCGCGACAAACTGCTCCGGGCCCTCGAGGCCACGAAAACCTACGCCTGGGAGTGGGACCTCGAGAGCGACACCGTCGACCGCTACCCGTCTTTCGAGACCCTCTTCGGGGTCGAGGCGGCGGAACTCGAACCGATCTTCGAGAACTTCATCGAGCGCGTCCACACCCAGTATCGGGAGGACGTCGTCGATGCCTTCGAGAGCGCCATCGAGGAGGGCTCGTCGTATCACGTGCGATATCCGCTCACGCTGGAGGACGAGGAGGTCTGGCTCGAGGGCCAGGGGGAGGTCGAACTCGAGGATGGGGAGCCGGTCCGGATCGTGGGGACGACCAGACAGATCCCGGAACCCGAGGACATCTGAGCCGGTGCGCTCGGTTCCATAGCCTGTACCCGGCACCGGGCCTCCAGGATGAAGACATCCAGCCGGTGCTCAAATCGAATTTGACTGTTCGGGACCTGCGCGATCGAAGCCCGGTGGGAACGTGGCGATGCTCGGAGTCCTGGCGGTAGACTGACACGGTGCCGGGACATTTGCCTCATCCGCAGTGGCGGCTCGCGTGGCTGGGGAGACAGTATGCCGGAGAGGGTCGAGGAGTGACCGATCTCTATTGGCCCAAGGGGAGACCTGTACTGACTGGGTGGCCTGACTCCGACCAGTCCCGATTCACGCGGCACCGGGAACGTGCTCGAACGTGGCCCACGAATCTCCGGTCCTCACTGTAAACGGTTCTGCCCCGCCTCGCCCTGCATCGAGCGTTCGCTCAGGTCTCGTGAAGCGGCTGCTGGCGTATCGTCCGCCTGAGAGCGTCGATGGAGGGCTCTCCCGGGTGAAACCGTGACAGGACCTCATAGACCTCTTCTCGATCTATCTTCACCCCGCCCTTGAGGACAACGTCCTCGGGCCGGGAGTTGAGTTCCCGGATCGTCGCGATCGCCAACAGGTAGGGGATGGCGACGGCTGCACGCGTTGCTCCGCGGGCATTCGGCATGGCCCCGATCCACGACCGGGCAGCGTCCGCATAGCCTTCTGCAATCGTTCCGAGTTCCCGCAGGACTGGAGCGAGGTCATTCGCCCGCGAGGGATCGCCGAGGTCGGCTGGCTCGAGTCCGTATCTGGCGAGCAGGTCCGCAGGGACGTAGACGTTGTTCTCCGTGCGGTAGTCCTGGTTCGCATCCGTCGCGATATTGACAATCTGGAGCAGGTGGGCGTACCCCTCGGCTGACTCCCGCATCTTTTCCGTCTGCCCATCGGTTGCCACCGGGACGAGCAATTCGGTGGCGAGGGTACCCACAGTACCGGCGACGTACCACGAGTACTCCTCGAGTTCCGCGAGGGTCTGGATGCGGATGCCACCCTCCGAATCGTATCGGTCGATGAACAGCCGCATGCCGTCTATCATCTCGAGTATCGAGGGCCGCATCGCCTCCCGGGCAGCCTCCTCGAATGCCCGGAACGAAGTAACCACCCTGGGCGTCTGCGTGACGAGTTGCCAATCGGCATCTGGTTGCCCGGATACCCAGGATTCGGCCTCGTCACGGAACGCCGCAGCCGTGGTTCCCTGCCTCGGGTCGAGGCTCTCGTGATACCGCCGCAATAACCGAGTCTTCTCCTCGGATGGGATATGGGTGGCGTCCTCGATCGTGTCCGCGATACGGCAGAGGAGATACCCCACACAGATGTAGTCGGTCATCGGCGAGTCCAATTCGGAGACGGTCAGGGCGAAGGTTCGGGAGACGTCCTGGACAGTCTCGTGACACCAACGCAGGTCGTCTTCGACCGCTACCAGCCTGCGATCCCCACTGGCATCAGACGATTTCCCAGTCATTCCAGACGGTCGGGTACACCGCGGCGCATCATGGTTCCTGCAAGCCAGGGACCCTGGCTCCGTTTCCTCGATTTGTATTGGTGTTCTTGCTTGCTATCCTTCTGTGACCTGCATTCTCTCGATATCTCATCGCTCAGGCCCGCTGGACGACAATCGGGACGCCCCGGCAGGGGCCCCTTGAGGGTGGTCGTTCGAGTCTCCCAACCGATCATTATGGCCCCTTCGGGCTCCGAAGGGAAAGCACCCTCCCCTAACTGATTGGTGACCACCGGGTCCTCGAGCCGCACCCGGTGATGATTGAGATTCTGGGAGGTGGTGGGTGGTGTGCCGGCGACCGACCGATCCCATCATCGGGTCGCCTGCCGCCATTCTCGGAGGCCGACGACCTGCCCATCGACCGTCTCTGCCGGTGCCTCCAGGGCAGCCCAGGTGAAAAGCGGTGCCACAGCCGCCGGCTCGCGGCCCGTCTCCTTCCCACTCAAATCCGTGATCACCTGGCCCGGGTCGACGATCCCGACGGCCTGTTCGAGATCGGCCGAGAACCCCCGGGCGATCGCCTCCGCTGCAGCTTTGGACACCGCGTAGGCCCCGGTACCCGGCGACGGTTCGCGGGCGGGTTTCCCGGACGGGACAAGGATCCGTGCGTCCGGAGAGAGGGACGGGACCGCCTCGCGGATGGTCGCGAACACACCGCGGGCGTTCGTCGCCATGTGGTCGTCGTAGTCCGAGTACGATTCGTCGGGAAGTGGGGTGTGGCCCGACTTGCCCCGATAGATGCCGGCGTTGGCGACGACGACATCGATGGCTCCGAATGCATCCGCTGCCGCGTTCATCAACTGCTCGACGGCAGATGCGTCGGTGACGTCCACCTGCCGGGTTTCGACGACGCCACCCTCGGCTCGGATCTCCTCGGCGACTCGATCGACCGCTTCGATACTGCGAGCGGCGAGAACTACCGCGGCTCCGTCCGCGGCGAGTTCGCGGGCGACCGCGGCGCCGATGCCCCGACTCGCCCCCGTGAGGACTGCGTGCAGATCGCTCATGGTTGCAGCAGGGGGCGTACTATTAAGGGTATTCCCGAACCGGAGAAACGTGATTCTTAAGGGTGGAACGACTCTCCCTTGGAGTATGAGTGACGAACAGACGGCAGAGACGGCTGAGGAACCCGAGGAGACCGGAGACGAGGAGTCGGGTCTCCAGACGGGGGATTTCGTCGAACTGGCCTACACCGCTCGAACGGTCGAGGGTGGCGACCTCGTGGATACGACCGACAAAGACGTCGCCGAAGAGGAGGGCGTCGAGACCGAGGGACGCAACTTCGGACCGCGGACGGTCGTGCTCGGGGAGGGTCACCTCTTCGAAGCGGTGGAGGCGGACATCATCGGTCGCGAGGTCGGGGAGTCGGGTAGCGTGACGGTCCCCGCGACCGAGGCCTTTGGGGAGTACGATGAAGCGGAGGTCCGCACCGTGAGCGCGGATAAGATCCCGGAAGACGACCGCTATCCCGGTGCCCACGTGGACATCGACGGCCAGCACGGTCACGTGGAGACCATCGTCGGCGGGCGGGCCCGTGTCGACTTCAACCACCCGCTGGCGGGCCAGGACGTCGAATACGAGTACGAGATCGAAGACACGGTAGATGACCGCGTCGAGCGTGCCTCCGGCCTGCTCTCGATGTACTTCGACGTCGACCTCGACATGCACATCGAGACCGACGAGGTCGAAGAGGAGGTCGTGGTCGAACCCGACGAGGACGAGGAACCTGCAGATGTGACAGCGGAGGCGGCAGAAGAGGAGACGGAAGCGGAGCCACAAGCGGAACCAACAGAAGAGGAAGCCCCAGCGGAGACGGAGGAGGAAGGAGCCGACGCAGCGGCGGAACCGGCCGAACCCGAGACCGAGAGCCAGATGGTCGAGAAGGAGACCCTCTACATCGAGAGCAACCCCCAACTCCAGTTCAACCAGCAGTGGATGATGTCCAAGCAGCAGATCCTCGGTGACGTCATCGAGAAGATCGACGTCGACCGGGTCATCGTCCAGGAGATCATCGACGGCACCCCCCAGATGCCCGGCATGGGCGGTATGGGCATGGGTGGGATGGGCGGCGATCTCGGCGATGTCGAGGCTTCGCTGGAAGACGCCGACATCGACGCGGACGAGATCATCGAGGAACTTGGCGAGGAGGAAGGCGAGGACCTCGACCTGGGCGACCTCGAGGAGTAACCGGCTCGACCGGGCGACCAACTCGTCGGGTTCGGTTCTCGAATCTTCGATCACCACTCGTGGGTATCGGCTTTCGGCGTCGTGACTATGGGCAAGATGGGTCACCGCAGCTGCCCTCGAATCAACCCGATGCAGCGTATGGAGTGGGCAGTCAGCGTGCGCAAGGAGTGTTCAGATACGACGGAGACTACCCGATATCGTGGGTGTGAACCACCCGGAAAGGTGACCCCGACAGGCGCATTCATCCACCACAGGATGACGAGCAGTATTATCCACGAAGCTCCGGTGAAAAACCTCCAGCGAGGTCACACAGCTGGTGATCCAATCGTCTCCCGCGAGATACGACCCGAGAATGAAATCCTTCGGGGACGCCTCAGGCGATGTCCCTGGAGGTGTCCACCCGGACGCGCTCGGCGAGATCGAGTTTGATCGACTCCGGCGGGATTCGGCCCCCGCGGTATTTCAGCACCGAGAGCCGGCTCTCGATCTCGCCGCTTTTGACCTCGATGTCCAGGTCGAAGACCACGTCGGCCATGTGCTGGGTCGTCGACCGCAGGGCCGGCGCATTCTCCCGTTTCATACAGTGGAGGAACGCCATCCCGCCAGTGTTCGCCATATGGTTCTTCAGCTCGTTCAGCATGGTCTCGTAGCGGGACCGTTCGACCTCCTCGAGGGTATCCACCGGGTCGATGATGACGGTCATCCTGTCGAAGGCCCGCCGGAATGCTCGTCGCGCCGAGTCTACCGGATCCTCACCACCGACGAGGGTGATCTCGGGAGAGCCGGTGGGCGCACGGGCGTTCTCGATCCCCTCGGCGACGGCGTCTTCGGTGCGGTCCGTCGTGAGATACAACGTCTCCCGGGGTCTTGTGAGTTCGTAGAGCAGCAGCTCCCCCTGACTGGCTGCCGGGGCCTGGTATACGACCACGCTTCCGGCCGGCAGTCCGCCGTCCAGCTCGCGGTCGAGGACCTCGACACCGGTGGAGAGCCGTCTGGCCATCCTTTCGATGTCCGGGCCCGAGCGGGTTAAGCGTTTATCCACGTATCTAATATCCGAGAATAAACGGTCTGTGCGGTCTCATCGCGTACTGGGTCCTCGACCCATGGAACGCAGTGTATAGTGTCGGTAGACAATTTCTGTGCTATATCGTCTGACACGTCTGACGTTCGACTGACGATTGTTCCAACCATCGGCGTGCCGACAGCGCGAGCCATACGGACGGTCTTCACGGTGTCTGTCACCGCTGCTGGCGTGTCCCGGGTGACGACCACGACCCCATCGGCGTACCTGAGGGGGGTGACGGCACGTTCTGCCGCCCCTGCGGCCCCGTCGACGATTACCGGGCGTTCCGCCAGCAGCCGGCGGAGCGCTCCGTCAAGGTCAGTACCGGGCGTCGCCCCCACGACGTCGACGCCGGGATATCGAGCGGCCTTGTCCGCGGCCGCGTCGAGGGGGTCCCCAGCCGCCAATCGGGCCAGACCGTCGTCCTGCGCCCCGGCGCGCAGGTGGAGATTTGGCATGTCGACGTCCGCGTCGACCACGACCGGTTCACGTCTGCGTCTCGCAAGCACTGCCGCGAGGCCAAGCGCCGTCGTCGTCTTTCCGGTCCCGCCTTTGCCGCCCGCGATGGCCAACATGGCGCGACCTGGTCCGCTTCTCCTATTAGAAAGCTTGGGGTCCATGGGTTGGCCCGGTTCTCGCTCCACGAACGAGCGAAATTCGGCGTAAACCGAGACCGATTATTTCGCAACCAGTGGAGGGGGACGGACGTCAGCGGGGGGAAGATGTTTTTCGAACGATACTCAGGTACGCTGGTGTCAGGGACCGCCTCAGGTGGCGGGGATGCCAATCGCTTCCTTGAGTGGCAGGCCCAGGGCGGTTCCGATGGACACGGTGACCACGGCGGTGATCCAGGCGACACCGCCGATCAGGGCGGTCCCGAACCAGCCGGCGTCGAATCGCCAGTGCAGGATGGCGAGCCAGACCCCCAGTGCAAGGACGGTGCCAAGCAGCGGGACGCCATCCACGATTGCCCACGCGACCGCCCCCAGGGCGGCGGTCAGCGTGGCGCCTTGCAGATCGCCCTTACCGACGACCAGTCGCTCGCCGACTGTGAGGGCCATCCCACCGACCAGCAAGCTCACCACGAAGGTGGCGAAGGTCTCGGAGAGCCCGCTCGCGGCCAGTGCCGAGCCCATGGCTTACCCGTCCTGTTGGTTCTCGTCCTCGGAATCACCGTTTTCGGCCTCAGTGTCGTCGCTTTCACCCTCGTCGCTCGAAACGTCCTCGTTGGTCGCGTTTTCGTTCGACAGGTCCTCGCCCGGCGTGATGTCGCTTATCGCGTCCCCGAGCGTGATCTCCAGGTCACCGTCGAGGAAACTTCGGATCGTCTCGTGAATCTCTGAGACGTGGTCGGGGACCTGCTCGGGCATCTCCACGGGCGGGCCTCGCTCCGCAGCTCGGTCGGAGTCGGCCTTCTCGGATGCGTTTGTCGCGTGGGCCGGATCATCGCTTTCGTCCAGGTCTTCGGACTCGTTGAGCTGGGACTGGTTCTCGGCGTCATCTATCGACGGTCCCTCGACGGGCGGGTCCGGCTCCGGGACGTCTATCGGCGCGTCCGCCTGGGCCGCGACGGCGCCGGTCCCGAGGACCAGCACCGCGAGCCCGACGGTGGCTATCGTGAGCTTGTTCATGATTGCCTGGTCGCGACCAATCTCCGGGGACACTTGAAGGGGTGAATCGCTTCAATCGGATTCAGGCAAGCTGAGCCCTCTTGAGCTCGGATTTGCCTGGCTTACGGCACTGTTTTCACGAATTCACTCGGTTTGGCGGTTCCAAAACGGCGAGGCGGGGGTTGGGGCGCGGGGCGCGTCGAAAACCCGCTTGGGGGGAATCGGCGAGGCCAGCGGGGGGAACAGAATGTCGGCGGGGATGTCGCCCACCCGTGAGCAGGGGAGAGTACGACCAGAACCCGGGAACACCACCCCGTCGGCGCCGCTATCATTCGTCCTCGTCCATCTACTGGTGCCGGAGGGATAGTGGCCGCCAAGCGGGGGATTGAATACCCGCGGCCGCGCCCTACTCAGTGATGCGTCACGAGCACGTGATAACAGCGAAACAACTGTCGCGGGCGGACATCGAGTCGGTCCTCGACCGCGCCGCGACGTTCGCCGAGGACCCCACTGGGGCGGGGGATCGGCATCGGGGGGCGCTACTGGCACTGGCGTTCTTCGAGCCGAGCACCCGGACGAAGATGAGCTTCGAGGCCGCAATCAAGCGTCTCGGCGGGGATGTTATCGACATGGGGCCGGTGGAGTACTCGAGTGTGAAGAAGGGCGAGACCCTCGCCGATACCGTTCGGGTCCTCGAGGGGTACGCTGATGCAATCGTCCTGCGCCATCCGAAAGAGGGCGCGGCCAAGATGGCGTCTGATTTCATCGACGTCCCCTTGCTGAACGGGGGCGACGGGGCGGGTCAGCATCCCACGCAGACCCTGCTCGATCTCTTCACCATCCGGGAAGAGGTGGGCCTCGACGACATCACCATCGGAATCATGGGCGATCTGAAATACGGGCGGACGGTACACTCGCTCTCCCACGCACTCACCAACTTCGACGTCCGTCAGCATTTCATCAGCCCTGAGAGTCTGCGACTGCCCCGTTCGGTGCGCTATGACCTCCACGAGGCGGGGGCCCAGGTACGGGAACACGAGGAGTTCATCGAGGTACTCAGCGACCTCGATATCCTGTATGTCACCCGGATCCAGCGCGAGCGGTTCCCGGATGAGGACGAGTACCAGCGGGTGGCCGGACAGTACCAGATCGACGCGGACACCATCGCCGCGGAGAACGAGGACCTGGTCGTCATGCACCCGCTGCCGCGAGTCGACGAGATCGCTCCCGACGTCGACCGCCTCCCGGGCGCGAATTACTTCGAACAGGCACACAACGGCGTCCCCGTACGGATGGCACTCCTGGACATGTTGCTATGACCGAACCCGAAACAGAACTCCGCGTCTCGAAGATCAAGAGCGGTACCGTCATCGACCACGTCACGGCCGGCGAGGCGCTTCGCGTGCTCGGCATCCTTGACATCGACGGGAGCGGCGGCGAGACCGTGAGCCTCGGGATCAACGTTCCGAGCGACCGTCTGGGCCACAAGGACGTCGTCAAGGTGGAGGGCCGGGAACTCAGCCAGGGCGAGGTCGACGTCCTCTCGCTCATCGCGCCCGACGCCACCATCAACATCATCAGGGACTACGAGGTCGTGGACAAGTCGAGAGTGGAGCGGCCGTCCGAGGTGCGCGGTGTCCTCACGTGTCGGAACACCAGTTGCATCTCGAACGCCGGCGAACCGGTCGAGACCGACTTCGAGGTTCTCGAGGAGGGTGTCCGGTGTACCTACTGCGATACCATCATCCGCGAGAACCTGACCGAGCATATCGACACCTGATCGAGCCCGGACCCTGACTGTCTGCCGACCGGACGGTACAGATTGGGAACGATCCCTCGGTTTCGCCCTATGTATACTGGCGCGCGTGAGTGGTCCTTCTACATATTCCCATTCGGATTGCCGAGGCGTGGCCGGGACCCCTGGGTATGGGTGGAAGTTCGAACGGGGCCGAGTGGGTGGCGACCGAGAGAAGCGAGGGAGCCACGTTATCGCAGGCGGCGAACAGCGTAAGCCCCAAACCGGGTGGTCGACCCATACGACCACCGATACCGTGGTGCTTCCAAAGACGGCGCTGGCGCCCACTTTCTTGATCACGAGAGAACTGCACTTGCTCGCACGACGGCGACGCCGCCACGCGGTCGACCCGGTTTGAAGACGCAAGCAGCGAGGAATGGCAGATTCCTCTGGCCGCACAGGTGACGCTGGGGTCGCCCCTGCGACACTGCAGGCGAGAGGCCAAGGAGCGCAGCGGGTCAGGGCCGTCGAGCGGGAGGGCATTCGGTTCCGCATTTTCACTTCCAGGCGTCCCTCAACCCCGTCGACACCGCGGCCCGAAGAGGTATATCCCGCGGGGATGTAGTCAGCAGTATGGCACGAACCATCCTCAAATTCGCCATCGTCCTCATCCTTCTGGCCCTCGTCTGGAAACTGGTCCTCCAGGACGACGAGGCCGACGCAGTGGACCGGATCGACTAACCGACCCTTTTACTCGGTCTCCCGTCGTCCGGGGGACCATGTACGGCATCGTCACGCGGGAACCGGAGGAGTTGACCTGGGAGTCCTTTGACCGCGGGTTCTATGAGGTCAAGGATGTCGCCGGCCGGCGGACCGACCCGACCGAGTACGGCGTCAACATGATCTCGTGTTTCGGGGACAATGCCGTCGCCCGGGACTCCCCCGAACTCGTGGCCGTGGACGACGAGGGTAATCGGGCTACCTGGGAGCGACCGTATTTCGACTGGGCCTACGTCTGTCCATCCGTCTCCGACTACAAAGGCCAACTCCTCGATCTGGTCGAGTCGGCCGCCCAGGCACATCCCGATGTGAGACTCGACGATGTGGGGTTCCCTCGGGAGGAGTACTGTCACTGCGACCGGTGTGAGTCTGCCTTCGAGGAGGGGGCGTACGCTGACTATGACGACTTCCGGGCCGCGACGATCACGGACTTCGTCGCCGGCGCCGCCGACCGGATTCCCGGTCGGACCTATCTCACGCTCTATCCGGACCCATATCCGGGCCATCTCGATGCCCGAAACGGGCTCGACCTCGATGCCATCCAGCCGTACGTCGACGAGTTCGTCGTCACCCTCTATGACACGTACTACGGGACGACCTACTGGCTCGAGACCATCGCGAAAGGCTTTGAATCCCTGCTCGAGACCCCCTTCAGTATCGAACTCTACGCGGCCGACGTCGACGTCGAGAACCTGATCCACGCCGCCGAGGTGGCCGAGGAGTATGCGACTGACGTGTATCTCGGCTACGACGCAGCCACCGCGAGGGCCACGATCCGACGGATGGACGCTGACGCCCAGGAGGGTGAGACCTTCGGCGACGACCAGGCGTAGGAGCGGGCTTCGAGGTCCCCTCGTAATTGGTGATGCCGTCGGGGAGAAGGAGTAAGTGGTCAACCAGAAGAGGAGCGGAGACGAACCTCGAGAGGTCGGGCGGTATCCTCACTCCGTATCGAACTCCTGCTCCCGCCAGTGCTCCAGCACGCGACGGTCCCTGGTATCCGGCGGGAGATCATCGAACCACTCCGCCCTGGAGATCTCGTCGTCGGGGTCCTCGACGGACGGGTCGTCCGCGGAGGATCTGGCGGCGAATATCGGGAGGACGCCCCACGCGTCGTGCTGGTCCCAGGAGAAGGATACCCGTGTGAGCACCGCCAGGCCCTGGAATTCGGCGGAGATACCCGCCTCCTCGGCGAGTTCTCGCTCGGCGGCCTCCCTGAACGATTCTTCGGGATGGACCTCGCCGCCCGGTATTACCCAGCGGTCGACACCCTCGTGGCGGACCAGGAGTAACTCCGCTTCGCGGTTGGACACGAGGACATGAGCACCGAAGGGAGCTCCGGTCCGCTCGACCCGTCGGGCGAGTTCCCGGAAGCGGGACCGCGAGACCGTCCGGTGATCGTTGGTCTCGATGAACTCCTGGTGGGATTCCACCAGCCGGTGATAGGCCTGTTCGGCCTGCTGTGTGGCCTGGTCCGCGTGGAACCATAGTTCGTCGACCGGCATCGACACCGCCACCCGGGGACAATCGTGGTAACACCTCACAGTAGGATAACGTTTCGGAGTCGGTCCAGACCGGTTTCCTTTAATGAACCTGGTGAATAGCCCCGCACATGGCATTCGAGGAAGACGACGAAGTCGTCCTCAGGGACGAGCACAGCGAGCACGACGGGGAGACGGGGACCATCACCCAGAAGATGGAGACGATGTTCGGGGATGCAAACTACACGATCTCATTCGAGGACGGGCAGGAAGCCGGCGTGCCCGAGGACAATCTCGAACCCGCGACCGAGGACCCAGAAGACGACGAAGCGTAAGCCCACCAGCGGATGAGCCTCCCGTTTCACTACGTCGATCTCCGGGCGTTCTGCTATGCGACCGAAGCGGAATCTCGGGTCATCGAGGCCCTACAAACACTCCTTCCTGCGGACCACGAGATCGAACGCTCGGCGAGCGAGGGTCATCACGGGGACCCGATCGTCATACTCTCGGCCCGCGTCGAACGAGCGACTGAGATGGACCACGTCTTCTCGAGACTCGAGGAGAGTGTGGATTTCGACGACATCCGGGCGGAACTCCCGGACCGTATCGACGAGAACAATTCATTATACCTCCAACTCGACAAGCAGGCGGCGGCCCAGGGCGAGATCCGACTGGGTCAGGGAATCACGGTCAGGGCGAAGATCGAGGCCTATCCAGCCAAACGGGAGAACGCACTCGAGAACGCCCGCGACGCCCTCTCTTGAGTAACCGGCTTGGCCGCGATCTCGCAGTGGTTACCCGCTCCAGCCGCCCACCAGATCCTCCTGCAGTCGACGCCGCCAGCCCTCGAAGGCGGACTGACAGTCGGGGTTCTTCCGCGTGTGGGCGATGAAACCGGCGCCCGGGTCCTGGATCGGCAATCCGCAGAACGGACACGACTCGGTGTCGTTCCACGAGCGCGAGTGGTGCTCGGGGGAAGTCATGAGCTGAGACAGGGACCGATGGCACATAATACAACGGGATCTTCCAGACATTATCGGTGTCTAAGGGCGATACCGCAGCGTAATTTGATAAACAACGAAAGACACTCGCACATTATCTCTCATAATTGCATATTTGTTAAATTCTGTTGCATCAGCTGGAGGATGCCGGGTAGACCAAGTACCGATGCCGTATTGGACCACATACAGACTTGCGGAAGCCCGCCTGACAACCACACCGATTATCTCCCTGGCCCCACTCGTCTCCGGCAATGTACGAGGGCGTGCGGGTGGCGGCCGAGGGCCGGACGACCGTCTCGCGGTTCGCCAGGACCGTCGCCCGCATGGGATTCGATGGGATGGTCGTCCGCAATGGGCAGGCCGATCCCGCCAGATATGACGCCGAGTCCCTCGCCGCCGGGTACGATATCGACGTCGTCGAGGGGTTCGAGATTGACACGACCGATAAGGCGGTCGCCAGTGGCACCATCGGCAATCGCCGGTCCGAGGTCGATGTCTTGGTACTCCGTGGTCGGACCCCCGAACTCAATCGCTACGGCGCGGAGAATGCCCGCATCGACGTCCTCGGGGATCCGATGGGTGGCGAGGGAGACCTGAATCACGTCATCGTCGAGACGGCGGCCGAGAATCGGGTCGCTCTCGAGGTGAACCTCGGCCACGTCCTCAGGCTGACCGGTGGGGCCCGCGTCCAGGCGCTTCGGGACCTCCGCAAACTTCGTGAACTCATCGAGGCGTACGACGCCCCGTTCGTGGTCTCGGCCGCCCCGAAGACCCATCTGCAGGTCCGGACGCCGCGGGAACTCCTCGCACTCGGCGCCGAGATCGGGTTCGACGCCGAGGCCCTCCGGATGGGGCTCGAACGTTGGGGGACGATCGCCGCCAGAAACCGCCGGCGGCGAGACCCGGATTTCGTGGCGCCCGGGGTGAGAGTGGAGTCGGAATCGCCAGACAGAGACCCCGAGGCGGACGGATAGGTCGATTCGACGGAAGAGTGAGTGAGACCAGGAGACACATCCTCTCAAGGGGTGGGACAAGACTCAGAATCCCGACATTTCAGCCCCATTCTACCTCTCCGGCGTACACCGTCCGGTCCGTCGCACTCATTAGGCGGCCCGTCGAACGTCCGGGAATGAAGAAGTCCCTCGAGGAACACGCGGCGAGGTTCGACGAGAAGGCCGCCGAGTACGACGAGGCCGACCGGAGCGAGGAGTACAAGGCCGCGGTCTCGCTGCTCGTGGAACACGCCGCCCCGGGGGCCGACGAGACGGTCCTCGATATTGGCACCGGTACCGGGGCACTCGCTCTCTCGCTGGCAGCGGACGCCGGTCGGGTGCTCGGGCGGGACATCAGCGAGGGGATGCTGGAAACCGCGCGGCGAAAGGCCCAGGCCGAGGGGCTGACCAACGTCTCCTTCGGCACTGGTCGATTCCGCGAGCCGAACGTCGACGAACCGGTCGACATCGCTGTATCGAATTACGCGATGCACCATCTGGCGGACGCCGAGAAACGGGCGGCCATCGAGACGATGGCTGCCATCGAGCCCAGGAAATTCGTCCTGGGGGACGTGATGTTCTTCGGGGAGCCGGACCCTGCAGAACCGTTCTACGATCCGGCTGTCGACGACCCGGCGACGGTCGGCACGCTGGTAGATGCGTTCACTGACGTTGGGTTCCACGTTACCGCCGTCGAACGGATCGCGGACCAGATCGGCGTGCTCGTCACCGAACGATCCGCATAGACGGGGCTCCCGGAACCGGCGACCCGGGACCCGAATCAGGTCTCTTACAATCCCCGGGGGCGTCATATCCACCGTGCGACACCTCCCGAAACACCTCCGTCCCCGCTACCGGTACCTGGTCGTGGAGATCGAGACCTGGCCGGATGCCGAGTTCGACGAGCGGGACCTCCAGCGCAGCGTGTGGTTCGCCGCACAGAACCTCCTCGGGGACCCGGGGAGCGCGGACGCGGACCTCCGCGTGGTCCGGTCCTGGTTCTGGCGGGGCGGCGGCCAGGCGATCGTGCGGGTGCGTCGGGACGAGGTGGACTCGGCGCGGGCGGCCCTCGCGTGCGTCGAGTCGGTTCGCTCGCATCCGGTACGGATCGGCGTCCGGGGCGCGAGTGGCACGATACAGGCCGCTGAAGAAAAGTATAAAGGCGGCCCGGCGGAACCAACGCGGGAAGAGCAGGTCGCGTTCCGAGGGGCCGACAGACCGGCCGTCGTCATAGACGAACGGGTCGACGTCGATCTGGACGGTACCTTCGTCGGCGCGACACCCGAAGATCTCGAGTGAGACGATGCAAGGACAACAACAGCAGGCATACGACCGCGGTATCACTATCTTCTCCCCGGACGGACGGCTCTATCAGGTCGAATATGCTCGCGAGGCGGTGAAACGCGGCACCGCGAGCATCGGGATCCGGGCAGCCGACGGGGTCGTTCTCCTCGTCGACAAACGAATCCGGTCCCGGCTCATGGAGCAGTCATCCGTCGAGAAGTTACACAAGGCCGACGACCATGTGGGGATCGCGAGTGCCGGCCACGTCGCCGACGCTCGCCAGTTGATCGACTTCGCCAGGCGCGACGCCCAGGTCAACCGCCTCCGGTACGAGGAACCCATCGGCGTCGAGGCTCTTACCAAGGACATCACCGACCACATCCAGCAGTACACCCAGGTCGGCGGGGCCCGCCCCTTCGGCGTTGCCCTCCTGATCGGGGGCCTGGAAAATGGCGAACCACGCCTCTTCGAGACCGACCCGAGCGGGACCCCCTACGAGTGGAAGGCCATCGCCATCGGCTCGGACCGCTCGGACATCCAGACATTCCTGGAGAACGAGTACACCGAGGACATCAGCCTCGAGGACGCTGTCGGCCTGGCGCTCCGCGCCATCGGCTCGGTCCAGGAGGAGGGCATGGAACCCTCTGGCGTCGGGGCCGCGACCGTGGACGCCGAGTCCGGGGAGTACATCCAGTTGACCGACGAGGAGATTCGTGAGTACCTCGAGGAGTTCGACCTGCTCGCCGACGAGACCGACGAAGACGAGAACGGCGACGAGACAGAGGAATAAGACCCTTTTCGCCGAGGGGACTCGCGGTGGAGTCCCTGGTTGAAAGCCATTCGTCAAGCGAATCTGTTCTCCACTTTCTCGTGTCCTGGAACGACCCAGTTAGCGATGAATGAACACGGGTACGGCTCTGTCTGGACGCTGGAGAACCACCGGAGTCTACATCCAGTACGTAGGGGGATATGCGATGGAGATATGCGGTTTTGATCGCTTCCGTCGTGGGCTTTCCTTCTCTCGCTGTTTCCCTCACGTTCTGCTACTATCGGGGGCCCACCCGCTCACTCTCCGTTACGAGCCGCTGTGTTGTCGGACTCTTGAGGTGGTCCAGTTGCCAGACCAGTGAACGTTACAGGAATGGGAGGGCTTTCCTCGACTCGCGATTCGTCGTGAGTATCTCCTTTACGATATCCGTCGTATCGGTTTCCACAGTCTGTGTATGCGTGACCCAGTAGGCCGTATCCCGGTAGTGGAAGAAGGCAAAGACCACCCTATCACTCTCGACCGTATAGATCGTCTGTGACTCCAGGGTCGTGTTCTCGACCTGGAGTACCGGGGACCGTTCCATCGCCTCGACCATCCTGGTGATGTTCTCTGCAGCAGCCGGCTCTGTTCCGTGAACAGACGCGTAGACGGTTATCGGTGCGTTTTCCCGGTCTTGGGATCCGTATGCGGTGACGATCGCCCGCTCGAAGCCCGCGACAGCGGCTGGTTGCCGGTGGAGTTCGGAGATTATTGCTTCCGCCTCGGCACCGGTGATGTTCACGGTCTGCTCGTACCCCGCGAGGCGATCGGGGGCGTATGTCGGCTCCCCCGTATCGTTCATCGCGGAAAACCCGAGGATTCCAGCGGTAATGACCAACCCCACGACCACGAGCCCGAGCACCACCCGTCGATCCATGGTCGGGGTATCCCCCCGGGCGGATATCGGGATTCCGGTTTCGATTGCTTCCTCTTATCGGGTCCGACGCGGATCGGACTGGGCTACGCCGGGACGTACTACCTTTTTCAAGCCCCCTGTCCTATCCCAGGGTATGATATCGCTTGACGAAGCGGTGACCGCGCGCCTGGAGTCACACGGTGCGCGGTTCGAGGTCCTCGTGGACCCGGATGCCGCCCTCGCGATGAAGCGGGGGGAGTTCGAGGGCGAACTCGAGGACGTTATCGCGGCCCGGGACGTCTTCGAGAACGCCTCTCGGGGGGATCGACCTGCCGAGTCGGACCTCGAAGACGTCTTCGACACCACGGACCCGATGGAGATCATCCCCGAAGTCATCGATCGGGGTGAGATACAGATAACCGCCGAGCAGCGCCGCGAGATGCAGGAAAAGAAGCACAAAAACCTCATCAACAAGATCGCCCGCAACGCCGTGAACCCCCAGATGGACGATGCGCCACATCCCCCAGAGCGCATCGAGAACGCACTCGAGGAGGCGGGCTTCGATGTGGATCCTATGGAGCCGGTCGAGAACCAGGTCGAGGACGCCCTGGAGGCACTCCGGCCGATCATCCCGATCCGCTTCGAAGAGGTCACCGTCGCGGTCCAGGTGCCCCCCGACTACGCTGGCAGCGCCCAGGCCCAGATCCGTCAGTTCGGCGAACTCGAACGGGAGGAGTGGCAGGCCGATGGGTCCTGGATCGGCGTGTTGACTTTCCCGGCCGGGTTACAGAACGACTTCTACGACCTGGTGAACGAACACACGAGTGGGGAGGCCGAGACCCGGATCATCAAGGATAAAGACGAGTTGCGCACCCGGTAAGTCAGTCTAGCCGCCTCGAACATTCCTTCGGTCGAGTCCGATCCACCTCGAACATTCCTTCGATCAAG
>CAZQNH010000004.1:68330-99910 GCA_964594685.1 uncultured Halobacteriales archaeon
CCTCGAACATTCCTTCGGTCGAGTCCGATCCACCTCGAACATTCCTTCGATCAAGTCCGATCCGCCTCGAACGGTGTTTCGTTCCAGTTCGTCCTGTACAATCCTCCTGTGTAGATACTCAAACGGGGATTTTCGTTATGACACCTTTTAGTAACGTAGCGCTGTCCCTTGGAAGCGTAGTCGTATGACAAACCCGATAGATAAACTCGCGAAGACCCTCGCGACGTCATACGTGGTCATTTTGGTGGTCGCGCTCCTCGTTGGTGCGGCCGTCGCGCCCGCGGTCCAGTCTGTGGCGACCACCGAGGAGGATCCACAGTACGTGGCTGTCGTCACGCTGGACCAGACAATCTTCGGCTCCAGTGCGGACGCAACCATAGAGGAATTACGCGAGGTACGCGAGAACGATTCTATCGAGGCGGTGGTGCTCCAGGTGGACAGCCCGGGCGGGGCCGCCTCGGCAAGTGAAGCACAGTATATGGCGGTGAAACGACTCGCCGAGGAGAAACCGGTGGTCACGGCGGTCCGTGGCATGGCCGCCTCGGGCATGTATTATACTATCCTCCCGACCGAGACGATCTTCGCGACGCCCGCCTCACTCGTGGGCAACGTGGGCGTTCGGACCTCGATACCGCCAGGGTCTGGGGTTCCCAACGAACTCACTACGGGGCCGGACAAACTCACCGGTGGCACGGCCGAAGAGACCCGGGCCCGGGTCAAGACATTGAAGAACGCGTTCGTTGGGACCGTCATGGAAGAACGCGGTGACCGCATCCAACTCACCCGCGAAGAGGTCGCCCACGGGAAGATCTACTCCGGCGCGAAGGCCGTCCAGAACGGGTACGCCGACGAGATCGGCGATACCGAGGCTGCGGTCCAGAAGGCCGCGTCCCTGGCCGGGATCGAAGACTACCAGATCGCCGACCGACAGCCCGACTTCTCGGGCGGGTTCATCTTCTTCAGTGCGGAATCGGGCGGGAACGGAACGGTGGTACAGCAGCAACCGTTCGAGTACGAGGGCGTCGATACCGTCCATTACTTGATGCTTTACGGCACCCCGGAGTACGACACGGAGGTGGAGAACAATGGAAGCTGATGAGATCATGAAACGTGTCGGCGTCTTCGCGCTGGTCCTCGTTGTTGTCGTCGGTGGTGTCGCCGCGACCACCGCGATGCAACAGACCGGTGGGCCGGAGACAGCCGATCTGACCCAGGTCGACGTGGGTACCTTCGACCCGGGGTCCATCACGGCCTCGACACCGACGATGGATGGTGACATCTCGATGTCCGCTGACGCGAGTGACACCATCGTCGTGGTGGACATGGCCCACGAGAACGACGTGAGTGAGGAACAACTCGGACCCGTCGTCAGGGCCCTCTCGCGGAACGGTGCAACCGTCGAGATCATGACCCGTGACCAAGCCCGAGGGCCCGCCTTCAACGAGACGCTGCGGGACGCAGATGCCTTCGTCTCCATCAGTCCGGACCGCTCCTTCACTCAGGCCCAGACCGACGGGTTAACCGCCTTCGCCGATGCTGGCGGTCGGGTCCTGCTGCTTGGCGAACCAATGCAGATGGGATTCACGAGGAGTCTGTTCGTTCCACGGCCCGGTCCCGGTGACCCAGCCCCGATGGCGTCGATCGCATCGGAGTTCGATATCGCCTACGGTAACGGGTATCTCTTCAACATGGACCAGAACGCGAACAACTACCGCAAGGTGTACGTGACACCGGTCGGTCAGAGCGACCTCACCGAGGGCGTCGACCGGATCGTGGTACGGGAAGGAACCACGGTCGAGGGTGGCCAGACCCTCATGACGGGAACCGAAGGAACCACGCTTTCGACCACCCGCGAGTCGGCGAGATATCCGGTGGCCGCGACGAGCGGAAATGTCACGGCGGTCGGTGACGCCACGTTCTTCACCGAAACCGGCTTCCAGGAAGCCGACAACGAGGTCCTGACGGGCAATCTGCTCGACTTCCTCGTCACCGGTGACAAGGCCGAAGGCGTGCCTGGTGGGCAGGAGGCCGGCCAGGACGGCGAGCGGAGTGGCGAGGAAGTTCCCCCGCCACCGCCCTAAGTCGCCGATAGGCGTTCACTCCCGATTGAAGGATGCAGGATCGATCGGGCCGATGTTTGCCCCGACGCGTTTGCATCCTCCAACCGATCTCTCGGGGAATCAGATCGAAGCCGGACTCACATCGGATCGTCGTACTATTGGGCTGTCACAACGGTGGGTCGAGACAGCAGATATCGACGTGAAATATCCGCTCGCATCGCTGAGGAGTCCGCGTCGATTTCATCATCCCAGACAAACGCGTGAAAGGCCGACTATCCTTTCCTGAACCCGACATAGAAGCCGCCGGTGAATCCGGCACTGACCGAGAGCGTAGAGAGGATGGTGTTGACCCAGGACGGTGGCGCCCCCGAGGTTGCGGTCTCCGTCGCCTCAACGAAGCCGCCGGTTAACCGGTTCCAGTCAACGGAGATGATCTCCCGTGACTCGAGGAACTTGAAGAGGGCCAACTCGAGGCCCACGAGGACGGCGATCACTTTGGCGATCTTCTTGAAGGCGAAGCCGATGATCGCTCCGATCACGGCCCCGCTACCGAACTCCAGCCCCAACTGGGTCGGGTCCAATTCGAATGCCATACCATCTTTTCTTCGGCCGGGTATCAAGACTCTTGTGCCATGCGAAGCCGGTCAGCCGCCGCTGGTGGAGGAATCGGTGAACTGAGGTGTCAGAGATTCGGCTCCCGCTCCGGAGGCTTAAGTAGGCCGAGTGCCTATCGCCCCATGAGTGACAGGCCCCAACGGCAGCGCCGTCATCGCCAAGCGCGTGGACAGCGGGACCCCCGACACCGCGGAGATTACGGAACTCGCCAGAGCCGCCGGCTACGAGGTTCTCGATGAAATCACCCAGTGCCGGGAAGCCGATCCGGCCCTCCAACTTGGAGAGGGAAAGGTAGCGGAACTCGCAGATCTGGTCCGTAGGACGGGCGCGGAGACGGTGATCTTCGACAACCGGCTGGGACCCTACCAGACTTTCAATCTCGGCAACGAACTGCCCGACTGGGTCGAGGTGATGGACCGCTTCAAGCTCATCCTCGACATCTTCGGGCAGCGGGCCAGGACCAGGAAAGCCCAACTCCAGGTCGAACTCGCCGAACTCCGGTACGAACTCCCGCGAGCCGAGGCCAAGGTCAGTCTGGCGAAGCGCGAGGAGCGGCCCGGGTTCATGGGGCTCGGGGAATACGACGAGAGCCGCGAGCAGGACATCAAGGCCCAGATCAGCCGCATCAGGGACGAACTCGAGAAGATCGAGAAGACAGAGTCTGAGCGCCGGGCCGAGCGCCGGGAGTCCGGGTTCGACCTGGTCGCCCTCGCGGGCTACACGAACGCGGGGAAATCGACCCTGATGCAGGCACTGGCCGCGGACCTCGAAGTGGGCGAGAACGAGGACCTCCACCCCGATCTCGATCCCACCGCCGAACAGGAGGACCGACTCTTCACCACCCTCGGGACCACCACCCGGCGGCTCGATATGGAGCGGCGGGACGTCCTACTGACAGACACGGTGGGGTTCATCAGTGATCTCCCCCACTGGCTGGTCGAGTCGTTCAAGTCGACCCTGGAGTCGGTCTACCAGGCCGACCTGGTGCTACTCGTCGTCGACGTCAGCGAGTCGATCGAGTCCATCCGGGAGAAACTGGTGACCGGGCACGATACCCTCTACGAACGCAACGAAGCGCCCATCGTGACGGTGCTTAACAAGATCGACGAGGTCGAGGAGGCGGAACTCGCGGAGAAGCGAGCAGCCCTCTCGGCCCTGGCCCCCGAGCCGGTCGCGGTGAGCGCCCTCGAGGAGACCAACCTCGACACCCTCAGCGATCGTATCCACGAGGCACTCCCCGAACGCGAACGTGAGCGCCTGGTCCTCCCGATGACCGAGGATACCATGAGCGTGGTGTCCTGGGTCCACGACCACGCGTACGTGGAAGACGTGGAATACGGGGACGCCGAGGTCGTCATCGACTTCGAGGCGAGTCCCGCAGTGGTGGAGAAGACGCGAGCGAAGGCCAGCGACCTGCTCGTCGACGCCTGAGTTCCGCTCTGCTCTCCGCTGTCAGTACTGTATGAGCGGTCCTATCCGGAGTAGCTGGGACACATCCCGACTATTGGTGATGCGTCGGGGACGGAACGCCGTTCAGTCGAGGGGCCGCTTGCTCTTCTCCACCACCCGAACGTGACGTATCTCGGTGTCCGGGTACTGGCCCTCTTCGTCCTTCTCGGCGGCTTTCACCATGTCCCAGATCACATCCAGGCCGGTGGTCACGCCATGCAAGGCCTCCATCTCGCAGCCCGTCTTTCCTGTCGTCTCGACCGCGACGGTCAACTCGACCAGGTCCGAACCGACCTCGAAGCTCGTCTGGACGTTCGTTATCGGAATCTGGTGACACATCGGGATGGTCTCCCAGGTGTGCTTGACGGCCTGGATGGCCCCGACCCTCGCCGTCGCGAGGACGTTGCCCTTCCCGATCTGATCGGCTTCGATGGCCTCGACCGTCGACGGCTCCAACCGGATCTCGCCGCGGGCCACCGCTCGCCTCGCCGTGTCTGGCTTGTCGCCGACGTCGACCATCTGGGCCTCTCCGGACTCGGTCGTGTGGGTGAGGTCGTCTTCGCTCATGGCTGTTCACCTCCGAGTGCGTGTGGGAGCGCGGAAAGCAGGTCCGAAGCCAGCAACCCATATCCCTGGCCTTCGACGACCCGGTCCCCAGCCTTCCCGGTGATGTATGCTCCGGCGGCGGCCGCATCCAGCGGATCCAGGGTGGCGAGGAGTGCCCCGGTGGCCCCCGCCAGGACGTCGCCGGTCCCGCCGACGGTCATGCCGGGGTTGCCGGTTCGGTTGACCCGGGTGGTCTCCCCATCCGAGATGACGTCGTAGGGGCCTTTCACGAGGAGGGTGTGACCGAGGTTTCTGGCGACTTCTGCCACCGAATCCGCCCGTTTTCCCCATTCGTCGGCGTCCGGCCCCTCCGGTTCCGACCCGCCCATCTCAGCGAACTCGCCCCGATGGGGCGTACACACCAGTGAGGCCTCGGTCTCCAGGTCGGGGACGACCTGGAGCGCGTCGGCGTCAACGACTGCGCGGCCGTCGAATGATTCCAGGAAGTCGCCAACGGCGTCCTGGGTATCCTCCGCATCGCCGAGTCCCGGTCCCAGGACCACCACGTCCCGGTCGGCGGCCCGCTCGAGGAGTTCATCGACGTGTTCCCTGAGCAGGCGAGTACCCAGCAGCGGCTCGACGATGAGATCTTCGCTGTAGCCCTGGATCTGGTCGACGATGGCCTCCGGGGCGGTGACGAACGCGAGATCTGCCCCCGCCCTAAGTGCGGCCTGTGCCGCGAGTGCGGGAGCGCCAGTATACGGGCCGCCTCCGACGATCATGATCCGGCCTGCGTCGCCTTTGTGACTGTCTTCTGCCCGGTCGATCCCGAGCAGGTCGCCCGGCCCGACAAACCGTTCGGCGGCTGGCGGGATGCCGATGTCCGCGACGGTGACGGCCTGCCGGTCCGCGAGGCCTGGTTTCATGTCGTGGAAGGTGACCACTCGATCGGCCTCGACCGCGATATCGGCGACATCGCCGGTATCCACGTCCATCCCGGAGGGGACGTCCACGGAGACGACCCGCGCTCCGCTCTCGTTGATCGCCTGGATAGCGCTCCGTACTGGTTCCCTCGGGTCACCGGTGACGCCGGTTCCGAAGAGCCCATCAACCACGATGTCAGGAGAGCCGAGGGAAATGTCGGTCGAGTCCGCAACCGTCTCCGTCGGGAGTTCCGCTCCCTGGAGTGCCTGCCAGTTGTCCATCGCCACCTCGGTTCCGATAGCCGAGGGCCGCCCAAGGAGCGTGATGAATACCTCGTATTCGTCGAGATACCTGGCTGCCACGAACGCGTCGCCGCCGTTGTTCCCCCGGCCGGCGACGATCCGCACGCTCGCCCCGGAGTCGGCCATATCGCGGACCGCGCTGGCGACGGCTGCCCCCGCCGACTCCATGAGCTTCGACTCCGCGACCCCCAGAGCGACCGCGTTGCGGTCCACGGCCGCCATCCGTGCGCTATCGATCATACCTCCCGGTTCGACCGGGACGTCCTAAAGGCAGCGGGGTCAGCGTCGGATCTCGAACCCCTCCAGGCCCGTGGGTGCCTCGTACTCGACCTCGACGTCGGTCACCGCGGCCTGGGGACTCCCGTCGTGACACCATTCGATCATGGAATCAACGTCGGCCTCCTCTCCCTCGAAGACAGCCTCGACCCGGCCGTCCGGGAGGTTCTTCACCCATCCATCGATGTCTCGTTCCCCGACCTGCTCGCGGGTATTCGCCCGATAGAAGACTCCCTGGACGGTACCAGACACGAACACGTGGGCTCGGATGCGCCCCATAGGTCTGCCTACGGAGAGCGTGACTTTAATCTCGGCTCTGGTCCGCCGGTGGCCTTTGCCCAATCACGCACACGTTTGTTCGGATACCATCCGGCCAGGGTAGCGGGATATATTGGCGGTCTCACCACAAGGCGCATTGGGGTCAGCCGTCCGGGCCAACGCCACAGTCGTTCGACCCTGGAAGCGATGCCTGGACGGCCTGCAAGACGTCACTCGTTCCGCCCGGTGACTCGGTCACTCCTCGGCCGGAGGCGTCTCACGATCGGCCGTCCGGAGGTAGTGAAAGATGTAGGTCTGGGCATAGCCAGGATAGGGACCGAATCGATCCCGGATCGCCCGTGAGGTCGCCTCATAAGAGTCGCGGGAGGCCTCCGGAAAGTACTCCTCGATGGCTGTCCGGATCCAGGTATCGAGTGGGACAGGCTCCTCGTAGCCGAGGGCAAAGAGTAACACGCAGTCGGCCACCTTCGGCCCGACTCCGACGAACCCGGTGAGGCGGTCCCTGGCGACTTCATATTCCGCTTCGGCCACCGACTCGGGCGTGATCTCCGCAGCAGCCACCATCGACCCAGTCTTGCGGAGATACGGGGCTCGGTAGCCGACACCGAGATCCCGTAGCGCTCGCTCCGACTGACTGGCCACCGCCTCCGGATTCGGGATGCCGTGTACTATCTCGTCGTCCCATTTGATAGGTTCGCCAGAGGCCTCGCGAAGCGCCCCGACCATCGCGTGGATACGTTCGACCCGCATCTGGGCCGAGAGGATGAAGGAGACCAGTGTTCCCCAGAAGGGTTCCTGGACCAGGCGCATCCCGTCGAATCGGTCGACGCCGGCCCTGAGGACCGTCTCGTCCGGGAAGGTCTCGAGGATGTGCTCCAGGTCGTCCTCGAGGCGTAATCGCCTGCGGAGAATCGGTGCCGCGTCTGTCGTGGCGCGCCATTCGATGACACCGTTGGATTGTCGCGCCTCGATCACCTCGCTCCCGTGGACGGTGCGATACCAGGCGTCCCCGCCCGAGGGAGCGGTTTGTTGATAGGTCAACCCGTCGAGACGATTCCAGAGGAAGGTCTGGCCGCTCTCTAGGGTTGCCTGGAGGTCCATCCCGCCCGGCACCGTCTCGAGGTCGATCACCCCCGATTCCATCGCCAGGATTTGGGTAGAGCCCGGGAGAAACCTGTCGGTTCGGGGCTAACCTATTTTTATGATGGCGGATATATTATCAATTACCCATGGATTGTAGGGTCGTCGTCGAGGCCGCGGTTCCCGTCTACGACGTGGAAACGGCAGATGAAGCAGTTCGCATCGCCATCTCCAAGACGGGAGAGATGTTGAATCCCGATCTCAATTACGTGGAGATCAATATGGGGGAGCGGTCCTGCCCTCATTGTGGCGAGGAACTCGAGCCGGCGTTCGTCGCCGCTGACGAGAGCTTGGTAGCCCTCGAGCTAGAGATGACGGTGTTCAACGTCGAACGGGAGGAACACGCCTCCCGGATCGCCCGGAAGGAGATCGGTCAACGACTGGAGAACATCCCGCTCGAGGTCCTCGTGGTCGAAGTCCTCGAGGACGAAGACGAGAGTGAGGACGAAGACGAGACCGCCGAAACGGCCGCCGAGGAGACGGAGTCTGCGGAGGATGAACCTTCGGACGACGACGTACTCCCGGAATTCGACGACTTGATCGAGGGGTAAGCGTCAGCTCGCCGTGTCGGGTCTCGGGGGACCGGCACAGATAGCTACTGTTGAAGGCTTTGAGCTCTCCCTCGACAGTTTCCAGCCTGGACGGCACAGTTGCTCGATCGGTCCTTCGCTCGATTGTTGTTTCCCTTCCGGTTCGAACGGAGACCAATCAGTCACTAGCTGCCTGATCTCTCCCTTAGACGAGCATCGGGAGCTTCGTGGGACTCCGCTGGCGGCGCTGATGAGTATGATGCGTGCTGGGACGGGTCCTGACTTTTCAGTCGGCCCTGGCCGCGACGGTGTCGGTGCTTTCGGGTTGTTTCATCGCACCGGTGATGCCGTCAGCCAACGCAAAAACAGCCGCCTTGTGGTCGGTTTTCGATTTGTGGATCGATGTCGGTCGTACGCCCATGGACTCGTATTCGTCGAGATCGAGTTGTCGTGCGGAAAGGTTCTCGTAGTAATTTCCGACCTCGGCGAGGAGTCCATGAAGATGAATGAGCTCCTGCTTCTTCATTGCAGGCTACCTTAGCGACTACGGGGTTATAGTATTACTCTGAGACCGGTTAACACACGACTCTGCTCCCTGATGGGCCCTATACCCCCGATTCCGCGGAGAGCCTTCGGGGGTGGTTGCGCTCGGAATGGCTGGATCTGGAATCACTCGACGATACGCTGACTGGAAACCACTGGGCCCCCACCGAGAAAGCATGAAAGGCTTTTACCTGACGGTCCGCTCGATTGCGTATGGACTACGAGGAGCAACTGGAACGCGCACTCGAGGAAAAGCCCGACATCGCGGGGGAGGAGAAGCGATTCGAGGTTCCCGACGCGAACATCCGCACGGAGGGCAATGTCACGGTCTTCGAGAACTTCCAGGAGATACTCGATCAGGTCGACAGGGAGGAGCGACACGTTCTCAAGTTCCTCCAGGACGAACTCGGGACCAGTGCCCAGATCGACGAACGCGGGCGGGCGCGATTGACCGGCGAGTTCAGCAACCGTCGCGTCGAGGCGGTCCTCGACGAGTACGTCGAGACCTTCGTCATCTGTCCGGAATGTGGCCTCCCGGATACCAAGATCACGCGCGAACAGGGGGCCGAACTCCTCCAGTGTGATGCGTGTGGCGCCCGTTCATCGGTGTAGATGGGGGCGCTGTTCGGCGACCAGCAACAGAGCGCCAGACTCTATCGGTTCGTCTCACGCTTCTACGACACGCTTCGACCGCTCTTCGCCGGCTTCCCGGGGACTCGTGCGGCCTACTACGAGTTCTTCGACGCGGAGCCGGGAGCCCGGGTCCTGGATCTGGGCTGTGGCACTGGCGCGAGCACCAGTGAACTCGCCGCGAGAGTCGGCCCGGACGGCGAAACAAACGGGCTCGATCTGAGTCCCCAACAGGTTGGGATAGCCTCGGAGAAATCGTCCGTAGCCGGGTCCGGATTCGTCGTCGGCGATGCGACGACGCTCCCGTATCGGGATGGCGTC
The DNA here is from genome assembly GCA_964594685.1 of uncultured Halobacteriales archaeon. Classification (GTDB taxonomy): domain Archaea; phylum Halobacteriota; class Halobacteria; order Halobacteriales; family Halobacteriaceae; genus Halodesulfurarchaeum. The sequence goes on from CAZQNH010000004.1 coordinate 77,946, forward strand.
TTCGATGCGGTTGCCTCGGTCGGATCGCTCCAGCACGTCCCGGACGTGGGAGCCGCGCTCGGCGAGGCCCACCGGGTTACCGGTCCCGGCGGTCATCTCTTCGTTGTGGGTCCAAAGCGCCCCGATGGTCCCATCGCTGCCACGGTGGCCGACGCCCTGATGCATTTCATGCGGCCGGCGGCGATGGAACGCCTCGCCCGGTCCGCCGGGTGGAGGGACGTGGAGACACGGTTGGTCCACATGGACTATCTGGCCAGGGAGGCATTGGTCGTCACCGGGACGGCCTGAGTGGGTCCTCCGATTAACAGGGAGAGTCCGTTCGCTCGTCCGCTCGCTCGCTGGCTTCGAGTGCCGGCGGGGGGGGGGAAGGTGAAAGGGCGGAACTACTGCAGTTGTTTCAGCGTCTGGAGGTCACGGTCTGTGCGCATGAACTCCGAGGTCCGACGGGTCGCATGACAGTTGGGACAACTGAAATTGGTCTCGGGGGTGGGAAGATCGCCCGGGCTCTTCTGCCAGTCTTTCCCGCACTCGGGACAGAACAAGCGGACAAAGGCCTCGTGCGGCATACAGGCTGACGTGTGGCGCCGACCGCAAAAAGATGCCGGCAGTCCCCCGATACGTCCGACTTTCAGTGATCTTTGAAACCGCCCACGATGGGCTGCCAGCGGTGTGTGGTTTCTGAAACCGCCGGTAATGTCCCGCCAGGGGTGCGTGGCCTATGTTACCGCTGCACTCCCCCTCGCCAGTGGAGACAGCCCTCCGTCTGGTAGCCCGCGTCGGCCTGTAACCCCGACTTAGATGCGGCCGACTTGCTCGACGGAGACGGACTCGACACCGTCCACGGACCGGAACGCCTCTTCGACGGCTTCCGTGCCGCCAGCATCGTCCGGGACGATGACTGTGGGGAAGAGGGCCACGAGACCGAAGGCCACGTCCTCACGGTCGATCCCGTTGATCTTGGCGCCTTCCGGAAGCGCGGCCTCGAGACGATCTTCGAGGACCTCGAGATCTAACTCGGGGGATTCTGGCATCACCTTGATCCCGGCAGCGACCTTCCCCATGTCAGGGCCCCCTGAATCCACAGGACGGACACTCGTAGAGGTTACTCTGTTTGCGACACTTCGCACACCGGTAGATCTGGTGTCCGCATTCGGGACACTTGAACGCCGCCGCGTTGGTCCCCGAGATGTTGATACCACAGGAGACACACCGGCGGGCTTGATCTGTCTGGCTCATACGCTCTATGTCTCCGTACCCGTTCGACGGGGTTTAACCGTTGTCTTTCGGACGTTTCTGCGCGACGGAGCGTAGCTTTAAACGCGATGGCAGGGAACACTTGGCGTATGACCGAGGCGGGCTGGTTCGCGGGCCTGGATCCGGGAGACGTGACGGCGGCCGCGACGGCGATCCGCGAGGGGCGGGGCGATCGGGCGGCGGCATGGCCAGACCTGGCGGTCGATGCCGGCTTCGCTTCCGACAGGGAGACCTACTACGAGCGGCTCCGGGCTGCGGCGATCAAAGCGACCCGGGAAGCGGTTGCCGACCGGGAACGGGCCGACGACCAGCAACTCATCCACGCCGTCCGGGCGATGGACGATCTGGCGGAGACCACGAACGAACTGGCCGAGCGGGCGGCGGAATGGGCGGGGAGCCGTTTCGGCGAGACGCGGGAGGGCCTGGCTTACGTTCGGGAGGTGGCCGAATACGACCCGGCCGATCCCACCGAGGCCGAGATCGTCGATCTGGCCGGGACGGTGGTCGACCTCGAAGCTCGTCGGGACGGGGTCCGGGCCTACGTGGAACGTCAGGCGCCGGCGGTGGCCCCCAATCTTTCGATGTTAGCCGGACCCGTCCTTGCCGCCAGGCTCATCGCTCTTGCCGGGGGTCTCGAACCCCTGGCCAAGAAACCGAGCGGCACGGTCCAGGTCCTCGGGGCGGAGGACGCCTTGTTCGCACACCTTCAGGGTCATGCCCCCTCGCCGAAACACGGGGTCATCTACATGCACGAGTACGTGCGCGGGACCCGACCGAGCCAGCGCGGGTCGGCGGCCAGAGCCCTGGCCGGGAAGCTCTCGATCGCCGCACGGATCGACCACTATAGTGGGGACCGCCGGCCCGAACTCCGGACCGAACTCGACGAGCGGCTCGCTCGTATCCGCGACAGCGGAACGGGGGCGGATGCGGAATGACGGGTCAGTACGACCCGGGTGGAGGGCCGCACGGATGACGCTCCCCGATGGGGTCGAACGCCGACAGTTCGACGGTGAGCAGGCCCTCGCAACCCGGGGGGAGCCGGTCTACGGGGAGCCGACCAACGGCGAGTGGCGCCGATGGGACCCGCATCGGTCGAAGCTCGGGGCGATGCTCGAGAAGGGGATGGACATCGGGCTTGGGGCGGACGAGGCGGTGCTCTATCTCGGTGCTGCCTCCGGGACGACGGTGAGCCACGTCGCGGACGTCGCCGGACCGACCTATGCCGTTGAATTCGCCCCCCGACCGGCACGGGACCTGGTATCCGTGGCGGAGTCTCGAACATCACTCATCCCACTGCTCGCCGACGCCCGATACCCCGAAGAATATGCACACGTGGTGGAGTCGAACGTGAACCTGCTCGTCCAAGATGTCGCGACTCGGGGGCAAGCCCACGTGGCGACCCGCAATGCACTATTCCTCGCCCCGGAGGGACGGCTTGTCGCGGCCATCAAGGCTCGAAGTGAAGACGTCACGAGCGACCCCGAGAGTGTCTTCGATTCGGTCCTTTCGGAGCTGCGTGAGACCTACGAGGTCCTGGAGACGGCGAGACTCGAACCTTATCACGCAGACCATCTGGCGGTCGTGGCCAGGCCTGGGGGCAGGTCGCCGACTTCAGGAAGTATATAAAGGGACCGCCCGTCGGATTCGACCGATGTCGCCGGGGTCGCGCGATGCGTTCCAGGAACTGGGGACGCTTGGCGTCGAAGAGGAGTTCTTCGTCGTGGATAGCGAGGGGTATCCGACGGCCGGGTCTGACGATCTCGTCTACGATTACGAGGCGCCGGAGCCGATCACCGGGGAGGTCGATCACGAACTCTTCAAGTTCGTGCTCGAGACCCGCACGGCCAAGTTACCCGGGCCGGACGCGGCGCCGGAGGCGGTGAGGGATATGCGCTCGGCGCTCGTGGAATTCGCCGCCGAACACGGCTACCGCATCGCGGCTGCGGGGCTCCATCCGGCGGCAGAGTGGCGGATGCAGGAACACGCCGAAAAGCCCCGATACAAATCCCAACTCGACCGGATACAGTATCCCCAACACCGGAATACCACCGCGGGGCTCCACCTCCACGTAGGGGTCGATGATGCCGAAAAAGCCGTCTGGATCGCGAACGAGATCCGTTGGTATCTCCCGCTGTTCCTGGCCCTCTCCGTGAATTCGCCTTACTGGGACGGGTACGACACCGGTCTGGCCTCCGCTCGCGCAAAGATCTTCGAAGGGCTCCCGAATACGGGGATGCCGACCAGCTTCGAAGGGTATGACGATTTCGAGCAGTTCGAGCGGCTGATGCTCGATACGGAGTCCATCGGGGATCGGGGCGAGTTGTGGTTCGACGTCCGGCCACACTCCGGTATCGGAACCGTCGAGATCCGCGTCCCGGACGCCCAGGATCGGGTCGAGCACGTAGACGCGTTCGTCGAGTACGCCCACGCTCTTGTCATGGATCTCGCGGCCCGGTACGAGGACGGGGAGTCTCGGACCGAGTTCCGTCGGGAGTTCCTCGACGAGAACAAATGGCGGGCGTTGCGGTACGGGCACGAGTCCTCGTTCATCGATTTCCGGAACGACGAGGTCGTCGACCTGGGCGAAGCCGTGGACCGTGAATGCGACCGGCTCGGGCTCTCGCAGCTGTGTGATGTCTACGAGGCAGAAAGCGGGGCGGCGAGGCAGCGCCGCATCCGGGCACAGGAGGGTCCGGCTGCGTTGCGCGAGGCGCTGATCATCGGGCCAAGGGTTTAAACGCGGTCATCACTTTTGACCCTTCGAAGGCAACATGTCTCAGGACGATTCGTCAGATTCGACACACGATACGGCGGACGAGGGGGTACCCATCGAGGTGGACACCGACCCGGAGACGGAACCGGAAAGCGGGGGACCGCGACAGCGCCTGGAGGAGGAGGCGGACAAGGCGGTCAGCGAACTTGATACGCGCCTCATCGACATCCTGTCCTGGGTACTCGACACCGAGACCAGGGGTCGGATTTACGTCTATCTCCGCAAGAACCCCTGGAGCACGAGTGAGGAGGTCGCTGAGGGTACCGGGCTGTATCCGAGCACGGTCCGGGAGGCCCTCGCGGAACTCGCCGACGAGGACATCGTCGAGCGCCGGAAACGCGAGAGCGAGGGAGCTGGGAACAACCCCTACGAGTACATGGCCATCCCGCCAAGCGACCTGGTGGGCAACGTCGTCGGCCGGGTCCAGGAGGAGCTGAACACGGTCTTCAACATGGATTCTTACCTCGGGGACGAGGAAGCACACGCCGAGGAACCGGTCCGGATCGAGGTGGCCGAAGCGGCGGACGGGGCCGAAGCCTCGGAATCGGGCGAAGCCGGCTCGGGCGAGGAAGAAATGGCACACGGAATGGTCGAGGAGAAGGACGCCGAAGCGGGAACCGGTGGCGATACCGAGGCCACCGAGGGTGACGAAGACGAAGAGTAATCCGAGGCCGCCATGCTGCCCACAGGCAGTTTTCTTGTTTGAGCTCGTCCAGTTTCGGGTTCCATCACTGCTGGCTCCAACCACTCTTGGCACCGGATTTCGATATGGATCGACATTTTCGGACACGACCGTGAGCCCCCCTCGATGGCCCGAGGGCGCAAAACCCAATCCCTATACCCTCGGAAAACTTCCCGCGGGATATGGATGTGGCGCTCGGTGGAACCTTCGATCCTATCCACGACGGGCACCGCAAGCTCTTTCGGCGGGGCCTCGAGATCGGGGATCTCACCGTCGGCCTGACAAGCGACGAACTCGCGCCGAAGACGCGCCACGAAGAACGGTACATCCGACCGTTCGAGGAGCGGAAGGCAGCCGTCGAGGTCGAACTAGCCGAGATGGCGCCGGAATTCGATAGCGACTACGTGGTGCGGAAGTTGGAGGAGCCCACTGGGATCGCCGTCGAGCCCGAGTACGATGCCCTCATCGTCTCGCCGGAGACCAAGCCGGGTGGGGAAAAGATCAACGAGATCCGCGAGGAACGCGGCCTCGACCCCCTGGATATCGTCGTCGTCGATCACGTCACCGCCGAGGACGGCGACATCATCTCCAGCACCCGGATCGTTCGGGGTGAGATCGACGAGCACGGAAACCTCACCCCAGAGCGAGAGGGTCGCGAACGAGAACGTTCGACCCTCTGATCAGGGAACGGTGGTGGGCTGATCACCAATCCGGTGGTTCGAGACCCGCTTCCCGGAGCAAGGACTTCCAGCGTTTCTGCACGGACAGTCTGGAAACGTCCGCCGCAGCCGCCACCGCGGACTGGGACCGTTCGTCGCCCGTGATGAGCGAGGCGGCGTAGATGCTCGCAGCCAGAGCCGCTTGCTTGGACCGCTCCTCGTCGGGGAGCTGTGACAGGAACAGGTCCTGGGCGGTCGACCTGGCGGCACTCTCCAGGGAGAGCCGGTCGGCCACGCGATTCAACTCGGCCAACCACTCCTCTTGGTCGACCTCGTCACCGGCCCGATACATGGGTCCTGGGAGGAGCGCCGGGAGTATATACGTTGGGCGTCCCAGGCCAGGTCGTCTCCGTCTCTCGTGACGTTTATAGGCGAACCTGCGGTACGGGATGGTGCAGGGTGACCTGCGAGCGCGGGTAGCCAAGCCAGGAAACGGCGCAGCGCTTAGGACGCTGTCCCGTAGGGGTCCGCCCGTTCAAATCGGGTCCCGCGCACTACGACCGGATTCTGCTTCGGCGAGCATCGGCGATGGGAGCCAGGACCCCTGCCTCGTCATTATATACTGGGCCGCCATTTCGTCCACTCATGGACGTCATCAACCTGGATGCAGCCTTCGATACAATCGAGGAGTATTGGGAACCCAGGGTTGCGGGGCAATTGAATGGCCAATCGGTGAAACTCGCGACGGTCGCGGGGGAGTTCGTCTGGCACCAGCACGAAGACGCCGAGGAGTTGTTCTTCGTCCATCGAGGAGAGCTCACGATCGAGGTACGGGAGGGTGCGGACGTGGTGGTGGGACCTGGGGAGTTTACCATCGTCCCACGGGGTGTCGAACATCGACCGGTGGCCGACGAGGAGACTGACATCCTGCTCTTCGAGACACAGGGAACCGTCAATACCGGCTCGGCCGATTCCGACCGGACGGTAGCAGACCCCCAATGCCTGGATGCCGAGCGAAGCCAGAACTGACGAATTCCCTGCCTGCTGTGGCCGCCGGTGGAGGGAGAAGGCCAGGGGCCCTGTCAGCCAGCTCCGTTTTTAGAACCCGGTCAATTCATGGGGCTGTCAATACGACTTGGCATCGCCACCGGGGACGGCGATACGGTATGCGTGGCGTCTGACGCCCGGACAAAGGTTTTTATCCGGACGGCGACTCGGTTCGGCTAATGTCGGACACAGTCGACCTCCTGGCGGATATCGTGGCCGACGTCGACGCAATCTTCCTGTTCTCGCCGAGCGGTTCCTTCTACGAGCGGGCTGCGGCGGTCGAGGACAAGGAGGTCGTTGTCCTGGGCCCGGAGAACGCCGTCGGCGCGGAGACGTACGTCGAACTCCCACTCGAGTTCGATCAGGTAGACGACCGCATCCGGTTCGGCGTGGAAGGTGCCCTCGACCGGGGCGTCATCGAGGAGGGGGACGATATCGCCGCGGCGACGGGCCTTTTCAGCGAGGGGACAGACATGATTGCGAGGGTCCGGGCGGGCAAGACCGGCCATACTGGCCTCTATGACCTCTTTACGGACTCGCGAGCCGAGACCGGGGTCATCCGGAACGTCTTCGAGGTGGCCATCGAACTCGGCCGCAAAGGGCAGAAGGGCAAACCGGTCGGGGCACTGTTCGTGGTCGGCGACGCCGGGAAGGTGATGAACAAGTCGCGGCCGCTTTCGTACAACCCATTCGAGAAGTCCCACGTCCACGTCGGCGACCCGATCGTGAACGTGATGCTCAAGGAGTTCTCGCGCCTCGATGGGGCCTTCATCATCTCGGACTCGGGAAAGATCGTCTCTGCGTACCGGTACCTCGAGCCGTCAGCCGAGGGTGTCGAGATCCCGAAGGGCCTCGGCGCGAGACACATGGCTGCGGGGGCGATCACCCGCGATACGAGTGCCGTGGCGATCGTGCTGAGCGAGAGCGACGGGATGGTGCGTGCGTTCAAAAGCGGGGAGTTGATCCTGGAGCTGGATCCGGAGGAGTACTAGATGGTCGAATGGGTCCGCTCTCTCATCACGCAGTTCCAGTACCTCTCGGCGGCAATGGTACTGGTCATCGGGCTCATCGCGGGGTTCGTCGTCGGGCGAGTGAACGGCCGAATCCTCAGGGCGGCGGGGGTCCCCGAGGCGGTCGAAGGAACCAGCCTGGAGCGGACCGCCCGTAACTTCGGCACCGATACGGTCGCCATCATCGCCCAAGGCAGCGCCTGGATCATCTATATCGTCTCGATCCTGTACGCACTGGAGGTCGCGGAACTCGTCCAGACTGGACTGTTGCTCGCCCAGGCCTGGATTCTGTTGCCCTCCTACATCCTGGCGTTGCTCATCGTGATGGTGGGGCTCCTCGCCGGGGACAAAGCCGAGTTGCTCGTCAGCGAATACCTCAGGGGTGTCAAACTTCCGGAGGTCACCATCATCTCGACGGTGGTCCGTTACACGGTCGTCTTCGTCGCACTCCTTCTGGCCCTGGCCCAGATCGGTATCGCGGTGGGGGTGTTGCTCATCCTGCTTGCAGCCTACCTCTTCGCCATGGTCCTGTTCTCCGCGGTCGCCTTCCGCCAGCTTTTGACCTCGGCAGCCGCGGGGCTATATCTCCTCCTGAACCAACCCTACGGCATCGGTGACCGGGTGGCAGTCGGCGAGAAGGAGGGCGTCGTGCAGGAAGTGAACGTCTTCGTGACCCGTATCGAGGCGGACGATCGTGAGTACCTGGTCCCGAACCATCTGGTGTTCAGGCAGGGTGCGGTCGTGCTCCGGGATTGAGCCAGCAAGATATCGGTTCCCCGCACCGGTCGGGCAGTCACTCAGTCGTTCTGGATCGGTTCCGCTGGGACGCCGGCGACCGTCTCGTCCGCGGGAACGTCCGTGGTTACAAGGGAGTTGGCCGCCACCTGAGCCGCTGCGCCGATATCGACCCCGGGAAGCACGATGGCCCCGGCTCCGATCATCGCCCGCTCCCCGACGTGGATCGGCCCGGTCCGGTACTCGTCCTGGAGGAACTCGTGGCACAAAAGCGTGGCATCGTACCCGATGATCGCGTGGTCCTCGACCGTGATCAGTTCCGGGAAGAACACGTCGGGGGTGGATTCGAGGGCCCACGACACGCCGTTCCCGACCGTCATGCCCAGGCGCCTGAACAGCCAGTTCTTCACTCGCAGACTCGGGGACCGTCGGGCGAGGACGACTGCCGCGTAGTTACGCGCCACCACCCACGGCGATTTGACGTCCGTCCACGTGCTGAGCGAGTTACCTGGCCCGGCGGTTGGGTTTCGCTCGAGGCGGTCGTAGCGACTCCCTGACACGGGTTCTGGTACCACCCGGGTCCGCTTCAACCCCGTGGTTCGACTTTTGACGTTGGAAGGTTTTATTATCGTCGAAATCATCACCCCAGGTGACGAAATGTCTGTGCAACACGCGCCGAATCAGGTCCCATCCATCCTGGAGTCGCCGAGAGGGAAACTGGTCTATCTCTATCTCGAGTCGGTGGGTGGTGCCACCCGGACGCAACTTCAGGAAGAACTTGGGCTCAAGGCCATGACGCTCTTCAGTACACTCCGTACGCTACGGGAGGCAGGGTTGGTCAGGAAGGAACGCGACCACTTCGTTACCGTTTCACCGGTGTGAACTCGCCGGTGATGTCCCAGTCGTGGATGCAGAAGATCTCGCCGACCCCGTCCGCCTCGACCTGCCACGCCCCATGCCCCTCGTCCCATCGTTCTTCTCGCCCGCACCGTACGCAGGTCCGGGCTTGGGGCTGACGAATGACCGCACTCATGGGAGTCTACATGGTTGCTATGATATATAAGGACACACATGGGGTCAACATTTGAGGGAATCACCAGCCGAGGGCGTTGCCGACGTCGATCATGGTCCGCGGCGTGCGGTCCATCCCGTTACCTCGGATGATTTCATCTGCTTTCCTTTCGGCAACGCTACTTCGAACGAGTATGTCCGCTCTCCTGACGGCAACGGCACCTCGGACCCAGATAGACACCCGCCAAATCCCTTTCTTTGTCTCTCTGGCTCCCTCGATGCTGTCTTCGAAACCGACCACCGGTCTCCTCACTCGGACCCTGGGACCGAAACGGCAGAAAGGTCGATGGGCAGCGATCCCTTGGTATAGCCCTCGGCGTTGCCGTCCGGACGGAGCCTGTATACCATCGCGGGTTTGTGCCCGACGTCCGGTTTGGCATCGAGCAGGTCCGCCCAGTCCTGGTCCGTGAAACTCGAACAGTCGACGAAGAGCAGGACGCCACCACCATGGGCGTCGAGTTGTCCGTTCACCTTGGTAGCCGCAGTCCGCCGGAGTGCGTCGACCGCCGAGTTCACGTTCCGGCGGTGGGGTGGAGCCGGCCGTGTTACCTCGATGAGATAGGTCCCCTCCGGACCCGTGGCCCGGAAGTCGATCGAGTGGCCCGTCGATACCGCCGCCTCTGGTTCGATCTCGTAGCCCGAGGCCGTCAGGAGGTAGGCGGTATTGAATTCGGCCATCGCGGCCGTCATCCGGGTGAGGTTGAGCGTCTTCGACGTCCCCAATTTCCCGGCCATCACGTGTCTGTATTCGTCGAGGACGCCAGAGGACAGGACCTCCTCGTAGAACGCGACCCCCTCCTCGCCATCAGCCCGCGGAAACCCGCCGCCATGTTCCCCGAAGAACCGCTTGGACGTTTCCCGACCGTCCTTCGAGAGGAACACGGGAAGAAAGTACCAGGACACGTGGGGATAGTCGGCGAGCCACGGCGCTACCTCTTCGAGATGGGCCAGCAACTCACGTTCCGCCCACCGTCTGACCTCGTAGGGAACCTCGTCGAACCCCTGTTTGTCGGTCCGCCAGAGGGACTCTGGCGTCTCCGTGTTCCCGATCCAGTAGGCTTCCTGGTCGTTCCACGCGAGCAACGCCAGGTCCCCGTTCTCCATGTCGAATCGCCTGGCCGAATATCCCGCTGGGGGCCTGAACCAGGGGTCTCCCATCTCGGCGCCCAGGTTGTTGTCGAGGGGACGGAATATGCGCTGTTCGATGGTATCCAGGGTCCACCCCTTCGTCGAATGCCGGAACCGCAACAGACTCGCCACACAGACATGTCAGGGTGGACGGCGTATACCACTTCCGCTGTCCCGCTTCCGGCGTTCGACCAGGAGGAGGTCGGGCGGGTGCAGGAGATCGCTTGCTCGCCGATAGGCTTTCGTGCCGGGGTGTGTAGCCCTGTGTATGCTCGTCCGGGAGCTGATGACGCAAGATGTGGTCACCGTGACGGAGGAGGTGACGGTTCGGACCGCCGTTCGGACGATGCTGGAGGAGCAGATCGGCAGCGTGCTCGTGGTGGATGGCGATATTCCGGTCGGCATCTTCACCGCCACCGACGCGCTCCTCGTGGCATACGACTGTGACTGTCCGTTCAGCGAGATCCAGGTCACGGAGGGGATGACCGAGGACCTGCTCACGGGATCCCCGGAGATGACCGTCCGTGAGGCAGCCCGTCGGTTGACCGAGGCAGGCATCGAGAAGCTTCCCATCGTCGAGAGCATGGAACTGGTGGGGATCCTCACACTCAACGACATCGGACGCGAGCACGCGACCCTCCTCAAGGAGGCCTACGGCCTGGATGTCCGAAAGCGGAAGTGGACCTTCGGGGACGAGGATTGATCTTCGGACTGGGAAACGAGGAGGCGGGATTCGAGGTCCAACTTATTCCTCGTTTCAGGGCCCCAGTGACCGCTCGAATATCACCCGGTGGGGTTCGTAGCCCCTATCGTCGTAGAAGGACCGACCCCGCTGGTTTGCGGCCATAACCGAGAGTGCAACCACTGATGCGCTACGGTCGGCGAGCGTGGATTCGGCATAGTCCATGAGTTGCGAGCCGATGCCCTCTCCCCTCGAGTCGGGGACGACGTAGACGTTCTCGACTATCCCACGGTTGGTGTCCATCTCATAGACGCCGTCTTCGATATAATACATCACGAAGCCAAGGACCGGTTGGCCACGGTTCTGGCCGTCAGCATCTGGGGTGGGTCTCGCGATGGCGACCCTGTCCCCAGCCACATACTGGGCGAGGATGTCTCGAGCCACGGGACGGTTCGCCTCACTCTCGATGTGCGCACCGTAGGACTGTTGGCTCTCGACGAGGTCCACCCACAGATCGATGAGGGGATCCAGGTCGTCTGTCGTCGCCGGTTCCACCGAGTACTTCGGAGCCATCAGGTCTCCAGGACGTCGATGGCGGGGAGGGATCCGCCCGTGAGCATATTGAGTGCGGCTCCACCTCCCGTGCTCACGTGGTCGAATCCGGTGAGGTCGAATTTCCGGATCGCCCGGGCGGTGTCACCGCCGCCGACGATGCTGTAATCTGCCTCGGCGACCGCGCCGAACAACCCTTTCGTCCCGAGTTGGAAGTCGGGGTCCTCGAACACCCCTGCTGGCCCGTTCAATATTGCGGTCCCCATCGACTCCAGGATCTCCCGGTAGGTCTCGACGGTCCCCTGCCCGATGTCTTTGACGTCCCCGTTTTCCTCGGTGGGGAGGGCCTCGACCGGTAATTCCTGTCGCGTCCCGTCCTGACGGACCGCGACGTCCTCGGGGAGGTGGATGGACTCGCCATAGTCATCCAGGAGGTCCGCGGCGCGGTCGATTTCGTCCCAGTACCCCTCCTGGAGGATGTACTCGGCAGTCTCGTCGCCGAGGTCAACTCCCGAGGCAAGCAGGAACACGTTCGCGACCAGGCCCGCGGTGAGCACCCTGGTCGCCTGACCGGTCTCGATTCCGTACCGAATGATATCGATGGCATCGGAGACCTTGGCCCCGCCCACCACGTAGGCCCGTGGCGTGGGTGTCTCGTCGATGTTCCCCAACACCGCTATCTCCCGTTCCATCACCCGGCCTGCGTACGCGTCGAGCCGGTGGGTGAACCCCACCAGGGACGGTTGCGACCGGTGGGCGGCCGCGAAGGCGTCGTTCACGAATGCGTCGAAGTGGGGGGCCAGCCGTTCGACGAGATGGGTATCGGCTGCCTCCCGGGGGTCGAACTCCATGTACTCCTCGCTGTAGAATCGGGTGTTCTCCAGGAGGAGCCCCTCGCCTGGGTCGAGGTCGTCGATGGCGTCCCGGGCCTCGACCGAGCACGTGGCGTCGGTGTACTGCACCGGAGTCTCGAGGAGGTCGCCCAGCCGTTTTGCGTGGGACTCAAGCGGTTCGAAGTCCCTGCCACCCGGCCGCCCCTGGTGAGCCAGTATCGTCACCCGTCCGCCACGGTCGAGCAACTCCGAGAGTGTATCGACGTGGGCCCTGAGCCGTGCATCGTCTGCCAGTTTGCCCGCCGCGGTGAGCGGACTGTTGATGTCGATCCGGACACCGACCGAGGTTCCCTCGACCACCAGGTCGTCGAGCGTCCGTATAGCCATATACGGACGGATTTCATGGGGGCAGCAAAGGGTTTACCCATCTGGCCCGGAGGCCCGGGCACCACGACGAATCGGGAAACCGTGTCCGAGCGGGCGAGATGACGTATACGAAAACTGACGCCAAGGAAATCTATTTAGCCGAGCAATTGTTTCACATGTATTGCCATGCGAAAACATGACAAATCACGCCGGGCCTACCTCAAGGGCCTGGGGGTAGCAGGCATTGCAGGATTGGCAGGCTGTACCGGTGGTGGCGGAGGTGATGGCGGAGAAGACGACACGACGACAACCACCGCCACGACCGAGGAGGCAGACTCCGAACAAACCACGATGGCGGAATCGTACCCGGACGTCCTCAGCGTGATCGGATACCCTGCCAGTGGCATCCAGATATTCCGCGACTTCTACAATCAATGGGGTGATGTCGACATCGATATCCTGGTCCCGGACGGTCTCCAGCAGGGCGATCTTCCGGACCAGGTCGGAAATCCGATGGAGAACGTGACCGGGACCGTGCCACAGGCTGTCGGGCCGAATCGGCAGGCATTCAGCGACCTCTTCAGGGACGAGTTCGGCGAGGCACCCAGCGTCTTCACGTATCACACGTTCGACGCCGTCTCCATCCTGATCCTGGCGAACGCAGCGGCCGGTGAGAACTCCGGCGAGGCGGTGCGGGACCAAATGCGCCGGGTCGCCAATGGACCGGGCATGGAGGTCGGTCCAGGTAATCTGGTAGAAGGTGTCAACGCGGCAGCGCGGGGCGAAGAGGTGAACTACCAGGGGGCCTCCAGCCCGACTGACTTCGACCAGCGGGGTGACCCCGCGGCTGCAGCCTACGGGGTCTGGGAGTTCGCCCCGGACAGCGAGACTGGCTACGAGACGACCGAGACCATCAATTTCTCCGGCGATGCCGGCGGGGCGAGTGCGGATAGTTCTCCGGGTGGGACCGGCCGCACCGTGATGGTCGGCCTGCTCCTCCCCGAAACCGGCGACCTGGCATCGGTGGGACAACCGATGATCCAGGCCGGGGAGCTTGCCGCCCAGGTTGTCAATGAAGGCGACGCCGAGGTCGACGTGGACCTATCCTTCCAGGACTCCCAGACGAGCCCGCAGGCAGGCATCAACGCTGCCAATTCACTGATCAACGCCGGTTATCCAGGGGTGGCCGGACCCGCCTCCTCGGGTGTCAACGTGCCGGTCTCCCAGAACGCCTACATCCCGAACGGGGTGGTGGGCTGTTCGCCGTCGAGTACTGCCCTTTCGGTCTCATTCCTCGAAGACGATGATTACATCTTCCGAACGGCACCCAGTGACCTACTCCAGGGTCAGGTCTTGGCGCAGGTCGCCGCGGAGAACCTGGGTGGATCGACCACTTCGACGATGTATGTGAACAACGACTACGGGCAGCAGCTCTCCGATCAATACACGGAGAAGTTCACCGGGGAGCACGGGGGCACCGTCTGGGAGACCCTTGGCTTCCAGAAGGAACAGTCCTCCTACACGTCGGTCATCCAGGAGGCACTCTCGAAGTAAGGAGCCGGGGTTCGACGGGCTTCAACGGGCGTGGATTTTCTCCAGGCGTAGGCCTCCAACAGTGATTTCGGACTGCACCTCGCGCTGAAACAGTAGGTAGTGGGTACGGAACGGTTGTGTTCCTCCAGGACCCCCAGGACCAGGACTGGGGCGCTTACCCGCCGAGGAATTCCTGGCGGACCGATTCGTTATCGAGGAGTGCGTCTCCGGTATCCTCGAACCGGTTCTGCCCCTGGACCAGCAGATACCCTCTGTCACAGCGCCGCAACGCTTCCTTGGCGTTCTGTTCGACGACGAGTATCGCGGTTCCTGCGTCGTTGATCTCATCGACCTTCTCGAACATCTCGTCGACCAGGTCGGGAGCGAGGCCCGCGCTCGGCTCGTCGAGGAGCAGCAGGTCGGGATCGAGCATCAACGCCCGGCCCATCGCGAGCATCTGCTGCTGGCCGCCACTCATCGTCCCTGCCGTCTGGTCCTCGCGTTGTTCGAGGATCGGGAACCGCTCATAGACCTCCGCGAGGGCCGACTCGGGCATCTCGTCGAGTATATAGGCCCCCATCTCGAGATTCTCACGGACGGTAAGCGAGGTGAAGATGTTCTCGGTCTGTGGCACGTATCCGATTCCCTTGTGGATGATCGTCTCCGGATTCAGTTTGCTGATCTCCTCGTCCTGGAATCTGATCGACCCTCCCATGTAGGTCGTGAGGCCGAAGACCGACTTCATGACGGTCGATTTGCCGGCGCCGTTTGGGCCGACGATCGTGACGTATTCCTCTTCTGCGACGCTGAGATCGACGGAATCAAGGATCTGAAGGTCTCCGTACCCAGCGTCGAGGCCTTCGATCTCGAGGAGACTCATACGTCTTCCCCCAGGTACGCATCGACGACCGCCTCGTTGCTCCGGATCTCCGCCGCCGTGCCCTGTGCCAGGACCTGGCCCTGGTGCATCACGATGATGTGATCGCTGTGCTCCATGATCACGTCCATGTCGTGTTCGACCAGGAGGAAGGTGTAGCCCTCCGAGATGAGTTCGTGGATCCGGTCGAGAAGCTTCTTCTCCAGGGTCGGATTCACCCCGGCGAGGGGTTCGTCGAGGAGGACCATCTCCGGATCGGTCATCAACGCCCGGGACATCTCGAGGAGTTTGCGCTGGCCCCCCGAGAGGTTCCCGGCGTACTCGTCCCAGAGGTGATCGATCTCGAAGAACTCGAGCATCTCCCAGGCCCGCTCCTGGAGGTCCATCTCCTGTCGTCGGACCCCAGTGCGGACCCCTGGGAGAACCGATCGCCAGAGGGACTCCCCGAGTTGGGCCTTTGGCGCAAGCATCAGGTTCTCCATGACCGTCATCTCGCCGAGTTCCCGGGCGATCTGGAAGGTCCGGACCAGCCCCTTTTCTGCGATCTCGTGGGGTTCGAGCCCTCTGATGCGGTTTTCGTGGAAGTATACCTCGCCCCCGTCGGGTTTCTCGAAACCAGTGATGAGATCGAAGGTCGTGGATTTCCCCGCACCGTTCGGGCCGATCAGGCCGGTTAGGCTGCCCTCCTCGATGGCGAACGAGGCCCGATCCACGGCGGTGATGCCCCCATAGTGTTTCTCGACGTCCTCGACACGGAGCGCGACGTTGCCCGACCCGGATCGCTCCCGATCGGCAAGACCGGTCTGCTCGGTGGCTCGTCGCTCGACGTCGCTCATGACTCCTCCGTCTCCGTCGGGTGCTCCTCCGGCGGCTGCACGAACGGGATACTTGAGGCGTGTTCCTTCCGGTGGCCCAGGAGCCCATCCTGTCGGCGCTTCATCAGCCAGATCAGGACCACGCCGAGGGCGATGATCCTGAAATTCGATATATTATCCAGCGTGTACGCGATAAGCGGCCCCAGGTCCAGTCGGCCGAGTGCGCCCACGGCCCCGGCAATGGTGCTCGGCGCGTCCGAGAACTCGGTCACCGAGACGAGGGCGTTCTTGAGGTACAGGGGGCCCTGGTAGAGGACCCCGACGAAGAGCCCCGCACCGAGGACGCTACCGGTGTTCGACCCGGCCCCGCCGATGATGAGCGCGATCCAGATGAAGAAGGTAAACCTGGGCATGAACGCGGTCGGATTCACCGAGCCGAGGAAATAGACGGCATAGAACACGCCGGCGAGTCCCATCAACCCACAGCCCAGCATGAAGGATTTGATCTTGAACATATCCGTGTTCTTCCCGAGGGCTCGGGCGACCGTCTCGTCCTCCCGGATCGCCTTCAGGACCCGGCCGAACGGGGAACTGCCGGTTCTGGTGAAGATCCAGTAGAATCCGAGCACCACCCCGACCAACACTACGGAGACGACCAGCGTTTCCAGTACCGGCTGGAGTGACCCCTCCATCCCCAGCGTCTCGGTTACGGACTCCGATATCGCGGCGAAGGACTCGGTTTCGAGGACGTACCTGGTTATCGGGTCATCGAAGTTCACGAGGAGGCCCCGTCCCCCACCTGTTCCCACGGTCCGTCCGAACAGCGAGAACTCCTGGAAGGACGTTGAGAGGAAGCCGAATCGGATGATCTCCGCCATCGCGATGGTCGTGATCGCGAGGTAATCCGCCTTCAGACGGAGCGCCGGCAACGCCACGACCAATCCCAGGAGGGCAGCCGCGACAGTCCCGGCGAGGGCACCCACGATGAATGGAAGGCCGAAACCACCGAGAAGTGCCGCTTGGGACACGTCAGCCGCCGGTTTGGAGACGATCAACATCGTATACGCGCCGACCGCCATGAACCCCACGATGCCGATGTTGAAGAGACCGGTATACCCCCAGTGAAGGTTGAGTGAAAGCGTGAGCATCGCATAGATCGCGATGAGCAGTGTGAGTTGGACGAGCGTGGCCAGGACTTGCCGGGCCGAGAAGCTGGCCAGTATGCCGACGACGACGTAGCCGCCGTAGATGGCCCCGAACGTGGCGAGCACCAGCGAGAGATCGTGGTTCCGGAATCGCTCCAACAGACTCTCATCCGTCATGCTGTCGACCTCCCGGCGAAGATCCCCTGGGGCCGGAGGAGGAGGATGATGATCATGATCGCGAACGCGGCGGCCCGCGCGAAGTCAGTCGGGATCCATATCTGGGAGACGGATATCGTGAGCCCGATGAGGACGCCACCCAGGATGGCCCCGTAAACCGACCCGATACCGCCGAGGATGACTGCGGCGAAGATGAGCAGGAGGAGGAACCATCCCAGTCGGAAGGTAATCGTCCCGCGCCACAGGACCGTGAGGTACCCGGCGACGCCCGTGAGGCCACCCCCGATGATCCAGGTCCACTGAATGATACGTTCCGTCGGGATGCCGGTGACGAGCGCCAGGTTCTCGTTGTCGGCCATGGCTCGCATCGCCTTCCCGAGTTTCGTCTGCTGGAGGAGAACGTGGACGCCGATCATCAGGATCGCCGACGCCGCGAGGATGGTGAGGTCGTGGGCGTCGATCTGCACCATCCCGTCGATGACCCGGATATTGTACTTCGGTACGAGGCTCGCCGCGGTGGTTCCCCGGTTCGACGGCGTATAGATGAAGACGATGAGATAGCGCAAGGCGAAGGCGACCCCCACGCTTGCGATTAGCAGGGAGATACCGCCCGCCTCGCGCATGGTCTTGAACACCGATCGGTCCACCAGGATGGCGACGGCCATGGCCGCGAGGCCGGCGACGACGATGCCACCGACGATGGCGAGCGGGGTCGAATTGATGGCGATATCGAGGCCCGCCCCGAAGACGGATCCATCGGCACCGAGCAACAGGAGATCTGCGGCGTCCGCGGTGCCGAATCCGGCGATGAGGTAGGTGACGCTCCAGCCAGTGAAGGCCCCCGCGGTGATGTAATCACCGTGAGCGAAGTTGGCGAAGTTGAGGATGCTGTAGGTCATCGACAGGCCGATACCCGCCAACCCGATGATCAACCCCTGCATCAGGCCGGTCCAGAGAAGCGAACTGAGGTCTGCAACCCCCATTTCGCCCACCAGGAGCGTCCGCAGTAGATCGAACCCCAGTGCCAGAAATGACAGTACTACAATAGATGTAAGAGGACGAGCTCGAACCTGAGCCCATCCGGATGTGGCTGTGTCACGGATACCCATTGACAGTTCGTCCCATCCTTTCGAAGCCCGATTGATAAACTTAACCGTTCACGCCATTTCGAAGGCGTATGTCGGGGTTTTGGGTACGGAAAAGATTGCCGAAACCGGGAAGGGTTGACGCGGTCACAAGCTCCGGCAGTCCGCACAGAGCAACTGGCCGTTGACGTTGACCAGGTCCCGCGAGAGGCTACCACACACTTCACAGATACTTTGATTCGAGTATTCGGTATCTCGGTTCTCGCCGTGTACCATCTCGGCTCCCTGGGCGGTCATCTCGATCGCTTCGGGTCGGTCACCGGATTCCCAGCCGATGGTTGCGAGGTCGTGAACGCTGACGACGCCTACCACGCCGTCCTCGTTCGTGACGAGCAGGTGATCGGCCTCCGCTCGGGAGAGGATGCTCGCTGCCTCATCCACCGTTGCCTGTGGCGTAATATCGGGTGGTTCACGCTGCATGACCTCCGCAACCTCCACCGAGTCGAGATTCCCCTCGTCTGCCACGGTATCGAGGATGTCACCGGCGGAGACCACGCCGACGGCCTCACTCCCCCGAAGAACCACCGCACCGGTCTCGCCATCCTCCCGCATCACCTTCACCGCCCCTAGTACCGTATCCGACTCGCTCACCCCGACGAAGTCCCGGGAGAGGAGGTCCCTGACCGAGAGTTTGGCCATACCCAAAGTACCGCCGTTTCGGTCTAAAAGGTATCCCCGGCAGGCTTATGGGTCGAGAACCGGTATTTTCCAATTCGGTCCTGTCGCTGGAAAGCGGGAGATTCATCTTCGGGCAGGTCCCTGAGCCAAACGATGCGGTCTCCCTCCTTCGCGATCGGGATCGCGGGCGGCACCGGGGCGGGCAAGACCACGGTCGCCCGGGAGATCACCCAGAACGTGGGGGAGGCAGTGACGATGATTCCGCTCGACAATTATTACAAGGACCTCTCGCACATGGCCTTCGAAGAACGGGCCGACGTGAACTACGATCATCCGTCGGCCTTCGAGTGGGAACTCTTAGTCGAACACCTCGGATGCCTGCTCGACGGGGAGGTCGTGGAGATGCCTCAATACGACTTCGCGCGGCACCTTCGAGAACCGGAGCGTGTCAGGGTCGAACCAACGGACGTCCTCGTGCTCGAGGGCATCCTGGCGTTGTACGACGAGGAGATCAACGACCTGCTCGACCTCCACGTCTACGTGGAGACGGATGCCGACGTCCGTATCCTCCGCCGGATCAGGCGGGACGTGGTCGAACGCGGCCGAGACCTCCAAGGGGTCATCGATCAGTACCTAGAGACGGTGAAGCCGATGCACGAACAGTTCGTCGAGCCCACGAAGAAACGCGCCGACATCATCATCCCTGAAGGCGCCAACCGGACCGCCGTCGATCTGCTCGAACAGAAAGTTCAGCAGGAAACCAAGCGTTGAGGACGGTCGGTCAGGCCTGTTTGCCGCGGAACGGGGGAAATTCCGTCTTATCGAGTGAATTTCCGACTACTCGCTGTGTCTGACACGCGGAGGGATGTGTCTCCCTCGCTCTCCCATTCTAGAATTGAATTTCGACCACGTTCGGGAGTCCTTTCTCCAGGGATTGGAGTTGGTCGGACGGGCTATCCGCCGATCGAGGACCGGTTGGTCCCGCACACTTCAGCGTCTATCTCACTTCCGATGTGGGCCATCCAGAGACGAAGCTTCGCCAGGACAGCACGATCCGTACTGTCGCTCCGACCGTAGCGCTCCACCATCGAACGAAGAATACCACCTTCCAACAGATACGTTTCCAACAAATACGTGGCCTACTCGCCCGCGCGGAACTCCCACCGGTCCGTCTCGCGCATCGCGTTACCCACAGCTCGGTGGAAATCCGTCTTCGTCTCGAACGTCCCCGGCTCGACGTGCTCGAATATCTCGGCCACACTTACCACCGTCTCGTGATTGATCCGGACCGGCCAGTCCCCGTAATCTTCGAGGAACTCGGATTTCTCGAGGGGGAAGTCCTCATCGGGTGCCATCTTCGAGAGGATGGCCATGTCGAAATTGCGCATCCCCTCGCTACCCTGCTCCCCGTCCGGGTCGTGGGGCCAGTCGCGGTCGGTCGTGTCCACCATACCTGAGTCCACCCGGCGGATGCTCAAAATCGTTGCCCCTCCGTGGGACCGACACGCGTCTCTTGTTGCTGTGGGGAGTGACGACCGGTGTGTCAAATTTGTAGCATGTATACGAGACTCACCGCCACATCCTGCCTGGTGTCTTGGCACGGTATCTCGGATTTTCCGTCCCTCAGTCCCTGTCGAATCCGGGGCCGTATGTGGATTTGTCTCACCTGAATATGGTGGGGCTTGGGCTTTTCTGATCACGTTTATGATGGATAAATTCGCATTTTTAAATACTGAAAACTGCATACGGGGTTTAACATTAGTCTAACCTAAGACCCAATTGCACGGTAACGACCATGACCCAAACAATAGAGACCAAGCTATTCGGGAGTAACATATCTCTCGACCTGAACGGAGCATGGACCGCGTACTGGCTGTTCATCCTTCGTGTCGTGACAGGTTGGTGGATGATGCACGCGGGCCTGACCAAGGTATGGGAAACATACGTCCTCGGAGAGCCCTTCGGCGCGGGCTGGTTCATCAAGTTCGCGGCGTCGGGAACCATCCTCGAGCCGGTGTTGTCCCTGTTCAACAGTCCGGCCGGGATCGCATTCACGAACTTCATGATTCCGTGGGCCGAGTTCCTCATTGGCCTCGGCATCCTGCTCGGGGCGTTCACGCGCCTGGCAGCGTTCTTCGGCGGATTCCTGATGTTCTTCTTCCTGTTCGTGAACGCTGGCTGGGGCCACGGCCTCTTCAGCAGCGACTTCATGGGACTGGTGCTCTTCATCACGATCGGCATCTTCGGTGCCGGTCGGGTGTGGGGCGTCGACCAGTACCTGGAGCAGATGAACTGGGCCCAGAGTCGCTGGGCTCGACTACTACTCGGCTAATAACGAGGTGACATACAAATGACAACAGAACCCATTACGGCGGTCGAAAAGGCAGTGATGCTGGTGTTCGGGGCGCTCATCGTGCTGGCGATGCCAGTACTCGGTCTCATCGTGACGGTGACGGGCTCGATGAGCCCGATGATTGCATGGGCACAGGGCGAATCCTCCGGCTACGCGCTAAGCGCGGCTGGCGTCCCGGAGGGCGCAGAGATCGTGGCCTCCCCGATCATCGGTCCGAATGCACGGGCGATGCTGATCGCGGTCGCGCTGGTGCTGCTCGGTCTGCTGGCCGTGTACAAGCTGTTCCAGCCCAGCGGCGAAGCGACGGAGACGACGTTCACGGAGACGACCGAGAACTAACTGTTCGGAAACGAGGGACTCTTTTCCGTTTATCTGGCCGCGTAGCTGTGGCTGGGTTGGTTTCGAGGGGTTGCGGTGTGGCGCCGCGGCGGATATCGTGGTCAGACCCAGCCGGGGTTCACTCACTGTAGAGCGGTGGCTGGCGCCACACGCTCTGTGTTCGAGAGAAGC
>CAZQNH010000005.1:0-14628 GCA_964594685.1 uncultured Halobacteriales archaeon
CCGAGATCACCCTCGATGTTCGACATCCGGTTGCGGGCATAATCGTGACCCACGATCTTGTTCTCGACCTCGTCGTCCTCGAAAAGTCTCGGGGCGTCCTCGCTGAACGCCTCCTCGGGGTCGAGGACGAAGTCGTACTCCTCGTACTCGACGGTGACCGCCTCGACGGCGGCCTCGGCCGTCTGCCGGTCCTCGGCGGCGACCGCGGCGATGGGGTCGCCGACGTAGCGAACCCGCTCGTTGAGGACCCGCATGTCCCACGGACTCGGCTCGGGATAGGACTGGCCGGCACTGGTGTACTTCGCCTCCGGAACGGCTTCGGACCACGGAGTGAGGACGCCCAGTACGCCGTCCATCGCCTCGGCCTCGCTGGTGTCGACATCGGTCACGCGGCCGTTGGGGATCTCGCTCCGGACAACAGCCGAATAGGCGAGCCGCGGGAACTGCTCCTCGAAGTCCGCGGTAAATTTGGCCTGCCCCGTGACGAGCTTCGGGTCGTCATCCTTCTCGGCGGTCTGTGAGACGGCTTTCCGGTCCCCTGGTGCGACCTGGTTGTTCTCCGGTTCGTCCCATTCGTAGGGGTACTTCTCGAGCTCCTCCATCTCCTCCTGGGTGGGATGGGAGGCGGTTCCCCCGTCTGTCGTGGGCTCCTCTCCGTCTTCACTCATGGGTATCACCCTCGAGGTGGCCATCCCCGAGTTCCGGCTGTGGAATGATCGCTTCTCGTCCGCCGTCCGCGGCAACCTGGTCGTCCCGCATCCGTTCGGCCGCGGCGAGGATGGCTTCGACTGGCTTCTGGTAGCCGGTACACCGACAGTAATTGTCGTCGAGGGCCTCTCGAACCTCCCGTTCCGAGGGGTCCGGATTCTCCTCGAGGAGGGCTTTGCCCTGCATGATCATCCCTGGAGTGCAGAAACCACACTGCACGGCGAAGTGGTCGACGAACGCTTGCTGGAGCGGATGCAGATCCGACTGGGTTCCCAGACTCTCGATTGTCTCGACCGTCGCACCGGCTGCCTCCTCGGCCGCCATGCCGCAGGCCATCTCGATCTCTCCGTCCACAAACACCTTGGACGCGCCACAGGTCCCGCCGTCACAGCCACACTTCACGCCCGTGAAGCCCGCACTACGCAACGCGGTCGCAAGGTCTTCTCCCGCATCAAGGGTGACGGACTCACCATTTACCGTCACGTCAACGGGCATGGTGAACCCTCCGCCCGCATGCATGGTTGTATCGAGTTCGCATCACCAAAATAAAGGGACGGCGACCTACAAATAGCTGTGGTTGGGGCGAAGATAACCCCGCTTATAATGGGGCGATGTTCCGTCGGTTTCCGTTCGTTCTGCTATCGGACTCAGGATGAAGACTGTTCCTCGACGCCAGCGGGCGGGCCAGCGAAGCCGACTGTCAGTTCGAGTACTGTTCGACGTGGTCCTCGTAGTCGATGAACCTGGGTGCGTCGGGATCGAACGGCCGCTCGAGAGCGTCGATGGCCTGTTGCTTGTCCCAGGACTGGAGGCCGCCGATCGCACTCCGGTCCTCGAGGTCGTGATACTCGAGATCCGGTTCCGTCAGTTCCCAGACGTCCATCCCCGTCTCTGAACGGACGATAACACTCGAATAGGCGTCCGCAGATCCCACCGATCCGACCGTGATATCCGCCGTGTAGCCGGTGAAATCGGCACATTCGTCACATCCCTTCAGTGCAGCGTCGTGGAACGCTTCGATATCATCCTCCAGCACGAGTTCGAGGTCGCGGTCATAGACCATCAGCTTCCCATGAATCACGTCGAGTTTGCCGATGTCTGCCGGCGAGATGCCGCGTTCGGCCTCGAGTTTCTCCCCGATGAGACGCTTGTAATTGAAGTTCTTCGTACACATCAGCGCGATGGTGTACTCGACGGCATCGACGCCTTCGTGATGGCTACCATAATCGTGGCCGAAATCCTGGAGTGCGGCAAGCCCCTCGATCTCGCAGGGGGTCCCCACCACTGCGAGTCGCAGCTCCTCGGCGGGTTTGTCCGGGAGTTTGTCGGCCCATCGATCCAGGTCCAGCTGGCCGAGGGCCATCGTCTGGTTGTAGAAGCTTCCGGCGTTCTCGATCAGTTCCGCCGGCGTCGTCGCCATGAACCCCTCCGCCTTCCAGGGCTCCTCGTCGCTCTCACGGGCGATCAAGGCCCCATCGATTTTCCCAGCCTCGAGCAGGTGAATCAGCATCGATGTGACCACGCCGCCGTCCTGGGCCTTCGGATGCCAGTCCTCCTCAACCCGTGCGGAGAACTCCGTGATGGGGTCACCTGCGCCGGAGACGTTGTCTTCGCCCCCGGTAATCTTCCATTGGCGCTCGTATCTGAGCCCGCCCCGAGGACAGTAATCCCAGCACCGCCCACACCCGATGCACATCTTTATCAGTTCTGGAAGGTCTTCGGGCCCGACACCGATCGAGTCCGTGGGGCAGACCGCCTCGCAGGCCCCACACTGGATACATCGGTCGGCGTCGATGACCGCGTCCTCGAGGTCGCTGAACCAGGTCGTGAGATGCAACCGCTCGGTTGTGGAATCGACGACGACGTTGTAATCCGGCCCGGGAGCCATGGTATGACGTACCGAAGTGGGGGACCTTAATCTTCCGGCCTCTGGGTTTGTTGGGTCAGCGTGTGTATCGAGTGAACTCCGGATATTCAGGTACCTGGATCCGTTGACCTTCGGCACGCAAGCGAGCCGCCTTCGACTGATAGGTGCCACAACAGGGCAGAACAAGCCCCTCATCGTCATAGCTACTGGTGAACGCCGCTGTGAATCAGCGAGGAAAACGATGAAACCAGGATCTGGGGCGGTTCCCTAGTCTTCTATCGCCTGAACCTCGGTCAGATCTTCGGCTGTCTCCGGCGCCAGGCCGTCAGTCTGATCGTCAGGTCCGGTGCCCACGCCACCCCCGGGGATGAGTAAGTTCAGGAAGAGCGCGGTGAACCCGCCCATGATCAGCCCCGACCCGAAGAACGTCTGCAGGTCTTGGGGGAGATTCTGCAGGGCATCCGGACGGAACGAGACGGCCAACCCGAGACCCACCGAGACGGCCAGAATGGTCATGTTACGGTGGTTGAGGGTGACATTCTCGTGGATCAGCCTGAACCCGGACGCGAAGATCATCGCGAACAGGATGAGCGCCCCGCCCCCGAGGACCGAATCGGGCATCGCGGACACAACCGCCCCGACCTTCGGAACGAACCCAAGAATGACCAGCACCACACCGCCAATGCCCGCCACGTAGCGACTGGCCACCCCGGTGAAGTTGACCAGGCCCACGTTCTGGGAGTAGGACGTGTTCGGCATTGCATTGAAGATGGACGCAAACGCACTCATGACGCCATCTGCCATCAGGCCTCCTTGGAGTTCGTCTTTCGTCGCATCTCGCCCGGTGGCCGAGACTGTCCCGGAGATGTCTCCGATCGTTTCCATGGCCGTAATGACGTACAGGAACGCGACTGTGAGGATCGCTCCCGGCTCGAAGGTTAGCCCGAATTTGAGCGGGGTCGGAACCGTAATCCAACCCGCTTGGGCGACTGTGGAGAAATCGACCATGCCGAGCGGTATCGCGACGATGTATCCGACGACGATGCCGATGAACACCGACCCGATGCGCAGGAACCCATCGAATAGTTGGTTCAGCGCGAGCGTGACGAGCAGCACGATACCGGCGACCCCGAGATTCATGAAAGACCCGTAATCCGACGCTCCAACCCCGCCAGCCACATAATCCATCCCCACCGGAATGAGCGTGAGCCCGATGAGCATGACGACCGTTCCGCTGACCAGCGGTGGGAAGTACTTCCGAATCCGTCGGAGCGATATCCCCGCGATCACCTCGACGGGCGAGGCCGCCAGTGCGGCACCAAATACGGCAGCGATCCCGTACTCGCTCCCGATACCGATCAGTGGACCGAGAAAGGCGAAACTCGTCCCCATCACGATGGGGAGTCCAGCACCGACCGGTCCGATCGGGTATGCTTGAACGATTGTTGCAACCCCTGCCACGATAAGCGCCATCTGGACGAGGAACGTCGTATTCCCGCTGCTCATCCCGATGGCCCCCGCGATGATCAACGGCGGAGCGACGTTCCCCAGGAACATCGCGAACACGTGTTGCAACCCGAGAGGAATAGCCTCCCCCAGGGGTGGTTTATCTTCGATGTCGTATTCGACGATCGATTTCGTCTCGCCTGCGGTCCCCATGCTCCTCACCCACACACA
The DNA here is from genome assembly GCA_964594685.1 of uncultured Halobacteriales archaeon. Classification (GTDB taxonomy): domain Archaea; phylum Halobacteriota; class Halobacteria; order Halobacteriales; family Halobacteriaceae; genus Halodesulfurarchaeum. The sequence goes on from CAZQNH010000005.1 coordinate 4,253, forward strand.
AGGGGGACTTAAACTTTCATCCGATTTTGTTCATATTCGACAGGATAGAACTATTATAGGTCCCGCCACACACCTGTAACGATGTCCGAATCTCCCATATCGATGTGCAATAGTAAGGGGATTGATGTCGGGTTGAACCCGCAAGACACGCCGGTACGCTGGGAGCGCACGAGAAAGGACGTTCCGACCGTTCCTGCAGCCGATGACCGATGGCCATTGACATCTGTCCGGAACGGCGGCTAATCTATCCTGCCGGCCCGTGGGACCCACGCATCTCCAGGTCAGGGCCACCCAATCTTCCAATGTGCCCCAGTTGAATCGCTCGATGCGAAGCTTAATGCCTATGACCCGAATGGGAGCCACTGTAAGGGAGCCTGGGTGGGTCGACGGAGCCGAGGAGGCAGATGCGACAGTAACCCAAGAGTATTCGAAGAATGTCAGGACGTGAGACGACGGATGGGGAATCGGACATTCCCTGGCGATCCCCCCGTCTCCAGGTCATCCTGGCGAGTTCCCTGATCGGGGTCATGGGGGTGTCGCTCCTGAGTCCGGTGCTTCCGGCCCTTCGAAGCACATTCGCCATCACGGACGCCCAGGTCGGACTCATCATCACGGTGTATACGTTCCCAGGCATCGTTCTCACCCCATTCGTCGGGCTGGCTGCGGACCGGATCGGGCGACGTCGGACACTCGTTCCGCTCTTGCTGCTTTTCGGAGTCGCCGGGGCGGCTATCGCCTTGACCAACACCTTCCTTCAGGTGCTGATCCTCCGGTTCGTCCAGGGGATCGGGGCTAGCGCACTGGTGACCCTCGCCATCACCCTGGCCGGGGATTACTACGAGGGGCGTCGCCAGCGAGCGGTCATCGGCCTCAACAGCAGTGCCCTCGGGACCGGAGCGGCCATCTACCCGCTGGTCGGCGGGGTGCTGGCGGGCGTCCGCTGGGAATTACCATTTGTTTTCTTCGGGGTGAGCATCTTCGTCGGCCTGGCCGCGTTCGTGGTCATCGACGACCAGCAGCCACGGAAAGCGGAATCGCTCAGCACCTATCTCGAACGGATCCGCCACGTTGCCACCGAGCCGAAAGCCTTCGGCATCTATTTGGCGGCGTTCGCGACGTTTTTCCTGTACTACGGTGGGGTGCTTACGGCCCTGCCGCTGTTGCTGGCCGACCAGTATGGTGTGGTGGAACCGTATCTGGGATTGATCCTCGCGGTCGTCTCGATCACGAACGCGTTCGTCGCGGCCTTCTACGGTCGGATACAGTCGGTCAGCTCGCTCGCATCCCTCATCGCGGTCGGTTTCTCGTTGTTTGGTCTCGCCCTCCTGGGCGTGCGGGTCGCCGCCTCGCCGGTACACATAGCTGCCCTCCTGGTCGTCTATGGGATCGGATTCGGGGTCGTGATGCCATCATTGAATAGTGCCGTCGTGTCCATCGCCTCGGCCGATCACCGCGCCAGTATGCTGGGCATCCAGACGAGCATGCTCAGAGTGGGCCAGACCCTTGGACCGATCGTCTTTCCCGGCCTCGCACAGGCAGCCTTTCCGAGCACGGTGGTCGGATACCGGACTGTCCTTCCAGCCTTCGGCGCCGTCGCACTGATGGTCGGTCTCGGGACTGTGGTGGTCTCCTGGGTCAAGGGAGTGAGCGTTGCCCACTGAGGGCACCGGTGACCCCTCCTCGAACCAATATTAGTGTTAGAACCAGGGAAAACCCCGAAAGCCAGGGAGGAACCGAGAACTAGGGAGCCAGGAAAACAGGCCCCTCCCAAACACTAGCGAGCCACAGAATCCGGACCGACGCCGAAATTCACATCGATTCCGCGTCCAGGCCAGCAGCGATCTTCTCCCGAGTAATTGGCAGTTCGCGGACTCGAACACCGACCGCCCGGTAGATAGCATTACTCAGCGCCGGCGGAACCGCATTCGTCGGGAGTTCGGCGACGGACTTCGCCCCAAAGGGGCCCGAGGGCTCGTGCGTCTCGACGAGAATCGCCTCGAGTGGCGGCTGGTCGGCCGTCGTCGGCATCCGGTACTGCCGGAAATCGGTCTTCTCGGGACGGCCGCGCTCGTCGAAGGCCAGGTGGCCACTCACCGCGTACTCGTAACTCATGTGCATCGCCCCTTCGACCTGGCCCTCGGCGAGGGCCGGATTGATCGCGACGCCACAGTCCGCGGCGAAGACTAGTTTGTTCACGGTGAACTCGCCGGTCCGATCGTCGACGGTCACATCCGCAAATTGTGCGCCATAGGGGGGAGGAGACTCGTCCGTACTGTGGCTGGCCTGTCCCATTATCTGCTCACGTGACTGCTCGCCATAGATGGATTCATACCCGATCTCCTCGAGAGAAACCGCCGCGCCGGTTGCGGCGTTTCTGACGTGGTGATCGGCGATCTCGAGGTCCTCGGCTGGCGATTCGAGCAACCGTGCGCCGACCCGGAGGATCGACTCCTTGGCGTCGACAGCCGCCTTCTTGACCGCGTGGCCGGTCACGTAAGTCGTCGAAGAAGCGTAGGCACCATAGTCAAAGGGTGAGATATCCGTATCAGATGGCTGGATCAAGACGTCCTCGGGATCGATCGAGAGGACTTCAGCGGCGATCTGGGACATCGCGGTATCCGCGCCCGGTCCCGTATCCACCGCACCGGTCTGGAGGATGAACGATCCGTCCTCGTTCATCTTGATGTGAGCGGCGCCCAACTCGTCCCCGGCGACACCACTGCCCTGGGCCGTCAGCGCGACGCCGACGGCCCGGTGGAGATGCGCGTCCTCGGGTTGCTCGACGTCGTCCCAGCCGATCGCCTCTTTCCCCTGGGCGATGCAATCGTCGATGGCGCAGGACCGTATCCGGCGGACGTGGCCCTCGCCACCAGAGATGACACCCGAGGCGACGTCGAGATCCCCTTCCTGGACCAGGTTCCTCGTCCGGAGATCGATCGGATCCATGTCGAGGGTATCCGCCACCTCGTCCATGTGCCCCTCCACGGCGAAGTGGCCTTGCGGGGCGCCGTACCCCCGCATCGCCCCGGCTACTGGGAGGTTCGTATGCACGGCCTCCATCTCGAACCGCATGTTGGGGGTATTCGTGTAGAGTGGGAGCGGTTTCGTCCCTGCACATCCCGTCACGGTCATCCCGTGGGGTCCGTAGGCCCCACTGTTCGAGAGAACATCCATGTCGAGGGCCTTCAACTCGCCCCGGTCAGTGACGACACTCTTCATCCGGATCGACATCGGGCGGCGGAACCGCATCGCGAAGAACTGCTCCCGCCGGGTGGTCTGGACCTTGACCGGACGTCCGGCGGCTTCCGAAAGGGCTACGGCGATCGGTTCGACCATCATCGATTGTTTGGACCCAAATCCGGCGCCGATCCGGGGCTTCGTCACCCGGATATCCCGGATCGGGACCTCAAAGAGGTGGGCCAGTTGTCGGCGGGTGTGATACGGCACCTGTGTGCTCGTGATGACGTGAAGACGGTTGTCCTCGTCACGTCGAGCGATCGTCGCGTGGGGCTCCGGGACGCAATGGGACTGATAGCCCATCTCCCACTCGGATTCGACGACGGTCCAATCGTCCCGTCCGGCCGCTTCGTCGTACGCGGCGGCTACCTCCCCGATCTCTCCTTTGACGTTGGACTCGACGTTCCGATCGTAATCGGCTCCCGGCTGCTTGTTCTCGATGCCCGCTGGGTCGTGAATCTGTGGAGCTGCAGGGTCCGTAGCCGCTTCCGGATCAAAAACGGGTTCCAATTCGTCGTACTCGACCTCGATCCGTCGGAGCGCCTCGATCGCGGTCGCGTCGTCCTCGGCGGCAACCGCAGCGATGGGGTCACCGACGTATCTGACCGTCTCCCTGAGAACGTGCATGTCCCATGGGGAGGGTTCCGGATAGGATTGCCCAGCAGAGGTGTATAGTTTGTCAGGAACCGAGTCGCTCCAGGGCGTCAGGACGGCATGAACGCCGTCCATCGCTTCTGCCTCGCTGGTATAAATATCAGTCACGTGGCCGTGGGCGATCTCCGAGCGGAGGATCTTGCCTTCGATGAGTCCCGGGATCGTCCCGGCGTAATCGGCCGTATATTTCGCCTCACCGGTGACTATCTTCCGGGCGTCGTCTTTCTCCGTCGAGTCGGAGATGACCCAGCGCTCCGCAGGTGTCTTCCGGTTGTCGGCCGACTCCTGGAACTCGACCGGATGCCGTTCCTCTAAGTCGGTCCCTTCCGTGTCTTCCTCGATAGTGTCCTCCGTGTCTTCCTTGATGGTCCCGTCGGAGTCAAGATCATCTCGTTCCGGTTTGCTCATGGCGCTATCCGTCCTCCCAGTTTTCGACCCCGGCGACACCGCCGTCAGTGGCGATCCCTCCCGAGAGGTTCTCTGCAGCGTCCTCGACTGCATCGATGATCTTCTCGTAGCCGGTGCACCGACAGAGGTTATCAGCTAGCGCCGCCCTGATCTCCGCCCGGGTTGGATCCGGATTCTCCTCGAGGAGCCCTTTCGACCGCATAATCATCCCCGGAATACAGAACCCACACTGCAAGGCAGAGTGCTCGATGAACGCCTCTTGGACTGGATGCAGATCATCTTGGGTGCCGAGAGCGCTGATCGTTTCGATGGTCGAGCCTTCGAGTGTCTCCATCGGTCGAAGACAGGCCTTCTCGGTCTCGCCATCGATCGAGACGGTACAGAATCCACACGCCCCCGAGCGACAGCCCCGTTTCGGCCCCGTGTAGCCGTGCCGTCTGAGCACGTCCAGTAGCGGCTCCGTGGGGTCCCCAGCGAGGGTCGTCCGCTCTCCGTTTACCTGAACTTGGATTTGCATTGTGGCGATTATTTCCCGTTTGACGTTCATCTTCGAAGAGCCGGCTTGTCTCCTTAATTCTATGGGTGAGAATGTCCAGCATGGAATGGGATGTGGGGCAGCCAGCTACCTCGTTGAGCGGGGGTCTGCCACGAAAACAACATCCGTGGGCCGGAGGATATATTCGAGCCAATGTTGCACCGCGGGATTGCGAGAGTCTCCAGAAACTCCATCGTGAGGTCCGTATACGCCGATATATTCCGCCGTCCTGAAGCCCCATAGTTTATGTCGAACCGACTGTTTGACGGAGGTAATGGCCGATGCCTTCCGGACGCGAGCCGCGGTACCCCGCGGTCGCTTCGAGTTCGAACACCTGCCCGTCACCGACCAGGCCTTCGAGAACGCCCTGGCGAAGGCGCGGGCGGGCGAGCGGCTGACGGTCGCTGACGGCATCGAGCTCCTGACAACCGGGACCGATATCAAGGAGATTGATCATGCCCGGATGGAATCGGTCCTGGAGGCCGCCGACCAGCGACGGGCCGACGTGGTCGGTGACGAAGTCACCTTCGTCGCGAACCTCAATAACAACGTCACGACGGCCTGTGATACGGGGTGTCTCTTCTGCAATTTCAGGGACAGCGCCCACACCTTCGAATCCGACTTCGCCGGCGAGACCCGTGGATTCACCAAATCTCCGGCGGAATCACGAGGAATTGTCGCCGATGCTGTCGAGCGGGGCATCTACGAGGTGACCTCCGTCAGCGGGTTACATCCAGCTCTCACACTCGACGAGGAGCACCGTGAGATACTCGAGGGGGCTCCCGCTCACGTTTATAAACCCCCCTCCGCCTACGAGACGAATCCGGGCAGCTATACTGAACAGCTTCGGGCCATGTCCGTAGATGGCGTCCACGTCCACTCGATGACACCCGAAGAGGCCGACCATGCAGTTAGGGAGACCGAATGGGATTTCGAGACCGTCTACCGCAGGTTAGAGCCAGCCGGGCTGGATTCGGTCCCCGGTACCGCCGCCGAAATCCTTGTCGACGAGGTTCGGGAGGTTATCTGCCCCAGTAAGATCAACACCGAAACGTGGCTCGATGCGATGGAAGGAGCCGCCAAGACCGGCCTCCCGATGACGTCGACGATAATGTACGGACACATCGAGAACGAGGCCCACCGAGTGATGCACCTGAAAGAGGTCCGGGACCTGCAAGACCGGACCGGTGCCATCACCGAGTTCGTCCCACTGTCCTTCGTCCACGAGAACACCCCGCTCTCGGAACGGGGTTGGGTCGACGGCGGGGCGACGACGGCCGAGGACAAGCTCATGATCGCCGTCTCCAGACTCTTCCTCGACAACGTCGAGCACATTCAGTCTTCCTGGGTCAAGTTCGGCGACGAACTCGGGCTCGAGATGCTCGAGGCCGGCGCCGATGACTTCATGGGCACCATCCTGTCAGAGGAGATCACGAAGCGGGCTGGCGGCGAGCATGGCGAGTTCCGGTCGGTGGCGGACTATGTCTCCCTCATCGACTCTATCGACCGGATCCCCGTCGAGCGCTCGACCGATTACGAGACTCGCCGCCGCATCGATCTGTCCGTCGATCAGCCGGGACCCCGTCTCGGCCCGAAAGCAGACGGGACGCCCCTCGTCCAACCCGACGCCGAACGAAGCCGTGAAAGCGTGGTTGCAGACGACTGAGCACTGTCGTTGTATCGAGCGGCCTGAGTGAGATACCGAACGTAAAGCTACCCCCTGGTCCTATCCTCCTCGTCGGAGTTCAACAGACACCTCGTTACTGGCAAACAGACAATTCGTTGCTGGCAAACAAATCCACCATTACTGGCGAACAGAAACCTCGTTACTGGCGAATAGACTCCTCATTGCTGGCGAACAGCCTACTCGTCGTCCGACGAGGTGTCATGTCTGCACCGGTCAGACCCTCGGGCCGCCATCATCCCCGACGATGTCGCGGTACCGCCGACCTGCCGGCGTATCCCCGTAGATCACCTGGCCTACAGGTTCCGGGATCCACTCGTTGGAAATCCCCGACTCGGGGAGGTACCGCTCGTAGACCGGCAACCTCTCTTCGAGGGGGACACCCGCCTCCTCGGCGATCGACTGGAGTTCCTCGACGGCGGGCCACGCGTAATCCGGGTTGACGTAATCGTCGGTGACCGGCGACACGCCGCCAAGGTCCTCGATACCGGAGGCCAATAGCTCCCGCACGGGAGCAAGATTCGGCGGTGCCTGGACGGCAACATCCTCCGGAAGCGCTGCCCTCGCCATGGCCAGCACCCGCTGCATGGTCTCGGTGCTCGGTGACCCGCCGTTCCACCGTTCGTTCGGAGAGACGGGTTGGACGATGACCTCCTGGATATGGCCGTACCGCTCGTGAAGGTCCTGGATGGCGAGCAGGCTTTCGGCCCGGTCGGTCCAGTCTTCGCCGATTCCCACCAGGATGCCCGTGGTGAATGCGATGCGATGTTCGCCAGCGGCGCGGATCGTGGCGATCCGTTGTGCGGGGAGCTTCTTCCGGGAGCCCGAATGGGCGTCGACTTCGGCCGTCGTCTCGAGCATCACGCCCATACTCGCCATGACTTCCGCGACTGTTGCCATCTGTTCGTGGGTCTGGTCGCCGGGATTCCCGTGAGGCAGGAGTCCTTCCGCCAGGGCGATCTCACTCGCCTCCCGGAGGTAGGAGTGGATGGAGTCGTGACCGAGTTCGTCGAGTTCTTCGTACAAGGCGTCGTACCGGTCGTCGGGGTCGTCTCCGAGGGTGAAGAGGGCCTCGGTACACCCCGCCTTCCTGGCCCGCCGTACCTCCTCCCGGATTTCCTCGGGTTGCATCAGGGATTCCTGACCGGGTACGTCATAGAAGGTGCAGTAGGTGCACGTGTACCGGCACGCCGTCGTGAGCGGGAGGAACACGTTCCGGGCGAAGGTGAGCGTGGGCGCGGCATCCACATCCTCCGGCGTCACCGATAGCAACGCCTCGACGTCGGCGTCATCGATATTCACGTCCACGTCGTACTGCTCGGCGCCCGGAATCACGGACGTCGCTTGCGCCTGGTTGCTGTTAACCGTTGCTATTGGGCATCGTGGACCAATTGACTGAGCAAGATCGGTATGAATGGCACGAATACGACGGTGAGTATCGACAGCTCACAGTGGGGAACGGATTCCGCGGGTCCCAAGCGGAAGCGAGGCGGCGAATCACCTATTCCGCCAGCCACCGGTCCAGGCGCTCGTTTATGGCGTCGACTCGCTCCTCGTCGAACCGTGAGCGGTTCTCCGCCAGCACGTCCGACACAGCGGCCTGCAAGTCGATGTCGAACTGTTCGGCCAGGCTCATGGCGTATATCACGACGTCCGCCAGCTCCTCGCGAACCGCCGCTTTGACCTCCTCGTCGTACTCCTCGGCCGGGAGATTGTCGTGCCACTGGAACAACTCGAGCAACTCTCCAGCCTCGATCGCGACCGACATGGCCGTACTCTTCGGGGTGTGATACTTCTCCCAGTCGCGTTCCTCGATGAACCGCCGGTACCGCGCTTGGAGACGAGTCAAATCCTCGGCCATATGGGTATGTCTGACCCTTCGAGAAGCAGACCAAAGGAATTTGCCCCACCCAGTGACTGGATGAACGGACCACTCCGAGCGTGAACCTGGTGATCCGGTTCGGGCAATCGAAATATATTATCAAACTATTGGGTAAAAGTGTATTATTTATACAATAATATATAGGTAGACCGTTGGCTGCCACGGATCAGCCCAGCCAGGCAACGGAATAGATCGCCGGTGTCCGTCGGCTGGGAGTGGTTGGGCCTGCGTCTCTTCCCAACCCAGTCCCGAAACTCCAACCTCTTTCACTTCCAACCACATCCGGAGACTCCTCACGGTGGGCTGAAATGAGGTACAAGACACCGCGTAGCTCCGGAGCTTCTTGACCCGCGATCAATCCGAAAATTCCGATCAGCCAACCAACAGTCAAAGCTCGACTTCGAGAGGGGGCCTGTTTTGGGTAACAAAGACGGTTTGCGGTGTATCGTTTTCCCTGGTTCTGAAGAATCATGGGGCCCGGAGAACGGCACGATACGATCAATGAGAATTCCCTCATAGTACTGATGCTACTATATACGTATAATTGATAGGTTTTTACAGCATGAGGTAACGTACCGGAAGACTCCTTTCGTGGTGAAGGCCCGCCGCCAAGAAGGTTACTGACTATCCGGGACGAGGTACGAGAGAACGATTCCAAAGACCGCCAAGCCAGTCGCATAGATGAACGCCCAGGTGTACCCGCCTGTGCCCTCGATGATGACTCCCGTCAGGATGGGTGTCAGAAACGCGCCGCCGAATCCCACCATGTTCAGAACCGACAGCGCGGTCCCCGTGACGTTCTCGTCGACGATCTCCCGGACGTACGGAAGCAATAATGCGAGTCCCATCTGGGTGACGAACCCCGCGACGACGAGAACCAGTAACAGGAGGGCGATGTTCCTGACCACCGTGATGACCACGATCAGCGGGGCGATCACGACGAACGATCCCAAAACGATCGGTTTCCGGCGACCCCCCAGTAATCGGTCGGATATCGACCCACTCGCGACCCTGGCGACCGCGCCGATGGCCGGGAAGACGGCGGCGAACGCTCCACCCTGGGCCAGCGAGAACTGGAACTGGTCGACCAGGTAGGTCGGCAACCAGTTGTTGAAGAAGAGGTTCAACGAGAACGCCGAGAAGGCCAATCCTCCAAGCGCCCAGACCCAGCGGTTCCGGAGAACCGTCGCGAACTCGGCTCGCGTCGGGACGCTCGTGTTCGTCTTGATGTCATAGCCACGCGTATACACTGCGAATGCGACCGCGCCGACCATGGTCCACGCACCGAACACCAGGAAAGTCCGTTCCCACCCGAGAGAGCCAGCCAATACCGGCGTGATGGTGTGGGCGATAGCGAATCCGCCGGGGATGCTGGTCAGGAGGAAGCCGATCCCGGTGCCCTGGCGGCTTCGAACGAAGGCCGTCCCGACGATATTGATACTAGCGGTCCAGAGGATTACGTTGACCACACCCGAGAAGAACCGGGCGGCGACGAGGGACCAGAACACTCCCGACTCGCTGGCGAAGGCAGACCAGACCGTACTCAGGAGGAAGAGCGCGGCGGTAGCCAAGATGATCAACCGATTGTCCCGCCGGTCTAGCACGATGCCGGCCGGAAGCGACGCGACGGCCATCCCGAGGATGAACACGCTGACCAGCCAACTCACCGCGGTCGAGCTGATGCCCAGATCACCGGCGACCAGCCGGAGGACGCTGGCCGGGGCGATCTCGAAGGCGGTGATCCCGGCGACAGTGATCCAGAGGAGGATGGCGATGATCCAGGCATCTCGTCCCGTTACGACTCGCTCCTCGTCCATCGATGGTTGATTCGACGAGCCTGATGAAAGGGCTTTGGAAGTTGCCCAGGACCGGACCCACGGTCTCTCGAGATGGGTCCTACCCGAAAGCCAGCCAGCCGACCAAAAGAGGTCCGACTCCGTCTCCACACCAACCACTCTGGGGCGATTCCGTCTCCA
>CAZQNH010000005.1:14728-61482 GCA_964594685.1 uncultured Halobacteriales archaeon
ACCAACCACTCTGGGGCGATTCCGTCTCCAAACCAATGACTACGGGCCCGATTCTTTCTCCGAATCGATCCGGGGATCGAAGACCGCATAGGCAATGTCCTGAAGGAGGTTCCCGAGCAGACCGACCAGAATAGTAATGAACGTCATCGCCAGGATGAGAGCGATGTCCCGGTTCTCGATCGCCCGGAGTGTCACCTGACCCAGTCCCGGCAGACCGAACACGACCTCGATGGCGAAGATGCTCAGAACCAACACGGTCATGATCCTGGTGACGAACAACGAGAAGAGGGGCGGCATCGCGTTCCGAAGGGTATGTCTGGCGACGTCCCGACTCCGGCCGCCGTTTGCCCGGACCGTCTTGATGAACTCCTGGGAAAGGTACCCTGCGGTCTCAGCCCGGGTGTACCGGGCGAACACGGCGCCGAGCGTGAGCGTCATCACGGCGGTCGGTAACGAGAGCGCGATGAGATTGTGGGGCGAGAGGACAGACAGGGCCGGGTCGAAGACGACGAGGTTTCCATATCGCTGTTGGGCCAGGAAGAAGAGCATAAAGCCCACCCAGAAGGCAGGGAGGCCCAGCCCCGAATACACCACGACATTGCCTATCCTGGTCAATGGATCCAATCGATCGAGCGCCCCGTAGAGCCCCTGGAGCGCGCCGAAGATGGAGGCAAGGATCATCGATGGAAGCAGATAGCCGAGCGTGATTGGGGCGGCGTCACCGACGATTGCGGTGACCGCCCGTTTCTCGACGAACGAGCGCCCCCAGTCGAGGGTTACATAAGCCCGCATCCAGTGGAGGTATCGGTCGAGGAGCGGCTGGTCGTAACGCATCTGGGTGAAGTAGAGTTCGGTCAGGCGCTCGGCGATCTCCCGGGTATTATATCCTGGTTGCGGGGGGACGAAGGGCTTGTTCGGATCCGGGATGATGTCGAAGAGCAGGAAGGTGACGGTCAGGAGGAGCCAGGCTACGAAGATTGTCCAGCCGAGACGCGTGAAGAGGTATCGGCGGGATATCATTCCATCACTGATCCGAGGGTTCCCCCCGTGGGTTTGCCGCGGCGGTCGAGAGTTGCCCGAATGCGAGTACTTCTAGTGGCCCAGGTGGTACCTCGAGGGTGCCGGTCGTCCGCCCTCTCACCATCCACACGCCGAAACCACGCCTCGTATCCACGTCGAAACGGCGCTGAACCGGCAGGGTCCCCGTCAAATCAGCCGTCTCCTCTCCGGGCACAGAGGGGCCGAACCCGGAAAAGTCGACCCGACTCCGGCGTGGTATTGAGACCGGCCTGGCCATATACACTGTACCGGTAATTGGGTTGTTAATTTTACCCAAGACCGAAATAGTCTTTTGACATTTCCGGAGTTTTATTCCCGTCATCGCAATATCGAGGGACATGGTACCGGTCGCTGACGTGCGCCCGGATACCCCGGACCCGCCGGGAATCCGATCTGTTACAGCTCTCGGCCGAGTCCCTGGGCTTGGCCCCGCTCCCGATGAGACGGCATCAGGAGTTTGCCCAATCCAGCCGTTGAAAATAGCTGCAAGTTGGGCCAGTCTGGCCGAGGGACATATTCTGAAGCGGGTGGTCGTCCGTGTCTGACCGCCCGGATAGGGAGACCGAGCCGCCGATCGAACCCATCGATTTCCAATCGGTCGGCAGTCGTCGGTTGCCCCTTCGGAGACGTACTATCGCCTTCCTGATCCCGCTCATGATCCTGACCCTCGCGGGCGTGTACGATGTCTTCGTCATCCCGAACACGATCCCCCCTTGGGGCCGAGCCCGATCCGCGATGGAGTACCTCTTCTTCGGCTCGCTCCTTGTGCTGGGCTTCTACGTCGTCCTCCCGCTCGTCAGGCGACCCGCACTGCTCCGCCGGTACTGGTGGCAACTGCGAAAGCGAACACTCGCATTAGTGGCCGCAGCCTATCTATCGGTCTTTGCCGTGGTCGGGACTATCGGTCCCTCGGCCGTCGATCGGTTCGATATCGGGTCTATCGATTCGCCGTACGGGCCACCGTCCGGCCAACCACCGATCTTCGACCGGGTATGGTTCGCCGGAGGCAATCCGGATTCACCCGCAAATATCTGTGTCGGACCCGTGATGGGTGAGTACTGCCACGGGTCGTGGAATTTCCCACTCGGAACCACCACCTGGGGGACCGACATGATCGATATGCTCGTCGAGGGTTTCGCGGTGGCACTCCAGTTCTCGCTGGTGACCGCGATGATCATCGTTCCTATCGCCATCGTGATCGGGACGACTGCAGCCTATTACGGCGGCTTGATCGACGAGGTGTTGATGCGGTACGTCGACGTGCAGTTGGTCCTGCCCGCGGTCTTTCTGGTGATCGTCGTCCAGTCCCTCTTCGGCCGCTCGCTTCTCCACATCGTCCTCGTCTTCGGCTTCTTGAACTGGGGTGGGACCGCCAGAGTCGTGCGTGCCGATGCCCTCCAGCGGGTACAACAAGAGTACGTCAAGGCCGCCGAAAGCGCCGGCGCCAGTTCCTTTTGGGTGCTCTACCGTCACGTCGTGCCCAACGTCTCTGACACGCTAGTAACGGCCATCACCCTCCAGATGCCGACGTTGATCATCGTCGAGGCAACCATCTCGTTTCTGGGCTACGGGAGTCCCCTGGAGCGGTCCTGGGGAGCCACTATCAATGGCGGTTTGCACCACTTCCCGACGGTGTGGTGGACGGCAATCTTCCCGGCGATCGTCCTGTTCTTTACCGCTGTCTCCTTCCACGTGCTGGGTGACACGTTGCGGGATGTTCTGGACCCGCAGATGGAGGGATCGGGATGAGGAAGCCCACCGAACAGGACCCCATCCTCTCCGTCAGCGACCTGGACATCACGTTCGACACCTACACGGGACAGGTCAGCGCGGTGGACGGGGTGTCATTCGATCTCCATCCCGGGGAATCGGTCTGTATCGTCGGTGAGAGCGGGGCCGGGAAAACGGTGACCTGTGAATCACTCACCGGCCTGCTACCCTCCCCCCCAGCCTCGATAACTGGCGGCGAGGTCCGTTTCGAGGGAGTGGACCTCCTGAGCGCTCCGGAAGAGCGACTGCAACGGATCCGAGGGGACCGGATCGCCTACGTGTTCCAACACCCCCAGAACACCCTCGACCCGGTCTATACCGTGGGTGAGCAACTCGTCGAGGTGATGGGATACCACCAGGAGATCGCTGCCGATGAGGCCCGTGACCGGGCGCGAGAGCTCCTCGATCGGGTAGATATCGGGAACCCGGCGAAACGCCTCGAAGACTACCCGCACGAGTTGTCGGGCGGGATGCGCCAGCGGGTCGCAATCGCGATGGCACTCGCCAGCGATCCCGACGTGCTCATCGCTGACGAGCCGACGGCGGACCTCGACGTCACCATCGAGGCTCAGGTGCTGGAACTGCTCCAGGAGCTCCAGGCCGAGCGCGATCTGGCCGTCCTTTATATCACGCACGACCTCGGGATCGTGGCGGGGTTCGCCGACCGCGTCCTCGTCATGTACGCGGGGAACGTCATGGAACGTGCCCCCGTCCACCAGCTGTTCGAGGCCCCTGCCCATCCATATACCCAAGCCCTCCTCAAGGCATTGCCGGCGCGGGGAAGGATGGAGCCGATCGACGGGCGCCATCCTGATCCAGAAGACTATCCGAGGGGATGTCGGTTCCACCCACGGTGTCCGCACGCTATTTCCGCGTGCCGGAAGGGCGACCAACCCGACCTCTACGATGTCCGAGATGGAACATCGGCCTCCTGTGTATTCTACGGTGAGGACCGCGACGCATCCGTCGTATTTCCTGAAGCCGCCCCCGGGGGTGACGGTGTGTGAGCGACAGCAGCCCGCTACTCTCCGTTCGGAATCTGAAGAAATACTACCGGGCCTCGTCCAGGATCGGGCTCGCCCAAGACGCGGAGCCGGTCCAAGCGGTCGACGACATCAGTTTCGATGTCTTTGCGGGCGAAACGATGGCTCTGGTCGGAGAGACCGGATGTGGAAAATCGACGACAGCGGAGACGGTGCTCGGACTGCTGGAGCCAACCGAGGGGGTCATCCGTTTCGATGGGAAGCCGGTGAGCGAGTTCGATACCGCCGAGCGGAAGCGGTTCAGACGGCGGGCTCAGATGGTATTCCAGGATCCTACCTCGAGTCTTGATCCCCGGATGACCATCGGGGAATCCGTGGCCGAACCGTTACTCGTGCACGGTCTCACCGACCGGGAGCGTCGTCGAGAGCGGGCAAACTCGTTGCTCGACAGGGTAGGACTCTCGTCGGCCACGTTCGGGCAGTATCCGCACGAACTCTCGGGCGGCCAGAAACAGCGGGCGGCCCTGGCCAGGGCCCTGGTCCTGGATCCTGACCTTTTGATCGCCGACGAGCCGGTGAATGCACTCGACGCGTCGGTCCAGGCGGACTTCCTCTCCCTGCTCGATGAACTCACCGCGGAGTTCGGGCTCTCGGTCCTCTTCATCAGCCACGACCTGAATGTCGTTCGGGCCATCGCAGACCGCACGGCGGTCATGTATCTCGGTGAGATCGTCGAACAGGGACCGACGGATGTCCTCTTACACGAGCCGAAACACCCCTATACGCGGGCTCTCGTCGACTCGATGCCGGTCCCCGATCCCGCCCAACAGAGACAAGGAGCGCCGCTGGACGGCGACATCCCGGACCCGTCGGATCCCCCCGATGGGTGCCGATTCCACACCCGCTGTCCGGCCGTGATCGCCCCGGGTGACCTCGAAATCCGCGAGGATGTCTGGCGGTCGATCGTCGACCTACGGCACAGCCTGGCAACAGGGGACATCGATCTCGAGCGGCTTCGCTCACGGGCTGCCCGTCGCGCCACTACGCGAGAGGACTCGGGGGCATTTTCCCAGGCGATCAGGGAGGACTTCGGCCTCCCCTCGACGCTTCCGTCGCCGGAGGCCGAACGAACGCTCACCACGGCCCTGAAGGCCCTCGCCGAGGGCGAACCCGACACGGCGAGGGATCATCTCGACGAGGGTTTCCCGAGTGTGTGTATCGAGGAGAAACCGCGACTCGAGGCGGTGGACGCTGACCACGACGTGGCCTGTCACTTGTTCTGATCGATAGCGGCCCCCAGGCCGTGCGCTCCGGACGACCCGGTAGAAAGCTCCGTGCCGAGGAACGGATGAGAACAGGCTCAATCGCTTTCGCTCGTCGATACGGATCCGAACCACCCGGCCGGGCTCCGATTGGCGTACACGAAGAGAACGAGCAGGGTCGCCCAGATACCCATCTCCACCCAGAAGGAGGGACTCCAGAGGTATTGGAGCAGGAACGGAACGGGCGGAAGTGCGAAGGGTTCAGCCGGGACCACCAACGGCCACCCGAGGAATAGCGCGTCGGTAGGCCGACCGTTGATGACGACGTGGAACGCGTCTAACCCCAGATGTGAGAGCCATCCGACGGTCAAGGCGAGGCCCGAACGATATATCACGGCCGCTGGAAGCAGGACGAACCCGAGCAGCGCTGAATGACCCACCGTGTGGAAGAGGTCTACGAGGCCGATCATCGCGAGCGGTTTGTCCACGATATCGGGGAGGGCTGCCCCGACCACGAGCCACCATGGCGAGAGCCGACTCTCGAGCGCGATGATGGCGCCCACGGCCAGGTGAGTCGGGAAGAGCACGACCCTCATTACAAACGTGGGTTTAATTCAGTTACGCCGATATCGAACGGCATCCCGATCAGCGTCACGATCGCGATACTGGTCAAGATAGCCATCGGGGACCAGATGTCCGAAACCTGTGGACACCATCCACGGCGTCCCCTCGGGTCTCCTAGCTGGCGCCGACCGGTTTCCGCCAGTAATACTGCTCGTCGTATTGGGTTGTTGGTTCTGGATCAACCGTCCCATCGAACCGACCGTATCGACCGGCCGTCCTCGGCCGCGACGACCGTCCCGACCTGCTCGCCGTCGTCACGCTCCTCGACATCGATCCGTTTGTAGCCGTCGGTGATGAGCGGCCGCACGTTGGCTTCCAGATCGTCGGCCCCTTCCACGCCGAGCCGATTCCGTCCCCCGAGCTCGCGGACGACGATGGGGTAATCTGGCATTTGCGGAGTGTCGGTCGATGATGGCTAAGTGGCTTTCGTCCCTGGGTCACACGATTCGGAAAGCCCTGAACTGAGGGAGTCTCACTGCGGGGAGCGGGTACCGGGTTCCGGTCGGATGCGGATACCGATACCGTCTGGATCCTGCATCTCCAGGCCCTCTGATTGCTCGGAGACGTGGATATCTGCAGCCCCCAGGCGATCCCTGAGGGCGTCGATGGATGAGCGATTCGGGACGACGAATTCCACCCAATCGATGCCCCGGCCACGGGCGGGTTCGGACCGGCCGTTCCATGTGTTCAACCCGAGATGGTGATGGTAGTCGCTCGCGGCAAGGAACAACCCCATCTCCGGGAATTCCTGGCGGACGGAGAGTCCCAGCGTGTCCACGTAGAAGGCTCTGGCCCGTTCGAGGGAGGTGACCTCGAAGTGGACATGGCCGATGTCCGTGCCTGGCGGGGCCTCTCGTTGCCACTCGCCGGTGGTCTCGATCTCGTCCACGTCGAGTGGCCGGGTCTCCATCCGGACCCGACCTTCATCGTCGGTCGGCCACGCCGAGCGTGGCCGGTCGCGGTAGATCTCGATCCCGTTCCCTTCGGGATCACTAAAATAGATAGCCTCGCTTACGTCGTGGTCCGAGGCCCCGTCTAACTCCCAGAGAGTCCTGACCCGCCGGATCGCATCGCCGAGGGCGTCTCTCGTCGGAACCCTGAACGCGGTGTGGAAAAGTCCCGCTTCCGCCTGCCCTCTCGGCTGGGCGTCTCTGTCTGCTCTGAGTTCGAGGAGTGGAACGCCGTCCACTCCGAGGGTTGCCCTCGAATCGGTCCGATCGAGTATCTGGAGGCCCACGACATCGGCGTAGAACTCCCCGACGCCCCGGAAGTCGTTCACTCGAAGGGCCGTTCTGGAGAGGCGTGTCGTCTTTGGCAAGCGCGTATCCCCGTCGGTCATCTGGCCGGGCTTGGAGCCCGGGGGTATTGGCTCCTGCGGCCGGGGAATGGTAAAGCGTGTACTGTCCGAGGTCGGTCAGCGACCAGCTCTGGAGTGGAAGTCCGGATGACAGCGTTCGATTGCCTCGTGGACGGCGTCGTGCCGTCCGAGGAAGGTCAGATGATCGCCGTACTGTATGGTGAGATCCGGCTCTGGAATCTTTGACTCCCCCTCCCTGCTGATGAGGGCGACCAACACTCCCTCCGGAAGGTTCTCGTCGAGTTCGCCGATACTCTTACCGACGAGGGTATCGGCGGTCACCTCGATCTCCTGGACGTCGCCGGTGCGGCCTAGTTCGGTCATCCACTCGGCCAATGCGGGACGCTCGATCGCATTGTCCATCGCCTGGGCCACCGACTCGTTCGCCGATATCGAGCGAACCCCCAATTCCTCGAACGCTTGTACGTTCCCCGGCCGATTGACCCGGGCGATCACCGTCTCCACCTCGAACTTCGACTGGGCCAACTGCGCGATCAACAGGTTCACGTCGTCGTCCCCGGTCGCTGCTGCGACGATCTTCGCGTTCTCGGCCCCGGCCGAACGAAGATCTTCTGTCGTGGCGCCATCGCCGTGATGGACGGGGAACCCGCTATTTCGAGCGTCCTCGACGACCGCCTGGTCCTTCTCCACGATGACGACGTTCTCCCCACGATCCTCCAGCCGTTCGGCGAGGCCACGGCCCACGCGGCCCCCGCCGATGATGAGTACTCGCATTGGTATCACGTTGAGTGCTTGGGCGATATGTCGGGCGAACCCACCCTCGATGACGACCGTCGCCAGGATGACCAGAAACACCGTCCCGACCAGGATCTTCGACGTCGCGGGATTGGCGCCCCGAAGTTCGAGTGCGAACAGCGTGGCGACACTTGCCGGGATGATGCCGCGTGGTCCCACGGCCCCGATGAAGAGTTTCTCTTGGAGGCTGAAGCGGTCGCCGAACGTGCTGACGATGACTGTCAATGGACGGATCACCGCCATGACCAGGACCACGACCAAGAAGCCGCCGAGTCCGAGCGAAAAGAGGTCATCGAAGGTCAGCAGGCTCGCAAGCGAGATGAACACGAACGAGAGGACCACGAGCGTGATATCGCCCTTGAACGCGGCGATCTCCTCTTCATAGGGGATGTCGAGATTTCCGAGGATGATTCCCGCGACCGCCACGGCCGCGATCCCGGCTTCCGCCGCGAGTTGTTCGGCGGTCCCGTAGGTGATCAAGGCTCCAACGAGGACGATCAAGCGGGAATTCCGGACCGCATTCTTTTGAGAGAGGTCGACGTGATTCAGCAGATACCACAGGCTCGCCGCGGCCAGGATGCCGACCACGATCCCGATCCCGAGTCGAGAGGTAAACGACACTACGAGGAGACGTAATTGCGTCCCGGTCGACTGGACCACCTCGAAGACCGCCACGGCCAGAATCGCGGCGGTAACGTCGTTGATGATGCCCTCGGTCTCGAGGGCGGCCCCGACACGGTCACGGACAGCCACGACGTCAAGTATCGGGGTGATTACGGTCGGTCCCGTCGCGATGAGCAGGGCTCCGATTAGGAAGGAAATGTCCCACGAGACGCCGAGACCGTATCTGACAGCGAGGGCGGTCCCGACCAAGGTGATCAGGGCCCCGATCGTCACCAACCGAATCGCCTCTCGTGGGGTCTGTCTCAGCTTCGAGAGCTTGAGATGGAACGCGCCCTCGAAGATGATGATAGCAACCGAGAGTCCGACGATCGCCGAGAGCGGTTCCGGTCCTCCGAACGAGTCCAGGCTGACGATCCCGAGTCCCTCCGGCCCCACGAGGATGCCGGCCAGGATGAGAAAGAGGACACTCGGAATCTCCATCCGGTCCGCTAGCACCTGGGACGCGACACCCAGACCGAGAATGGTGACGACGAGAGGTATCAATCCAGTCGCAGTACTCACGGCCAAGTCACCTCTCGGAATGACATACCTGGAGGTATATAGTCCGACCGAAAGAGCTCATAAAAGTAGCCGGCTGGATGCTTGATCCGGACACTCGACGCCGCTGATCAGTTCGGACACCAACAGATACGTGCCTGTTCCTGGCCTTCTAGTTAGTCAGTTTCCGGACCGGACCGCTCCAGGAACTGCATGCAGATTCTGTTCCCGAGGCGCAGTCCGTTCACAGCTCCGGTCCCGTCTGATGCGAGGAGGCCAAGGGGACGGCGGCGACAGTCGCCCCGAAGAGAGCGGTCGCCCCACCGAGGAGCGAGAGCGCGATACTCGTCAGGGTGTGGAATCCACTCCCGAGGGTGAATGGGACCACCAGGACGATACTGAAGCCCAGCACCGCTATCAGGTGCCCGAATCGTACCTGCCAGGAGTCCAGGACTGGCAACGGGCGTTCTGACATCATCCGTGTGGACGATAGTGAGGAGGTCCACGATCTCGCCGAACCCGAAGACGGTCCCGCTGAGACCGAGCAACAAACCAGGGTAGAAAGCGGCGGGACTGCTTCCGGTCCGGACCGACAGATAGCCCAACGTCCCCGCGGTGACCAGCGCGAGGACCTCCGTCGAGACCGTCACTCGTCGGATCCGGTCGGTCGGTATCTCCACCGCTTCGTCCCGCAAACGTTGAGGAGACTGAGAGCGTTCGGGCCGCGAATTCGGGCGGCACGAATGACTGGCTTCGGTCCGCGGCTCGGGCGGTTCTGTCTGTTTCGATTCGGCGAATAACTCGCGGAGCGAGTCACCTTCGCCGGTGGGACCCGCACCGTTGGTGGCCCGACCGGGGCGACTGTGCTCGGGTTCGTGTCCCCCTCCCGAGCGTTTGACCCGCATAGATTGCGTGCCTATGGTCGAGTTCTGCCGGTAGCACCTTTATCGGTTTCGGAATTCATACCTTCTATTAGAAATCGGGAATTTGCGAGTGACCGGCGTCAAATCCGGGTATAGTTGGTGTACGGGAAATCACTATTATATAATATACATTACCGGGCACTGCTCACGTGGTCGATCCTGGCTCGACGACCCCTTCCGAGTGACCCGCGTTCCGGACCTCCGCCAGCGACTGGTCTCACAGCGAGTCGATGAAGGTGTCGAACGCGCCGCTTTCTGGATGTGCGTGGGTATAGGTCCCGAGCGTGCGATATTCGACCAGCCCGTCCATCTCATCGGTGATACCGCGCCCCCGCTCCACCGAGAACGCGAGTTCGGCATCCTGGGGGACCTCGGCCGTCGAATAATGGAATTCGTGCCCTCTGAGACGGGTGCCGGTCGCCGCAGTCAGGGTATCAGTCCTCGCTTCGATCTCCACGTGGTCGAGTGCCTGGTACCGGTCCTGCATCCGGATAGTCGCCGGAAGCACACCTGCCATCTCGACCACGTCGCCGTCGCTGGTTTCGAGCGTCTCAGCCAAGGACATCAGCCCCCCACATTCCCCGAGGATCGGCAACCCGTCGGCGGCTCTCGCACCGATGGAATCGAGGGTCGCGCTCGACGTAAGGGAGTCCGTGTAAAGCTCCGGATACCCCCCAGGAAGGTACAGACCGTCACACGCCGGTACCGGGTCCCCAGCGACCGGTGAGAAGGTGACTACGTCCGCTCGTTCCCTGAAGCGTTCGAGGGTCGACGGATAGACGAACGAGAACGCCGGATCCGAGGCAACCCCGATTCGGAGTCCGGAGTCCTCCGATGGGTTCTCGGGTGTGCGTTTCGGTGGTGCCGGGGGTTCGCGGGCGATCTCGAGGAGTCCGTTCACGTCGATCCCGGCCGCTGCAGCATCGAGGTCAGCCCGGGTGATGGGTGATTCCTCCCCCATGTGGAGGCCGAGATGTCTGTCCGGGATCTCGAGGTCCGGCGTCGGTGGAATATGGCCGAAATACGCCAGGCCGTCCGGAAGGGCCTCGCGGATTCCGCTCGCATGTCGTCCCTCGTGGGCTCGCTGAGCGATGACCCCGACCACGTCGATATCACGACCGATCTCCCGGGCATAGGTCAGGAACCCGAACGCGGTCGCGGCCACACTCTCCATCCCGGCTTTCGCGTCGACGACGAGGACCACAGGGAGGTCGAGGGCCTCGGCCACCATCGCGGTACTCGATGCCTCACCGTCATAGAGTCCCATCACCCCTTCGACGACGCAGATGTCGCCAGTTCCACGGTGGTAGTTCCGGCGAACCCCGCTCCGGTTTTGCATCCAGACGTCCAGAGTCCGTGACGGGTTCTCCGTCAGCGCTCGATGATGACTCGGATCGATGAAGTCGGGGCCGGCTTTCGCGGGTTGGACCGTCTTCCCGGCGGTCTGCAGCGCCCGGATGGTGGCGAGAGTCGCGACGGTCTTCCCGACACCGGAGGACGTTCCACCCAGCACGAAGCCCTTCATGATTGCCACGCTAGAATGTGGTCGTGAACCCGGTCACCTGACCAGGTGTCCTTTGTTCGGGCCACCCGCCAGGATGATGCTCGGACCGCCGGCCCAGTTTTCACTGGTGCCACCCTCCTGATTATTGCTCGGATCGCTGGCCAAGGGGTCACTCGGCCCGCCGGCCAGGAGAGACCCACACTCATAAGTATTCCCTCGCCAACGTTTCCGCCCGGTCGAGCGCCCCCGCCTCGATCGCCTCCCAGATCTGATCGTCCTCAAGGACCCGCCACAATCGGTCCCGCCGCTCCGATTCGGGGCGGTCCGAAAGTGCAGTTCGCAGCCGGGACTGAACCTCGACCATCCCGTCGGCCCGTCCGATCTCGGATTCGAGGCGTCGCCGGAGGTATTTGCTCACGGCCGGACTCCGTCCCTGGGTCGAGATCGCGATGGTGATATTCGAGCCCTCGACTGTACTCGGTGTCACCGTGTTCCCCCGTCGGTCGACGGGATTCACGAGCGACCCAGCCTCCCGTGCGAGGCCTTCGACCCGTCGGTTGAGGCCCTCATCGTCCGTGGCAGGGATCACGAGGAAGGCATCGGCGACGAGTGACTCCACCAGTGGTTCCCGGATTTCGGTCCGAATCTGTCTGCAGGAGCGTTCCTCGAACCGCTCGTGGAAGGTTGCGGCGGCGACGATCACCGTCGCCTCTGTCCCGAACCGGGCAGCCTTCCTGGCGGCGACCGACCCGCCCCCGAAAATGACCACCTGTTCGTCGCGGAGGTCGTGAAAGAGCGGGATCATCGCGGCTCTCGATCGTCTGCTCGACATTCGATCCGCTCCCGAACATCGACTACTCCGCCGATGATCGTCGTGGCTGGCGGGGTGATCTCGGCCTTCTGGGCCGACGCTACGATGGTCCCGAGGGTTCCGGTGACTGTCTGCTGCTCGTCCCAGGTGACCTTCTCGATCATCGCGACCGGGGTTTCCTCCGGGACCCCCCGGTCCAGAAGCGTCGAGACGTAGTCCGGGAGGCGTTTGACACCCATCACGACGACCAGCGTTTCCCCGGCCGCGACCCGGTTGGCCAGGGCATCCCACTCGATGTGACTTTCCTCCTTCTTCGCGGCTTCGTGGCCAGTGATGACGGTGAAACTCGAGGAGATCTCCCGGTGGGTCAAGGGGATTCCGGCCAGTTCCGGGGCAGCAACCACGCTCGTGACACCCGGAACCATTCGGAACGGAATCCCGTGCTTGGAGAGGAATTCGGCCTCTTCGCCTCCGCGACCGAAGACGACCGGATCACCCCCCTTGAGTCGCACCACTCGATCACCCATCGCAGCGCGCTCGACGAGCAACTCGTGTATCTCCGATTGAGACGTCCGGGGTTCGGTGCGCTTCCCGACGTCGATGCTTTCACAATCGGACAGAGCGTCGAGGATCGCCTCGTTCGTCAGCGAGTCGTAGAGGACGACGTCGGCTGATTCGAGGAGCCTCCATGCACGGACCGTGAGCAATCCAGGGTCACCGGGGCCCGCACCGACGATGGCAATCTGCTCGTCGTTGGTAGTCCAGTTCGCTGAGTCGAGGTCGATGTCGACCCGATAATTCTCCGGCGAGTGATCTTCGGTCATGGGTGTGGACCTCGGCCCCGACCCGGATGCTTGCCTGGCGTCAGATCCGGACCCCACGGGGTCAGGACGCGTTTCCAGGGACTCGCGGTCCCCTGCAGCACCGACCGATTCCATCTTATCTGCTGGGTCACCGTTCCGCCCCGTCCGGTTATGCTCCCCAGTCATCGGCCACCGAGGCGGCGACCGACATCCAGACACCTGCCACCGTGCCATGCTCGGCCGGTCGGTTCCAGACACCAACACCTGCCACCGTACCATGCTCGTCCGGTCAGGTCCAGACACCAGTGTCCCGGATGCGCGCACCCGCCCAAAAAGGTATGCAACCCCAACTCCGCACGCTGTCGGGCACGCTGGGAGGCGCCAGGGCTGCCACCAACCCGCCTCGAGAACGCGGTGCCATTCATGTATGCCCGACAATGGTCCGGAGGCCCTAATAAATCTAATTTTATGTACTGCAATCAAAATTGTTTAGTACCGGCAAGAACCACTTCGAGTCGGATGCACATCGCCGAGGGATTTCTGCCACCGGAGTGGGCGGCGTTCTGGTTCGTTCTCGCGGTTCCGGTCCTAGCGTACGGGACCTACCGGACCGCCAGATTCGCCAGGGATTCGCCCGAGCGGATGGCGATACTGGCGATGGCCGGTGCGTTCATCTTCGTCTTCTCCGCGCTCAAGCTTCCCTCCGTCACCGGCAGTACGTCACACCCCACCGGCACGGGCATCGCCGTGGTTCTCTTCGGCCCGGCCGTGACCGCCGTCCTCTCGACGGTCGTGTTGATCTATCAGGCATTGCTGTTGGCCCACGGTGGGATCACCACGCTCGGTGCGAATGTCGTCTCGCTGGGGATCGTCGGTCCCCTCATCGGGTGGGTCGGGTATCGATTAACGCGCCGATACGCCGGTGTCCCGACCGCAACGTTCGTCGCGACGGCGCTCGCCAACTGGGGTACCTACCTCATGACGGCCGTCGAACTCGGGGCGGCATTCCCCGCCGGGGGAGGTATCGAAGGCGTTCTGGTCGCGATGGGGAACTTCGCCGCGGTGTACGCGATAACGCAACTCCCCATCGGCCTCGTCGAGGGGTTCATCGCTGCCGCGATGGTCAAACACCTTCTCGCGGTGAAGCCGGAGGTATCGGCTCGGTTGGGGGTCAGTGCATGAGATTGTTGGGGGGTCAATGCATGACATTGTTGGGGGTCGGTGCATGACCTGGTTGGAGGTCGGCCCATGAACAGGATCGCGCTCCTGGCCGGGATCGCATTGCTGGGACTTGTCCTCCTCCCGCTCGCGGCCCCGGGACTGGGATCCTGGGGTGGCGCCGACGGGGAGGGGATGGCAGTGGTATCCGAACAACAGGAGTCCTACGAGCCGTGGTTCGACCCGGTCTTCGAACCTCCATCCGGCGAGATCGAATCGCTCCTATTCAGTATCCAGGCGGCCATCGGGGGCGGCATCATCGGCTACGCCCTCGGGGCGAATCGCTCGACCTGACATGCACGAAACCTTCGAGTCTGTGCAACACGGGGCCACCCCCTTGATAGACGGCCCATTGAAGATCTACGTCGTGCTCGTCGCCCTTGTCCTGACAGTGTCGACCGGGTCGTTCGACACTCACCTCCTGGCTGCGGCCCTCTTTCTCGGGTTCTCTGTCGAAGCCGTCGGGGTCGGGCCGGTCCGATGGTTCGGGATCCCGGTAGCGTTCTTGCTCCCCGGTATCGGGATCGTCCTGCTCGTCACCCCTGGGACGCCGGTGGTCACATGGTGGCTGTTCTCGGTCTCCGAGGCCGGGGTCGAAACCGCGGCGCACACGCTTTCCCGCTCCGTTGCCGCGTTATCCATCCTCTCATTCCTGGTGTTGACGACGCCGATCCACGCCGTGGTTTCGACGCTTCGCGGGCTCCCGCTCCCCGATATCGTGGTCGAGTTGTTCTTGTACGTGTATCGAGCGATCCAGTTGACCATCGAGGAAGCGGCCGGGATGCGGAGCGCGGCGAGTGCCCGGCTGGGTTTCGGGGGCCGACGGAGCACGTACCACAGCATCAAGTTGTTGGCAGGCTCGCTGCTGGTCCGGTCCTTCGACCGGGTGGAGCGGTTCGGCGACTCCCTCCGGTCGCGAAATTATACTGGGTCCGTCCCAGTCGCCTCGTCGTTCGAGAGTCGGGGCTATCCCTACGCCGTCGCTGTCCTCGGGTCGCTCGTCGTGATGGGGTGGCTATGATGCCGGTGACAGATATGATGGACGTACGCGTGACCGATCTGGGGGTATCGAGATGACCCTCAGGACGGACAACCTCCGGTTCAGTTACGGGGAGCGAGAAGTGCTACGGGGAGTAGATTTCACGGCCGCGGACGGTGACGTGACCGTCGTCATGGGCCGGAACGGGGCCGGCAAGTCGACGCTCCTCAAGCACTTCAACGGCCTCCTGGAACCCGACGCCGGTCGCGTCCTCGTCGACGGGGAGCCGGTAGAATACGGCCGAGAGGCCATCGAACGGCTCCGGAGCCGGGTCGGGTTCGTCTTCCAGCAGCCAGACGACCAGTTGATCGCGCCCACGGTCGAACAGGACGTCGCGTTCGGCCCGAAGAACATGGGCGTCCTCGAGGAGACCAACATCGAGGCGGCCCTCGCCCACGTTGGACTCGGGGGCTTCGGCGATCGGCTCTGTCATTCGTTGAGCAACGGGGAGAAGAAACGCGTCGCCCTGGCCGGCGTGCTGGCGATGGAGCCGGAATACGTCGTCATGGACGAGCCGACCGCCGGGCTCGACGGCGACGGCACCACGCGGATCGTCTCACTGATCGAGTCCCTCTCGGAGCGGGGTATCACGTTCGTCGTCGCGACGCATCACGTGGGGTTCGCCCGGGAGGTCGGTGACACCCTCGTGGTGCTGGCGGACGGCGAGACGGTCCACCGGGACGCGACGATCGACCGCGACACCGCTGCGGAATACGGGTTGCGGACCTACTCCTTCGAGGCACACACGCTCGACCGACCGCACGAGGCCCAGAAAACCCAGACTGATTGAGGAATGCACCGACTAGCTTGCGACCACGACGACGGTGTGGAGGACCGAAGCACGACCACGGTGTTCGACGGCACCAGACCGGAACAAGACCGAGCCGTCGGGGTTCGCCGACCATGACCGGAGTGATCGACCTCCCAGCCGAGGTGCGTCCGGGACCCACGAAGGCCGAGGTTCGAGCCATTGTCCTGCAGAAGCTCGACCTGAGCCGGTCCGATCACCTCGTCGACGTCGGGGCCGGTTCCGGTGCCATCTCGGTCGCTGCCGGGCAGGTAGCCGACCGGGTGACTGCGATCGAACGGGACCCGGACCGGACCGCGGCCGTCGAAACGAATGTGGACGCGAACGAGATCGACGGGACTGTCGAAATCCGGGCGGGTGAGGCTCCCGACCGTCTCCCCGACCAGGCTGATGTGATGTTCATCGGTGGGACGAAACAATTCGACGAGGTCCTCGACGAGATCGAGCCGATGGGCGTTCGGAGGGTCGTGATGACCGCGGCCAGGATCCAGACGGCCGCCAGTGCTATCGACGAATTCGCGGACAGGGAGCTTCTAGACGAGTGTCTGTCGGTTCAGATCGGGCGAGGGTACGACCTCGCGAGCGAGACCGGGTTCCGGAGCGACAATCCCGTCTTTGTCATCGTCGGGACGACCGAGAACGCCGTGAAAGGGCCGACCCTGGAGGATGAGCCATGACGGTCTATGGGATCGGACTGGGGCCAGGCGACGCGGGTCTCATCACCGTCAGAGGGAAGCAGCTGCTCGAGTCGGTCGCCGAGGTCTATTGCCCGGGCCGCCTCTCCGAGTCACTGGCGAGCAACTACGTGTCGGCGGACCGGGTCACCCGACTCGAGTTTCCGATGACGGACGACCAGTCCGTCCTCGAACGAGCGTGGGCGGATGCGGCTGCCGTCGTGGGTCCCCGGGCGAGGACGGCTGACGTGGCATTCGTCACCATCGGCGACCCCAATATATACTCGACCTTCGGCCATCTTCGACGCACCGTAGAAGGGGCGTATCCCTCGGTCGACGTCGAGGTCGTCCCCGGTGTGAGCGTACTCACGGCCTTCACGTCCGCGCTCGGTGTCGAGATCGATTCCGGGGCGGCGTTTGGGCTTCGAGAGGCGACGGGCGGCGCGGCACCGGTCGGGCCGGACCGGCTGCTCCTGCTGAAGGTGACCGAGGTCCCGGAGACACACGAAAAGCTGGTCGCGGCCGGCTACGAGGTCACCTACGGACGCCGACTGTTCATGGACGAGGGGGAGACCGTCGTCACGACGGACCCGGCCGACCTCGAGTCAGGCGATTATTATACGATCGCCTACGCCGAGCGGTCGTCGGGAAAAGCGGGAACGGACGTCGGCCCCGCGACTGGCGAACCCTGCCCCGATACGGGAGGTCACGATAGATGAGTGATTATACGATGGACACGGGAAGGCGGCGTGAAGCGGGCGATGGAACCGACCCCCCTCGTCAGGGGATCCCATTCGTCGGGGCTGGGCCGGGCGATCCGCGACTGCTCACTGTCGCCGGCCGAGAGGCCCTCGAGGGTGCAGACCTGGTCGTCCATGCCGGCTCCCTGGTGAACAGCGAGGTGCTCGAAACCTACTGCCCCGACGCCGAGCAGGTTACTAGTGCTGGCAAGGACCTCGAAACCCTCGTCCCCATGATGGCTGCGGCGTACGAGCGGGGTGATCGAGTTGTTCGACTCCACAGCGGCGATCCCTCCATCTACGGAGCAGTCCTCGAACAGATCGACCGGCTCGCCGAACGCGACATCCGGGCGTACATCATCCCGGGGGTGACCGCGGCGTTCGCCGCGAGCGCAACGCTTGGGACCCAACTCACGTTGAAAGGCGTCTCGAACCACGTTGCCCTCACCCGCCCCCAGGGGGAAACGCTCGACGCGGAGGCGGACCACGTAAGCGAGTTCGTCGGGATGGGCGACGTCACGACCTGTGTCTATCTCGGGACCCATGCCATTGGGGAGACGATGGACCGCCTGCTGGACGAGGGTCACGATCCCGACACGCCGGTGGCCGTGGTGTATCACGCATCCTGGCCGGACGAAGACGTCATCCGAGGGACGATCGGCACCATCGGCCAGAAGGTCGACGCGGCGGGGTACCAGGCCTCCGCCCTGGTGCTCATCGGTGAGGCGGTGAAGGGTGGGGGATACGATCGCTCTCACCTGTACGCCGACTGGGCGACCGATTCCGGAGCGGTGGAAACCGACGGGGAAGCCCGATCGTCAGGAACCCATTCAGACAGATGAACGGCGAGGAAGACCCACAGGGAGCCGAAATCCCCACCCTCGCCGGCATCGAGTCGATTGGAGTGGTTTGTTTCGGGCGGAACGAATCGATCGGCAGACAGATCGTCGAAACCCTTGCGACCGAGTTCCCGACGGTAGACTATCGAGAGTACCACGACGGGGCATTCGAGTCGGCATTCGCCCAGTACGACGCGGTCGTGGGAGTGATGGGCGTGGGGATCGTGGTCCGGAAGGTCGCCCCCCTGCTCGGATCGAAATGGGCCGACCCGGCTGTCGTGGCGGTCGATGCCGAACTCACCTGGGCGATCCCGCTCGTTGGAGGTCACCACGGGGCAAACGCACTCGCCCGTAGCCTCTCCTCTCTGGGTGCCGTTCCGGCGGTGACGACCGCCTCGGAGGTCTCCGGCGAACGGAGCGTCGAGGCTCGAGCCGCGGTCCTTGACTCGACCATCGAGACCCCGGATTCGACGGTCGGGACCAACCTGGCGGTCCTAGACGACGAGCTCGGGCCGGTCGTACGACTCGACGGACCGCGGGCGGTCCTGGTCTCGGACGACGTGACGGTCATGAAACGCACACAGCCCGATGGGATCGTCCTCGGCACCGGCTGCGTGTCCGACGTCGAGTCCGACCAAGTGCTCCAGGCCTGGGACCGGACCCTCGAGTCGGTTGGCCATGATTTCGAAGCCGTCGAATTCGTCGCCACCGGTCGGTTGAAGGCCGACGAGACAGGGCTCTTCGAGGCAGCCAGCGAGAAAGACCTGGGCGTCGTGCTCTTCGAACGGGAGACGTTGAGGAATTTCGAGGGGCCGACCGAGTCGAAAGCCTCGGCCCTCGTCGACTGGCCAGGGATCGCCGAAGCGAGTGCGATCGCCGGTGGACAGAATCACGAACTGGTGCTGGAGAAGCAGACCTACGAGGGAGCCGTGACAGTGGCGGTGGGACGATGACGGTCACTCGAAGCGACGACGGGGAGGGGAAGGGCGGGACACTATTCATCGTCGGGATCGGCCCCGGACTGCCCGATCATCTGACTCGGAGGGCCCGATCCACTATTAGTAGAGCTGATACGGTCTATGCGGCCCCGCTCTACCAGTCGTTCCTCCGGTCGAGGGACGTGTTGCCAGAGGAGGAATCCCGCAACCGGCCAAACGTCGTGGCGTCTGCCCGTGGGAGCCAGGCGCGACTCGCCAGGGAGTCCTTCGAACGGGTCCGTGCGGGTGAAGCCGTCGTCCACGTCTCGGGTGGTGACCCCAACGTGTACGGAAAGGCGGACGTCCTGTTCGCCCTCGCCGCGGAGTACGGGTACACCGACATCGAGATCGAGGTCGTTCCGGGGGTGACAGCTGCCCTCGGCGGGGCCGCGAGGCTCGGTGCACCACTCGGCAACGACTTCGCCGCTATCTCGCTCTCGACGGCCTGGCGGAACTGGGACGAGGTCGAGACGAAGCTCCGGGGAGCCACGGACGCGGGGTTCGTGCTCGCAGTATATAATGCGTGGAAAGCCATCGACGATGCCATCGAAGTCGTCCGGGATTCTCGCCGAGACCACGTCCCCGCAGCGATCGTGACGGATATCGGTCGAGGGGCATTGGGGCGTAATCCCGCCGGTGAATCCGTCTCCATCACGACGCTCGGCTCGCTGCGAGTGGACTGGCCCGACGAGCCGACCCCCGGAATGCTCGCCATCATCGGGACGACGGAGACCCGGGTGTTCGACACCGACCACGAACAGTACCTCGTCACGCCCCGCGGCGAGATCGACCTCGAGGAGATCTGAATGCACGAAGACGACCCAATCACCGACCCGGCGGACGGGGAAGTGCCACGCGAATCGAAACGGTCGACCGCACACGAGAACCCCGGCGACGAGGACCGCGGCCGACTGATCGCGGTCGGCATAGGGCCCGGCTACCCTGACGGGATGACGATCAGGGCCCGGGAGAGCCTCACAGCCGTCGATCAGATCGTCGGCTACCAGACCTATGTCGACCTGCTTCCCGAGGCGATCACCGACGACGTGGAAGAGGTCTACGCCACACCCATGACCGGGGAGGTCCCCCGCACCCAGGCGGCCGTCGATCGGGCGCTGGGGGGGAGTGACGTTGCCCTCATCGCCAGCGGTGACCCGAACGTCTACGCGCTCGGCGGACTGGTGCTGGAGATCCTCGAATCGAGGGATGTCCGACCCAGCGACGTCGACTTCGATGTCGTGCCCGGTGTCCCTGCTGCACAATCAGCCGCTGCCCGTCTCGGGGCACCGCTGGTGAACGACAGTGTCAGCATCAGTCTCTCGGATCACCTGACCTCGATGGCGGAGATCGAATCGCGGCTGGAGTCCGTCGCCCGAGAGTCCTTCGCCATCGTCATCTACAATCCATGGAGTAGGAAACGGCGAGACAACTTCCAGCGGTGCTGCGAGATCCTCCTCGAGTATCGCGATCCGGACACTCCCGTCGGTGTCGTCCACGCGGCCGGCCGAGACGACGAAGCCACGCGCATCGTCACCCTCGACGCACTCCCGGGGATGGGCGAGTCCGACCTCCTCGATATGCGGAGTACCGTAATCGTCGGCACCCCGGAAACCCGGGTGTATGACGGCCGGATGATCACGCCCCGCGGCTACGAACGGAAATACAACTACTGACCATGAGCCAGACACACGCTGTCCTCCTCGCAGGACACGGGTCGAGACGGAACGAATCCAACGAGCAGGTCCGAGACGTCGCTGACCGCCTGGAATCGCGGTTGGGCGAACCCGTGAAACCCGCGTTCATCGAACTCGAAGACCCGTTGCTCCACGAGGGCATCGATGACCTCGCTACGACGGCTGACTCGGTCACAGTGGTCCCGTTGACCTTGTTCGCCGCGGGTCACGTGAAAAACGACATTCCCCTTGTGACCCAACACACACGAGACAAATACGAAGACCTCGCGGTGCAGTACGGCGCCCATCTCGGCGTCCAACCGGAACTCGTCGACGTCGTGGCCGACCGTATCGATGCCGCGGAGGCCAAGATGGAGGTCGATCGTGAGCGCGACGAGGTCGCGGTGGTGTTCTGTGCCCGCGGATCGAGCGACCCCGACGCGAACGCCGAGGCCTATCGAATGGCGAGGTTGGTCTACGAAGGACGGACGTTCGCCCGGGTCGAACCCACGTTCATCGGGATCACCGAACCAATCCTCGACCGTACGCTCGAAGAGGTCGCGAGACACGATCCCGATGGGGTCATCGTCGTCCCGTATATGCTGGGAGACGGGGTCCTCACCCGGCGCGTGAACGTGTGGGTCGACGAATTCGGGGCTGCACAGCCCGATATCGAGGCCGCGACCACCGACGTGCTCGGTATCGACGACAGGCTGGTGGAAGCACTCACACACCGGGTCGAGGAGGCCAGAGAAGGGGCGGTCTCGATGCCCTGTGACACCTGCAAATACAAGGTGCAACTCTCCGGGTTCGAAGACGAAGTCGGCGGCGAGCAGGCCTTCGTCGATGCACTCGAACATACCCTGGGCCACGTCCGGGGTGGCCACGATCACGACCACGGACATGGCGAGGAGCACGATCACCGACACGGTGAGGGTCGCGACAACGGAACGACCCACGAACTCGGGAACGATTCGTGACCAAGGTCAGAGACCATTGAATCCGCTCTGGGACCCCCGCTCGGCCGGTCGACGTTGTCAGTCCCAGGCCCGCTCCATCTCCGCGTTCACCGACTCGGTCGAGAGTGCCTCGAGCGGGATGCGCCGACCCTCGGTCTCCTCGACGATCTCGTCGGTCAAGCCGACGGCATCCGTCGATTGGTCAACGTCCACGACCAGTACTTGATCCGCGATGCGCCCGAGCGCGGCCGCCGATCGACGGGTCTCTCTCGTCGGGCTTCCATCGGCCACGTTCGTCCGGCCGTCGGTAACGACGACGGCGACGCTCGCGGCAGGGTCGGCACGATCGATGACCGCTCGGACAGTGTCCAACCCGGCCGGGAGCGGTGTCCGGTCCCCCGTGGGGAGTTCCTTGAGGTGTCGGGCAGCGAGGGTGACACTGCCTGTTGGGGGCAGAAGGACCTCCGCGTCATCGCCCCCGAAGGCGACGAAGGCCACCTCGTCGCGCTCCTGATAGGCCTCTTTCAGGAGTTCCATCACCGTCCCTTTCGCCGCCTGGATCGCGGGCTGCATCGAAGCGCTCGCATCGACCGCGAACACGACGAGTGCCGTTGCGGTTCCAGCGTTTACGGATTGTCGAAGATGGCGGGTCCCTACCTCCCTGCGTCCGTTCTTCGCGGCCTCCCTGACCGACGCCACCGCGTCGACTTGTTCCGGTGACTCGGCGGGTTCGGTGCGGACCCGGGGGCCGACAGCGTCGGGGGACGGATCGGTCTGGACCCGTCCAGTCTCGATCGAACTGGAGACCTCGAACCGGTCGGCCTCCTCGACGTCGATATCGGGCGCCGAGCCCTCTCCCACAGGGGCCATTCGATGTGCCGGGCTGGTCGGACGGACGGATTCGCTCTCTTCATCCGCATCTCGCGTCGTCCCGGATTCATCTGATCCCGTCCCATCTTCGGGCCCACGGTCGGTACTATCCTGGGTTCGAGCGCCGGTATCCATCTCGGCTGGCGACTCCTCGGCCTTCGAAAGCTGGCCGGTCTCTGTCCCGTCCTTGTCACCTGGATGGTCCCCGCTCTGCCCGTCCCGAGAGTCTGGCGAGTCCGGTCTTGAATCCTCACCGTCGGCCGTCGGTCCCGTAACCTGGTCGCCGCTGTTCGCTCCGCTCTGCCCGTCCCTCTCGTCCATCGAACCATCCTGGGTCGACCCCTCGGCTTCGGGATCGTCCCCGGAGTCAGAATCGCCATCGGCCTCCGGGGAATCGGATGCCGGATCGTCACCAGTGAAATGATCCTCGAGGATCTCCGTGAGGTCGGTCCCGTCTTCGAAGGGCCGACTGCGCAATCGGTGTGGCAGGGCGAGTTCCAGCGCCTCCCGGACGTCCGTCTGGATGACCTGGTCCCGGCCGTCGAGTGCAGCAAACGAGAGGGCCGTCCGGGCCGCGGCAATATCGCCACGGTGGCCATCGACGCCAGCGTTGGCACAGACTGTGGCGATCCGTTCCTTGAACTCGCCTGGGACGGTTACCTCGTCGATACGATCGCGAGCCTCCCGTACCATTTGCCGTTTCTCCTGGACAGTAACCCTCTGCTCTGGTCCAGAGGGCTCCCTCGACCCGTCTCCTTCGAGTGCGATATCGATGATCGCCACGCGTTCGTCCGGATTGTCGCTGCCCGACACGGTCGCCTGGATGGCGAACCTGTCGCGGAGTTGCGGTCGGAGATCGCCCTCCTCCGGATTCATGGTCCCGAGGAGCGTGAAATCCGCTGGATGGGTCAGACTCATCCCATCGCGTTCGACCCGGTTGACCCCGCTCGCGGCGGCATCGAGCAAGACGTCGACGAGGTGGTCATCGAGCAGGTTGACCTCGTCGACGTACAAGAAGCCTCGATTCGCGCGGGCGAGCAGTCCCGGCTCGAACTTCGCCTCGCCGTCCAGCGCGTCACTGACCGATAAGGAGCCGACGATACGCTCTCTGGTCGCCCCGAGCGGGACCGTAACCAACGGCACCGGCCGCTCCTCGACCGGAGGGTCCCCTCGGTTCCGGCAGGATTCACATTGCGCTGCGGGCCGATCGGGCGGACAAGCGTACGGACAATCCGCCACGGCTCGCTGGGTGGGCAAGAGGTCCACGAGCGCCCGGACGGCCGTCGATTTCGCCGTCCCCTTCTCGCCGCGGATCAATAGGCCGTCGATGGCGTCGTTGACCGACACGGCGAGCAAGGCCCGTTTCAGCGGTTCCTGCCCCACGATCGCCGGAAACGGGAGCGGCGACGCCCGGCCGTCCGAAAACCCAACCATACTTGTAGTAGAGCAAGCCAGGTATAATAAGGATGCGTTCCATCGGCCTGTACTCGGCGACGGACCAGGAGGTCGCCGCGATCCGTCGGGCGGCGGACCGGGTGACCGGTGTCGATCTCTCCGTAAGATCCGGCTCCGACGTGGGTTCGCCAGGGGCCGCGGACGCATTGCTCGAGGAGTTGCTGGAACGGGACATCGTGGTCTTCTGGTTGCACGGCGCCGAACGGCGGTTGCCGAACTTCGATCGCGTGGTCGACTCGGTGATCGATGCCGGCATCCCGCTCGTCATCGCCAGTTCGGGTGAGAGCCCGGCGGTCTCGGACTCGACCGTCAGCGATGCCGTCCGGACACAGGTCGAAGCGTATCTGGACCGGGGTGGAGCACTGAACATCGCAAACATGGCCCGCTTCCTGGCCACGACCTTCGGCGACAAGACGCTCCAGTACGACGACCCAGTGACCTTGCCAGGGACCGGCGTCTACCACCCCGATCACCCGGCCGCGACGTACGAGGAACTCCGAGCGACGTTCGAGTCCGATCGGCCGACGGTCGGCATCTGGTTCTACGAGTCACACTGGACCCACGAGAACACGAGATACGTGGATGCACTGGTCCGGGCTTTCGAGGAGCAGGGTGCCGACGCACTCCCGGTGTTCACCCAGCCCGTGCGAGATGGACCCGATGAACGGGACGCGAGATGGGTCGCCGAGAACTGGTTCACCGAGGACGGAGCGACGATCGTGGATGCGGTCTGCTCCTCGTTCATGTTCTCGCTCTCGATGGAGGAGCGGGGTCGGACAGGGGACCGGGAGGGAACAGGCGTCGAGTCAATCTTCCTCGAGGAGTTGGGCGTGCCAGTGCTGCAGACGATGACGACCATGCAATCTGAGGCCGAGTACCAGGCGAGCGATACCGGCCTCCAGGGGTTCGAGATCGCCCTCTCCGTGGCCCTGCCCGAGTTCGACGGGACGATCATCACGCATCCGATCAGCGCCAAGGAACGCGTCGCGGGAGACGGTTCCCTGGGAACGCAGCCGAAACTCCACCTGCCGATCCAGGACCGCATCGAGCACGTCACCGCCACGGTCGTCAATTGGGCCCGGCTGCGTCGCCGCCCGAATTCCGATACGCGTATCGCCGTGGTCCTGCACAACTACCCGCCGAGTGACGACGGGATCGGCACGGCTTTCGGCCTGGATACCCCGGCCAGTCTGGATCGACTCCTCGACCACCTCGAGTCGCGGGGCTACCGGGTCGGGGAGCGGCCGGCGGATGGCCAGGCACTCGTGGAATCCATCGCCCAGCAGCTAACCCTGGACGGTCGGTGGGTCGACCCTGACCGGATCAGGGAGACCAGCGTAGACACCATCCCACCGGAGACCTACCAGCGCTGGTATCGAGACATCGACGACTCGCTCGCCTCCGCCATTCTAGAAGCGTGGGGTGACCCACCCGAGACCCGGATCGCCATCCCTGGAAACAGGTACGGCAACGTCCTCGTGACAGTGCAGCCACCCCGGGGATTCGAGGCCGACCCCTCGAAGGTGTATCACGATTCGAACCTCTATCCACCACACGAGTACGTCGCCTTCTACGCCTGGCTCCAGGAATCGTTCGACGCCCACGCGGTGGTCCATCTCGGCACCCACGGGAGTCTCGAATGGTTGCCGGGGAAAACCGTCGGCCTAGACGCGTCGAGTGCTGCCGACCAGCTCGTCGACAGCATCCCCAACGTCTACCCCTATGTAATCAATAATCCGGGCGAGGGGGCACAGGCCAAGCGACGCTCGTACGCGGCGATCGTCGACCACCTCACGCCCCCGATGCGAGCCGCGGGAACCTACGACGATCTCGCCGACCTGGAGGAACTCGTGCGGGAGTATCGCGAGGCGGCGCGGGAGGACGGGGGATCGAATCGCCGGGCCCACCTGGAAGCGGCCATCCGCGAGACCGTCGCCGAGAACGACCTGGGCGGTGACATCGGCGTCGAGTCGGCCGAGACGGTGGACATCGACCAGCTCGCGTCGTCACTTCACGGCTATCTCACCGACGTCAGATCGACCCAGATCCGGATGGGGCTGCACACGCTGGGGTCGCCACCGGACGGGGAGGCATTGATCGATTATCTGGTCGCCCTGACCCGCTTTGAAAATCCCGGAGCGCCAAGTCTCCGGGAGTCAGTGGCGCGAGCCCTCGGGATCCCGTTCGACCGGATGGTAGACCAGCCGGAAGCATACGACGAGTCCCTCGGGATGTACTACTCCGAGGCTGCAGAGCGGGTGTACGAGACGAGTGTTGAGCTTGTTTCCCGCCTGGCCGAGGAGGGGTTCGATCCCGACAATGCTGTTCTCGAGCGGCTCGGTAACGAGATCGAACCCCTCGGCGACCGGACCTCCGACGAGGAGGCCCGCGCTGATCTCGAAGCAGTGCTCCGGTATCTGTGTGCGGAGGTTCTCCCCCGGGTACGCGGAGCAAGCCAAGAGATCGAACGGACCGCCGAGGCCCTGGCAGGCCAATACGTCCCACCCGGTGGCAGCGGGGCACCGACGCGGGGTGGCGTCGACCTCCTTCCCACGGGCCGGAACTTCTACACGCTAGACCCCCGGAAGGTCCCCGGAACGGCCGCCTGGGAGGTCGGC
Organism: uncultured Halobacteriales archaeon; assembly: GCA_964594685.1. Classification (GTDB taxonomy): domain Archaea; phylum Halobacteriota; class Halobacteria; order Halobacteriales; family Halobacteriaceae; genus Halodesulfurarchaeum. The sequence continues at coordinate 41,612 of CAZQNH010000005.1, forward strand.
AGGGAGATCGCGGCGGGCGTACTCGAACGACACCGGGAAGAGGAAGGGTCGTATCCGGAGGAGGTCGGGGTCGTGGCCTGGGGGACCCCGACGGTGCGGACCCGGGGTGAAACGATAGCCCAGATCCTGGCTTTGCTGGGTGTCGAGCCCGTCTGGACAGACACGGGACGGGTCGAGGCCGTGGAGCCCGTCCCGCTAGAGGAACTCGGTCGGCCCCGGATCGACGTCACCACCCGGGTCTCCGGCCTGTTCCGCGACGCGTTCCCCCAGGTGGCAGGGATCATCCACGAAGCCGTCGAGACCGTCGCCGGACTGGATGAACCGCCGGACCGGAACTACGTCCGGAAGCACGTCCTGACGGAGGCCGAGGACGTGGCGGCGGGTGGGATAGGCGATGGAACCCCGAACGACCCACCGATCCACCGCGTGTTCACCACCAGACCGGGTGGATACGGCTCGGGGACGAACAAGGCGATCACCACGGGCAACTGGTCCGACGACGCCGACCTCGCCGACGTCTACGTCAACTGGGGCGGGTACGCTATGGACCGGGATGGCGAGGTGACCGCCGCCCACGAGGCCTTCGACCGCCGCCTCGAGACGATGGAGGCGACGGTCAAACTCGAAGATACCGCCGAACAGGACGAGTTCGACAGTTCGGACTGGTATGCGTTCCACGGGGGCTTACAGCGGGCGATCGCGGACCGAAGGGGCGAGGAACCGGCCGCCTACGTGGGCGACGCGGCCGATCCGGACCGACCGACGATCTACACCAACGAGGAGAAACTCCGAAAGACGATGCGAACGAGAGTACTCAACCCCGACTGGCTGGACAGCATGGAAGCACACGATTACAAAGGCGCCGGCGACCTCGCAACCACCGTCGAGATCGCCCTCGGGTGGGATGTAACGACCGCCGCCGTGAGCGACACCCTGTGGGACGATATCGCGGATGCGTACGTCTTCGACGAGGACCGCCAGGACTGGATCCGGGAGGTGAACCCCTGGGCCCTCGAGTCCATCGCCGAGACGCTGCTCGAGGCGATCGAACGCGACTGCTGGGACGCGGACCAGCGAACGATCGACCGACTGCGCGACCTCCGCTTGTCCGTCGACGGGGACCTCGAAGCCAAAGCCTCGGGGCTTTCGGAGGGTCCTCGATGACCGATAGCGTGAACTCGGGTGACTACGCGGATCTCGGGGCCACGACCCCCGACGGAACGTCGATCGCGGAGGCGAGCCTGGAACGCGTGCGTGAACTCGTCCCAGACGAGACGCTCGCGGACCGGTTCAGACAGAAGGCCGTTCACGCCAGCGGCGACCCCGAATTCCAGCATCTGATGCGGTTCCAGAACGACCCGGTCCGGTCCGGCGCGAAGGCCGTCCTCGAGGGGAGACCCATCGTGACCGATATCACGATGCCGAGACAGGGCATCACCGACCGGGGACACGTTTGCGAGAAACGTACCGCCCTCGGCCACGGCGACGGCCTCGCCGAAGAACGCGGTATCACCCGGACGGCAGCGGGCGTGCTCGAACTCGTCGACCAGGGCGTCTATGACGACGCTATCGCCGTCATCGGCAACGCCCCCACAGCCGGCTTCGCCCTCGCGGAGGCTATCGAAGACGGCACGAGACCCGCTGTGGTGGTGGCGACGCCGGTCGGCTTCATCGAGGCCGCAGAGAGCCGCGAACGGCTCCGGGAGGTCGGCGACGCCGAGGGCGTGCCGACGATCACAAACGTGGGTCGCCGGGGCGGAAGCGGTCTGGCCGCTGGACTGACGAACGAGTTGATCCACGTCGCCAGCGACAGCGAGGAGGGAGCGGTCGATCTCGAATGAGCGAGGACCATGATCTGGATTCGGGTCCGGACCCGGCCGACTTCGCCGCGAGTGCCTCGGAGGCCGTTAACCCAAGTGATCCGGTCTATGCCGTCGGGATCGGCCCGGGGAACCTCGAATTCCTCTCACCACGCGGCAGGCGAGCGATCGAAGAAGCCCACGTCGTGGTAGGCTTCTCGACCGTGGTGGAGTTCGTCGCCGACGTGACCGACGCCGACCTCCTCCGGTGCGGGTACGAGGACGAACTGGAGACGCTCGACCGGTTCGCGGACCGGGTCGCATCCGGCGACCGGGGCACCGCGGTCCTGATGGGTGACCCGAACCACTCCGGCTATCAGTTTGTCGGCAAAGTCGAACGCGCGGTCGACCGACCTGTGCGCATCATCCCCGGGATATCCTCCATCCAGGTGGCTGCCAGCAGAGCCCGGACACCCCTCGAAGACGCCAGGTTCGTCACCCTCCACAAGAGCGGGAACATCGAGGACGAACTTGACGTGCTATCAGCGGTGGTCGGGACTCGGCATCTCCTGGTTCTTCCCAGACCCTATGACTGGATGCCCGGGGATATCGCAGCGTATCTTCTCGAGGCAGGCGCCGCTCCGGCAACCGAGGCGCTGGTCCTCGAACACCTGACACACGAGACGGAATCCGTGACCGAGACGACACTGCAGACACTGGCCCGACACGCGGGTGGCACCAGCGAAGACGCCACGCCCTTCTCGGACATCTCGATCTTGGCGGTCCGGGAGCCTGGAGTCGGGGAAGGTCCCCGATAGGCAGATCCGTCCGACTCCCCGGCAGGGGACTGTGCCCGGTGGAGGACGATACAACACGGAAGCCTACAGTATGTACTGAGGGGACAGGGTCCTCGATCGACAGGCGAGCGAGCGAAAGAACAGCATCCACCCCTTCATGAGGGTTTTTTCCCGACCGCTCGCTATGCGGACATATGCCCGAGAACCAATACGACGTCCTGATCGTCGGCGGGGGACCGGCCGGCCTCTCCGCGGGAATCTTCACGGCCCGAGCAGGGCTCGCCACATTGGTCGTCGACGAGGGTGCCCAGATCCTTCGCCGAAACGCCCACCTCGAGAACTACCCCGGCTTCCCGGCCGGCGTGAACAGCCGACTTCTGTTGGAAATGATGGCCGACCACGCCGATCGTGCCGGATGCGAACAGCGCGAAGGACGGGTCGTCGACCTGGAACCGGCCGATGAGGGTTTCATCGCCGAAACAGCAGCGGGTGAGACGCTCGCTGCAACCCGTGTCATCGCCGCGACGAAGAACACGGTCGACTTTCTCGAAGGCATCGAGGATGTCAGAATCCTCGACCGAGGTAAGCAGTTCGTCGAGACCGACGACCGGGGTCGGACAGGGGTTCGGGGGCTCTATGCTGCGGGCCGACTTGCCCTGGTCCCCTATCAGACCATCATCGTTGCCGGGCACGGCGCGTCGGTCGGTGTCGCGGTGATCGAAGATTCTGACCTGAACTTCTATCATGACTGGGTCGCGCCGGATCGGTACTTCACGGGCCGAGATCGGGAACTCCCTCCAGGCTGTGAAGAAATCGACGAGGCGGAACGAACCAGGCGGGAGCAGGAGTCAATAGATGTGATGGCTGAATATTTCGCCGAACAGCATCCGGAGGGACCTGAACAACACCCGAGTGTGCAAGAGGAGTGAACCGCGTGGGCTAGAATGAACCGCTTGTAACGTGTTTAACTACTCGGACCGACTAGGGCCGTCAGTGACCCGGCCCGAATCTTCCGCAGAGACGCCGCCAACCGACCCGGAAGACGCCATCGAGGCCTTCCGTGACGCCATCGAGGCCGTCGAGCGACCGGTCGTGACAGCCACCGACGTGGCCACAGCCCTCGGGTATCCGCAGTCAGATGCCGCTGCCCTCCTCGAGACGCTCGTCGACGCCGGCCAGGTCTCGAGGGTGAGCGTCGACGGCGATCCGATGGTCTTCTTCGCGGAACAGTGGGCCGATTCGACCACCCGGGAACGGGTCGTTCCGTTTCCCGACCGTCACGAGATCGTCGTCGATCAGCCCGAGCAGTTCACCCGGGCCCAGCTCTCGCAATTCGCCCGGTTGGCCGATACGAACGGCAAGGCCGGATATCGATACGAGATACGGCGGGAAGACGTCTGGGCGGCCCCACACGATTCCTACGACTCGCTTCGCGCCACAGTCAGGGACGTACTGGGAGGCGCTGACGAGACCCTCGAGGAGTGGATCGAATCCCAGTGGAAGCGGGCCAGACAGTTCACACTTCGGACCCACGAGGACGGGTACACCGTGCTCGTCGCGGTGAGTGACTCGCTGATGGGGAACGTCGCCAGGGAGGAACTCGACGACGACCACCTGCACGGACCGATCGACGATGACACCAGTTGGGTGGTGGAGGGTGCCGAAGCCGAGATCAAACGCATCCTCTATGACGCCGGGTATCCCATCCAGGACGAGCGGAAACTGGACGAGGGAGATCGGCTCGATGTGTCCCTCCATATCCAACTGCGGGAATATCAGGAGGACTGGGTGGAGCGCTTCCTGGACGCCGGCTCGGGCGTCCTGGTCGGCCCGGCGGGGAGCGGGAAGACCATCGCCGCCATCGCCATCCTCGCCGCCCTCGAGTCCGAAACCCTCGTCCTCGTCCCGACCAGAGAGTTGGCGGGGCAGTGGCGCGAGGAACTCCTCCGACACACCGACCTCGACAGGGCGCAAGTCGGCGAGTTCCACGGGGGCGAGAAGTCGGTCCGACCGGTCACCGTCGCGACCTACCAGATCACCAGTATGGACCGACACCGCGGGCTCTTCGATAGCCGGCGGTGGGGGCTCATCGTCTACGACGAGGCCCACCGAGTCCCGTCCCCGGTCCATCGATTGACGGCAGACCTCCAGGGTCGCCACCGACTGGGACTGACGGCCTCCCCACTGCGCGAGGACGACCGCGAACGTGACATCTACACGCTGATCGGCCCACCCATCGGGACCGATTGGGACGCCTTGTTCGACGCGGGCTTCGTTGAGCAACCCAAGGTCGAGATCAGATACGTCCCCTGGAGGGACGAGAGCGCGAAAGCCGAGTATGGGGCATCGTCGAACCACCGCAAGCGCCAGTTGGCCGCGACGAACCCGGCGAAGACCGATGCAGTCCGGGAGGCCCTGGCCGAACGACCCGAGGCCCAGGCATTGGTCTTCGTCGAATACCTGGACCAAGGTGACGAACTCGCATCGGCCCTCGACGTGCCATTCGTGAGTGGGGAGACACCCCACGCCGAACGGGCTCGGCTGTTCCAGGCGTTCCGACGAGGGGAGGAGGAAACCCTGGTAGTCTCCCGGGTCGGGGACGAAGGTATCGACCTCCCCGATGCCGAGCTCGCGGTCATCGCCTCCGGGCTCGGGGGCTCCCGGCGCCAAGGTACCCAGCGGGCGGGTCGGCTTATGCGCCCCTCCGGGAATGCAGATGTCGTCATGTTGGCAACGGCGGGGTCCAGGGAAGCGGACTTCGCCCTCCAGCAGATGCACCATCTATCGAGTAAGGGCGTTCCCGTGACAGAACGCACCCTTCCGGAGTAGACCCAATCATCCACGGCCCCAGAGGACGATTCGTGGGAATGTTCACCGTCTATAATCCTCCCGATCTGTGAAAAGCGGGAGATTACGGCGTTCGATCCCGTCACCCCGCCGGGTTACCCGTGTCCCGAGACCGGGACTGGCTCGTAGGGTTCCGCGATGTATTCGAGATCCGAATCTGTGAGAGAGACCTCGACGGCTTCGACAGCGTCTTCGAGGTGTTCCACGCTCGAGACGCCGATGATCGGGGCCGTCACGGGATTGGTGTGGAGATGCCAGGCGATCGTGATCTGGGCCATCGTCACGTCCTTCTCCCCCGCGAGTTCCTCGATCCGTTGGTTGATCTCCTCGCCGCCCCTGGACCGATATATCTCGTGGCGTTCGCCCCGCCGGTCGGCCTCCTCGCTGCCCCGGGTTGTCGTGTCGAATTCCTCGTGAGGCCGGGTGAGATACCCCCGAGCAAGCGGGCTCCAGGGGATGACTCCGATTCCCTCCGTCTCGCATAGGGGGCACATCTCTCGTTCCTCCTCGCGGTAGACCGGGTTATAGTGGTTCTGCATCGAGACGAACCGCTCGAGGCCCTCCCGCTCGCTGACGTGCAAGGCCGACGCGAACTGGTGGGCCCACATCGAGGAGGCGCCGATATAACGGACCTGGTTCCGCCTGACAGCGTCTGTCAAGGTCTGGAGTGTCTCATCGATCGGCGTCTCCTCGTCCCAGCGGTGGATCTGGTAGAGGTCGATCGTGTCGACGCCGAGTCGATCTAAGGAGTTCGCCAGTTCCTGCTCGATGGCCTTCCGCGAGAGCCCGGACGCATTGGGGTTCTCGTCGTCCATCGATCCATACACCTTCGTCGCGAGGACCAACTCGTCCCGGTCATAGTCCTCGATGACGTCCCCGATGACCGCTTCGCTCTCGCCGCCCCGGTACACGTTCGCGGTGTCGATGAAATTCACTCCCAACTCGATCGCCCGTTCGAGGATACGACGGCTCTCGGCCTCGTCGAGGCGCCAGCCTTCCTGCTCCCACCCGAAGTTCATCGTGCCCAGGCAGATCCGGCTGACGCTCAGTCCGGTCTCACCGAGTGTGGTATACTCCATGTGCCGGGTAGAACGGGAACCGCCGTCCCAGTCAAGATTGCGGTGGACCCGTGAGTCCACTCACCGATAGCCGGCCTCGGGACGGCCCTGCAACGCCGACCTAACAGGCAACGCGGGCCTGTCCCTCGACTGACAGCGGTTCACCTCGAACCGTCTGAACGACCTGTCACGATCCCCACCCGATGAACCGTTCGTAGGCCATGACGACAACGATGGCGACGACGGCCATGCCCGCCGCCTGCTCGAACCGCTCCAAATCGACGGCGGAGAGGATGTAGATGAGGACGAGCGCGAATGCGGTGACGATGAGGAAGGGCGTCCACCCCTCCAACTGGTCCGGATCCTCACTCATACCGGCATCTCCGGCGGGGGAGGGGATAAAGGTCCCTTGTCGTTCTGGGGTGAAATGGAAAGCCAATTGGAATTGCCGAACTCAAGTGCATATCGATACGGTTTCTGGGGGTCATTAGCGGTGATATTCAGTCCCTTGTTGTCGGAAGCAACCGAACACCCTTCCACGTCTCGTGTCAGACTCCAGGTCGAAAGATCGCACCCAGTCCGTCCGCAATTTTAGTATCCGCTGCCGATTTCAGCATCGCTGACCCGGACTCCGTCCGGTTTCCTGGGAAGATGATCAGTCCGCTCACCAGCTCGAACACGGCAAGGGTGACCATCCCCGCATCCCAACCCATCCCGGCAGTCATCGTCGGCCCGCCCATCCCGCTCGACAGGCCCATTCCGCTTCCGTCATCCATCATTCTCGTCCCCAACAGCGCCTGATCGAGTGCCATCACCACCGAATAGCCGATCATCTTTGGGCCACTGGCATCGCCGAGCCGGTCTGCGTTCTCCGTGAGGAGGACGGCCCCCTCGAAAAGGACGAGGACCGAGGACGCCCATAACCCAGCCACTCGTTCCCATCCGCGACACCATCGGGGCACCCCAGCGCGAATAGAGCCCAGAGATAAACGCGATCGCGGCGCCGGCTAACCGGGTATTTGTAATGATACCACAGTGATAGTGTCGGATGGTGAAGTCGTTCATGAATTGCCCAGATGGGCCGAGCGTCAGGGTTGGGGGGAGAGGGCTTCTAATACGGTGGCCCGTATGCCCCTCTGCCCAGTCCGACGGTCGGGGATGTCGGTACAGTCGGTGGACCTCAGTGATCGTAGAATGCTTAGAGTAATGCTGGGTCGACCTGCCGACCGATCAATAACAGGCTCCCGACGAGCATCGCGAGCGCGATCGGGATCAGGAGTTGAAAGCCGGTGATGATCGTGGCACTAGCCTGGACACCGACGACGAGCAGGATGGTCGGCCCACAGCAGGCCGCACCCGACAACAGCGCCGGGATACCGGCCAAGACTCCCGAGGAGCTCTCCAGTCCACAGGCCCGTGGTTGGACCCAGCCCAGGTAGGATAGGGCCAGGTTCGCCCCCACCAGTGTCGAGAGGACGACGGTCACCAGCATGTTGAGCGGCGAGAACAGGTAGGTGACCGGGCCGACCGAGATCAGCGCGATCGCGTCGTACCGGAAGAACCCGAGACTCGCGAAGGCTCGACTCAGATCCTCGACGGTACGGACAGTGAGCGAGCCGTTCCCGCCATCGAATAGGGTGAGATCGCCCACCGTCACGAGATACAGGACGAGATATCCCACTCCTGCTGCGAGGAATACGACTCGTGTGTCCCACCGGCCCATCGCGATCTGCAGGGCTGTAGTCGTTCGACCAAGTACCCCGACTTCCGGCGCGTTCGTTCGGGGTTGGCTCGCTTCAGACATAGAGGGTTGTATCGGGATAGAAGCCGCTCCACGCGAACCACATCGCGTCGAAGGCGATGATCGGTTCCAGGGGAAGCGAGTCCGGTGCGTACGTCTCCTCGGCCTCGTCAACTACCTCCCCGTCACGATAGGAGAACTGCGCCCCCTCCGGATTCTTGTAGACATATCCGGTGTCGAGCTCCGGTTCGTAACCCGCGAGAACGGGAGTGCTTCCGATCTCTCCCGGGACGAGTTTCTCTTGGGCAAGCGTCGTTTTCTCGAACGCTGCGGCACCCTCGCTCGTACGCGCCCCCAGAACGACTGTTTTCGGTTGCAGGCGGTCGTCGTCCGAGAGCGAGTTGAACATTGGGGAGGCCTCGGGTGAGTAGTAACCCTCGCGGGGATTGTACGAACCATAGGGGTCACTGTCATAGTTCCTGGCGAAGCCCGTCTCACGCGAGAGAACCTGTGTATCCGGGTACGTTTTCGACCAGCGTTCCCAGGTCGTCCAGACCACCCTGAATTCCTGCAGTGACTCGATTGGTGGATCTTCGTTCCACGTTCCGGGGACTGCCGTCGCCAGCACTTGTGGCCACCATGTTTCCGTGCTCCTGTCGTACATGATGAGGTTGTTGTTCACCAGGCGCCCGGAGACGCCGAAGGTGGTCTCACCCCGTTCGAAGCCCATCGCCGTCCCGGTCAGTGGACAATAGGTCACGCTCACCGGCTCCCCGTCCACGACGTCGTTACAGATCTCGTGTAGAACGAGGATGAGCTGGGGGTAGGCCTTCACCTCGCCACCGCGTGCGAGTCCGAAGACCGGATCGCCACGTTCGAGCCAGTTCGACGCCTCCTCGGCGGAGACGAACGACGGCTCGTCGATCGAGGGGATGCCGTCCTTGGGCGGGCCACCGGACACGGCCGCATCCTGAATCTCCGATGGATCCATCGGCAATGGAAGCGGTTCATCCGCGGTCGGCGGCCCCGTACCGACCGTGGATTGGTCCGCGTTCTGGGTCTCTCCATCAGTTGTGGTATCGGTCCCCACGGCCGATGAACCGCCGGTCTGGCCGCCACCGAGGCAGCCAGCCAGCGTTGCGATCCCCACACTGGCAATCACGGCCCTCCGGGTGGCGAATGTCTGCATGACTCATATTACTTCCAGAGCCACAAAAGGTCGCCCTAACTGGCGAGTAACCCGGTTCCCGGCGATTTCGGGTTCGCGGAGGATCGGTACATGAGATGGCCACAGCCAGATTGCGACCGAGCCCTTGTCGGTCCATAGGGCAGGTCACTGCAGCTGTGCTTGTTCAAACCGGATCAGAATCAGTGCGGATCTCGACGAGAGCGGGACCATCGGCGTCGATCCCCTGCTGCAGTGCTCCTTCGAGCTCATCAGGATCATCCACCCGGACCCCAAACCCACCACAGTTCTCCGCGAACTCGGCGAAATCTGGGTTGACAAGGTCGGTCTGCCAGACGTCCCAGCCACCAGTTCGCTGCTCCTTGCTGATCTTCCCGAGTTCGTCGTCATTCAGGAGGACGTGAGTGAGGTTCATGTCCTCTTTGACGGCCGTCGTGAATTCGCCCATATATTGGCCGAAGCCACCGTCGCTCGAGATGGACACCACTGGCCGGCCGGCGAACGGCGACTCCGGCTCCTGCGTGGCGGCCCAGGCGCCGAATGCGGCAGGGAGGGCAAACCCGATCGAACCGAGGTACCCAGACATGAGCACCGTTTGGTGTTCGGGCTCGAAGTATCGGCCGAAGGCATAGGTATTGTTCCCGACGTCGACGGGCATGATCGCGTCGTCCGGGACAACTCGAGTAAGCACCTCGAACGCGGTTGCGTAGTTGACCCCACGTGCAGGTGTCTGGGCCCGACGGGTCGCCTTCTCCTCCCGCCAGATGTCCCATCGTTCGGCGAGTTCCGTCCGCTGGCTCTCCGCCGCCACCTCCGCTGCAACCCGCTCGTGGAGTTCCTCGACGGTGACGCCGATCTCTCCCCAGACGGGAACATCCACGCTGTGGAACTTCCCGAGGGCCATCGGGTCGTAGTCGACGTGAATGATCGGCTTGTATTCTGCAATCCCCGTATGATTCGAGAAACTCGCCCCGAACACCGCGAGGAGGTCTGCCTCGTTCATGAAATGACTCGCGATTGGGGTGCCACTCCGTCCAAGGACGCCGCCGGCGAGCGGGTGGGAGTCAGGGATTTGCCCTTTGGCTTTGAAGGTGGTCAATATCGGGGCCTCGAAATGCTCCGCGAGTTCGACGATCCCGTCCATCTCGAACCGGGCGCCGTGGCCGACGACGATCACCGGCCGTTCTGCGTTTTCGAGCAGGTCGACCGCATCCGCGAGGGCGTCTTCAGGCGGAGTGATGTCCCGCACCGTGATGCGGCCCTCGGGATCGCCCGGGTCAACTCCCTCCGCCGACATGGTCTGAATCTCGTCGGGGAATATCAGGTGGGAGACGCCCCGTTCTAGAATGGCCGTTTTTGCCGCCCGGGTCGCCAGTTCGGCGTGTTGGCTGTCCGGGAGGACGGTCGCCTCGAATTCGGCAACGTCGCCGTAGGCTGCCTCGAGGTCGACCTCCTGGAAGTTGCCGGTGCCGAGAACCTGGGATTCGACCTGCCCGGTGAGGGCGATAGTGGGCGACCGGTCCACATTCGCGTCCCACAGACCCGTCAGCATGTTCGTCGCGCCGGGTCCGGCGATCGAAAAACAGGCTGCCGGTCGGCCGGTGAGCTTGCCATACGCCGACGCGGCGAACGCCCCGGCGCCCTCGTGGCGGACGCCGTAATAGGAGATGTTTCCCTGTTCACTCTCCCGGCGGATGGCGTCGGCGAGACCGAGATTCGAGTGCCCAACGATACCCCACACCTGACGAAGACCCCAGTTCACAAGCGTCTCGACGATCACGTCGGAGACCGTCCGCTCGTGGGGTTCTGGCTCGGGAAATCCCACGTAGATACCGTCCTCGCGCTCCTCGACTGGGTACCTCTCGACGCAGTCGTCATGTGGGCCAGGGGTTTCGCCCGTGAGCGGGTCAAAGTCCCAACCATGCCACGGGCACCGAAGCCAGCCCGTTTCGATCGAACCTTCCCCGAGGGGGCCACCCTGGTGGGGACAGCTGTTGTCGAGCGCAGCGTATTCGCCATCATAATGGGTTATCGCGACAGTTGTGTCGCCACAACTAACAGCCGTAACGCGACCCTCGGGTAATTCATCGGCCGAAAGCCCGTAATACCAGGTCAGTTCATCCCCAGAGTCTGCCCGGGGAAAGTCAGCACTCATAGCTATCGGCGCGTGGGGCTTGCTAATAAACGGCATGGGCGGCATTCAGGACGATCCCAAACGCGCGAAATCCAATTTACCGGGGGAATGGGCCCGAGTCACGCCAGGCCCAGTCCGCTGGATACGAGGCGAACACCGATGAGTGTCAGCAACCCCAGGACGGCAAATCTTCGCAACCGTTCGCTGACGATAGCTCGAAGGTATTTCCCACCCATAACACCGACGACCGCCGGAACGACGGCGGCGACGGAGGCGATGGCGATGTTGGTACTCGGATAGAGTCCAAACCAGGCCGCGAGGGCGACCCGTATGCCGTTGAGCCCGAGGAACACCATCGCTACGACCCCGACGAAAAGACCGTGCGAGAGTTCGAAACTGCGGAGATACGCGATGAGTTGGACACCGATGTTGGTGCCCCCGAAGAGGAGGCCCGAGATCCAACCCACTCCGATCATTCCCAGACGTGATTTTACCAATTCTCCCCCGTCAGTAGCTGAGAACTCCGGGAGCGGAACATGTCGCTGGGCGGTCAACACGAATCCGAGTGTCACCAATCCGAGTCCCATTCGTAACGGGGTCTCTGGAAGGCTATCCAGCACGGCCATCCCGATGACCGTTCCGAGGAGTGCTGCTCCGATCAATGGGCCGAACTGCTTGCTGCACGTGCGTAACTCCCGCTGTGTCAGGTCGCGGACAAGCGATACGTTGACAGCGAGTATCGGGACGATCATGAACACGACCGCCGTCGCAGGGTCGATCATGGTCGCCAACGCCATTGTGCCAACAACAGCGAAACCGAAGCCTGCGAGTCCGTTCGTCGCACCGGCGATGAGGACGACAAATATCGCGGCCGCGAGTAATTCTCCGGAGAGGGTGGGTATCATCGGTCGGTTAGGATTTCACATCGAAGTGGTTTCGATTTTCGCCCATGGTCGGTTTCCCGGCTTGGGGGAAGGTGAATGCGCTCATTTTGTATTCGGGTTTTACGATCCGAGGGAGAGCGGCCGAGAGATAGAACCGCCGACCCGAATGACTGCTTTCCGGACACCGGCTCCTTCACGCCTCCTCAGAACGTGATGACCTCGTACCCCTTGGCGACCAGCGAGCTGAGGCTGGGATGTCCATGGTAGTCGTCACGAGTGGCGATGCCAGACTCGGCGACTTCCGCAGCGACACCGAACGCACTGGAACAGAAATCACAGACAGCGGCGTCTTCCCGCACGGCCTGATAGCGGTCGTGTTGGTCGCTTTCTTCGTCTTCAAGTTCGGGGATCCATTGGGTCCCCGCGCCATCGAAGAGAAGCTCCAGGTCGTCCCCATCGTGTTCAGATACCTCCTTTGCGGTCTCGAGCCCGTTCACGATCCGTCCGAGATTCTCGTGGCCCTCGGTTCCAGCGAGGATGAGCACTGCCACTTTCGTCATTGTAGGCGGCAGGACGGTTCGGAGGGAGTTATGCCGACCGCGAGTGTGCAACCGTGACACCCGGCCGAAAAACGCATTAATAGTATCCGATCAGGTGACGGCCGGGTATCGCCGTACGGAGCCAACTCGGTCGTAGGGCCTGACAATGAACCGATCAGCCATTTTCATCGGATATATCCAGGTGCAATCGCCCTATCGACAGAGGATATGTGTCCCCCGCCTAATCGGCAACATATGCCCGACTCCACGTTCCGAACCCCGGATGGCCACATCGTCGCCTCGGTGACCGCCGACCAGATGCGGGATGTCGACCGTGTCGCTGTCGAAGACGTGGGCGTCGCCCTCCTCCAGATGATGGAGAACGCCGGCAGAATACTCGCCTGGCACGCCCGAGAGGTTCGTGATACACCGGAGGAAACGGTGCTCGTGCTGGCCGGCTCTGGGGGCAACGGTGGTGGGGGAATGGCGTGTGCCCGACACCTCGCGAATCGGGACGTGCCCGTCCATGTCTTCCTCGCTAGTGAATCAGAGGAAGTCGACGGCCAAGCAGGTCACCAATTGGAGATTCTCCAGGAGATGGGAGTAGCGGTCGAGACGTCTCCAGACGGTCTCACCTGTCCGCAGGAACCCGTGGTCGTGGTCGACGCACTCATCGGCTACGGATTGCGAGGCGACGTCAGGAAGACGGGCCGCAGATATGTCGAGTGGATGAACAATCGAAATGGGACCATTATCTCCCTCGATGTCCCTTCGGGAATCGACGCGACGTCCGGAGAAACTCAGGGTGTCTCTGTCTCGCCGAACCGAACGATTACACTCGCGCTTCCGAAGACCGGACTCCGGTACATACCGGGGTCACTCTACCTTGCAGACATCTCGATCCCTGCCACCGTGTACGAGCGACTCGATATCGGATATGCAAATCCGTTCGACGACCGGGACTGGGTCAAGCTGGAATCCTCCCCCGACCGGGGTTGACCGGCGGTTGGCGAGTGTGTGATGGAGGTGCACACCCGAGTTGGTTACTTACCGTAACCCAACAAACAGTGATGTATGAGTGAAGATACTCCTTCACCTCCCCAACCGCGAACCGACGATTGTTCGACCACAGACTCGTTTAGCGACCACGGTATCGGTGACGGCGTTGACCTCATCACCCAGACGTATTACCGGCTGCGAGAAGCCGACCAAGAGGAGTTCACCCGAAACGAGTCCTTCTTTGACCGGCTCGAATCGGCATTCATCTGGGCCTACCTCGGCTCCGTGGATGAACCCGGTGTTCCCGTCCACGTCGAGTGGGCTATCGATGACGCCCGTGCGCTCACAGAAGAAACGTTCGCAGATCGTCCCGACGCCGATCTCCGAACCGACGTCATCCCGGCGTTCTACAGGCATATCGCGGGGTTACATTGCATCTACCGGGATGGAGCTCGACATCGTAGTCAGTAGCGACCGGGAGAGCAAATCGGACCGACACACCGACTCCGACGCCGATAGCTATCGGTCGTAGGTGTGGAAATCCACCGCCTGTTCGAGCAGTTCGTCGGGGATACCCGGGACCTCCTCGGACCTGACCGGTCCCTGTTCCTCGAGTAACGCTGGATCGCGAGGGAAGTCCCGGAGCTGGAAGTGGATATCGATGCCAGCCTTCGCTCCCTGTCCCAACGCGACCGGCACCTGATTGTGGCCTGGCGTGCAGTCGCCCACCGCGTAGACATCCTCGACGGACGTCCGACCGTGGTCGTCGACCTCGATAGAGCCGTCCTCGTTGATCTCACAACCGAGTTCCCGGGCGAGGCCATTGTGGTATTCAGCGCCGTACATGGCGAACCCGCCCTTATACTCCCTGACGGTCCCGTCCTCGAACTCCAGGGCTTTCAGCCACCCATCGTCCCCGTTCTGGACCCCGCTGACGTCTTCGTGGACGACGTCGATCGGGTGACCGTCGAGCATCGTGGCCGTCTTCTCGCTCCATTCCGGCTCGTGGTCACGCGTGAGAAGATCGACCTCCTCCGTGAAGTTCAGCATGAGGGCGGCGACGTGGGCGGCGCTCTCGGCGTGCCCCATGACGTATACTGACTGATCGACGAACAGGTGGGCATCACAGTGGAGACAGTAATGGAGTCCCCGTCCGGTCCTAGGCAGGGGTGGATCCGGGCGGACGTCGTTGAACCCCGTCGCCAGTACGACCTTCTCCGCCGAGTAGGTGTCGTTGTTCCCGGATAACTGGATGTGCCCCGATTCATCTCGCGTACAGGTGGTGACCATATCTCGGTGGATGTCACACCCATAGCCTTCTAGCTGTTCCCGTCCGATCCCGAGGTACTCCGCCCCGCTGGTCTCCTCTCTGACTCCCAGTACATTGTGGACTTCCTGCATCATGGCCGCGCGACCGCCACCGCGGTCGACGACGGCTGTATCGTGGCCGAGACGCGTACTATATAGTGCGGCGGTCATCCCGCCCGGGCCGCCACCGACGACGACCAGCTCGTATTCGTTGCTATCTGTTGACTCGCTCATACCGCTTTCGTCGATAGCATATTGCAAATATCTGTGGCTACCGGTGGCTTTCCGGCGCACATCACAGGACACGCCCATGGCCAAGATGTCCCGCAGATGCCGGCTTCCACCGGCGCATGTGTAACGCCGTTTCACGACCGCGTCGTGATTTAATACTGATAGCCCATCTGATGGAACTGAACCTATGGCATCAGTGATTGCCGGTCTGGCCGGCGGTATCGTTGCAACGATCGTCATGACCATCGTGATGCGGGCGATGGGTGGTGGCTCGCCACCGACGTCCGCACTCGTCGCGAAGCTCGCCGGTGGCGAGCCGGACGAGTACATGATGCCCGGCATGTTGTTGCACTTGCTCTACGGCACCATCGCCGGGGCGGTATTCGCCATCGGGGTTCCGTTCCTCGGCCTGAGTCTCGGTTCCATCGGTATCGCGATCGGCCTCGGCGTCGTGTACGGCCTGGTCCTGATGGTCGGCGGGATGGTGTTCTGGATGCGGATAGTAATCGGGATGGAAGCCGACGCCGAGACGATGAAGCGGTTCGGAACGGTGCACGTGGTATACGGGCTGGTTCTCGGCGCCTTCCTCGGGTTAGGCATCGTCGCCTGAACTGCTGCATCCGCACCAATAGGACGTTTGATTCCCTCAACGGGAATTTCAGTAGGGATACGGTCCCCCCGGCCCCCCTCCCAGATCAGTCGTCCGAGAAGGATTCCCAGAAGACCTCCGGGAGTTCCCGATCCGGGTTCGCCTCGAGGTAATCCTGTTTCGTCAGGTTGGCGTCCTCGATAAGGGCCGCGGCTTCACCCGCCCAGACGTAGAAGCCGATCAAGGTCTCGCGGCGCATGCGCTCGAGGTCCACCGAATGATACACGTTCACCACGCCGCCCTCCTCACGGTTCAACTGGGATTCTTGCAGCAACCCGAGTTCGACGAGCGTGTTGAGGTATCGGGTGATGGTACTCCGATCGTATCCAAGCAATTCCGCCACTTCGCTGGCCGACAGAGGGCCTTCTCCGATGACACACAGACAGATATCGAGCCCCGCTTTTGGAAGGCCGAACGCCTCGAGGAGGACCTGTTTCACGTTCGGGGTTTTGACAGTCATATCGAGGTCGGTCACCCGCTCCATCGGTTCGTCGTGACACAGCATCGGCGGGTCGTCCCGGCCGAGTGCAAGGACAATATTATCACACGTCGGACACTCGAGCAGGTCGTAGCGGCTGGATTCCGGCTCGTATCGGATCGTATCCGACTCCGTATCGGACTCCGAGCTTTCCTTCTCGACCATTACCTGATCAGTTCCATCTTGCGTGATGGTTTTGTTGACACGGCATAAATGTCCGCGTTCCCAACACGTCTGAGGTATCCCTCCGTCCAATCACACCCGAGGTCTCCCTTCTCATCACGTCGGAAGTCTCCCTCCTCGTCACGTCGGTCATTTTGAGGTGAGATCGACCACCACCCCATTTTCAGTGTCGAGGTCCAGCAGTTCTTCTCCCGTGACGGTCACCCGGACACGGTCATCACTGTCCCGTATGGCTAGCTCACAGGCTACCAATCCGTCTATCTCCTCGGAGATCGCGTCTTCCGCTGCATCGAGGGCCGAAGCGAGTGTCGCCATGTTCGTCATTTCTTCTCGAGTCGCGTCGCTTTCAGCGGCTAGCTGGACCAGCACGTCGCGTCTTGTCAATGGCATGTCCGCACCCAGCGGCCCGAGGGAGGCGGGTCCAGAATATCGTTCACTGAAAAGTCCCGATACGGCGCCAGCGGCGCCGACTGAGAGGAGCGTGAAGGGGTTCGATCCAGGTTCCCCAAAGCCGTGACAATCATATTGATTACTCCTCGACCGTCTTGCTAATGTCCAGCGTGAAGGACGCGAGCACGTCGCGTCCGAGCAGGACTGGATAGGTCATCTCCGAACGGTCGGTGATGCTGGCGGTCACTGTGCGCCACCGGCCGTCGAGACACAGGTCGACGTCCACCAGTGGGCGGGTTTCGGTTCCGCGCCCGGTCCCCGACCGCACCTCCGTGGTACCGACGAGCGGCCCGGCGCCAATCCGACCCGCCAGGTCGGTATCGATGCTCGTCCGCCTGGCCCCCGTGTCGGACTTTGCGATGGCCTGGGTCGCACCGTCCCGGCCGGTGATCCGTATCCGCGTGGTGTATCCGAGAACCCGCTCCTCGTCCTGTGCCCGGCCGATCGAGGGTTTCTCCGGTGGAACCGAATCGTCGAGGGTGGATTCCAGGTCCCGGACCGTGGTTTCATCCACGCTCCCACCGGCCGTTTCGATGGCCAACTGAGCGATATGAGGGGCGACCGAGATGTCGGTCGCTTCGAAGAGACCCTTGAATCCGGCGGTGGCGTTGACCTCGAGGATGTACCACTCCCCATCGACCGACATCAGATCGACCCCCGCGAGATCCAACCCGAGGACGTCGGTCGCTTCAGTCGCGAGCCGTCGTGGTTCCGGCCCGAGGTCCTCCGTAATCCCTTCCACATCGCCTCCGAGGGCGACATTCGTCCGCCAATCGCCCTCTGGAGCGTGGCGACGCATTGCCCCGACCACACTGCCACCGACGACGTACACACGAACGTCCCTGGGTCTCCCCTCGCTCCGCTCGAGGAACTCCTGGAGGAAGGATTGTGCGTCGTCGATCGTCGGCCCCACAGGGTCGGTCGGCGAAACCACGGACATCTGTCTTCCGTTTGTCCCGATCGTCCGCTTATGAGCGGCTTCCTCCGGGAGATAGTCGCTCCAGTCTTCGAAGGTTCGCGGGGAACGGCCGAAGTAGGCGTCCGGAACCGGGAGCCCTGCTCGGACTAGTTTGGTCCCTGCGCGGAACTTGTGGATCGTATCCGCGACGGCATCGGGCGGATTGACGACTGGGGTCGTCTCTTCGTAAAGGCCCGCGAGCTGGAGGTCCTCGAGTTGCTGTTCGCTCTTCGTGAGGAGCAACCGATTGACAAGCACGTCGACGCGAGGTGAAAGCAGGAGGGTGCCGTCCTCGATCCGGGAGGTGACGTTTTCGTCCCGGATCCAGACCGGTTCGTGGCCAAGCGTCCTGACGGCGTTGAGGATCGCCTTCGTCTCTTTACTATTATGCGGGCTCAAGACACCCACCCGTTGGTTTCCCGCCGATGTACGAGTGCGGCCGACGCTCACTGAGCGAGACGCATCCGCCGATCCCCCGGTACCCGACGAGTTCGAGGAGGCAGTCATGAATACTCCTCAGTATTATTGATATCGGCTCTTACGGGTTCGGCGGTCGTGCAACACGGTTACAACCGCTCTATCGATTTAGGAGGGTGGGAGTCACTCGGATGACTCATGACAACTCGCGACCCCAAGATGTTTTCCTTCGACGGTGGCGCTGTGGAACCTGGTGAAACCGGGGAGTTCCGCTTCCCGGTGAGCGAAACGTACCTCGGTGACCCGGTTCGCATCCCAGTGACGATCATCAATGGCCCGGATCCAGGACCCACGGCGTTCCTTTCGGGAGCGATCCACGGGGATGAACTCAACGGGATCGAAGTCGTGCGGGAGGTTGGCCAGGAGTGGGACCACAGCGACATCGCCGGGACGATCGTCTGCCTCCCGGTCCTCAACGTGCAGGGTTTCACGGCCCAAAAGCGGTACTTACCCATATACGAACGCGACCTCAACCGTTCGTTCCCCGGCAAACCCAACAGTACGAGTTCGAAGCGAATCGCCCATCGGATCTATCGGAACTTCATCGAGCCCTGCGATATCGGCATGGACTTCCATACGTCCACCAGAGGCCGGACGAACATGTTCCACGTCCGGGCAGACATGGACGACGAGGCCACCGCCCGGCTCGCCCGGTCCTTCGGGACGAACCTGATCATGGCTGGCAAGGGATCCGAAGGGATGCTCCGCCGGGAGGCGACCGAGCACGGGATTCCCACGATCACCCTCGAGATGGGAGAGGCCCACCGGTTCGAGCGCGAGTTGATCGATCACGCACTCGATGGGGTCCGAAGTGTCTTTGCGGAGTACGGCCTCTATCAGCAGAAGGCCGTGCGGTGGCCCGGCTGGCAGGCAGTCATCGAGGGTTGGAGCGAGAAGACGTGGCTGCGAGCAGATTCCGGTGGTATCGTCGAAATGCATCACGACCGAGGCGATCTCGTCGAGGCAGGCGAGACGATCTGCCGGATCACGAACCCGTTCAAGACGGAAGCCACTGTGGTCGAGGCACCCTTCACCGGACTCCTCGCCGGGGTGCTCGAGAACCCGGTCGTCTATCCGGGAAACCCACTCTGTCACCTTGTCCAGATCGACGGGGTGCACAGGCGGCTGATCCAGGAGTGAGTCGACCGAGCGA
>CAZQNH010000005.1:61582-80937 GCA_964594685.1 uncultured Halobacteriales archaeon
CCGAGCGAACATGAGTCCCCACGAGGTCAATCCCAGTCGTGGCTCGAACCCGAAGGGACGGGATTTCTCTACAAGTTACTCCTGGCTCACTTGGTTCCTTATCCGGCCGGATTCCGTATCAGTAAGCGATGGAACCGCAACCCGACACCATCACGATCTATTCGGATTACGTCTGTCCGTTCTGTTATCTCGGTCGGCAGTCACTCGAAACGTATCAGGAACACCGCGAGGAGGAACTCGATATCGAGTGGCACCCCTTCGATCTCCGCAACGGGAAACGAGGCCCTGAGGGCGAGATCGACCGGTCCGTCGATGACGGGAAGGACGACGCGTATTTCGACCAGGTTCGCCAGAACGTGGCTCGATTGAAAGAATCCTACGATGCAAGGGAGATGTTGTCTCTCGATGATCTCCCCGAAGCGGTCGATTCCTTCGATGCGCAGGTCGCATCGTATTACGTGAGCGAAACGTACCCGGAACGCTGGCTCGAGTTCGATGAAGCGATCTTCGACGCGCTATGGGTCGAGGGCCGCGATATCGGAGATGTGGAGGTGATTGCTGACATCGCTGGCGAAGTCGGCCTGCCTACGGCCGAGATTCGCGAGGTAGTCGCGGATGCTGCCCGCCGTGACCGGCTCCGAGAGGAATTCTTGGCGGCCCAGACGGAGGGGATCACCGGAGTTCCGACGTTCGTGTATGATGGGTCCGGTGCGCGCGGAGCAGTCCCACCGAGTCAATTCGAACGTCTCCTCGAAGGGCCGTGAATCGGTCTCTCACCTATCGGTGGAGCAATTGACCGAGCCTCGGTGTTCAACTTCCACGGATGAGCAGCTTTTCTGACGTTCCCTGTAACCACAGAAGCGGGGGATTCCAGCCGCTCTACTCGGGCGTCCCAGATACCGGATTCGCAGCCTGCACAGAGAGACGCTCATCTATCCACAGGAGAACCGGGGCCAACCACGGCGCACGTTTGATGACCCGCCGCGTGACGTTGTGAAGCGTCGTGTTCGGATGGGAGAACGGGCAATCGGCCATACAGATTCCACAATCAGTCCCCGCCTGTCGCCAGAACGAATAACACCGTGCGTCGTCGGTCGGCCACTTCTCCGTTCCGCGCACCTCTCGCTTCGAGCCGGTTTCCAGCGCCCTCGCAGGGCACCGGGTTGCACACCGCTTGCAGCTCCGACAGAATCGCTCGACGCCGAGAGACACCGGATCGTCCGATCGAACCGGCAGGGTCGTCGTGACAGCCCCGATTCGGACCCGGCTCCCGTACCCGTCGGCCACCAATATATTATTGCGACCGAGCTCGCCGAGGCCCGCCTCCACGGCGAGTGGTGGCAGGATGACCTCATAGTGTGCGTCATATTGGGCCGCCGCATCGAAGCCCTGTGCCCGAAGCACTGCGGCGATAGTTTTCGCGATATCAGCTGCACGATAGTACTGTTTCGCGGATTCGGCGAGGACCGGTGGCTTCGGGGCCGCCGACATGGCTTCGTGGTCCATCTCCACCAGGAACACCACCGCGAACTCGTGGTCGAGGTCGATCGGGTCGCCGTAATTCTCGTCGAAGCGGCCGGTGTGGCTGTAGACGAATTCTGCCGGGAGTTCGGTGAAACCGACGTCCACCGCCCCCCGGTCCCTCGCCAGTGACGCCAGCACCGGTTCAGCTTCTGCCGCCGTGTCCAGACGCGCTGCCCAGGATTCGACCGTATCGGCCTCTACGTCTAGGTCCTCGATAGCCTCGAAATAGCTATTGGCCTCGGTTGCACGAGCCGGATCGTAGTACTGAGAATCGGGTGAGCCGAGCGACGGTTTCTGCCGGATACGGTCGTCGATCTCCTGTAATGCAGGGCGCCGTTCGTAGTAGTCCCGATATTCGGGTGTTTCCGGGTCACGCTCTGCCCTGGCAAACATCGTATCCCGTTCGTCGACCTGCTGGCTCGGCCGGCACCTGATGGGGTTGTTCTCGGCCCACGCTCGAAGCCCCCGAAAAACATCAGACACTCTGTGGCGGAGGTCTACCATTCCCTGCACTCGCCTGGATATGCGACGGCGGGGTGACTAAATCGATGCGGTTTGGGTCTTGGCGAACCCCGGAGGATCATCGAGCCAACCGGGTCGATCAGAGACGTCTGGTCCACCCCTCCTGTCTCCGTTATGGGGTCATTCCCGGGAGTGAGCGGGATATCAATCCGCTGGATGAACCTCTCGTCGAAACACATCCATTACTGCCGTCAGCAAGGACGTTCTGCGATACTTCTCATGGACCATTCGCGCTCTTTATCGCATGAGTTCCCCGCCATTGACATGTAGCGTCTCCCCGGTGACGAATCCGGCGTCCCGGAGATACGCGACTGCATCGGCTATATCTTCGGGCTGGCCGAACCGACCTATCGGAATCTGGGCCCGCTCCTCGCGTTTCTCCTCGAGGCTTCGGTCCGCGGTCATGTCGGTCTCGATGTGACCAGGGGCGACCGCATTGACCCGGATGTCCGGTGCGAAGTCCTCGGCGTGACTCTTGGTCAACGAGACGAGCGCTCCCTTCGAGGCGGCGTAGTGACATTCGACTGGCGCGCCAGTATACGCGAGGATGGACGAGATGTTCGTTACCGAGGGGCCACTGTCGGATCGCTCCAGATGGGGCAACGCTGCCTTGGTCACATTGAAGGCCGAATTGAGGTTCACGTCCATCACGTGTGTGAAATCCTCGGGAGAGAGGTTCTCCGTATAGACGTGCTGATCGATGCCGGCGTTGTTGACGACGTGATCGACCCCGCCGAGCGAGTCTGCTGCTGTCTCTACCAGTCGTCGCGCTGACTTCATCTGCGAAACGTCGGCCCCGACGATGGAGGCCGCTTGACCCTGCCCCCGAATCGACTCGGCAGTTGCCCGGGCCGCCGCTTCGTTAGTATGGTAATTGACGACCACGTCGAACCCGTCACGAGCGTATCGGACCGCGATAGCACGGCCGATGCCCCGAGAGGACCCAGTCACGATCACGGATGGCATACGCTAACCCTCTCAGGCCGGTCACTTCACCATTCGTCCGTTTCACGGTGATCAAAACAAATTCGGTTCCAGGGGTCGACGGGTGTAACATTGATTATATATTCGAGAAGCCCAGCGCGAGACGAGGTTTCGGCCTGAGGTTCGGGGTGAGACCGTACTGACCCGGATTCTGTTTCACTTTCACTGTGCTAGGGTCGGGTTTTTGGCGGTGTATACACATTTTCGAACTGAGGGAAACGCAGAGACCCCTCAAATCGTGTCACACCCCAATTCCCATTCCCCGATACGGTTCCAGAGACAGTCCCCGTCACTTGCCCCTGTCCCCACCGGTCCCCACCGAGGTTTCCCACCATGAGATGGATCGCCACCTGCACGGACTGTAGTTGGTCCTACGAAGGCAACGACCAGGTGGACGCCGCAGACGCCCTCGAACGCCACGCTCGCAAAGAACGCCATCACGTCGACATCCGGCGACGGCCGCCCGTTTCGGCCTGAACCGCCGGCAGTCCGCCGTTTCAACCAGTGTCGGCCCGCTACCGTCTGTCCTTCCTTTGAGGTGCCCCGGGACTACGTTGCTTCGTCTGATTTGCGGGCGTTTTCTCGTTTTGACGACTGTTGGCTGAACGGGCAGCGGTCATCGATGGTCAGGGGAACTATGCCCTCCCGGGTGTCCTCGAAGACCGTCGGTAGACGTTTCACACCGGTTCCGTTTCCATCGTCGCATCGGTGCTGGCGAGTGCCTCTATCCGCCTGAGTGCAACCCAACAGAGAAGCACGTACGGTAATGCGAGAAGCGGAACCTCCAATCCAGCCCGACACGAAGCGTCCTCCGGGACCACGCGGTGTCCTGTCGCCTGTATCGGGCCGATCCGCCAGGCCCAGGACCATTCTCCCAGCCTCGAAATGGTGAACGGAAGCCAAATGCCGAAAACCGTTCGGACGCGCCCCCGTGTCCCTTCCTCAATCCTGGGCTGGTCGACTTCGACCTCGGATACACTCGGCCCCCATCCAGGCCAGTACCGGGTGTCCACCAAAATATCCCAGACCTGCTCGGGCGACGCGTCAATCTCCCGTGAGACCACGACCCGCTTCCCCTCCGGGGTCCGCTCTATTGCGAGGGAATCGCTCAACCGGGTAAAGCGGCGTTCTTCGACACCGATCACGTCCAACCCTTCGAGCCGGGGGGTATAATGTGTCTGTGCCGTCCGCCCGCAGATCGGCTAGCAGGGCGAAGGGTCCATGAGCCACCGATCGTCTGCTGCTATCGGTCAGACGTACATAGCACACGGGTTTCCCGGGTCCCAGACGGGGTATTGATCGAGCGTCTCTACCTGGACGAATCCTGTCTTCTCGGAGAAGCGTCTTGTTCGTCGTTTAGGTCCGTCGCCGTCTCGTCGAGTGTCATTTCCTTCACGTGTCCAACACCGACCCCCCGCATTCAGTAGCTATCCGCAAGCAATCGGCTCCCGGTCCCATTTCCCTGTCGCTGAGCTTCGACCGCGAACCACGAAAATTCCGCCTCATTCGAGTTTCGTTCGGCGAGCGAAGCAAATCCCACCAGCTTCCCCTTTCGGTCAATCGCGAGAAACGGGTGTTCCATCCGCAACGCATCTGCCATTCTCGCCAATCCATTCTCAGTGGACCCACCATCCAGATCTCGAGCGAGGTCCAGCCAGTCCCCCATCCCGGTTCCTCCCGACCTCGTTTGATACCTACCAGCTTTCGAATCCGTTTCCGTTTCGGGAGACCGTCGGTACTGGACTAACTATAATGCATCGAGGGCCACCCACACGCAGAGACACCCAGAGGGTTGTTCCGGAATGATCCATGTTTCTGGAACATGGGAGTAGCTGAGAAAGGTTTCGCTACGAGTCAGCCGCGGGCAAATCCGTTCCCGCCGGAACCGACACCACAGGTGTATCGCCGATAATTCATGAACAAACATCGAGGCCCGGTGGAGCGAGGGATATGATTCAGCAGCCAACCCATCCTTCCGGCCAGCTACCGTTGGACCAGATACAGGGGCGGTGGTACCTCCGAATTCAACCAGGGGCCATGGGGCTTGTAGTGGGTAGTTTTACCGGTAACCGGGCACTCACCCCCATATGGACAGTCGGACCTTCAACGATTCGGGGAGTCCGACGCTCCTGTTCGTCATGGGGCTTGGCAATCGATTCGACGGAGCGTCTGTCCGCTGGTTCCTCGACCAACTCACACGGGCGGGGTACCGGGTACACGCACTCCGATTGCCCATCGAGATCACCGATTTCGAGCGTGACTATCGTCTGCCGGTCCAGCGAGCACACGATGAGCAAGACCCAGCCGGCGTGGTGGGTCATAGCCTCGGAGGTCTCGTGGCGGCGTTTCTCGAAACGAGTGCCGAGATGGTGTATCTCTCCCCCTGGTGGGGCATCCACGAATCGAAGGTGTCCACCATTGAACGGTGGCTCGTTCCAAAACTCCCGTTGCAGGCCCCGATCCTTCCGGTCGATACGGACCGAGACGAACTGGGAGTACACCTCTCCGATGGTGAGTGGGAGCAGGTCCCGAATCGCCTCTCGCCGGCGTATATCACGACAATCTACCGCGCCCAACGAACTCGCCCCGATATAAGTGACGACGCGGTGGTTTTTGTATCATTGACGGATTCTATTATCAGCCCGACGGCGATCGGAAAGGCGGTTCGCGCAGAACAGGTTCGTCTGTACGATGGGGAACATCAACTGTTCGCCGCTTCGGAGCGCAAACAAGAGATGGAGCGGCTTCTCGCAGAATTACCGGGGGCGGGTCAGAACCGTGCCACCACAGGGAGGAGGAAGCGATAGCTGCCCCGGTCCAGCCCTCCCCCCGCCCCCGCAAGGAACGAGTTTCGACGGGCAATCATTCAAGGGCTGCAGGATACCTGGACGGGAAGAGGAGAGATTTCACATCTGTTTCCACTCGCCGGATTCGCCCTGCTGAAATCCGGAGCACTCGCGTTCTTCTACCGACCATTGCCCCTCGTGGGTTGTGTCACCAGGCTACTACCCTTCTGATGATGGACCTACCGTCGAACCCGGTGAGGAGTTCGCAAAACGTTTGGAACAGCACAGAGAAGAGGATGAGTCGATCGAGGCTTTCATCCCGGAACTCATATCCATATTTGTATATCAACTCCGATTCCCTGCAGGGGCCCCAGGGAAGGGTTTCAACCCATTACTATGTGGGGGGTAAACTGGTCACCTCCAATCCCCAGTGTCTCCCACGACCGCCTTCGACTTCGACGTGAATTTTTACGTGTTCGAGGAGCAGACCCAGGAGGTCCACTGGTTCGCACTACTGCAGCAGCCCCACGACAAGGCCCGCCAGAACGGCACCGATGTTGGGTGACTGGGATATCACGAGTGAGCGTTTCGGTATTGTAACTGTACGCAGTGAACCCAGGCAACGGAACGAATCGCAGGCAGGCCCTGACAATAGTTGTCTGTTGTTGATTCCGGCGTGCCCGTCACCCAGATTTTGAAACCGCTCGGACCTGGACAGCGGTCGACGAGTACACGAGGCACTACCGATATATAATCGACTGCGTGCTACTCGTCGTCGACCCGCCGGGGTGTAGCCCGCGTCGCCGTTGCCTTGAACGACGCGATGATATCGGTCCCTGGATCGAGACTCAGCCGTTCTCGGCTGTCATCGGTTACGAGCGCGAACAGTGGCTCTTCCGCCCCGATATCGATCCTCACGCGGGAGATCGCGTCACCTCGTTCGAGGTTCAGAACGGCGCCTACGAACCGGTTGCGTGCACTCGTGGCCCCGCTGGACGGACTGTCACCCGGCTCGTGAAGAGTCACCGCATCGGCCCGGACACTTACTTGAACGTCTTCGCTGTTCGGTGGGACGAGCGCGCGCACGGTGCCAGCGTCGGTCAAGACGGTCCCCAGTTCGCCCGAGCGCGAGTCGACGGTCCCGTTCAACACGGTCTCGGTCGTCTCCGCGATCGATCGGTAGCCCACACGTAATCGATCGAACCTGGCGAGTAACTGGCGTGCCCGGTCTGTCAGTGCACTCCCGCCACCGCCCTCCCCGCCCCGCTGTCGATCGACCAGCGGGCCGAATTCCTCCTCCAGGGCTTTGACTCGCTGGTGGGCACGCGAGAACGACCGCCCCAGTTCCTTGGCCGCCTGATTCAGCGAACCGGTCTCGTCGAGTCGTCGAAGCAAAACGGCATCCCGTTCGGTGAAGGAAACATCATCGGTCTGCAGCCGAGCGTCGAACGCAGCATCCATGAACAGGGGTTCTGCATGAAGGACCAAAACTATTATGCCGTACTCGACATAACGCCGTTATGTCGATGCCAATATATCGGACTCGCCGTGGATTTCTCGCAGCGAGTGCGACCGCCTCGACCCTCGGTCTCGCGGGTTGTACGACCGCAAGTGGGGGCGACTCCGGTGAAACATCGGCGAACCACAGTCCATCTGAAACCAATGATGACAGTTGGACCACCTCGAGCACGAGGATGGCCGACTTGATGTCCATCTTCCATGCGGGGTCGCTCGCTCCGCCGTTCAGCGCTGCAGAACCGACGTTCGAGGACCAAAACGATGTGCACGTCACGCGGGAGGCGAAAGGGTCGGTTGCGTCGACCCAGAAGATCACACAGCAGGGCCGGAGCGCGGATGTGCTCGGTGTGTCGGACTTCCGGCTCATCCGCAACCGTGTGCTCCCCGAGTACGGCGAATGGTATGCTATCTTCACCACGAACTCGATGTCCATCCAGTACCGGGAGGACTCTCCCGGCGCGGATGAGATCTCCACGGACAACTGGTGGGAAGTGCTCACGCGAGACGGTATCACCGTCGGTCATTCGGACCCCGCCGTCGATCCGGGGGGCTACCGGGCGGTGATGACCCAACAACTCGGCGCGAAAGCATTCGATGGCGAGCGCCTCTACGATCAACCCACCTACGAGACGCTTCGTGAGAACTCGACGGTGCCGACGGGGACAGAGACTAACCTCGAGAGTCAACTCGAATCGGGGGAACTGGACTACGTTTTCTACTACCAGTCCATCGCGGCGAGTTCGGGGCTGCCGTACGTCGACCTCCAGCCCGAGGTTGCCCTTTCGAAGGCGACCAGCGAGTACGCCAAACACTACGCAAAGGCCGAAGTAGAAACCGGCAGCGGAACCTTCACCGGCGCACCCATCGCGTACGGGGTGACCGTCCCAAGCATGGCCGAGGCGCCCCATCGCGGCGCCCAGTGGATCGAGTACTTCGCGACCGACCCGGGTCGGCAGATCCTACGGAACCATGGTCTTGTTCCAGTGGAACCGATCGTCGTCCCGAGGACAGGAAAGGAGAGCGTCCCGAACCGGGTGATGGCGGTCGCCAACACCAAGCGGACCCTCGGCCCCATGGAGCTGTAATCTGAACGCTGTGCCGATATCACCGATAAGGAATGTACAACACACCCATTATCACGTCTCATGGCGACGGAGACTGACCGTCGGCTAGAAAGCGACGCCCTCGGCCGGACCCCTCTGGTCGCGGCGTTCGTCCTCGTGCAGGCGCTGACGTTCGCCGGTGCGTACTGGCTCGGCCGGCCCACTTGGTACGCCTACTTCATTATCGCCAGTACGGCCATCACTGCCTATGCGCTCGACGGGTCTTCATTTACGGTCGTGATGGCGACCGCCGGCAGTCTCCTCATGGTTGCCCTGAGTCTACCCTTGTTCCTCTTCGTCGCGAGGCAAACCCCGTCGCTCGTCATCGAGAAGGCGTCGGACCCGGAGGTCCACCGGGTGATCTATCTGGGGATATACGGCCCCCTGCTCGCAGCCCTGCTCAGCCTGCTATGTGGCGTGCCGTTGGCACATCTGCTTGCCAAAGGATTCTCCGGCCAGCCCCTCGTCGAAAGCCTTGTCGACCTCCCCCTGGTCGTTCCGCACTCCGTCGCGGGGATCATCATCCTGTTCGGCTTCGGGAAGGGCGGGGCGTTCCCGCAGCTGTCGGTCCTGGGAACGATGGTTGGGATGGTGCTGGCGATGGCGTTCGTCTCGGCCCCATATGCGGTAAACGCCAGCCGCGAGGCTTTCGAAGCCATCGACGAGCGCCTGGAGTACGCCTCCCGCATCCACGGTGCCAACGAATGGGAGACGTTCCGACGCGTGACCGGCCCGCTCGCCGTTCGGGGCATGATTACCGGGGGCATTCTCGCGTGGGCCCGTGCTGTTTCCGAGTTCGGTGCCGTCGCCGTGGTCGCCTACTCGGTGCAATTCTTCTATCCCTTCGAGGGAAGGGCAGTGACTGCCCAACACGCGCCGGTGTTCGTCTACAACACATATCTCCAGGGTGGTCTCGAGGAAAGCGGTGCAGTCGCGTTCCTCCTGCTGGCCGTCTCGGCGGTGATCTTCCTGCTCGTCCGTTACGTGACTGACGACGACACGGTCACCGGAGGGGTAGTATGACCGGACTCCATGCGGACATCAGGGCGACGTTCACGGCCGACGGTGCGGACACGTTCTCGGTCGACGCCGCGATCGATATCGCGGGAAACGAGACCCTGGCCGTTTTGGGCCCGAGTGGCAGCGGCAAGACCCTGCTGCTGGAGGCGATTGCGGGTTTTCACCAGTTCGAGGGGGCCGTGTCGGCCGGTGACCGTCGGCTGGACGACGTCCCGCCCGAGAAACGAGGTTTCGGTTTCGTGTTCCAAGATTACGCGTTGTTCCCGCACATGACCGTCCGGGAGAACGTCGAATACGGGACGCGATACCACGACACGACGCGCGAGACTGCGGTGCTGCTCGAGGAACTGGGCGTCGATCACCTCGTCGACCGATATCCGCCGACCTTGTCGGGCGGTGAGAAACAGCGAGTCGCCCTCGCCCGAGCGCTTGCGATCCGTCCAAACGTGCTGCTCCTCGACGAACCGCTCGCGGCTCTCGACGTCCCGACCCGGCGGGCTCTTCGTGAGGACCTGGCCGACATACTCACCGACATGACCGCCCTCTACGTGACTCACAACCGGACCACGGCCCGCGCTATCGCGGACCGGATCGTCGTGATGCGCGACGGCGAGGTCGTGCAGCGGGGGACTCCTGAGTCGGTGTTCGAAAAGCCCGTATCACCGATGGTCGCGACCTTCACCGGTTCGAACACGATCGATCTCTCCGCAAGTTCGGCCCTTCGGGAACTCCTCGACGGTGATGAGGCAATGGGCGGTCACGTTGCTATCCGGCCTGAGGCTGTCACTATTACTGAAAGGGATGGTGACGTCCGGGCAAGCGTCGATCGGGTCGTCAGGGAAGACGCCACGAATCGTGTGACCCTATCCTTTGACGACGTCTCGGTCGACGCGTTCAGTACGCACCCACCGAACGTGGGAGACGAGGTCGAGGTGACATTCCCTCGAAGCAAGCTTCACCGCTGTTGAGCCCCGTCGGATTTTCGTGTTTCATCCGCCGTTTCCATGCGCATCGACCGGATGCCGAAGACAATATCAAGAGGCTTGACTCCCGTCTGCTTCACCATTTATTGGCAACCCATTCTCGGGACCCACGAGAAACCACTTCCGATCGGAACCAAAACAGCGGGACAGATCTGGAAGTGGGCCCGTTCCTGTATTCAGACCCTATATAGAATAGTCGAATCCTTCACTACCCGGCTCTTCTCTGCTGCTGTTTGCAGGGGCCAAAATCAGCGAATTCAGCAGCCACGGCGCGAAGGCTATGCACTAGGGGTTTTAAAGGCAACGCCATCAATACGTCTCCACCACCAAAATTTCCGCAACACGGCCGGGCCTCTGGTTACATTGATCGGTACTGACACGCCCTCGATCGTAGCTGAGTTGCCCGAATGCTCCACTGACTTATGAGGACGGAATCAATGGTTTTCCTCGCATCGCCCTGCGGAGAGTTAACGGCACACCTTCCCCTCCTCCCCGGACCCCGACAAATCAAAGTGGAGTCGTTCGAACTCACACTGGTAGCATCACACTTGTCGATCATACCAGGGTTACCAGATAAGCGGGACACCCGCAGCATGCGTCATATTTGACCCCGGAGGCGGCCTCGGGACCGAGTTCGAACACTTCGTGGTCGGTATCAATGGCCAGAATAGCTAAAATCACTTCATCGATCGATCAGGGACGACCAAATAACTGCCTTGAAACAGATCGTACCGAGTGGCTAACCTCCGCTGGATGGGGAAGACCAAGTCGATAGCGGATGCGATCTTGCCGTTTGAAAGGTTCGAACAGGGCCGGCTCTTTCAACCCCCAGATTTTCGCCCGCCTCCCCATCCCGTGCTTCTCGACGATGGCATTCGCTGCCCGTCGCCCCGCCTCGTTAGCCGACTCCATCGAGGCGAGGTCCGAGTTCGTGCGGACGTAATCACTGGCAAGGGCCAGATTTTCGATGCCCACATCGGCGTGTGGTCGATGCTTCAGTGAACCCACCGTATTGATCAGAAGCGGGGAGCGGTTCTTGACCCCTCCCCCGGTTTCCACGATCGCTGGGTCCAAGAAGGAGTCGATAAGCATCTCGTCGGTGAGGCGGGTCTGTTCGGAATTGAGATGGGTCTTGAGTTGTTCCCAGATCTCTGCAGCGATCTCCTCTCGCGTACATTCCTTTGCGGGTTTCTCGTAGAGATGTCCGGGTGTTTCCCAGTCCGATGCAATCACCGAGAGCACACCCTCTACGGACTCGGGACCCCGGCTCTCGATGTCATAGTCGGTCCAGAACTGCTGCTGAGAGATCGAGGTAAGCGCCCAAGGGGCATCCGCATATACCTGATGCCCACGGGAGAGCCTCATATCCTCTGTCAGATAGAACTGGATACCGTTCATCCAAGCCGTATCGAGACGGTCGATACCCCCGAGACCGGGCGCTTTCCGGGACATCTCGGCCGTAATAAAGGATGGAACCACTTCGACCGGGACGGCTAGAATGTAATCATCGGCGGTAACCGTTTCACCGTCGCGTATTTCGACACCGGTGAGCCGCTGGCCGTCAAAATGGAGTTTCCGTGCTGGTCGGTTGGGCTGCAATTCGACGCCTCGGGAATCCAGGTAATCGATCCAGGGGTCGAT
The DNA here is from genome assembly GCA_964594685.1 of uncultured Halobacteriales archaeon. GTDB lineage: Archaea > Halobacteriota > Halobacteria > Halobacteriales > Halobacteriaceae > Halodesulfurarchaeum. The sequence goes on from CAZQNH010000005.1 coordinate 73,664, forward strand.
CCAGGCCTCGTTCGTGGGTGCATTCAATATCTGTTCTGTGGGGCGTGAAGCGTCTAACTGACCAAGAAGGAGTTGGGCGTAAATCGACCCAACGGTTCGCGCACTCCCAATCTGGGGCCGCAACGCGACAAGCGCCTGAACTGCATATCCAAGCCGATCTCGGAACTCCGGGGACCGATTCTCGGCGTCGATGAACTCCCACCAAGAAACCTCATCGAGGACCTGATTACGGCGTTTTTCGGAGGCTGTGAGGATATACATCAGGCGCTCGAGGATAAAAGCCACGTCCTTGCGAGGCAAATCCTCGGCGAATGCCGGCCGTGTTGCATCGATCCAGCCCTGCAGCGACTTCGGAGTCCTACTTTCGTGGACTCTTTCCGGCCTATCGATGGCCGCGATCAGTGTCTCTTCTGTTTCGACGAGGTTCTCAGCGACAGACCCCTCACCGTCAGGAATCCTCCCCATCGTATCGAAGACATGCCGGTAAAACGCTGGAAAAAAGCGAAAGCCATGTTCACCATGCAGCGGTCTCGGATGATCCGTCGCTTCCATGGAACGGGCTTTCCCACCGAACCGTTCATTGGCCTCGAAGACGGAGACATCGTAGCCACGGTCAACGAGCTCGTGGGCGGCCGTCAGCCCGCCGATACCGCCGCCGATGACGGCAACAGTCGACATACACAACCCTACAGTCCTTCCCTCCTAAAGTTATCAGTTGCTGTAAACCTTTCTGCTAAAGTGGGTAGACCCACTCCATAGACCACAACACGAGACAGAAATATTCCGTCATATACCTCCTTTGCGCTCGGCTATCTATTCGCACCGCCAATGAGATATGTTCCGTATACTTACCCATAAGATCTGACATTCATTAACCGCTGATAATAGCTTGCGGCACTCTGGGCCCCCAGATGCAGGTACTGAGTTGGAGTACTGAGGGAAGGGGCTGAATATACGCTCTCTCAACCACCGATAGACCACTTCCGAACGCTATTCATACTGACGTGTTCTCAGCTGGAGATGAGCATCGCGGAGCATACGGCGGGCCACATCGAACCTGAAAGCGTCGATATCGGGGAGTAGAGACATCCTACTGGATGATCTTGGAAATGGTCGCACTCCCCTCTTGGCCCTCGCGCTACCCATCGGGCTGTTTGGTGTTCTCTTGCTCGCAGACAGGCGACTGCTCCCCGGAATCGCGGGCCTCGCGTTCTCAGTAGCGGTAGTTGCTATCGAGCAGTACGGCTGGACTCCCGGTGTTATCTCCTAAAAGCGTGCTGTCAGCCGTCGACCGGCGGCTGCTGCGCTGCGGGATTGTCCTGGTTTGCCAGTATCATCGGGGTTTCGTTTTTGTGAATAAACCACAATACTTTAGCTTCCACGCATGATACTCACCCACATGGACGGAACAAACGACTTAGCGGGCAGGAATTGCGTCGGGAAATTCATCGTTGCTTGGTTCATTCTCGGTGGCGCAGCGACGTTTGCGGTCGTGGTCTTTACTGCACAGAATCAGGTACCTGGTATCGCGTACGTCGGGTTATGGCTCGCTACAGCCGCTATCTTCGCTGTCGCGTTCCTTGGCGACATGAATACCACACAACTCGCTTGCACCCGCAAACAACCCGAATAACCACAGGAAGAGTCCTGGCACCACTGTCCGTCGATCCGTGCCGTAATGACTCCTGAGAGCTGGGAAACCCAGGATGGCTTTTCCGTCGGAAGTGCGTTCTGCCCTCCCATCATCAACAAATGGTGCTGCCTCTACGCGTACAATCCGACCTCACCCAGTTACGATTGGTCGACTTGCCATTAGCTCCGAAGGGACCTTCCCTTCCCGTCGGCGCAGGCCCTCCTCACCAACTGCGGGTTTGGCAGTGCTGATTCGAGGCTTTCTGTTCACCAATCCGCTCTGAATCTGCCCAGGTTCTGTCAATCGAGGTGTACTGACTCGATGGGAAAATCTGCTCCCGTAGCCAGGGTAATGGCCAAGCATGGGGCACAAGAGACCGAGCTGTATTCGGCGGCTTCGACCGCGCGCTGCTGAAAGGTCCAGGTACGAAGGAAGCCGAGAGTGGGGCGTCAAAGCCCGCCACCGCGGGTGCCAGCTGGGAAAGCCCGGATACGTGAGACTCTTCTGCCGCACCGGTGTCCCGGAGTGAACTTGGATGTTCATCGGTATAGACCTTCACAAACGGGCGGCCCAAGTGGCCGTCCGTAACGACGACGGTGAACTGACCGAGGAAACTCGCGTAAAGTACGAGGACCTCGAAGAAATAGCGGAACGCTACGCCGGCGGTGAGGCGTTACTCGAAGCCACCACGACTTACTACTAGGTCTAGGATATGCTGTCGGAGTATCTGGATGTGAAAGTCGGCCATCCGCCGAAATTGAAGGCCATCGCACAGACCGACAAGAAAACCGACAAGATCGACGCCGAAGAATTGTCCAGGCTGCTCTGGTTGGGCTCAGTGCCAGAAAGCTACGTCCCGACCGACGAGATCAGGGAATGCCGGTCGCTGGTTCGGGGCCGCATCAGCTTTCTGGAGGAACGGACCAAGTACGCCAACAAAATCCACTCGGTGCTCCTGGACAACGGCATCTCTCTTCGGGTGAAACCCTTGAGCGCGCAGGGCCGCGAGTACCTCGAAGGGTTGTCACTCCCCCGAACCGTGGGACGAGTTGTAGGGCTCGTATCTGTCGATGATCGAAACGCTCACCGAGGAGATCGATGCCCTCGGCAAGCGAATCGAGGAACGAGCCGAAGGACTGCGAGAGCCACGCCTCTTCATGACGATCCCGGGAATCAGTCATTACTCCGCGCTGGTTATCTACGCGGAACTCGGAGACATCGACCGGTTCGACGCCGCCAAAGAGGTGGTGCGGTACGTGGGACTGAACCCGCTCGTGAGGGAATCTGGTGACTCACGATTCGAGGGTGACATCTCGAAGAACGGGCCGGGCAAGGTACGGTGGCTGCTGGTGCAGGCCATCCATACAGCCGTTCATACTGTTGAGGGCCCGTATCTGAGTCGGTTCTCTCGCCGGCTGGAGCGACCGAAGAACAGCCAGATCGCCGCGGTGGCGACCGCCCGGAAGTTGCTGGTGTCGATCTATCACATGTTAGACCGCGGAGAGGAATACGATCCGCCCGGTGTAACCGCCTACGGCACTGATCCGACGTGAGGTGGTGGCCCCGGGAGCGACAGCTCAACCCACTGAGTAACTCGCTCGTGACTGGCGTTGATTGAGCCATCGGTTCACCGTCATGTGATTTTCACCGACGAACAGACTGATCGTGGAGTTGGTCGTAAGAATCAGGCCAGTTGGCTGGCTGACGTTACGTAGCAGATTTTCCCATTCGTGATTACAGCGGGCGATCGCAGTAATAGTTCCTCCCGCTCGCTGCAATCAGGCTCCCTCACATCGTGTAATCGACGATGCGGTCGAAGATGCGGTCGCCCCCGAATCGCCGAAGGGCAATCAAGGGCTTGGCATTTGCACCGACGGCGTAACGAGCTTTTGGATTGCTGGCGAGAACCGCTTTCCTGATTATCTTGGCCACAAGCTCAGGTTCCGATCCGGAAGTCTCTCGAGTAGTTTCGATAAAATCCTCGACGAGGTCGGCGTATGGCCCGTCACCACTCCGTGCGAGGAGCCTTTCCTCCATCTCATCATACCATTCAGTGTCAATCACCCCCGGTTCGATGATCACGACATCGATGCCCTGCGGAGCCAGTTCGTAGCGGAGACAGTCGCTCCAACCCTCCAGAGCGTGTTTGGTGGCATGATACCAGGCTCCCAGGGGAGTCCATATCTTCCCGCCCATACTACTGATATTGATGATCGTGCCCTGGTTCTGCCCGCGCATAATGGGGATGACACGCTGGGTAAGAGCTGCGAGTCCGAACAGATTGACCTCAAATTGGTATCGAGCGTCCTCGATGGGGGTTTCCTCGACACTGCCATAGAGTCCGAACCCGGCGCCGTTGACCAAGATGTCAACCCTGCCGAATTCGGCCATCACTGTTTCCACCAGAGCGTCGAGGTCTTCTTCGTCGCTCATATCAGTTGGCGCAACCAGCGCGCTACCTTCAGTAGATTCAATCCGGTCTGCAAGCGCCTCCAACTCCTCGACGCGACGGGCGGCAAGAACGACCGATGACCCCTCATTGGCTAGCGTAAGGGCGGTTGCTCGACCGATACCGGAGGAGGCACCGGTCACCAGGGCAACCCGTTCTGTCAAGTCCATGCCAAGCTATGAGTGGGTTTGACATATGAAGATTCGCCGGTGATGAATATACCCTCTATATTCAGCCATCGAACCGAAAGCTGGCCGTCTGCCACTGATGGGTTTGTGCTGAAACAAAGTGCGTACTCACCATCGTGCTTATCGAATGGAGCGGTATGCTGTTACTAGTGGCCAGATACCCGCTCGCAGTGGACGTATCCAAGTCAATGCTACCGACCCCGATCCACTGTGAGCCCCGTCGTGGTAACCTATAACACCCGCTGGTCTCGCTCAGAGTGCACGAATTGACACAGCGATTTGGACCATTTCGTCGCTGTCACTTGCCGCATATTTCCAAGCCGTCAGGGTACCAGAAAGGGAAGCAATGAAGTTCAAGGTGGTTACTCCAAGCCCACCGCTATATCTTTCCTCACGAACCGGTCTGCGAAACAGTTTGTGAGCCACACCCAGATATCCCAAAAAAGCGGCATTGTTATGTGGCCACATGTCATTATCCTATATGTATCAAAGGAGGGGGCCCATACGGGGGGCGCACAATTCATCGAACGATTGTGCGATCTCGTACCTTCGGGTGAGGGGTATCATCCAGAACGATAACCCAACACATGGCAAAGTACATTCGACTCACGAACCTGACACAAGAAGGGCGAAAAAGCATCGATAAGAGTTCCGAACGAACCGAACACATGCAGCAGATTGCGGAGGAAACCGGTGGGGCAATCGAAGACGTGTTTCTCACGTTCGGACCGTACGACTTCGTGACTGTGGCTGACTTCCCGGATGATGAGTCCTACGCGGAGTTCGCGCTCAAGGCAGGAAAAGAAGGGGCCTACGAGACCCAGACGTTGAAGGCGGTCGAAGAAGACGCCTACGGCTCCATCATCGATTCGTTGAAGTAATCGACGGACTGAACGGTTTTTCCTCTCTCTCTCTCTCTTTTGATCCAGATCTCCCAGATACGAATGGTCCTTGTGCTCGTCGGAGACCCCCTTTACCGAGAAAAGAGCAGTATATCTTTCCGGAAGCCACTTGCTAGCAACGCACATGACTCGGGATTCTCCTGCTGGGGGTATCGAACAAATGACCCAAGTCCCTACGGCGACAGTGCGGGGTGAGATGGCGAGGGAAGTCGCCGATGCTTTATACAGGGATGCGGTAAAAGGTGAGTTGCTCTCCCGGATTAATCATGCGGCGTATCTCGGCCCAGAACTGGCCAAAGCGGAGAGACCTATCAGTTAGATTATACTACGAGCAAGATGGGCTTCCGATGTGAGATCAGAGAGCGAGTTGTCGAGGTATTCAACTTCAATCAGTGAATGATGCGTATGTACTGGATCGAACTCGAGAGATGACTATCTAGATAGCAGGTTCTGGTGCAAAGCTCCGATTCACGACGCTGATTGTAGATTCCATAGCCTGTTTACGAGCCCTGGTGACCATCGAGGAACGGTGACGGAAATCGGAACGAGAATCGAGGTGCCCACGCAGGGGACAGGAGACAACTCACCTTTCCAGTTCGGGTACCTGTCCGGTAGCAGGAAAACCGATTTTGTTTCCGGCCGTTCAGCCGGCGGGACCAAATCGTCGAATCCACGTACATTCGATGATATCTGATATTCCTCTTTCCGGACTAGCTCGTCTCGTTCATTGGCCCTTAGATGCCCCTGACGGTCTCGATGACCCCGACTGATTCGAGGGTCATCCAGCCCAGGAAGAGACCGTAGAGGGCCAGAAACCCGTAGGCCTCGAGGTCGGTCAGTTCGAGGTCAGTGCGGGTGAAAACGATGAACAGGAGCGTGGCAAAGGCGAGAAATCCCATCGTCGGAATCGCCGCGAGGAAGTTGATCGTTGCCGAACCGGCCAGGAGGACACCCAATGGAATCGCGACCAGAAGATTGAACGTATTGCTTCCGAGAACGTTCGTCAGACTCGTCACGCTATCGTCGTTCTGGGCGGCTCGGACGCTGACGAACGCGTCGGGGAGACTCGTCCCCGCCGCGATGACGGTCAGCCCCCATAAGAAGCTGGGGGTCCCAAAGATCGATCCTAGGGAGAGAGCGGCGCGGACGAGCCCCTCGACGCCAACGGCAATCACGAGAAGGGCAACCGCCAGTATGCCCCACTCTCGGAGCGGTCGGACGTTCAGCTCCCTTTCGACCGGATGATCGCTTGCGTCCTGCTGGTGAAGGAAGAGGTAGACCCCATACGTCCCAAGTGGCAGGAGGGCCAGTGCCGGTGTCAAGATCGCAACACGGTTCGTCCCGCCCGGGACGTAGGTTGCTCCCAGCGCGAAGACGATGAACAGGACCAGAACGCTGATCACGTAGAACTGGGCGTCTTTGAGGACGAGGTTCCGGGTTGCGCTGAGCTCCTCGCTGAAGAGCCCGGAGACTGCTGGGATAACGAGCAGGTTGAAGATAGCGCTTCCCACGATGGCTCCAACCCCGAGCGAAAATTCACCATGGAAGACCGTACTGATGACCATCGAACTGATTTCAGGGAAACTCGAACCGATGGCAACCACAACCGCCCCGTGAACGGCAACCGGCAGGCCATAATACCTACTGAGTCGCGACGCCGCCTGCTCGAAGTATTCACTGCCCTTCCAGATGACGCCGGTTGCGATCAGGATGAGCAGCAGGGAGCCACCGAGAGTAATCATCGATTTGCCTTTGCCAGTGCATTGGGAAATGTGTATGGAAATTTCTTCCACAGGGCCGGGGACTGGTCTACGGGATCTATGCCGTTCTAGCGTGGTACTGGATATCGGAGGGACGAGAAGTCCGCAGGATGTTGAGGGGATATTCTGGAAGCCCCGGGAGTCGTCGTCTGCGGCAGAAGTCGACTTGGTGTCCCAGAGGCCCTCAGAAATATCCCTGAGTCGGCGGAGGGCCTGGTGAAGGACGGCCAAGGGACACGTTGCACGTGTTTCTGCGCAAAGGAGGGTCGAATCGGCAGGGTACCGTATCGCTTACCAGCCGCCGCCCATCCCATGTCCGTGGCCGCCCATACCGTGGCCATG
>CAZQNH010000006.1:0-67192 GCA_964594685.1 uncultured Halobacteriales archaeon
AGTTACCGAAATAAACTATCTTATTTCGACTATTACGAATGCGTTCGCGGCTATTTACACTCATATATTTTGTTTTCTACTATTAAAATAGATATGGGAATGGCGGCGATACAAATATAAACTTTCGCGTACGTACTGAGCCGAGATGCGGGAACGTCGATAGTCGGGAATGGTGATCGTATATCCCGTAGGTACTTCACACTCGTTTCCCGGCTAACTTCGATATCGAAGCCATCCTCACTCCAGCCTGAAACTCCATCCTCGTTCCCTGGTAGTATTCGCTATTGTCGTAATCCACCGCCCGCGACGTTTCTTCGGCAATGACTGAATGCAAGCAAGCCGTTGGCCGCTGTTTCCTTGACGGCACGTTTTGTAGGCGTCTACCGGGCCGCCTGCATCTACCGAAGCAATATGTGAGTAATGCATCTTACGGCAGAGTGCAGAACCTGTCGATGCATGGTTCCTCCGTTTCGGTAACGAAGATGTCCTCGAGTTTCCCTCTTATCCGACATTCCTTTGATTCGGGCTCTTGTCTCTCTGTTCCTCGCTGTTATTGTGTGGCAGTTCCCTCATGATCCCCGATACTGCGGGTTTACCTTCCATGAAGGGATAGTTCCCGGTCTATACGGGGCTCGTAAACTGTATTGCGCTATATAGATAGGGGTTGGGTAATTCTTCTCCAAAGCTGGCGGATATGGACCAGCTCGTCGGGAACTCGACGCCACTTCCCACGCATGGCGGTGCCTTTCCACGCAGAATGAGTTGATCTCCCGATTCGATCGATCACAGACTCTTTACGAGCGTTATCGCTGAGTCGAGAAATGCAAGTCCGACGACAATAGCGAGCAGCAGAGCCACCACGTATCCCACGGTGATGGCGACAGTCCGGTAGTCCCGGGGTTTCCCGAACAGCCATCCAAGTATCATAAAGTAGACTGGAAGCATGATGAAGCCGAATATCACGTAGCCACCGACCCGGATGATTTCGTTCGTCGCAGTCGTCATGATTCTCCCTCCGCTGTGTGGAGTTCGACCATCGGGATCACCTTCGTGATGAGCAGGAACCCGAATGCGACCAGGAGGATCGTACTCCCGAAGAGTACCCACTCGACCCAGGTTGGCGAGTAGGTCCCCGTCGCGTAGAGGTTCGTCAGCGGCGACTGTGTCGGGTGCAGCAGCGCCTCGATCACGAAGAGGTTCTTCTTGATAAGGATCGCCAGGGCGAGAACCGCCGAGATCACCACGAGCGTGGGGACGTTGAAGAGCCGCGGTCTGGCGATCATGGTGAAGATCACTCCCACCGAGACGATGAGGCCGACGATGGCGGCCCAGAAGGAAACTCGTTCGAGTTCGGCGAGGGTGAGCGTCTCGATGTGGACCGGGGCGATATAATAGCCGGTGAGGACGTCGTGCATCGTGAACCAGATGGTCGCGATGGCGAGCAGCGCCAGGATGATGCCGAGGTCCATGAATATCTGATCCTCGATGAGATCATCCCACCCGTAGGCGTACCGGAATCCTGCGGCGGTGATCACCACAACCGCGATCGCACTGGTGATCGATTCAGTCAGAATCGCGGCCCCGGCCCCGGCCCCGTACCAGTGAGGTTGGGCGGGAATCAGGCTGAAGAGCCAGGGGACGACCCCACCGGAGAGCAATGGGACGAGTGCAAGGATGGCCACTGCGAGCCACCAGAGGACCTGTTCGACCTTCTCAGATTCGGCCGGTCGATACCCGATGAGGATGACCGCATAGATCGGACCGAAGATATCCGGGAGGCGATCCCGCACGACCGCGATGTCCTGTCGGAGCGAGAGCACGACGTAGGTCATCGATAGTACGAGATAGAGCGAGATCACCGTGATGTCCCAAGCCAGGGGTGAATGGAAGATCGTTCCGGGCCAGTGTTCGATCGTGTTAAAGATCCGGTCCGGCCGGCCCATACTGAAGACGATATTCAAGGCAGCGACCGAGAGCGCCAGGACCGTTAACATCTCGGAGAGCCTGGCGATGGGCCGGTATCGTTCCATATCGAAGACCCGAACGAGGGCGGAGATGGCGATCCCGCCGTGAGCCACCCCGACCCACCAGACGAAACCTCCGATGTAGAGCCCCCAGGGGAGGGAGCCCGAGATGCCCCAATCGCCCAGGTCGGTGACCACGGTGATGCCCTCCCGGAGCTGGTAGACCCAGGTGCCCAGCATGATCGCGATCCCGACCAGCGAGAGGGCGAGGAGGATATAATACCGACCCGAGGTATCCTCGAGCGGGGCCAGCACTCGGTCTGTCTCGATCTCGGCGCTCACGAATGCTCGCCCCCATCCAGGTAGTCGTAGTCGCCGCGAATCTCCATGTCCCTGTCCTCGTAGGTCGTGGGTCCTGGTATCGGTTCGGCGTCCTTCGAGGGTTCCTTCCCGATGTAGATCACGTTTGGCTCGTTCCCGACCTGGTCGAGGAGTTCGAACCGGTGGGCCTCCGGCTTCCGTCGGAGGTGTTTTCGTGGATCGCTCGTGGAATCCGTGAGGTCCCCGAAGTGGATCGCGTCCGCCGGACAGATGTCCTCACAGGCGGTCGTCCCTTCGAGGGACGGATCGCCCGAATCCTGGCGATGCACGCAGAATGTGCACTTCCCCATCACACCCTCTGGTGGTGGGCCAGCAACCGGTCGTCCGTTCTTGCCGTGCGTGTCATATTGGAAACCTGGTGAGAGCTCGGTGGGTTCTGCTTCCCCCAGGAAATTGACTCCATACGGGCAGGCGACCATGCAGTACTTGCACCCGACACACCTGTCGTAATCGGTGAGGACCAGCCCGTCGTCGTCCCAGCGCTTGTGGCGCGCTTGGGTCGGGCAGACGTAGGTACAGGAGGGGTCAGAGCAGTGCTGGCACGGGCGGGTGAGCCACTCCTTGTCCTCGTTTCCGTATCGCTCTTCGCGGTACCGAAAGACGTACACCCAGTGCATCCCTCCATCAGTGTCGTTCTCTCGCTTACACGCCAACGAACACTTGAGACAGGCGATACACCGCTCCGTGTCGATGACCATCCCCAATTGATCAGTCTCCGTCTCGCCCTCGGCAGCGATGGGGTCGTCCTCGACCGCTCCAGCCCCCGGATCACCTGCCGACGTATAGCCTCTGACACTACTACTTGCCGCGGTCGCCACGGTCCCGGCCGCGATAATCCCGCCGAGCGCGCCAAGGAGCTTGCGCCGCGAGGGCTCCTCATCCAGCGACGGGACTCCCGGTTGTGGGTCTGAATCCTCGCTGTGAGTGTCTCGTGGTTCTGCTGCCGGCGGGCCTGCGGTTCCGACGGGACGGTCGTCCTCACCGAAGGTCTGGACGACCGCCTCGTGGTGTCGGTTCCAGAACGTCTCCGGGTCGATGTCGCCCGTCGAAAGCCGTCTGGCGTCCTTCGCCATCTCCCGTCCGAGTTCGGCGTCGTACGGTGAGTCCGTCAGGACCTCTTCGGCCCACGTCTCCCACTCTGCACCGAACCTGTCTCCCTCGCCCGTAGACTCACTCGGGGGTGGGTCACCTGGATCGCCCATTGCCACTTGGTACCGAGGAGCGATACCAAGGTGTTCTACCTGAAAATTTGGGGGGTTTTTGAGCACCCGGGGCCGTTCACGCGATTCGGAACCGACATCCACGGAGCCAGGTTCCGACGGTATCGCTGTGATATGCAGATTGCCGATTCGAGGCGTCCAGTTCCCTGGAAGTAGGCGGGGCCCTCTACGGTCGAATCGGCCCGACAGGGGCCGGGATCACCCGTGACGACGACGGACGGCCAGGAGCATGGCCGTCACGAGGACGAACACGGTCAGCCCCACTCCTGGACCTGGCGTTTCGGTTTCCGTCACCGTTGTCGGTGTCGACGTCGGGGTATCTGGCTCGGTCGTCGTTGCCGTTGTTTCATCCTCGGGTCCCCCGTCCGACGCCGAGCGCTCGTAGGCTGCCGATTTCACGGATTCGAACCGTTCGATCGCTCTCCGGAGATTCGCAATCGAGCTGTCTGGGTTGTGTGTCCCCACCGTCGGGGCGGCGACGAGGTCGATCCAGGCTGCACCCTCGTTCATGGCCGTCCGTAACTCTTCGTCCTCGGAGAGCCCGAGATCCGCGAGGGTCGCGTTCGCCTCGCCCTGAAGCCGCGTTGCCGTGTCGAGATGGGACTCGATCGCCGATTGGGTCCCGGCGATCGTCCCCGCTACATCTCGATGGCAGGATCCACATTGTTTCGAGGCTGGGGCGTCGAGCCTGTCGGTATCGGCCAGTAGACCCGTATTGACATCGAAGGAGTGACCCGTCCTGGCATTTTCCGACTCGGTGTTTGCCTGGCCGGCCATGTGACAGGAGGCACACTCGAGTTCGGGGTGGGTACCCGAGTCCGTAGCGAATTTCGATTCACTGTAGAGTTGCCATATGTCGTTATGGATGGGGCCGTGGGCAACCGTACTGGGACCGGCGTCAGGGCCGTTGTGGCATTGGGCACAAAGTTGGCTACCGGACTCGAAATCGCCACGGAGATTGTCCCCCTGCTGTACGGTGTGGGGGTCGTGACAGGCCATGCAGGTGATCCGCCACTCCGATACGTCGTTCGGGTGCGGTTGCTCCCCGGTCGCGGAGGCTTCGACCCCCGGGGCGTCTTCGATATTTGCGAAGGTTCCCTCGTGGGTCCCATGACATGAGCTACACTCCTCGCTCCGGGCGCTGGGTGGGGCAGGGGCAGAGTGTGACAACGCGTCTGGGCCCACATCGGATTCGTTCCACTCCGCGTAGATCGGCCCGTTCGGATTGAAGCTATCGTGACATCCGGTCGAGGCACAGGTATCTTCCGGTGCCATGGAGATTCCGGGGTTCTGGGAGCCATGCGGTCCGTTGCGGAAGTGCATGAACCAGCTGTCTTCCGGTGGGTCGTGGCACTCCGTACAATCGAAGTTCGCGAAGGTATCGGTCTTCTCGGAATGGATAGAGCCCTGATAGCTCCCACCGATGAGGACGTGACACTCCGAACAGACGTCGGAGTTGGGGAAGTTCTGCTTCGTCTCGTCCTCGTGACACGCGCTACAATCCACGCTGGATTGGGCCACCACTCCCTCGTCGGGAGCCTGAACCGCCTGAAGACCCGGATCCGTCGGTCCGGCGAGAGAGGGAAGCGAAGCGACTCCGAGGACGAGGATCGTCAACCCGAGGATAAGACCCCATCGCGTCCACATGCCCGGTGTTACCTCGGCGACACCCTTGTAGAAGAAGTCAAAATATGAACGGTCTTTAAGCCAAATGTGTGGCTCGGTACCACGTGTTGATGGTCCTGGAGAATACCCGGTATGGGGCTTCTTCGGAGCTTTTCTTCTGTCATGCCAGTCCCCATTCTGCCCCGACGCCGCGGGACCTTCGAATCTGGCGAGATTCGGAGATTATCTCCTGGGAACGATCCGGCCCTGAACCGATGGCCTCTGAGCTGGCATGGATGAGCTGATCAGCGGCTGTCGAGGCAGAAACCCAATATATAATGCACTATATTATGACACCACCGCGAATCCCGGATAGAAATCGTCTCCGCGGTGAGTCCGTCTATCATCGCCGATAACGAAGCCCTGTGTTTAATCATGAACGAGGGGATGGGTGGGGGTGAAACCAGGGCTACCCATGAAACAGCCGAGGTCATCGACGAAGGCAGCAGGGGCAGGATCGAAGAGCGGCGAGGAGGTGCGGACGGAGGAGGCTCGGGCGGTGATCGGCGACATACGGACTGTAATCGATGCGGCCGCTGACGGGGATTTCACGGCGAGGGTTGATGCACGAGCGGGCGATCAACAACTCGCCGAGACGGTGCGGAGTCTGAACGAACTGCTGGAATTCCTGGAACACACGTTCGCGACGGTCGACGGATTCGCCGAGGACGTCACGGCGACCAGCCAGGAGGCGACCGGGTCCGTCGAGGACGTGCGGACGGAGGCCGAAGCGGCACGAGAGTCGACCGAGTCGATCAGCCGGGCGACGGACGAGCAGGAAGAACATGTCGAGTCGGTCTCCGCCGAGATGTCCAACATCTCGGCCACCATCGAGGAGATCACGTCCACGGCGGACGATGTCGCCGAGCGGTCCGAGACCATGGCCGAACGTGGCAAAGCTGGAGAGGAAGACGCGGAGCAGGCGATCGACGTGCTGGACGAGATCGAAGACGACGTCGCGGCTGCTCGCCAGACGGCCGCGCATCTCACCGACCAGACCGCCGAGATCGACGAGGTTGTCGGGTTCATCTCCGAGATCGCCGACCAGACGAACCTCCTCGCGCTCAACGCGAGTATCGAGGCGGCACGGGCTGGGGACGCCGGTGACGGGTTTGCAGTCGTTGCCGAGGAGATCAAATCTCTCGCCGAGGAGACACAGGAGGCAACCGAGGAGATCGGCGACCTGCTCACGGACGTGCAAGGACAGGCCCGCGAGACGGCCGAGGAACTAGACGCGGCGGCTTCGAACCTCTCGAGCGGGATCGAGACGGTTGAGGGCGCCCTCGATTCCCTTACTGTCATCGCTGAGCAGGCACGGGACACCAACGTCGGTGTCCAGGAGATAAACGAGGCGACCGGGGAGCAAGCAGAGGCTGCACAAGAAGCGTCCCAGATGGCCGAGGAACTCTACGATCTGGCCCAGCAGACGTCCGAGGAGACCGAGCGAGTTGTGGCGGCGATGGAATCCCAGGAGGGGGAGGTCTCCGCGATCGGCCACGATGTGAAGACGTTGGCCGCACAGGCAACCGTGCTTACCGAACAGCTGAACGAGTACGATTTCCGCGAGGTCGAGGGGGCACAGACACTCGACTCCCAGACCAGAACCTCCCTGGCGAAGGCCACCGGAACCCCGGTCGTCATCGGGTCGAAACCCTTTCCCTCGAACAAGATCCTGGCGTACCTCGCCTACGAGATGCTCGAGGCCACCACCGACCTCGACCCGGTCGATAACGTCGGCCTGGGCGTCACCGAGGAGAACTTCGAGCACCTTCGAACCGGGGGAATCGACCTCTACTGGGAGTACACCGGGACGATTTACGGGGAATTCCTTGGGGCCGAGGATACTATCGTGGATCCGGATCGGCTGTACGACGCGGCGAAGGAGGGGATCGAGGCCGAATATCCGCTCTGGTTCGGCGAGCGGGCTCAATATAATAATACGTACTGTGTCCTCGCGCCCCGAAACTGGTGTTCGGACACGGGAGTGCGGTCGCTTACGGACCTGGCGGCGTATGCAAACGAGCAGGACGGCGATCTCACTGCCGTCGTCGGGCCGGATTTCCGCGATCGTGCGGACGGCTGGCGAGGTCTCCTCGAGACCCACGAATTCGAGGAGAGTACCGCTGACCGCATCTGGGAGCAGACCCGGACGATCGAATCCGCCGCGGGGCGATACGAGGCGATCGGCCGATCCGGCGTCGACGTCACCATGGGTCTCACCGTCGACGCCCTCATCGACATCCACGACCTGGAGGAACTTCGGGACGACCGGCAGTTCTTCCCGATCTACAATCCCGGTCCGTTGGTCAACGCCGAGATCGTCTCGGAGAATCCGGCGGTGCAGGAGGCCCTGGATGCGATCGGGCCGACGTTCCAGGATGTCTCGGAGATGCGTCGGTTGGTGCGCCAGGTCGATACCGGAAAGCGGGACGCCCGCGTCGTCGCGAGGGAGTACCTGGAACGGTCCGGAGTAGTCTAACGGTCCCCTGCGGCTGGGACACCGCCGAGTCCGCGTGTCACCCAGGTCGCAATATATAGGCCGTCTCGTCACGTAGAGCGAATCGATCAGATGGGCACCTCGGATGTAGTTCCGACGACTGCGGACCTCGGGCCACCGGTTGTGATCGTCGGTGAGGACCCGTTCGAACTCACTCGCGACCGGATCGCGGAGTTCGACGGCGAGACGCGTACCGTGACCGTGGTCTGTGCCTCTGGAGACCGCCATACGGCCGAGTGGACCGGGATACCGGTCCTGGACCTGCTCGAGTCCGCCGCGGTTCGCCCATCGACAACGCACGTGGTCGTCGAGTCACTCGATGACTACCGCGTGGCGATCCCGGTGAGGGCGGCACTCGAGGGGTTGTTGGCCTACGCGAAGGACGGTGAACCCATCGGTCGAATCCACGAATACTCGAATCGGTTCGTTTCCGGCGCGGCCGAGGGAGCGCGGTTCATCAAGGGCGTCAAGCGGATCGAAGCCACGTCGGTCGATCCCGAGGAAGATCCCGAGAGCCTGGAGAATCTGTTCCCTGAGGGCGAACGGTTCACCGCCCATCGATTCGACGACGTGACGGCGGAAGGAGCCGATCAGTCCTAGCAGTTCCACGATGCATCAGTACAATCCGGTCACACGCGTTTGAGAAATGGCGACAAACGGACGAGTCGGTCACATGCATTAGAGGAAGGGAGCTCGAAGGACGAGTCGGTCAGACACAATAGACGAACGGATACATCAACGCGACCCTGTCATCGTCGGCAAGTGTTGTCCGGAACCCCTCGAGGTGTTCGTTGAACTCGCCGTTTACCAGCACCCTTGCGTAGCGGCGTATCTGTTCGTCCCTTGGATTCTTCCGCCAGGTCCCCGGGAGTGTGTCCGGCGATGGTGCCCACCCGGCGGCCCGATCCGAGCCCTCCTCCGTCGCGATCAGGAGTTCCGCGACGTCGTACTCCGAGAGGAACGTTTCGAGGAAATCGCCGAGTTCGTCGCCTTCGAACGTGTAGGAGAAACTCGATTCGCCCACGGCCGCCCGAACGTGTCCGGTACATCTGACCTCGACCGTCGTTGTCCCGTCCTGCGTTCGGTGGGTATGCTCCGTTTGGCTCATGTCGGTCGGTTCGGGCCCGCAACGGAAAAGCCGAGAGCCGAATATGTTCGGCCGGGGAATTCACTCGGTCTGCAGGTGAGGGTGGCCGTTCCGAACCGATCCGGAAAATCGGGATTCACACCCGTAACTCGAAGCTCTGCCGGTCACTATCCGCCGAAGACGTTCGAGAGCTGGTCGCGCCACTGCTTGACTTCCTCGACCTCGTCGCGGAGTCCCTCGACTGACTCCTCCAGAGATTCGACCTCGAACCGGAGACTCTCCGCATCGTCGACCCGCTCGTCGAGCGCATCGAGGTCGCTTTCGAGGCGGTCGACATCCTCGGAGACGTCAGCCAGCTCGGAGACCTCTTCGGAGAGGTCGGTCAGATCCCCGGAGACGTTATCGAAGCGATCCTCGAGGGACTGTCGTTCGCTCGCGGCTTCCTCGAGTTCCTCCTGGAGTTCCTCGAGATCGGATTCGAACGATTCGACCTCGGATTCGAGTTCGTCGAGCAGCTCCTGGGCCTCCCCGTTCTCGTCGATGAAGCTCTCGAGGGCGTCGGAGTAGGCTTCCAGGTCGGAGACCCTCGCCTGGAGGTGTTCGACGCGAACTCGCTCGCTCGGCGTCTCCTCCTCGACGACGGCGTCGCGGATCGCGTCGAGGTCTTCATCGTCGACGTTGCCCTCCCTGATCTCGGCCGCAAGCACCGACGCGATGGATTCCGCCTCGATCGTCGGACCGCCAGATTCGTCGGCCTCGCTCTCGGCCTCCACAGTGGTTTCAGCGGCTTGTGCCGCTGGTTCGGCAGGCTCTTCCGGCGTCTCGGCCGCGGCCTCCGCGGGCTCTTCTTCGACCGGTTCGGCGACCTCCGTTGGTTCTTCCTCCTCGGCTGGACCCGCTTCCGCCTCGGCTTCAGCAGTTTCGGCTTCCACCGGCTCTTCGGCCTCCGCCTCGCTGGCTTCGGCCTCATCCGATCGGAGTCTGGCTTCGATGTCGTCGGCACCCATCACCTCCGCCTCCTCGGCTTCTTCGGCTTCGTCAGCCGGCACCTCGTCCGCTTCCATCGGTTCCGCTACCTCGCCTGGCTCAGCCTCGGCCTCGGCTTCAGTCGGTCCGGGTTCCGCTGGCTCTGCCGGTTCTTCTTCGCCCAGCACCTCTTCGCCGGTGGCTTCGGCTTCCCCGAGGATCTCTGCGTCGTCGTCTGCCAGCGCTTCGGCGCCGGTCTGGGGCGTGGATTCCGCCTCGGCGGATGCCGGTTCCTCCGTTTCCTCTTCGAGACCAGGAACCGTATCCCGCTCGCCGCTCGCGAGTTCTCGGACCACTTCGGAACTCTCGCGGGGGACGACGTCGTCGATCTCTTCTTCCTCGATTGCGTCCGGGTCAACCTCGATCTCCGGAGCCTCGAGGAACGGCGTGGGTTCGTCGTCGTCAGCCATCCGGATCCCATAGACGGTCGTGAAGGCCTCGCCTGCGTTTACGGTCCGCTCGAAGCGAACCATGCCTTCACCCGACGCCGTCCAGTGTTCGCTCCCGTAATCCGGGTGGAATCCGATCTGTTCGATACCGAATCCTTCCGGGATCTCGTCGACGATCCGCAGCCCGACCGGGTCGCTTCGGTCGGATTCGACCTGGAACGTTACTGCGGGGACCGGGAACCCCTCCGCGTCGAACGATTTCGTTACCGTGATCCCCTCCGTCTCGACCACCGTTTCATCACTCACGGTGACCACCTCGTCGGTCGTACATATATGCGGATGTCGACGATGAACTACTTAAAATGCCCGGCGGCGTCAGACGGTCGTGCGATCCCCGATCTCGAGGACCTCCAGGGAGCGGGGATGCTCGAACGTGCGGATATGGTCGTGGAGCGCCGTGGGATCGGCAGTGAGTCCCTTCCACATGTCCCAGTGAGTGGGGAGGAGCCGATCCAGTTCCAGGGTCGCCGCCGTCTCGACGATCTGGTTCTCGTCGCTGTACCAACGCGTCCATTTGGGCTCTCGAGAGGTCTTCTCGGGGATCATGCCGACGCTCCCGAACGCGAGGGCACCAAGGTCGATGTCGTGGGCCGCCGCGACGACCTCGAAATCACCCGTGGGCTTTGTATCGCCCCCGTGGAAGAAGGTATCGCCCTCGTACTCCAGGACGTAGCTGACCGGATGGGCGGCGTCCGGATCGTGGGCCGGTTCCACGTGGACGGTGACGTCTCCGACCGCTATCGTGTCTCCCTCGGCGACGGTCTCGAACTGGTCCTCGGTGACGTCGTAATCCTCGACCCACGACTCGGAACCCAACGCCGCCTCGATGCTCGCGTCTGGCCCGAGATAGGTGGCCTCGGTCCCGGCGAGGAGGGGTGCCTGGCTCGGCCCGTGGACGTGATCTGTGTGCTCGTGGGTCGCCAGGACGGCGTCGGCGTCCGCGACGTCCCGGGGATCGAACGGGACGGGAATCATCCTTATCGTCCTGGGTGGGTCCCCTGTGCCGAGGTACGGATCGATGAAGATGGTGGTCCCGTCCCCGGCTTTGAGGACGAACCCGTTACATCCCAGATACCAGACGTCGAGTCCCGTCGGGTCGGCGGTCTCGATCGTGTTCGGGAGCCAGTCGCCCCAGTCCGAGTGGATGGGCATAGGGTGACCCAGGCCCGCCGTCGAGAAACCCCTTTGCATCCGACCACGGTCCGGTAACCGGGCAGGTTAAACCTTCGAGACGGATACAACGGCCAATGAGTGAGCAGGAACGGAGCGAGGGGGATCTCCGCAACACTGGGATGTCCCTTCGATACGACAGGGAGTGGGACTACGAACTCGACCGGGTTGCGGAAGTGGTTCGCGAGCGAGACGCCGACTCGGTGGGGCTCCAGTTCCCGGAGGGTCTCAAGCGTCGGTCCCCCGGTGTCGCCGATGACCTCCGCGAATTACTCCCCGAGGACGTCCGGATCCTCATCTCCGGCGAGGCGTGTTACGGTGCCTGCGATCTCGATATGGACCTGATGCGCCGGACGGACGTCTTCGTCCACTTCGGCCACTCGCCGATGAAGGAGTCCGGCAATATCGTGTACGTCCCGCTGTTCTCGAATGTCGACGTGTTGCCGATCATGGCTGAAGCCATCCAGGAACTCGAGGTCGGTGACGTCGGACTGGTTACGACGGCCCAGCACATGAACAAGTTCGAGGAGATGCAATCGTTTCTGGAGAACGAGGGCTTTACCGTCCACACGAGGCGTGGCGACGAACGACTTACCCACGAAGGCCAGGTGCTGGGGTGTAACTACGCGAGTGCCGAGGTCGACGCCGACCAGATCCTCTATGTGGGCGGGGGGAAGTTCCATCCAGTGGGGCTCGCGATGGAGCAACAGGAAAAGCGGGTTGTCATCGCGGATCCCGTGAACAACGTGGTCACGATGGCCACCGCCGAGGACTTCATCAAGCAGCGCTACGGGGCCATCCACCGGGCGATGGACGCCGAAACCTGGGGTGTCCTCGCGAGTTCGAAGATCGGCCAGCGACGGTGGGAGATCGCAGAGGAGATCGTTTCCGAGAACCAGGACGCCTACCTTATCACCCTCGACGAGATCACCCCGGATCACCTCAGGAACTTCGGGCTGGACGCCTACGTCAACACGGCCTGTCCACGGATCACGACCGATGACGGGCCACAGTTCGACGACCCGCTCCTCACCCCCCAGGAATACCGCATCGCCATCGGCGAGGAACCGATGGAGGCCCTCGAGTTCGACACCTTCCACGGGACATGGTAAGGACCACCCTGACTCCTCTCACGGAGAATGGCCGTGTCCCTGGCAAGCGATCACGCCGATGTCGTTGAAAGCCACCCTCGAACGACGGCTCGCCGAGATTCGAGACTTTCCGGATCCATCCGCCGAACTCGAACAGTACCGGACACCGGAAGGGGTCGCCGCCCACTTGCTGGCCCTCGCTGACCTCCAGGACGACATCGATGGCCGACGGGTTCTCGATCTGGGCACCGGTACCGGGATGCTGGCTCTGGGCGCGGCCCTGCTGGAGCCAGCGCGTGTGCTCGGAATCGAACTCGACAGGTCGGCCCTCCACGTGGCTCGGACGAACGAGGAGACGCTCGCTCCGGGGACCAAGGTCGACTGGATCAGCGGTGACGCTCGCTCCGTCCCGGTCTGTCTGCCAGATTGTACAGTGGTCGCCAATCCGCCGTTCGGGGCGCACGTGGACAACCGGCACGCTGACCGGGAATTCCTCGAGACTGTCGTGGCGGTCGCCAGCGTTTCATATACGATCCACAATGAGGGGAGCTCCGAGTTCCTCGAAGCGTTCTCCATGGATAACGGCGGTCGCGTGACGCACGCGTACGCGATCGAATTCCCCATACCCCGACAGTTCATGCACCACGAGGCCGACCGCGAGTCGATCCAGGCTGAACTCTTCCGAATCGAATGGGACCAGGTGTAATCCCCTGCGTTCGAGTCGGGCGTGGCCTGGCGAGTTTGGACTCGGTCCTCATATTCGACGGGTCGAGTTATCGATACGTGCTCTCTTGGGCCCAGTCATTGATACGTTTCCTTCTGGAGGAGTGGCACTCGGGTGTCGTTCCGCGACGCGTAGACGAGTGAGTCCTCGCGTTCGAAGGTAAGACCTCCGACCTCGACACTCTCGTTGGCTTCGGGGATAGCGGCGTGAGTCTGGGGGAGGTCGGTCTTCGTCACGGTCTCGTTCGACTGCTTAACCGCGAGCAGGAATTCGCCGTCCTTGGGAACCAGGGTGACGTTCCGGCCGGCGATAACTGGTGCCCCTTTCACCGGCTCGCTTTCGAACACGGAGGTGTAAGTACCGTCGGGTGGACGGAGGAACACGAGGTACCCGGTGCCGCCACCGGAGATGCGCCACCCCTCCCGGCGAACATCGACAACCTCCCGCCAACCGAGGCCACCCACCGCCACGCTCGCGGAACCCCTGTTAGCCAGCCGGCCCCTGGAGACGGCTTCATCCCAGACTTGTCTGTTCCTGTCAACGACGATGACCCCACTCGAGTTCACCGCCGTCACCTCCTCGAGGAAGGAGATATTGACTGCGCCGATCCGCCGATTCCTGACCTCTTCGGCGTACGCGACGGTGTAGCCGTCCACCTCGAGACCACCCTCGAGGGGGTCCGTGTCCTCGATCGTTGTCAAGTTGAATGGGACAGCCGCGAAACCCATCGTGAGAACCGGCACCGCCAGCAACGCGACGGCTACCTGGCGCCGGCTGATACCTTCGACGATGGGTCGGTCGGTTGCTCGGACAGCGCTGGCGATCAGCCCCGCCAGGACGAGTATCAACAGGAGCCCAGGTCCGCGGTAGAGCACGTAGGAACTCGTCCCCTGAAACCACCACACAGCCCAGAGGGTGAGCGAGGAGCCGGCGAGGAGGGTGCCCACCCACAGCCGGAACGCACTCGGGCGCTCGGACTCCCCTCGCTGCAGGAGGAGTATGGTTCCGAGGAGGGCGCCGACGAGAAAGCCCAGGAGATGCCCCTGGATAGCGATTCCGGCCCACCATGGCGGCCCGAAGGACGGACCTGCCGAGCCGAAGGCGATCGGTTCCCGGAGGGCATTATAGAGGAGTCCGATGAACTCCCGGCCGACCAAGGTCACCACGGTCACCATCGGAAAGCGAACGACGGCAAAGCCCGCCGCCGCGAAGACCACCCCGGAAAACCCGATGATGGGCCCCCAGGCGAAGACGCTGGTCATCAACCCCACGAGGACCGCGCCCGCCGGAAAGACCACCAGGGCCCGGACGTAGGGATTCGTTCGCCAGGACCCGAATGCAGACGTGCCGCGGGCTGTGGGAAAGTGGCCGAAGGCATATTCGGCGACCGTCCCGAACGCAAGGAAACCGATCATGTTACCGAGGAGATGCCCGATCCCCTGGTGAGCGAACGGGGCAGTGAGTAATCCGAGCGGATAGAGGTACGACCACGAGGTAAACGGGATGGTCAACGGGCTATACGGATTCCAGAACCCCCCCTGGACGAAGAGGTAGACGGCTGTCACCAGGAGGACCGTAAGGACTGTCCCCACCGGAAGCCCGAGGAGCAGCCGCGAGCGCACGCGAGCGAATAGCGCAGCGATCCCGGGATCGAGGAATCGCAGCAGAAAGACCGACAGAAGCATGGCCACCGGGATCCCGATTTGCAACCCGATCGTCGCGTCCATATACCTCATTCTGACTCCGTTCGTACAAAAACCCACGCCGTCGCCACACGCTGTGCCGGAGCCAGAGGACATCGCTATCGTCGTACATTTTGCCCGGATAAGACTCGCAAACCTGCCGTCGTCTGTAAAGCGCCGGGCCGCTTCGAAACGTTCAAACGAGTCACTGGGATAACATCGCATATGGATCTGCGGGTCATCGAGAAGGCGGATGCCGAACTCACTATCGAGATCGCGGGGGAAGATCACACCTTCATGAACGTCCTGAAAGGGGCCCTGCTGGAGACAGAAGGGGTGGCTGCCGCCACATACGACATGAATCCCGAGCAGTCCGGCGGTCAGACCGAACCATTGCTCACGGTCAAGACCGAGGACGGGACCGACCCGCTCGAGGCCCTGGAAACGGCGGCGGTCCGGATCAAGGAGCAGCTCAACGACTTCCAGGACGCCTTCCAAGCCGCGGCCTGATCACAGGCGAACCGGGATGCCGTTGTCTCGCAGGTATTCTTTCGTCTCCCGGATCGAGAACTCCCCGAAGTGAAAGATGGACGCGGCCAGCGCGGCGTCCGCACCGGCCTCGAAGACATCGACCATGTGCGCGGGCGATCCACACCCGGAGGAGGCGATGATCGGGGTGGAGACGGTATCCGCGACGGCCGACAACAGGGGGATGTCGTAGCCTTCCTTCGTGCCGTCCCGGTCGATGGAGTTGATGAACATCTCGCCAGCGCCTCGTTCCTCTCCCTCGGCGACCCAGTCCAGGACGTCGATTCCGGTCCCCTCGCGTCCGCCTTTCACCGTCGCCTCGAACCAGCCCGACTCCCCGTCGATCTCGACGTAGTGTTCGCCCTGTTGGTCGAATCGCCGCTTCGCGTCGACGCTCAGGAGGATGCACTGGTTGCCGAAGGCAGTCGCACCCTCGGTGATCAGTTCCGGACGCTCGATCGCTCCCGTATTTATGGAGACCTTATCAGCACCGGCCCGGAGTGTCTCCCTGATGTCCTCGACGCTCCGGATGCCGCCGCCCACCGTGAGCGGGATGAAGACCTCATCGGCGATGTCCTCGACAATGTGGAGCATCGTCTCGCGCCCCTCGGCCGAGGCGGTGATGTCGAGGAAGACGAACTCGTCGGCGCCTGCCTCGTTGTACCGCTTTGCCATTTCGACCGGATCGCCAGTGTATTGCAGGTCCTCGAAGTGGACGCCCGTGTAGACCGCCGGGTTCCCGTCCTCGTCTAGGTCCACGTCGATACACGGGATCACCCGTTTCGTCAAGCCCATTGTCCTACCTCCAGGGCGGGGTCGATCTCCCAGGCTGGCTGGCTTCCGAAGAGCCGCCAGGAATCGACCGATACGTGCATACGCTGACACAGCCCGGCGCGATTCAATAGGCTACCGGTTACTCCCGAGCGATGGATTCGGTGGGCCGATATAGACCCCATCTCGATCAGCTCGCGTTACAGCACCGTCAGCAATTTGAGACTCCCGATACCGTCGACGACCCGAACGCTCGATACCTTCGGCCACTTGAACTCCCGATATCGTCGTCGACCCGAACTCCCGATAGCGTCGGCCACTCGAACTTCCTATACCTATGCCCCCTGCGACCCTGCAAATCCGGGGCCTGGGGCGTGGCCAGTAAGAGCGGCAGAGAGATTGGGCCTCGCTCGTCGCTTAGGATCCGCTCGCGAAGACTTCTGGTGGGTCAGAGCCCGATGATCGCATCGCATTCCGGACAGATCGTCACGACGGCCTGCCCGTCCTCGTACTTGCCGGCTATCTCGTCGGTGCCCTCGAGGTCGATGGTTTCGGCGATCACGTGGTCTATCCGTTCCTCACAGCCGGGACAGCGAGCCATGGGCGATCGAAGGTGCGAAGAACAATTATGGATGCTGTCAAACTCGGTTGGAGAAAGACGAGCGAAGGGTGGCATGGCCGCAGGACTCGACTCGCGCCAGGTGACCGATAACGTGACCGTCCGACCGGCTTCGATACAGCAAAGTGGCCCGACCGAGAATTGCCGGTCATGACAGATGCGGACACCGAAGACGACTCGACGGACACTCTCGAGGAACGGGTCACCTCGCCGATGCAAACCTTCGGGACGCGAGAAGTCACCCTGGGTATCGTAATTGTTGCGGTCGGTCTCCTCCTCACGTTCGTCCTCCCACTTCTTTTCTGAGGGAACCCCGCGGGGGAATCTGGTGAGGCGCCCTTTTTGTCAAAGAGAATGATCAATCCAGTCGAGAATCAGTTCCAAAATCCCGTAGCGAATAGGGTTGACACTGGAGGCACCGGGTGAGGAACGGACCGAGGGGCTTTTCATGGGGCACCGACAACCAGCAGGCGTGCTGACGGTCGAGCTCCACGCGCATTCGGCGCTCTCCTACGACGGTCGCGACCAGGTGGAGATGCTGTTAGCCCAGGCCGCTGCCGTGGGCCTGGACGCCCTCGCCGTGACCGACCACGACGAGTTCGAGGCGAGTCTGGAAGCCGTGGACCTCGCCCCCGAGTACGATCTCATCGGGATCCCGGCGATGGAGGTGACCTCCACCGCCGGCCACGTTCTTGCGATGGGGATCAAGGAGGCCATCCCCGCAGATCTCTCGTTCCTGGACACCCTCGAGGCCATACACGACGCGGGTGGCATCGCCATCATCCCCCATCCTTTCCAGAAGTCCCGCAGCGGCGTTGCTTCGAAGGTCTCCCGGACCGATCTGGCGAAAGCCGACGCGATCGAGGTTTACAACTCCCGACTGCTCACCGGTCGGGCCAACCGGCAGGCCCAGACCTTCGCCGAGACCCACGACCTGCCACAGACCGCGGGCTCGGACGCCCACATCGCGGAGATGGTCGGCCAGGCCGTCACGGCCGTCGATCCCGAGACCGAAACCGCCGCCGGGATCGTCCAGGCGATCCGGACCGGCCGCACCTCGGTCGAGGGACAGCGGACCCCTTGGCACATCAGCTTCCGCCAGGCCGCCGGCGGGGCCAAACGTCGGGTGAAGAGCCGACTCGCCGACATGTTCTGATGCTTCGTGGCGCCCGTACAGCTGTCGTCAGACGGGCCATCCGGACAGGCGACCCCTTCCCAGGAACATCCGGATTCGCGGGCAAACTCGGGAACGGTCGGCTGGTGCGAGACGTGCTGGGTCGTGTCCCATTATATATCGAGCGAAAGGCTTCGGGGAGCCCGGACGGAGACTGGGCGTTCGAACCGGACTCACTTTCGGAGCCGGCGCCGTTTCCACCCGGCACCGTTGGTGACAGCGAGTCCGTCGAGCAGGTCTGGGAGCTGGCCGAGAGCGGGACATTGGACGGATTCGACCGGCTCGACCGGTCCAACGTGCCCGAGGAACTCGACCGGGCGATGGCCACCGCTGTCGAGGCCATCCGCTCCGCCCGAGGGGGGCCGGCCGTCACTTCCGAGAGGGGGGATGAGACTGGCCAATCTCCCCAGACGGCACTCGCGTTCTCGGGCGGCGTCGATTCGACCCTCCTTGCGGCCAGATTCGATGTTCCCCTTTATACAGTCGGGTTCCCCGACAGCCACGATGTCCGGGTGGCCCGCGAGACGGCGGCGAGGTTCGAGCGCCCCCTCCGGGTCGTCGAACTCGACCACGACAAACTGGCGGCCCTCGTGCCAACCGTAGCCGGCGCCATCGGCCGGACGAACGCCATGGACGTTCAGATTGCCATCCCACTTTACTGCGTCGCGGAGTCGGTCCGAGCGGACGGATACGACCGTCTCATCGTGGGCCAGGGAGCGGACGAACTTTTCGGGGGCTACGAGAAGGTCGAAGCGGCCCCCACGGATTCACGGGTGGCCGCGACGTCGGTGCTTGGAGCCAGGAACGAGATCCTCCGGACCCTTCCCGACCAGATCGAGCGGGACGTGCCTGCCATCAGTGCGGCTGGCGTTACGCCCGTGTCACCGTTTCTCCATGACGCGGTCGTCCGGACCGCCCTTCGCTTGCCGGCCGCAGAACTCGTCGATTCGGGGACCCGGAAAGTCGCCCTCAGGCGACTGGCGGCCATGTCGCTTCCGGATTCGGTGGCCGACAGGCCGAAGAAGGCAATGCAGTATGGGACGAACGTCTCCCGCGAACTCGACCGACTCGCCAGACAGGCTGGATTCAAGCGGCGGATGGACGACCACGTGGGCCAGTACATCGCTGCCCGCGTCGATGCGGGCGACTCCACTGACCCTGCGTAGACCTCAGTTATGTGGTTTCTTCGGACAGACCCTGGACCACGTCGATCGCAGCCGCGCCGATCTCCCGGACCTCCGCTGATAGTTCGGGATGAGACTGGAGGTCCGTCTTATCGAACCACTCCCAGTGCTCGCCGTCACGCTCCGCTGTCCCGGCCGGGTCGACCTCCCGGTTCGGCACTCGACCGAAGAACACGAAGTCTATGTGCTGGTGGCCGACGGTCCCGCCCTCGTAGGTATGGATGTCTTCGAGGAGGAGATATTCGGGCCCCGGCAGTTCGGTCACCGCTTCCGTCTCGATGGTGGTTTCGGACGAGAGCAGGCTGACCTGTAGGCCGGTCTCTTCTCGGACTTCCCGTCTTGCGGCTTCTCGTGGGAGCTCGTCCTGGTCGAGGTGGCCGCCCGGGGGCAACCACATGTCGAGTCGATCGTGGTGGTGGAGGGCCGTCGAGCCGTCGGCGACGATGTACGTGGTCGCGGTGAAGTGCCGCGTCGTCTCCATACACCCAAGAATACGGCCCCCGGTATCGGCGTTATGCTTCGCCCAGACACGAAAACCGCCCCCGATTTCTTCGTTATGCTTCGCCCAGACTCTGATCTTGGTCGCCATTCACGCCTGCCGCCTCGAGGAGTTCGTGATATCGATTGCGGATGGTGACCTCGGAGATGTTCGCTACCTCACTGACCGCGTCCTGGGTCACGCGTTCGTTTGCAAGGAGCGACCCGGCGTATACCGCCGCCGCGGCAAGTCCCACGGGGCTCTTCCCGCTGTGTATACCCGCGGCTTTGGCATGTTCGAGGAGATCCCGGGCGTGCATCGTCACCTCCTCGCTGAGGCCGAGTTCGGAGATGAATCGGGGAAGATAACTCTGCGGGTCGGCGGGTTCGATCTCCAGTTGGAGTTCTCTGACGATATACCGATAGGTGCGGGCGATCTCCGACCGGTCGACCCGCGAGACGTTCGCCACCTCGTCCAGGCTGCGAGGGGCGTTGGCCTGTCGGGCCGCGGCATAAAGGGCGGCCGTCGCCACGCCCTCGATCGAGCGTCCCGGGAGCAGGTCCTCCTCGAGAGCGCGCCGATAGATCACGGACGCGGTCTCGCGGATGTTCTGGGGGAGTCCAAGGGCCGAGGCCATGCGTTCGATCTCTCCGAGGGCCTGCTTCAAGTTACGATCGCGGGAACTCTTGGTCCTGAACCGCTCGTTCCAGGTCCGGAGCCGCTGCATCTTCTGGCGCTGTCGCGAGGATAACGCCCGGCCGTAGGCGTCCTTGTCCTGCCAGCCGATGTTGGTCGAGAGTCCCTTGTCGTGCATCATCTTCGTGGTGGGGGCGCCGACCCTGGATTTCTCGTCTTTCTCCTGGGCGTCGAAGGCACGCCACTCGGGACCGCGATCGATCTCGTCCTCTTCGACGACGAGACCGCACTCCGAGCAGACCGTCTCGCCACGTTCTTCGTCGACCTGGAGGGCACTCCCGCATTCGGGGCAGACCTGGTCTTCACGCTCTGCACGTTCGCGTTCGGTTTCGTGACGCTGGCTCTCTGCGTCGGAGTCCCCCGGCTGGTCCTCCACGCGTTCGTCCTCGGACTCGCGTTCGCGGACCCGGGATTCGTCGCCACCGTCGGGGCTATCTGTCATTGGGACGGGCGTGAAGTTATGTTGCATCTACAAGGCCAAAAAGCGTGGTGGCGCAAGCAGCCCTTTCCGCTGAATATCGGGGCATCGAAACGCTTACCGACGAACCACGCTTTCGCCCGGGTATGAGCGACTCGCCGGTCGACGCGTCGGATGTCGAACACGTGGCGGGCCTGGCCAGGGTCGATCTCGACCCGGAGGACGTCGAAGCATTCGCCGAGCAGTTCCGGGAGATACTCGCGCACTTCGAGGCCTTAGAGGAGGTTCCCGAGGTCGAAGCCGAGCCCGAACTGGTCAACGTGATGCGGGCAGACGAGGTCCGGGAGAGCCTTCCCCAGGAGGCGGCCCTGGAGAACGCAGAGGAGACCGAGGACGGCCGCTTCAAGGGACCGCGGGTGTCATGAGCGTCAACGCCTTTATCACTCGGACGGAGATCGACGGATCGGACGAGGGTCCACTTCTCGGGAAAACCGTCGCGGTGAAGGATAATATCAGCACGGAAGGGGTGCGGACGACCTGTGGCTCGGGGATGCTCGAGGACTACGAGCCCCCCTACGATGCCACGGTCGTCGAGCGTCTCAAGGCTGCTGGGGCCACCATCGTCGGGAAGACCAACATGGACGAGTTCGGGATGGGGACGACGACCGAAACCTCGGCGTTCGGTCCGACCAGGAATCCGGTGGATACGGACCGGGTTCCGGGAGGCTCCTCCGGGGGCAGCGCCGCAGCGGTCGCTGGCGGTGAGGCCGACGTCGCACTGGGCACTGACACTGGCGGATCCATCCGATGCCCCGCGGCGTTCACCGGCACCGTGGGCATCAAACCGACGTACGGGCTGGTCTCGCGGTACGGTCTCGTCGCCTATGCCAACAGCCTCGAACAGATCGGGCCGATCGCGAACTCCGTCGAGGAGGCGGCAGCCCTGCTCGACGTCATCGCGGGGCCGGACGACCGCGACGCGACCACACACGATGCCGGCGAGAACTCGGCATACGCCGGCGCGGCCGACCAGGCGGTCGAGGGGATGCGGATCGGGATTCCCCGGGAACTCGTGGAGGACGTCGATGACCGTGTGCGGGACCGATTCGAACAGAGTCTGGATGCGCTCCGAGACGCCGGGGCGGAGACCGTCTCAGTCGAACTTCCCTCGGTCGAATACGCGGTCGCGGCCTACTACGTCATCGCCATGTCGGAGGCCTCCTCGAACCTGGCGCGTTTCGACGGGGTCCGCTACGGTCATTCCGGAGGGTTCGACGGGAACTGGAACGAGGTCTTCTCGAAGGCCAGATCGGAGGGCTTCGGGGAGGAGGTCAAACGGCGCATCCTCCTCGGGACGTTCGCCCTCTCGGCGGGTTACCACGACAAGTATTATAAACAGGCCCAGGAGGCCAGGGCATGGGTGAAACAGGACTTCGACGAGGCGCTCTCCAAAGCGGACGTACTCGCGACACCAACCATGCCTGTCTTGCCCCCGAAACTCGGGGAGAGCCTCGATGACCCACTGCAGATGTACCTCATCGATGCGAATACCGTGCCGGTGAACCTGGCGAACCTTCCCGCTATCTCCGTCCCGGGGAGTCGGGTCGACGGCCTCCCTGTCGGCATCCAGTTAGTTGGTCCGGCGTTCGGCGAAGAACAGCTTATCCGGGCTGGAAGCGTTCTGGCCTGAGGACCGAAAGCGAGTTCGATATCGTATCTACTGGGCTGACGACGCTGTCGGTCTTGGACTGGATATGGGCTGGTCGATAGACTCGAACATGCATAAGGGGCTCTCCGAGGAACGTGTCACGCCTGCGGTTCTCTGACAATCGATACTCCGTCTCCGGCGGAAGCGAACACCGGTCGAACGATTCCTATTCCTCGTAGACGAGGTTCATGATCCACTGCGAGAAGGCGTCCGAACGCGGATCGATGTCCTCCTCGCCGACGAACGGTGAGAGCCGATCCCCGGCCATGAGAAGCGAGAAGTCTAGATCCTCGTCGCGGATGATGGGTTTGAGATAGTAGGTCGTATTGCCCTGATAGACTGCATCCTCACGCTCGACCAGTCCGGCGTCCTCCAGGGAGGACGCGATCCGACTTCCCTTGCGGGAAGAGACGTCGAGTTCCTTCCAGAACTCGGATTGATGGATCCCCCCTGTCTCCCGGATGAGCTCGAGGCCCTCGCGCTCGTCCTCGGAGAGATCTCCCTCGATAGCTTCGGCACTCATAGTTCAACTCATCGGTGGCGAGCGTTTAAACTTGATTGTCGACCGGCCGGGCTCCGGTGCGGCACGGCGGCCCGTCGGCGTACCGGTATTCGATGCTTCCGTCGGCATCGATGGCGATCAACGACGTCGAGACGGTACCGTATCCGTCGCCGTGGATGCAGACGCCGAAGTCGTGGTCCCCGAGCACCTGTTTTCCCCGATCCAACCACTCTCCGGGCTCCTCACCCGGTTCGGGCAGTAGTTCCTCCCGGACCCGGTCCCCTCGTTCTCCCTGGGCGTCGGCGATGTCGGACCGGTGGGTGGGAAGCTCGTAATCACCGTCTGCACCCGTGTTTACGAGGACATGGACACCCTCTTCGAATTCTCGCTGGTGGATCGAGCCGTCGTATTCGAGTAGCGTCGCCCACTCGGCATCCGCGACGATGACATTGAAGCCGTCGTAGGAATCCCTGGTCACGGCGTCTTCGACCATCTCGGCACCTACGGTCGCAGACGGTGCCCGCAGCACCTCGTCCACGAGCCGACCTCGTGACCGCTCCGCTGGAAGTGCGGCGTCCACCCAGCGGTTGGTCAGTCCGACGAACACGCCCGCCTCGTTCACCCCCATCCAGGTACCCCCCGCCATCTCGTCCCTCGGAGCGAGAACCTTCGGCTCGCCTGGCCTGACGCTGGGTGGGCTCGACTCCCGATCCAGGCGCTCGTCCCTATTTGCAGCCACGACGATGGGTGTCCCGGGGAACACGCGCCAGCCGATCACGACCGTACACACGACATGCCCTTTGTGGGGGGTGAGTATGAATGTGGGCTTCCCGGCGTCAAAATCGTGGAGCAACGTGGAGTCTCGAATTTCAGCTCTGGTGTTCTGACAGCAGCTGTCGGACCGCTGCCCTGTCGACGGTCCCGGACCTCGTCCGTGGGATCGAATCCGCGAACCCGATGGTCTTTGGCACGGCGTATGCGGCCAGGCGCTCTTGCCCAGCTGCCTGGAGTTCTCCCAGACTTGGATCGCCCGACGGGACCACGAGGGCCGCGACTCGTTCGCCCCACTCGTCGTCGGGAAGGCCCACGACGGCGATGTCGTCGACCGCTTCGAGTCTCCGGAACGTCTCCTCGACCTCGCTGGGGTGGACATTCTCCCCGCCGGTGATGATCAGGTCGGACCGCCGGCCGGTCACGTACAGCTTTCCGTCGGCGTCAAGATAACCCTCGTCACCGGTGTGGAACCAGCCGCTGTCGCTTTTGGACCACGAACTGTCCAGGTAACCGGGGCTGAGCACCGTCCCGGAGACCGCGATTTCGCCCAGCTTTCCTGTCTCTTGAGGGGACCCATCGTCGTCGAGTATCCGGACTGTCACCGTCCTGAGCGGTCGGCCGACCGTGGACGGATCGGCCCGGAGCTCTGCCGGGGTGGCCGTGGCGATCTGCGATGCGGTCTCGGTCATCCCGTAGGTCGTGAACAGTGGAACCCCCGCCTCCAGAGCCCGAAGAGCGAGCGGTTCCGGGGTCGGTGCCCCACCGACGAGGACGAAGCGGAGTGGATCGGGTTGCCATCCATCGTCGAGAAGCCGCTTGAGCATCGTCGGCACCAGTGAGATGCCGGTTACCTCGTATTCCTCGATGTGTTCGGCTGTGCGCTCAGCCTCGAATTCCTGCTCGAGGACCACCGCTGTCCCGTACATCGCAGAGCGGAGCGGTATCGCCAGCCCGCCCATATGATACAGCGGGAGCGTGAGCAGCCACCGGTCCGCCGGTTCGACGCCCAGCCGAAACGCCGACCCGGCAGCACTCCCAGCCAGGTTTCGCGGGGTCAGTCCCACCGCCTTCGGTTCGCCGGTTGTTCCGGAGGTGAACAACAGGACACGCGTCTCATCGAGGTCCTCGAATCTGGTTGCCTCGGGCCCCATCGCCGTGACATCGTCGCCATTTCCGGCATCATTCAGGTCCTCGAGTACATGGCGGTTCACAGCGTCGGGTATCGAGGCACCAACCCGTCCACGGTCATCGGTATCGAGCCGGTCGGGGTCAGCGGTATCGAGCCTTTCACGGGAGACGGAATCGAGTCTCGCTCGATCCCCGCCGTCGATGACCAATCGATCGATCTCGGCCGCCGCCACGAGATCCGTCAGCTTCTCGGGAGGTGCGGAATCGTCCAACGGGACGAGCGTGGCTCCCGCTCGTAACGTCGCCCACACGAGTATAATGGCATCTGGTCCCCGGGGGCAGATCGTTCCCACCCTGGTCCCGGGGCCGATGTCCACGGATCGCAGGCCCGCAGCCAGATTCGCTGCCGCCTCGTCCATGTCGCGGTAGGTAAGTCGAGTCTGTGTATCCGCATCGATGAGGGCGAGGCTATCCGGTTCCCTCGCGGCACGGGCGGCCAGCCAGTCATACATCAGATGTCGACCTCCTCGATCCCGAGACCAGGGGCATCAGGGAGGGAGATGGTCCCCTCCGACAACGAAGCCGGGTCGGGCGCGAGGTCGGACTCCAGGAAATTGCCCGTCGCGAGTCCCGACGCGGGGACATCCGGGAGGCTTGCCGCGAGGTGGATCGTCCCAGTCCGGGCGACGACGCTGTCTATTGTGGTCGAGAAGATGACACGGTGGTCCAACCGGCGGAGCGCCACCGCCATCCCGCGAGCCACGTCCACACCGCCGACCGCCATCGGTTTGACGACGAAGACGTCACCCGCACCAGCGCCGAGCAGGTCTTCGATCGGATACATCGCGACGCTCTCGTCGAGTGCGATGTCGACCCCCTGGTTCCGGAGTTGTCCGTGGCCGGCGAACTCGTCGGGATCGAGTGGCTGTTCGATGTAATCGAGGGAGATATCGTGGGTTCGGTCGATGAACGTCTGGGCTGTTTCGGCGTCCCACGCGCCGTTGACGTCCAGCCGGATGTCGATATCGGAGCCGATCTCGTCCCGGACCGCCGCGACCCGGTCGATATCCGTCTCGACCGACCGATTGCCAACCTTGATCTTGATGGCGGAATATCCCGCTGCGGCTGCCGTTGCTGCCTGTTCGGCGGTCTCGTCGGCAGGATGGTCGCCGATTGTGGCGTTGACGGCGACCGTTCCGTCGCCTTCCATCCCGCCGAGGAGACGATATAAGGGGACGTACCGGGACCGTGCCAGCCAGTCGAGTCTGGCGAGGGAGACGGCATGGCGTGCCGCGGGAACGCGAAGTCGCCCGTCCTCGGTCCCCGAGACGGAACGGAAGGCGTCGACCCATCCAGTGTCCGTGTAGGCGTCGGCTGCCTGCCGTAGGGCCTCGTGGCATTCGCTCCGGTCCTCGGTGAATGGGGCGATCGGCGTCGCCTCGCCGAGTCCCTTCGGATCGTCGAAGATGTCGAAGAGGAACCCTGCACGGGATTCGATAGCCCCCCGGGCGGTGCCGAGCGGCGAGACGAGGGGCAACTCGAAGGGTCGGACGGTGGCGATCATAGCAGTATCCCCCCGGCGAACAGGAGGGCGTAGGCAAACACCAGTTGTCCAGTCCGCTCGAGCACCGGGTTCAACTCCGCCGTCTCGGTCCCGCGCCAGACCCGGCGGGTTGTCAGCGCTGCAAGCGGGAGACTCAGGTAGGGCAGGAGCACCACCGGTCCGAAGTCGGGTTCCGAGAGGAACCAGAGAGGGACTGCATACGCCAGGGACACGAGCAGCGTGTACTCGATGCGGCTGCCGCGATACCCGAGGACGACCGCCAGCGTCCGTTTACCCGCCCTCGCGTCGTCTTCGATATCGCGGATGTTGTTCACCACGAGGATGTTCGTGACCAACCCGGCCATCGGGAGGCTCGCGACGATGACCTCGAGTGTGATCGTTCCAGGCGGAATCCACGTCGGAAACGCCCCCGCGACCAGCGAACTGGCCTGCACGTAATAGGTCCCGGTCACTGCCACGAGCCCGAAGAAGACGAAGGTGAAAAAGTCCCCGAGTCCGTGATAGCCGATGGGATAAGGGCCCCCCGAATAGGCGAGCCCGCTCACGATGCTTGCGAGGCCCACCACGACGATCGGAACCCCGCCGACAGCCACGAGATAGATCCCGATGAGGAAGGCGGCCCCAAAGCAACCCAATGCGGCCAGCAGCACCTGTCTGGCGGGGATGAGCCCGGACTGAGACACCCTGACGTACCCGGCGGAGTCGTCGGTGTCGACCCCTTTTGCGAAATCGTAGTAATCGTTCGCCAGGTCGGTCCCGGTCTGTATCAAAAGTGCCCCAAGGAGCGCCGCCAGGGCGGGCCAGAGGGCGAAGACCCCGTCGTGGAGCGCGAGTGCCGTTCCGACTACCACCGGCGACGCACCCGCGGGTTTGACGTGTGGCCGCATCGCCATCACCCAGGCGCGAGCCCGGGAGGGTTTCTGTGACGTCATCCGTTCTGACGACATGGCGGTGAGCCTACTGGGTGGAGCTTCTCGGCGACCATTCAATAATGCCAGGGGAACGAGTCGAAGTCGGGTTCCCGATCTTCGAGGAACGCCTCACGCCCCTCGACGGCCTCCTCGGTCATGTAGGCGAGCCGCGTCGCCTCTCCCGCGAACACTTGCTGGCCCACCATGCCATCGTCGGTGAGGTTGAAGGCGTACTTGAGCATCCGGATCGCGGTGGGGCTCTTCGTCGTGATCTCCGTCGCGATCTCGAGCGCTCGTTCCTCGAGGTCCGCGTGGGGGTGAACCTCGTTGACCATCCCCATCTCTTTCGCTTCTGCCGCCTCGTAGGTCTTATCGAGGAAGAACACCTCTCGGGCCTTCTTCTGGCCCACCTGTTTGGCGAGGTACGCCGAGCCGAACCCGCCGTCGAAACTCGCAACGTCGGGATCGGTCTGTCGGAACCTGGCGTGTTCCGCACTCGCGATGGTCAGGTCACAGACCACGTGGAGACTGTGCCCGCCCCCGACGGCCCACCCGGGTACCACCGCAACGACGGGTTTCGGCATGTGGCGGATCTGGCGCTGCACCTCGAGGATATGGAGGCGACCGGTCGAGGCTGCATCGGGTTCGTCCCCGCCGTATTCGTAGCCCGACGGCCCCCGGACCGATTGATCGCCCCCTGACGAAAATGCCCAGCCGCCGTCTTCCGGGGACGGCCCATTACCTGTCAAGAGGACCGTCCCGACGTCGGTCTGACGTTTTGCGTGATCGAGTGCGGACGATAACTCATCGACAGTGCGGGGGCGGAAGGCGTTCCTGACCGTCGGGCGGTCAAACGCGATCCGCACCGCGTCGACCGACCGGGCTCGATGGTAGGTCAGGTCCTCGAAGTCGTGGCCCTCGACCGCCCGCCATCGGTCGGGGTCGAAGAGCTCGGAAACCATTACCCGCTTGGTCGGGGCCGGTGGCAAAAAGGTTCGCGCTCCGTGCACGGTCCTGAGCAGGATATCCGTCTGGAAATACTGCGTGGGACGAAAGCCCTACCCCATGGGGCGTACTCGAGTGGTACCCGGAAGTTATGCCGTCTCTGATTTCTACCTCGGTGATTTGCGTGCAGATTATCACCACCGCAATACTGTGACAGGGGATAATGACAGCCCCGACCCGAATTTCGGGAGCTGTCACAAGTGCCGTGTGAGGCTCGATAAGCATCGACGGATAAGAAAGCTGGCTCACCCGTCCCCGGGTGGGTGTCGGGGAACGTTTTCACCAAGCTTTACTCGACTAGACGCTCCGAGACGGTCTCTTCGAGCTGCTCCCGGATCCGATGGCTTCGCTCGGCATCTGTCTGGACCTCGATGACCTGGGTACCGGTCGAGTCGACAGCCTCGCTGTAGACGGTGACGAAGTCTTCGCGATCTCGGACCCTGGCGAACTCGAACCCGTACACCTCGCCGAGCGGTTCGAAATCCAGGTCGTGGGGGGTCCGGAACTGTGCTTCGAACGGGGGGTCGAAGTCCTCGATCGGGAGCATGTGGAAGATGCCCCCACCATCGTTGTTCACGACGACGATGGTGGCGTCGATCCCGAATCGCTCCAGCGCCAACAGGCCGTTCGCGTCGTGGAAGAAGGCGAGGTCGCCAAGGAGCAGCACCGCCGGCTCCGTCGCGACCGAGGCGATCCCGAGCCCGCTGCTGGCGATCCCGTCGATGCCGCTGGCCCCGCGGTTGCCGATCACCCCAAGCTCCGACGTCCGTGGTTCGACGAATCGGTCGAGGTCCCGAACTGGCATGCTATTGGAGATGAACAGCGACGCTGGATCCGGAATCCCCTCGACGATCTGCCGCGGGATCCACCCCTCCCATTCCGTTGCCTGCTCTCCGGAGACTGTCTCCCAGTGAACCCGCTCGGCACGGGAAAAACGATCGTGCCATGTCTCGTTCGGCGCTCGGTTCACCCGGCTTTCGAGTTCCGTCGCCAGGGACTCCACTGCCGTTTCCACCAGGTCCGTGGCCGTGAACGTGGCTTCTCGCCACCCCGCCGCAGGGTCGACCAGGTACTGGCGACCGCCGACCGTCTGCAGGTATGTCCGAAGGGTCTTCGACGTCGGTGATGCTCCGAACCGAAGGACTACCGTCGGGGCTGGCCACCCGTCGACGGCCTGGCTCCCGATGTACCCGTCATAGCCGCCGAGGACGGTTAGATCCGGAACATGGTCGCCGAACCGGAGGCCCGAGAGCGGATCCGCAAGTATCGGAAAGCCGGAGACGGAAGCAATCGTCGTGATGGCCCTGCTCACATCCGCTTCCGGGTGGCCCGGGGCCGATGGTCCGGCAACGATAAGCCCTCTCTCGGCGTCCTCGATAGTGCTGGCAAGCTCTTCGACCACCGTGGAGGAAGGTGTCATCATTCCCGGCCGGGCCCGAACGAATGGGCCATCCCGGCCGTGAACCGCTTCCGGATGTCGCTGGGCGAGATCAGCTGGTATATCGCCGTCTACATCGATGGGGGCCAGCGGTTTCTTGAACGGGACGTTGAGGTGGGCCGGTCCCGGTTCCGTCCCGGTGGCGGCCGCCACGGCACGAGCCACGGTCGTCCTGAGCGACCGGAGCTTCCTGGGTGTCGGCTCGGGCTCCGGCAATGTCCGGGCGAACCGCGGCGCACTCCCGTAGATGTCCTGCTGGTCGATTGTCTGATTCGCCCCGCTGTCCCACCGTTCGGGCGGCCGGTCAGCCGTGAGGACCAAAAGCGGCGTTCGAGACTGGGTGGCCTCCACCACGGCCGGATGGACGTTCGCCGCGGCGGTCCCGGAGGTGCATACGAGGGCGGTCGCGGTTCCGCGCCGTTTCCCCTGACCGAGTGCGAAGAAGCCGGCCGATCGTTCATCCAGGTGTGAATAGGTCTGGATCCGCTCGTCACTGTCAGCCGCAACCGTGAGTGGGGTCGAGCGGCTTCCGGGCGCTATCACGATCCGTTCGACGTCACCCTGAGCCAATTCATCGATGATGGCGCGGGCCCACAACGAGTTACGGTTCGGGGCCGTCATCCCAGTGCACTCCGGATCGGTCGGAACTTCGAGTGTACCTCTGCCCACTCCTCTTCCGTATCGCTGTCCGCGACGATCCCGTTGCCGGCGAAGAGCGTTGCTCGCTCGCCCTCGGTGACACCAGACCTGATGCCCACCGCGAAGGTCCCGTCGCCGGCCGCGTCGAACCAGCCCACGGGCGCCGCGTACCAGCCACGCTCGACGGGATCGCGCTCACGGATGACGGCCATCGCGGCGTCAGGGGGTCTGCCACCGACAGCCGGTGTCGGATGCAGGGCTTCGACGACATCGAGGACGTGGGTCGGGGGTGGCACGGTGGCTGCGAGTGACGTCTGCAGATGTTGGACTGTTTCGAGCTTCCGGACGGTGCGGTCGCCGGTCGAGACAGTCGCGGCGAGACGGTCCAGCTGGGATTCGATCTCCTCGACGACCATGGTATGCTCCGCCTCGATCTTCGGGTCGGTCCGGAGTTGGGTCTCCTTTGCAGCATCGTCCGCTGTGCCGACTCCTCGGTCGACAGTCCCGGCCAGCGCCTCGGTCGACACATCCTGCCCGGTTTTCGCGACCAGGCGCTCCGGTGAGGCACCGACAAAGTACCGGACCGGGCTGGCCTGTTCAGTGGCGCGTTCGCCTGCCCGGAAGCCGAACCGGTAGCAGTCGGGATAGGTGATCTCGAGGTCGGCGAGGACCGACGCGACGTCCGTCGGGTCGTCGAACTCGAGGTCGAGTGCCTGGGCGAGGACCACCTTCTGGAGAGCACTGTCCTCGATCGTTCTCGTGATCTTGCGGATGCGATTGGCCCAGTCCTCCTGGGTCGTCCGGACCGATTCACGGACGACCTGGCGGTCCTGGCCCGTGGCCCCTTTTCCGTTCGGATCGTATTCCGACGCCTCACGTCGGGACCGGTCACTGTACCGGTCGAGAGCTTCGATCGTGGAATCGAGCGCGGCGTCAAGCCTGGCTTCGCGGCCGTCTGTCCCCGCTCCGACCACCGTGATCCAGGTCCGTTCCTCCTCGATCGCGAGTTGGATCTCGGGGAGCGTGAACGCGGCCGGAGCGAAGCCCGTCCAGGGTGCCGACAATGTCTCCGTTCCAAAGAAGGAGAATCCACCCACGAGCCGGGGACGTGCGGGCTCCGGGACTTCTGACGCGTCGAGTCTGTCGAAGAGCCTCCCGGCGTCCTTCCGGATCCGCTGAAAGCGTCCGTTCCCGCCGGCAGTGAGCCGCTCGGCCTGGCCACTCGTGACCAAGGTGGGTTCATCTGGCGCGGACCATACCGCATCTACCGGCTCGAGAACCGCCATGGCCTCCTCGAGGCCGACCGGTCCGGTCTCCGTCCACTTGGCCCCGACGGGCCCCTCGACCCGAGCGGTGGTCCTGTCGCCGGCTACCATTCGTCCACGAGAAGGTGGGCCACCATTTTTAGGGCTAACTATATCGGTCCTCGGCCCAGGGGTCGGCGGTGACGGAGTAGCCCCGCTTCTCCCAGTAGCCACGTTTCGACTCGGTGAGCAGCTCCACGCTGTTCACCCACTTCGCCCCTTTATACGCGTACTTGTGGGGGGTGACGACCCTGAGTGGGCCGCCGTGTTCACGTTCCAGTGGTTCACCGTCGAACGTTCTGGCGAACAGTACTTCCTCCCGCATACAATCCCGTAGTGGGAGGTCCGTGGTGTACCCATCGAGGGCGTGGAACAGGACGTGTTCGGCGTCCTCGTGCACACCCGCCCGATCCGCGATCACTGGAAACGGAACGCCGGTAAACTCGCAATTTAACTTGCTCCACCCGGTCACACAATGGAAATCCTGGCGTTGGGTCTGATGGGGCAACTCCTTGAACTCGGTCCAGTCGTAGGTCAATTCGGCATCCACCGCGCCCGTGACCGTGAACGTCCACGAGTCCGGATCCCAGTCGGGGACCTCGTCCTTCGTGAAGACCGGGAAGTCCGCCGTCCGTCGCTGCCCCGGCGGGAGTCGGTGGGCCCCGAACTCCGTGTACAGGTCGGTCACGTCCCGGACAGTCATATGTCCAGGTACGCCGGCGGGCGTTTCATGCTTGTGATTCCGGGCAGTTCCACCCGGTCCGATCGACAGGAACGTCTATTGGTTCATTTCTTGCAAGACGGACACGGAATCGCGTGCCTGCGCTGCCATCTGCCGGGGGACCTGACCCCGTCAACCTTAAGAAGGGAGGGGGCGAAGGCCCGCCCGTCAGATGCCCACGGTGGAAGTCAACATCCCCGACCACCTCGAGATGCAGATTGCCCAGTTGGTCGAGCAGGGGGAATTCGTCAGTCAGGAGGAGGCCATCGAGCAACTGCTGTCCGCGGGCATCAAGGCCTACAAGACCTCGGGTCCGGTGGAGGATGAGGGGACATTCGAGGACGAGGGCATGATGGGCCACGAGGACGAATACGTCTTCTAGGGGACCGATTCGCCGTCTGAGGACTTGCGTCCGATTCTCTCGCCCCTCGAGGACCCTCCATCCTGTCAGTGATGATGAATGAGGGGTCCCTCGAGATACCGGGCTTTGCGAGGTTTTCTGTAGAGTGTGGAAAACTCGGGAGGGGCTGGCGTGGCCGGGAGACGAATAAGCGTCGATACTGGCCTCATTCCTGCGGGACGTAACCCCCACCACTGTCACGGGTTCCCAACAACACTTATCTCTCCGAATTGCTAACGAAGGAACAACATGCACAAGGACGAGCTTCTCGAGCTTCACGAGGAGATGGTGAATATCAAGGATAGGTTCATCGAGTTCGACGAACTCGACGCCGAAGACTTCGCGGCCTACGAACAACTCGAGGTAGACCCATCACACGTGCACAAGTCCAAGAGCGAGCACAAACATGCGGTCTTCGTCCTGGGCAACGCGCTCGCCTCGGCGATAAGCGAGGACGAGTTCAGTTCGGCCGGCCGTCTCAGCAAGCGGATGAAGGAACTGGCCGACGACGCCGAACAGAAGCTCTGATCGCTCGACGGACTCCCGTTCGTCGGACGTCATATCCTGCCGGAAAGTCTTTTACCGGCATGCTCCCTTCGATTGGGTATGCAAACGCGCACGGTCGAGCAGGTCGAATCTTGGGATTCTCGGCCGTTCTCCGGAGGGTTCGACGCGCTCCACGAGGAGAGCGACCAGGATTTCACCGGGGCGGTCGTGGCGGGGAATACCTGGCTGTTCATGTTGAATGGCCGGGTCGTCGGGGTGTTCGAGGGGACGATCGACGACTTCGCCGACCAATCGGGGACCGTCTACACCGCGCCGCACGATTCGCTTCCGCTGCTCTTCTCGATGCAGGAACGGGGTGGGGAGACCAGGGCGAAATACTTCACCGAGGACACCCCCCTCGCAGAAGCGGACCGCACCCTCCGTGAGGCCAACTTCACTGGCTACATCGAACTCTCCGAGAACGTCCTGAGCGGGGATTATTACGTGGTCTATTACGGTGGCAAGAAGATGAGCGCGGCGTTCATCGGCCAGAGCGAGCGACTCGAGACGGGTGAGGACGCCTTCGAACTGGCCGCCGATGAGGTGGGCATCTTCGAGGTGATGGATGTCTCCATGAATATCACCGAGATACCCGCGCCCGCGGGCGCCAGTCGACAGGGATCCGGCACAGAGGAGACGGCCGACTCAGGGGCAGTTACCGGTGCCGCGACAGAAGAGACAATCGAAGGAGACGAAGCGAGCAGTTCCGAATCGGCTGCCGGGTCGAAGGAACCGGGCGAAGCCGCCGACCCTGATAGCGCCACCGGGGCCCAGGGGGCGGGCGTCGACTCGGCACACGACACGGATGGGCCGTCCACCGACCGGGGCGATGGGGCTGACACAGACGAGGACCCGGAACCGGCGACGGCCGGGGGGACCGGTGAACGGGAGGAGACCTCGGACCCTGAGGAAACCGGGTCCCAGCCCGGTGCCGAGTCGGGGACACCAGCGCCGGGTTCGGCGGAGTCGGATCCGCAGGCCGACTCCCGGGCGGGTCCCACGGAACACTCCGCCGGGGAGCGGGAGGACTCACCGGACGCGACACAGACAGAATCGGACAGGTCCAGCGAGCCCCCGAGTACGGACGAGGCCATCTCCGAGGCCGAATCGGGGCAGACTGAACCGGCAGCCGAGGACGAATTACGCGCGATGTTCCAGGAAGAAGAGGAGTGGCGCCAGACGCGGTCGATTCCGGCTCTCGATCCGGACGAGACCGAAGGCGAACGGGAAGCGGAGCCGCAGCGCCGTCCGACCCGGGAACGACAGCCCTCACGGCAGCAGTCGAGTGGGCCCGATCGGCCCTCGAGAGCCGAGGTCTCCGAGGAGACGATCGAGGATCTCAAATCCGCCATCGACGAGCGGGAACGCCAGATCGACGACCTCGCGTCCTCCATGGAGGCGGTCAAGACCGAACGAAACGAGATGGAAGCCGACCTCGAGGAGCTTCGAGACGAGCGAGATGACCTCGAAGAGCGGGTCTCGAACCTCGAGTCGGCACTCCAGCGCGCGAAAGACCAGCAGGCCTCGGTCGACCCGAGCGCCACGCAACTCGGCCCGGAGGAGGCACTATCGGGGACCAACCTCTTCGTCCGCTACGACTCGAAGGGCAAACCCACGTTGGAGGCGCTCTCGGGTGGAGAGGTGGACCCTGAGGCCGTGAACGCGAATCTGAAACTCGAACATCACACCCAGTTCGAGGCCGAGAACGTGACCGTGGACGGAGCGGATTTCGAGGACTTCCTGGCGGAAACGAGTTCCTACCGGTTCGTCTCGTGGTTGGTCCGCGAGTTCCCGTACGAACTCCTCGAGACCGGGGCGCGAACCGCCCTTGGAGACCTCTACGAGGCGGTCCCGCGGATCGATCGTATCGAATTCGACGGCACGATACAGGTGAGCGACGAGGAGGGTGGATCAACGTCCAGGGATTTCGCGGTCGTGGTTCGGGACCGGATGGGCAACCCTCTCGCGGTCGCGGAACTCAACGATGCCCGCGACCCCGTTCGGGGTGAGGAGATGGAAGAACTCATCGGGTCCGCGTCGACGGTCGGTGACCGAGAAGAGACCTTCTCGGGTGCGTTCTACGTGACGGCGAGTTTCTTCGAACCCGCCGCACTCGAAGAAGCGGAAGGGGTGGCCTCCTCGGGCGGGTTGTTCAGCCGGAGCGACAAGAAGAGTTACGTCAAGACTGCCGGGAAATCGGGATTCCACCTGTGTCTCGTCGAGGACCGCGACGAATCATTCCACGTGACGGTTCCGGAGTTGTAGGCAGACCGGACGAGAATCCGGTGGGGGATTTTCGAGGCTCTTGCTGTCCCGTTAGACCTCTGTTAGCCGTCGAACACAGCCCGGGATAACTCGTCGATCGACGATGATGCTGGAACCTGTTTCTCTCGGGAGTAGATGTGCTCGTGGGGTGTATCGGATTTCGGTCCCGACCCTCGCTGGAACAGACCTACCCTTCGGCTTCGGCGGGGATCGAGTCGATCTTCATCGACTCGAGTTTCTCCATGATGTCGTCGATCTTGCCGTCGAGATCTTCGACGAAGTCCGTGGTATCCTCGGTCGTGATCGCTCCCTGACTGGACGGCTCGATGAGATTTTCCTCCTCCAGAACGCGTAGGGAGTACCGGACCTTGTGATGGGGGTAACCAGTCTCGTTGGACATCTTCACGATGCCGATCGGCTCGTTCTCGATGACCATCTTCAGCACCTGCAGATGACGTTCCAGCATGTCGACTTCTTTCTCAAGGCGATCTATCATGCCATTTGTTAACTTGTCATAGCCCCTTTTAAAAGTTACTCTCTACATTCGGGCAAAACGGCTGATGAAGAGGTTTTTGCCCCCTCTTGAAAACTTTTGTGGGGATTCTCACATGGTGATTGGTTCCAAACCGCGAGATAACCCTGACTCGCGGTATCGAAATCGGTTTAGCGTGGGGCGCGGAACACGTGACCGTATGATCGTGACAATCGTGGGGTCCCAGCTCGGCGACGAGGGCAAGGGTGGCGTCGTCGATCTGCTGGGAGAGGACGCAGACGTGGTCGCCAGGTACCAGGGAGGCGATAATGCCGGCCACACAGTGGTCGAGGGCGGGGTGGAGTACAAGCTGTCCCTCGTCCCAAGCGGAGCCATCCGGGGGAAGACCGGCGTGCTGGGCAATGGGGTGGTGATCAATCCCCGCACGCTGTTCGATGAGATAACGGAACTGCAGGAGCGGGGGATCGAGCCCGATGTCAGACTCGCGAAGCGGGCCCATGTCATCATGCCCTACCATCGGGTCCTGGACGGC
Source organism: uncultured Halobacteriales archaeon (assembly GCA_964594685.1). Taxonomy (GTDB): domain Archaea; phylum Halobacteriota; class Halobacteria; order Halobacteriales; family Halobacteriaceae; genus Halodesulfurarchaeum. The sequence goes on from CAZQNH010000006.1 coordinate 36,755, forward strand.
ATCGAGGAGGAGGCAAAGAGCGATTCGGACCTCGAGGCCGGCACGACGGGACGCGGGATCGGTCCGACCTACGAGGACAAATCTGGCCGTCGGGGGATCCGCGTCGGCGATCTGCTGGAGCCAGAGGTGCTGCGCGAACGACTGGAGTACGTCGTCCCACAGAAACGCGCCATCTACGAGGACATCTACGGGAAGGAGGCTGGCGAGGAGTTCGACGTGGACGCGCTTTTCGAGGAGTATCGGGAGTACGGGGAACGGATCCAGGAAGGGGGACTCGCGGTCAATGCGGGCGAGTTCCTCGCCGAGCGACTGCGGGAGGGAGAGGACGTGATGTTAGAGGGAGCACAGGGAACGTCACTCGACATCGACCATGGAATCTACCCCTACGTCACCTCGTCGAATCCCACCTCGGGCTATGCAGCGACAGGGACGGGCCTCGGCGCCACAGTCGTTGGTCGTGGGAAGGTCCTCGGCGTCGTCAAAGCGTATCTGTCCAGAGTCGGGACAGGCCCCTTGCCGACGGAACTCGATGGAGAGCTCGCCGAATACATCAGGGAAGAGGGTGGTGAGTTCGGCACCGTCACGGGCCGGCCCCGACGGGTCGGTTGGCTCGACATGCCCATGCTGCGCCACGCGGCACGGGCGAACGGGTTCACCGGGCTCGCACTCAACCATCTCGACGTCCTTGCCGGTCTCGAGGCGGTCAAGGTGGGACACGCCTACAAGCTCGACGGCGAGACGATCGAGACGATGCCGGCGACGACGGAGCGCTGGGGGGACTGCGAGCCGGTCTACCGGTCCTTCGCTGGGTGGCCGGCTGTCGACTGGGACGAGGTCGCCGGATCGGGTTATGAAGCCCTTCCGGCCAACGCGCGGAGCTATGTGGAGTACATCGAGGCCGAACTCGACACGCCAGCCCTCGCCCTCGGTCTTGGTCCAGGGCGGGAAGCGTCGATCGTGCGTCGGAACCCGTTCGACTGACTGGGACAGGTCTTGGGCCGGGAGTTCCAGCTGTTTGACTGTCAGGAATCGGCCCTCGAAGGCCAACTGCTCCGCTCGTGTAGTGGGGCCGCTACCGGGTTAAATCATTGCTGATCGGGGATGTCTGTCCGCCACCCAGCAACCTTTTGCCCCTCCCTATCTATCGGTCGGATAGGTGCATCCGTCGTGAAAGAGGATCTCATGGACATCATCTGCTGCCCCGTGGACAAAGCCGAATTGGAACTCGCCGTCGAGACGGCGGAGGACGGCGACGTCATCGAAGGGACCCTGACCTGTACGGAATGTGGCGAGGTCTATCCCATCGAGGACGGCATCCCGAACCTCCTCCCGCCCGACATGCGGGAGGACGCAACGGCCTGAAGCTTTTTCCCACGGCTTTACGTACGTTCGCGTGTGCGGCGTAGTCTGTACGTCAACCTGAACCGGGACGGGATGAAGACCCTGGAGACGGACACGAAGGCCTTCACCACCGACGGGTCCTTTACGATCATCCTCGAGAACCACGGCCAACCCGCCCACGTCCACCTCCACGTGGATGACAACCTCGCGAAGGTCGCCTCGCTCGAGGAGCCCAACTGGTACGTCTCGGCCGGCGAGATAGAGCAAGTCGCCGTTGATGTCCAAGATGGGGTCCTGGGCGGAGGCACATTGGAGATATCGACCGGATACGGCGCGGAACGCGAGACAGTGGACGTCGAGATCGATACGACCGAGACAGAGGAGTCGACCGAATCGACCGAGACCGAGACGGTGAGTCAACCGATGGAGACCGCGTCGTCGGATCGGAATCTCCCGCGACTCGTGATCCCCGGCCTGTTCGCCGTGGCGGGCGTACTGGGAGCCGTGGTGCTCATGGTACTGGTCCCCCCTACGGCCGCGGTCATGCTCGGGGCGCTGGCGCTCCTGGTCGGCATCGCCGCGGCGGGTTATCTGCTGGTCCAGACCTGACCAGCCCGGGAGCTTGGGGAGGTGGAAGTGCTGCGGGTATGCAGTCGGGCATCCCGATCGGTCTTGGCGAGATGCGTGTCACCCGGGTCGGCTTCGAGGTATTTTTGACGGCGGCAGGTCACTACCCGCCCATGGGTTCGCTGGCCGCCGAGACGAGACGGGCCGTCGACGAGTCGCCATTTCTCCAGGAGGCACTGCGTGCCGGCGTGGTGAACTTCGCCGCTGCCGCTCGGTATCTCGACGTGCCGGGCGACGAAGAGGCCATCGCGACGGCTCTCCGACGATACGCCGCGGAGTTGCCGGCGAGCGGAGCGGAGCGGGGAGACGTGCGCGTCAGGATGGAAAGCGGCGTCGAGCCGTCGGTCCTCGAAGTCGGGGGCGATCGACCCTCGTTCGAGATCGACTCGGCCACGGCGATCCTCGCTACGGGAGACGTCGACGCCCGGTTCTTCGGACGGGTATTACTGCTTCTGGAAACCCGTGATATCCGGGTCGAGGGCGCGGGATTGGTCGACGACACGGCTCTCCTCGTCGTCCCTCGGAAACACGGGGCGGGGGCGTTACGACTTGTCGAACACGGAGCGGACGAGCAGTGATTCCCGGATTCGACGCATTATAAAGGGGTGGACCGTGTACGCCCCGCCAATGTCGCTGACCGTGACGAATACGCTCACGGGCGAGCGCGAACCGTTCGACCCACAGGACCCAGATTCGGTACTTCTCTACTATTGTGGCTTGACGGTCTCCGACGACGCCCACCTCGGCCATGCGCGTGCCTGGGTCCACGTGGACGTGATGGATCGGTGGCTCTCCTGGCTCGGGTACGACGTCCGGCACGTCGAGAACTTCACCGACGTCAACGAGAAGATCGTGGCCCGCATCGACGACGCTGATCTGGGCGACGCCGAACCCGAGGTCGCGCTTCACTACATCTCGTCCGTAATCGAGGACATGCGGGGATTGAATCTCAAACGGGCCGACGTCTACCCCCGGGTGTCCGAACATATCTCGGAGATCATCGACGTGGTCGAACAGCTCATCCACCGGGGGTATGCCTACGAGTCTAACGGCTCCGTGTACTTCGACGTCATGGAGTTCCCCGAGTACGGCAAACTTTCGGGCCAGCAACCGACGGAGATGGAAGCACAGGGCCAGGAAGACGAACTCGCCGAGAAGCGCCATCCACAGGACTTCGCCCTGTGGAAGGCCGGCCCTGTCAGCGCCGAGGCTATCGCCGAACACCGTGAGGAGGCGCCCGGCGACTTGCCGATGGACTCCGGTGGGCAGACCTGGGAGTCGCCCTGGAGCGAGGGCCGCCCAGGCTGGCACGTCGAGTGTTCGGCGATGAGCATGACCCACCTGGACGAATCTATCGACGTCCACGTCGGCGGCCAGGACCTGGTCTTTCCCCACCACGAGAACGAGATCGCCCAGAGTGAAGCCGCCACAGGCGAACAGTTCGCCGCCTACTGGTTGCACGTCAGTCTGCTCGAGACCGGGGGGGAGAAGATGTCTACGAGCCTGCAGAACTTCTTCACCGTGAAGAACGCACTCGCGGAGTTCGGGGTGAATCCGGTCCGGATGTTCCTGCTCTCGACCTCGTATCGGCGGCCCCAGACGTACTCACAGGAGACGATCGACGAAGCACTTGAACGGTGGGACCATCTCGAACGGGCCTACGAGCGCGCGGTGGAGGCGGCCGATAGTCCAAGGGCATTCGCCAAAGTCTCCGACGAGGCGCTTCGAGAATCGGTCTCGGTTGCGAGAGCGGACTTCGAGAGCGCCATGAACGACGACTTCAACACCCGGGAGGCGATCGCGGTGTTGCTGGAGGTCTCGGGGGCGATCAACACCCACGTCGACGATCACGAGGAGTACGACTATGTCGGTCTCTGCGAGGCCATCGAGACCATCGAGGAGTTCGGCGGGGAGGTGTTAGGATTCGTCTTCGGCCAGGAGCGCCCCGAGGGTGATGTCCGGCTGGCCGAAGATTTGACCGACCTGCTCCTGGCGGTCCGCGAGCGGGAACGCGAGGCGGGCAACTACGAGTCGGCTGACGAGATCCGGGACAGCCTCGAAGATCTCGGGGTCGAGGTTCAGGACACGGACCAGGGGCCGACGTATCGACTGCCGTGAGTTGGCTTCGGGGGAATTGATTGGACAGACCGTCGCCCCAAACCCGCGTTCCTGTCAGATGGCGATGGGGACGAAGAGGACGCCCATCAGATGGACCCGTCGAGCATCCGCGATGACCGGAATTCCACCCACGAGCGCCGCCAGCCCCAAGACGAGGACCCCTTGGAATCCGGTGAAGGCCCCAGCGAGGACGACCAGAAGAGAGGCGACACCGAGTGAGAGGACCGTATTGTCGATGGTCCCCACGGTCCGCATGTATCGATCGCCGAGCGTCGGCACCAGTATCATCGCCACGGCGGCGCTCAGGAGGATCGTCACCAGGAGGAGCGGCAGGTTCGGGGGCAGTTTCGCCCGTTCGAACGCGACCAAGACGCCCGTCCGGGGGGCGCCCAGTGCGACGAGAGCGAAGAGCGCGAAGACGGTGTTTGCCGTATTGACCCCGCTGACGGCGACGACGAAGCCTCGGTCGCCAGTCTGTCCGGGGAGCGCGACGAAGGCGATGGCGGCGGCGACTGCCGCCGAGACGCCAGGGATGTAAGCCACGATAGCCCCCGAGAGGCCCCCGACTGCTGTCCAGACGGACATCGAGGCCGGATCCGTGGCGAGTGCCGTCCCCTCCTGCGGTGGCACGCCGCGTCCGGTCGCGGCCACCGCGAGGATGGGGATGCCGAAGAGTCCGGATAGCAGCGGGAGGAGCATGTCGCCACCGGGGAGAATGCCGCTCGGACCCAGATCGAGTGTCGCGAGGCCCAAGAGTCCGCTTGCGATGAGGGCGGCCACACCACCGACCTTCGCACGAGGTGTCCGCTCGGTGGCCACCATGACGGCCGCGATAGCCGCGAGCACCACCCCGATATTATCGACCAGGACCGGGGCGACGTGCTCCATGAGGCGGGTTATCGGGAGCCCGAACACCACCGCGGCCAGGATAGCGCCGCCGCTACCCAGGGCCGACAAGCGGAGCGCTTCCCGCCCCCGTCCCCCCAGCACCAGGCGGTGGCCCGGCAGGGCCGTGACGGCCATCGCGGCATCAGGGACCCCGATGGCAAGCGCGGGGACGATATCGAGGAACGAGTGGACGACACCGGCGGCGATCATCGCCGCGCCCACGAGGTGGGGCGCCCCGGGAACATGGGGGGCGATGGAGGCCAGGAGGACTGCCAAGGTATTGACGTGGAGACCCGGCGTGAGCCCACTGGCCGTCCCCAGGAGGATACCGACGGCCACGAACCCCAGCGCCATGGCTGCGGCCATCGGGTCGGTGACGATCCGAACGCCGTAGGCTTCCATCGAAGCGAGTTGGTCGGGTCATCCGACATAAACCCTCGGCGTCGATTGGCTGTATACGGGCGTGCGAAAACCGAAGGTGGCGTCGAGACTGTCCCCCATACCACCCCGCCATATGGCACCGCATACCCGAAGGACGGATACCGGGCCCCTGGTACCGGAACGACGGTTACCCAGACGACTGCGACTTGGCCGACTCCGTTCCGATGAACATGGGTCTATTGCACGTATTTTCTCCGAATAAAGGCGCATCAACGAAACTCGACGACCACCCGATTCGGCCTGGGCGGGCCGCTGGCTCAGGTCGAGATGGAGGGCTCGTCCTCGAGTTGGTCGAGGAGGACTTCGTGCATGGTGTTCACCCCGTCCGCGATGCGCTCGTCGGTGATGCTGTAGAAACTTCTGACACCTTCTTTCCGCCGTTCGACGACGCCTTGGTCCCGCATCACCTTGAGGTGCTGCGAGATGGTCGGTTGTGGGATATCGACGATGTCCTCGATGCTGGAGACCGTGTATTCCTCGCCGTCTTTCAGGATCTCGATGATCATCAAGCGATTAGCATTCGAGAACACCTTGCAGAGTTCTGCCTGCCTCTCGTAGAGGTGGTCGTCTTGCAGTTCTGTCATCGGATGGTACGTCTAACGGGTACGTAGAAATAAAGGTTGTTGCATATAGGCAGTTCGGCGAGATAAGAGCCGTCACTTTGCTGCAATCATCTGCCCCCGGGTGCTGCCGAACACCGATGCGAACAGTCCGCCCAACAGGTATCCTTCAGTAATAGTATGGGTCCGATCAGGAACCCGCGGATGGGGATCGATTCGTGGGGAGAAATAGACGGGGACGGAAACCCTAAGGTGACGGTCCTCGTCCACGTGAACGTGTGATAATCGGCATCGATACCGGTGGCACGAACGTCGATGCGGTGGTGATGGACGACCAGGGAATCCGCGGACGGGCGAAGGTGCCGAACCGCGAGACCAGGGATAGTATCCGGGCGGTGCTCGCGGAACTCCGTGATGAGACGACGAACTTCGCGGTCGAGCGGGTCGTGGTCGCGACCACGCTGGTCGTGAACGCGGCCGTGCAGCGCCGCCTACCCGCCTGCACGAACATCGTGATACCGGGGCCAGGACTGGCTCCCGACCGCGCGTTCTTCGGGACGGAGAACCACGTCGCGAACGGAGCCGTCGATCATCGGGGCCGGATCACCGAAGAAGTCAGCTATCAGGACGATCCTAGTCATGAGGTCCGGGCCGTGACCGCGAAGTTCTCGCATCGGAACCCCACCCTCGAGCGTGAGCTCCGTGATGAGGTCGAGACCGACGCATCGGCGATCGCCCTCGGGAACGAATCGGGAGCCGGTCTCACGTTCACGGACCGGGCGGCCACGACCGTCGCGAACGCCAGGTCCATGCCGGTCTTCTCGACCTACGAACGAGCCGTCGAGGAAGCCCTGGCCGACGTCGACATCGAGGCCCCGATCTACTACCTGAAAGGGGACGGGTCGATGCTCGACGACGACGCGATGTTGACGACCCCGGCCCATACTATCCGGAGCGGGTCGGCAGCGAGTGCGTTGGGTCTGACCGCGCTCACTGGGATCGAGGACGGCCTCTCGGTCGATATCGGGGGGACGACCACGGACGTGGCGCGTGTCGTGAACGGATTCCCCGACGCGGATACGGACGTCTCCGAGGGGGACCTCGACGCCGCCTATCCTGCGGTCGCCGCGAGTAGTCTGCCCATCGGTGGCGACACCCTGATCGAGCGGACCGAGGACGGCGTCGGACTCGCCGACGAACGGATCGGAAACGCTGTCGCCTTCGGCGGTGAGGACCCCACTCTCACCGACGCTCTCCACGCGCTTGAGGTCTTCAACGCCGGAGACACCGACGCTGCCGTCGCGTCTCTGGGGCGCTTCGAAATGGACGTCGAAGAGGTCGCTCGGGCGGTCCTCGAGGAGTTCGAAACGAGGGTGGCGACGGTCATCGACGAGACGGCCACCGTCGAGACGGATGCTCTGGCGGTCGGTGGCGTCCTCGCCCCCCATCTGGGTCCAAGGTTACTCGAACAGGCTACACGCGTTCGGGATCTACATGTCCCCGCCGACGCGGGGGTTGCCGGAGCAGTGGGGTGCGGGGTGGCCCGCGTGAGTGTGGATACCGCGATCCGGATCGACAGTCCGCGCGGGATGATGACCGTCACCGCCGTCGGCCCGGAACGCGTCGAGTCCGTCGAGGAGGGTGAGCGGTTCACAGACTCGCGGGCCAGAGACATCGCCCTGAACGCCGCAAAAGAGGCGGCGGAAGACGCGGGTGGGGACCCGGATCAACCCGCCGAGATACGTGCCTACGACCGGTTCAGCGTGGTCGAGCGTTCTCGCGTCGTCGGCCAGATCATCACGGCACGCGCGCGTCTGGTCCCGGCAATCGACCGGACCATGGTGGAGAGTGGAGGATGAGCCTCGGTCTGGTCTATCACGAGGACTACCTCCTCCACGAACACACGCCGACGCACCCCGAGCGTCGCGAACGACTCCAGTATACGATGGACCAACTCGAGGAAGAGGGGGTCCTCTCGGACCCTGCCGTGAGACGGCTCGAACCGGTCGAAGCCACCGACGAACAGATCTCCCGGATCCACACGTCGGAGTACCTCGACCGCTTGCGGTCGATGTCGGCAAGCGGAACCGGGATGTTGAGTGTCGACACCCACGTTTCCGAGCACACGTGGGCAACCGCTCGGCTCGCTGCGGGCGGGGTGATCAGGGGCCTCGAAGCGGTCGTGGACGACGAGGTCGATTCCGCATTCGTGATGGCCCGCCCAGGCGGACATCACGCGTTCAGCGGGGACGGTCACGGCTTCTGCTATCTGAATAACACGGCGGTTGGTATCAGGCACATCCAAGAGACCACCGATATCGACCGGGTCCTCGTCTGGGACTGGGACGCCCACCACGGGGACGGGACCCAGTCGATCTTCTACGAGGACCCCTCGGTCCTGGTCATGTCGACCCATCAGGACGGGCGGACCCTGTTTCCGGGCACGGGAGACGTCGAGGACGTTGGGGAGGGACCTGGCGAGGGCTACAACGTGAACGTGCCGGTGCCACCGAAGACCGCGGATTCGGCCTACGCGCGGGTGGTCGAAGAGATATTCGAACCCATTGCCCATCAGTACGATCCGGACCTGGTGTTCATCGAAGCCGGGCAGGACAACCACTTCACCGATCCGATCACCGACCTGGGGGTCACGGCCCAGGGTTACGTCGGCCTGATGGAGGCGGCGGTCGAGGCGGCAGACCGCCTCACTGATGGCGACATCGTCGCTTCGCTGGCGGGGGGCTACGGGATCGAAGGCGGGTTGCCCTACACGAATCTGGCGGTGATCGCGACGCTGCTGGGGTACGAGACCGGGAATATCCGCGAACCCGCGATATACGACCCACCCGCATACGAACCCGACGTCGAGGACGTACTCGAACGGGTCACACGAGCCCAGGAGCCGTACTGGGACCTCTGAACGGTCCAGTCTTGCCTGCCTGGAACCGCCACACCGACCTCGTCAGGGCACGCACTACCGTCACTCCCTACCCACTACTCCTGGTGGCTTTGCAAGTGTGAGGCGAACTCTTCGGTGAGGCCGTGCACTCGTTGGGACCACTGGGCGAGTCGCTCCTCGTCCATCTCTCCCTCTGACATATCCGCCACGATGGCAAGGGTCTCCAGGGCCTGGTAGAGATCGATGCCGATCACTTCCTCGTCGAAGGCCTGTTCGAACCGTTCGATAGTGTCCTCGGCGATCTCGATATTCGGCACGAGCTCCTGGAGTTTCGTATGGACGAAGGCCTCCCAGAACGCGAGGAGTTTCCGGGCCCCAGCCACGTGCGAGCCCCCATCGAGATCGGATTCCACCTCCGAGACGACGTCCGCGAACGATTCGACGGTCTCCCCGGCGAGGTTCTCGTGGGGGGTCGCGGCGACATTCTCAGCGAGTTCACGGAGCCGTGACAGGCGATCGGGGTCGGGTTCGCTCATCGTGTAGACATCACACCCTGGCCCAATAATATCGTTGGGCCGGAGAGCTGAGGGGGAGACGGGAGGAGTGGGTTCTCGAAGCTATTGCTGATCAGCGCACAGTACATAAGGGAACGATCAGATCTCAGCCCACCCAGGAGACTTACTCTCACCCCTGTTTGGAGCGGCTGGAAATCGACCCCTCCTGACAGACGATTTTTGAGGTGGCCGGCTGTCTCTATGGATATGGACCCCAAACACTTCCTCTTCCTCTCGCTCGACACCGCACTGATCGGCGACCTGGCGTGGCATATCAAAAAAGAGGGTCACGAGGTGAAATACTACATCGAGGCCGAGTCCGATGCGGAAATCGCCGACGGCTTCGTGCCGAAGACAGACAATTGGGAGGCCGAGATCGACTGGGCCGACGTAATCGTCTTCGACGATATCTGGGTCGGAGACGAGGTTGGAACCGGGGGGCTGGCCGAAGAACTCCGGGCCGAGGGAAGGGCGGTGATCGGTGGGACACCGAACACGGACCGACTCGAGGACGATCGCGGGTATGCGATGGACATCCTGGAAGGACACGGCGTCAGCGTTCTCCCCCACAAGATATTCTATGATTTCGACGAGGGAATCCGCTACGTCGAGGAGAATCCCGGCCCCTACGTGATCAAACCCCTCGGAGAGGTCCAGAACGTCAAACGGCTCCTCTACGTTGGACGGGAGGCCGACGGGAGCGACGTTGTAGACGTCCTGCGGGCGTACAAGAAGGCCTGGGGTCACCGGATGAAGGGCTTCCAGCTCCAGCGCCGGGTCTCCGGCGTGGAGATCGCCGTCTGCGGGTTCTTCAACGGCGACCGGTTCGTGGAGCCGATCAACGTCAACTTCGAACACAAGAAGCTCTTCCCGGGCAACATCGGCCCGTCGACGGGTGAGATGGGGACCTCGATGTTCTGGTCCGGTCGGAATCGGATCTTCAACCGGACGCTGGGGGCAGTCGAGTCCTGGCTCGCCCAGGAAGGGTTTGTCGGCAGCATCGACATCAACTCCATCGTGAACAGTTCCGGCATCTACCCGCTCGAGTTCACCCCACGCTTCGGCTACCCGACCATCATCCTCCAGCAAGAAGGGATGAACTCCCCGGTCGGGGCGTTCTTCTACGACCTGGCACACGGGAACGATCCCGAACTATCCGTCCATCAGGGCTACCAGGTCGCGGTCCGGGTGGTTCTTCCCCCGTTCCCCTTCGATGACCCGACGGTCTACGATGAGAACTCGCGGAACGCGGCAGTCGTGTTCGAGACCGAAGATCGGGACGGCATCCACATCGAGGACGCGAAGCTCGTCGATGGTCAATGGCGGGTCGCGGGGGAGGCAGGGATGCCACTCGTCGTCACCGGGAAGGGTGACACTATGCGTGAGGCCCAGGAGGCCGCCTACGGGCGGCTGTCGGACATCGCCATCCCCAATATGTATTACCGCGACGACATCGGCGAGCGCTGGATCGACGGCGATGGGGACAAGCTGCAAGCGTGGGGCTACCTGGGGCCGTGAAACGGTAACTGACTCAGTCGATGGGCCCTTCGCGGCTGACAGCACTCGCCCGGCTAATTACCCCGATCGGGTGGTGATTCACGCAGGTCACGTTGATAGCGAGAAATAGCCCACGTCCGAACGGCAGTCCGGCGGTCCGGGAAGATTATTCAGATCCGCTGGTAGGCTCTTTGGATGTCTTTGTCCCCGATTTCCCCCAACGTCTCGGCGATCCGGTCCCGGAGATCGGCCATCTCGGCTTCGATCTGTTCGTACTCGGGATTGCTGTGGTGGTTTACGTGCTGGGATGATCGGAGTTTCGCCCGCTTGGAGGCGAGCCGGAAGAATTGCCGGGACTGGTTGTCGAAATCCGCTCGTTTCCGGAGCAGTTCGACCGTCCGGACGAGTTCGTCCTTGGCGACTGGCTTGACGACATAGTCGTCGAAGGACATGTCCACGATATCGATGTTCGGCGTCACCGCGGTGATCATCCCGACGGGGAATTGGTAGTCCCGTGCCCGAAGTTCTTCGAGGAGATCGTCTCCGGATAGCCCGGGCATCCGGCGGTCGAGGAGGGCTATATCGATCGTTTCGTCGACGACGGAAAGCGCTTTTTCGCCGTCAGCGGCCGTGACGACTTGGTACTCCCCCTCCAGCCACGTCGCCATCAGTTCCCGTATTCCCGGTTCGTCGTCCACTATCAGGACGGTCCATTCCGAGGTTCTTGGTGTTGTCATGGTTCGGTTGTGGGCCGGTCGCGGGTCCCCCGTATACTGTCAGTACCTTGTGGAGCTATCCGACCGGTGTTAAAAGGCGGGGCCCCATTCTCACAGGTGATACCAGCGCCGGCGAATGGGGCCTCGATCGGCCCGAGAAGGTCAACTGATATCCGTTCGGTCGCCACGGATCACGTTCAGGTCAGTCGCCACAAATCCCTCTCCGTTCGGTTGCCGACTCGTCACTGAATCGTCGTGATACCGACCGTCACCTGTTGTCTACGCCTCGGAAACGGGCGAAGGGTTTACACACTCCCGGTCTATGTGGTACACAATGGCAAACCCCTCGGGCGATGTACCCTTCGCGATCGACGGGCAGGCACTGTCGTCCGTCGAGAAGGCATCGGAGTCGGTCGGCGGAACGCTGCCGGTAGAAACAATCCTTCTCCTGGCGGGACTCGCGGTCGTCGCGGTCGGTGTTTTGGGCGTCCTTACCTACCTCTATTCGGCGCGGAACACAGTCGATAGGGAGATCAAGGAGGTTGTGGCGGAGAGAAAGGCGTTTCTCGCCTTCGCCGACCGTATCGAGGGGATGGCAGTCGAGCAAACCAGTGGCGCCATGGCCACGCCGCAGACCATCCAGACCCTCGATACAGGGCCACCCCCCGTGAAGGAAGTGGCGACTGCCTTCGAAGACACGGTGATGGCGCTTCCCCACTACGAGGAGACCTACGGCGAGGACGTCCTCGACCAGTTGGCGATCGAACTCGATGCCGACCTGGTCGCCAGCCTCAACCGTCCGGGCGGGATGAACGACCCGGTGAAGCAGGGGCTCGTTCGCCAGGCAAACGAAGCTGCGTCGAAGCGGGAGGACCTGCTCGCTATCCTGGAGGAGGAACGCGATACTCTCTCAGAGGCGGAACGCGATCTGGCGTCGGTCGTGAGCGAAGTCGAAGCCATGAACGATGAGCCGCTTGCCAGTCGGTCGTACGCAGACCTCCAGGAATTGTTCGTCCGATTGCGCGAATTACGTAATCGGGTCGAGGGGGTCGGCCAGGCACGTCAGCGGGCGATCCACGACCACACACGAACGCTCACGTGGAATCGCGATGCGGTCACCCTTCAGGAGTACCTCTATGGTGAGTCCTCGCCGACCTACCCCGTGTTGGACGCGACAGTTCGGCTCGAGGGATTGCTAGGCAGAGCCAAGTCTCGCGTCAGCCGTGCCCTCTGGACTCGGGCCTAAGGGGTTCAGGTTCGGACTCAGCGTACTACATTCCGGACCTCGGGTGACGGCGTGCTTCGACGAGCGTTTATGCCGCTTCGATCTGCTCCGTCAGCCACTGATAGTGGTCGAGTAGCGCCGTCTCGCCGGCGTCGGTAAGCGAGACGCGATCGTGGACCCCATCCGGGGTCTTCCGAAGGAACCCGTGGTCGACCAGCGCCTCGACAGCCCCGTAGAATTCTCCCGGCGAGATCCGGTCTTCGTAGTGGGATTCGAGTGCCCGTTTGAGTTCTTGTTCCCGGGGCTCCCCCATGGCGTACACCAGCACGACAAGGTCCCGTCGCCGACCACTGACCAGGAATTTCGCCATCCTGTGTCCGAATACGGGCCCACGGCGATATCAATAACAGGATGTTTGGCGGTCGGATGCATTCTTCTAGTGGCTGCGGTTTCGGCCGATAGACGCCCCCAACTGATCCTCGGCTGCCATTGGTGGCCAGCTAGAGCTCCGTGGTATGGTGGTATCGGGAGCGTTCGGTTGGCGGCGGTCGTTTGGGGAACGCCAGTTCCCGGAGCCACTCCTTGGAACATGGATTCGTGGAGCTAGCCCTGGGAACACATTCGGGGAATGAGCCTTGGGAGCGTTGATTTCTGGGTCCAATCTCGGGACTCATGCATCCGAGTACCCAGCTGGCTCTGTTGAGTTCGGTACCAAAACCACGGGTGCGCCGGGTGTGGCGCGAGGGTGGGTGATACAGTGACCATGGCATGGCGTGCACGGTCACGTCCGTGGGACGGCCCCGACCGATGATGAGTGGGATGGCACGGTCACCGATCGAGGCCGACATGCGCTCTTACCGATACCCCGTCATAAGCTTCCTAGTAACGGCCATTTTTGCAGTTTTCCGATACCGCGATCGACAGGTGTGGTCCGAAGTTGCGACCGAGCGCCGGGTGTGGGGTTGGATCATTGGTTCACCCTGGCATGGTAGGGACACTCTTGCGAACCCAACTCCTTGCACATGGACCCTATATCTGATTCCGGCGTATATGACCTTACACGGATGCCACTTGCAGACTATATCTCGCGTCTGGATTCCCAGGCCCCGACGCTCGTTTTGGCGAATCGCAAGCGGACGACCCAGCCGATGGCCGAACTGGTCGCTTCCATGTTCGAGGACCAACCTGTCGAGGTCCGAATCGACGATGTCTCGGAGGTCCCGCCAGACCACATGGTGGTCCTCCGGGAGGGGTCGGTCGTCGCGACTTCCTCGGTCGACGAGTTCCTCGATTCCGTACTCTTTGCGGACGCCGAACGGTTCACCAGCGGCAGCCGGCCCCTCGCGGACGCTGACCTGCCAGACGTGGTCGCGGCGCTCGAAGAAACCTCCTTCGTCTTCGGCGGCACTTCGACCGCCAACACCCAGAAGCTCCTGTTCATCGCCATCTCGCGCTACATCGAACGGCTCGCCTTCGAGAGCCCTGGTGGCCGCCTCCGGACCGGGTTCCAGCACCTCTCTCGGATGGGAGACGAGCAAGGGACCGCGGCGGTATATCGCACCCTCGGCAATGCGGATCTAGATGTCCACGTCTACGGAGTTCCGGACTGGATCCCGCCGGCAGACTTCGGGGTCACCGTGCACGGTGGGTATACCCCGGAATTCCGGGAGAACTGGTTCGTCATCTACGAGCCGCCGCCGGAACTCGACGATTCACCGATGGCGCTCCTCAGTAACCGGCATGGAGATCACGGTTGGCGAGGGTTCTGGACCACCGACGAGGGAATCGTCTCCGAACTGGCCGCGTACGTCTCGACACATCTGTAGGCGTCTTTGGCGTCGCGAGCCCGCCCGTGAGGACCCTTCTCCAGCCCCATCTGGCTGACTGGTTGACCGGATTTCGGTCACCCATTTCACGAAACCCCTACTGATCACGGAATCGGAGTCCTCCGGTGGGTTGTGACGATACATTAGTCGAGCCACGCTATTCCAGTTCGGTCCTCATCATCAGGGTCCAGAGGTAAGGGGAACTCTTCGTGGGGCTGCTCCGGTCTCCGCTCGAGGGACAAGCGTCGGCGGATTGACTGGTGCGGCGTAATCGAATTCACCCTTTGATGCATCGCTATACTTGCTGCTGCTTGCCCCACAGTAACCAACCTAAATCACCACTATATTATTGAATTTCAGGATTCAACAGATAAGCACTGAGACGTCGGACACCGGTGGCAACATTCAATACTAAAATATAGAACCTCAAATTTCAACCCCAAAAGGTTGAAGTAACGCCCCCCCGAATCCACGATTGATACCGATGTCGACCCGTTGCGTGCTGCTGGCCGACGTGGTGAAGTCGTCGAATCTGCCGGATAGACAGGCATTCGACGCGGAGTTACGCGACGCGCTCGCGCAACTCGCGGATTCGCTCCCCGACGCTGCGGTGGGACCCTTCGAGACGATGAAGGGAATCGACGAGTTCGGGGGCGTGCTCCGGGACTTCGGCAGCGTGTATCGCGTCATCAGAACGCTTCAGGAGCGGTTACACCCGGTCAAGGTCCGTTTCGCGATCAGCGTGGACGAGGTCGACGTGAACCCCGGGGAGTCCCGGATCGGTCAAATGGACGGGCCGGCGCTGCACGCCGGCACCCGGGTTCTGGAGACGGTGGACCGGACGGACATGCGGTTCGGGGTCCATCCCGATGAGGATCTGCTCGACCCAGTGGTCGTCGATCAAGTGAATCTGCTCCTGTTCGCGAAGGAACGATGGACCGAGCGCCAGCTCGAGATCGCACGCGCCTATCGGGAAGCCGACACGATGACGGCGGTGGCGGGGGAATTAGGGGTATCGGTCCAACGGGTTTCCGACGCACTCGGGACGATCTACGGGTCCCAGATCCTCTCGATCGAGACGCGCGTCGAAGACGAATTCAGGGAGGTCGCCGAAGGAGGACTCAATGCAACGATTCGAGGCGACTAACCTGGGAATCGGGGTCGTCGCAGCGGTGGTATACCTGGCCGTGCTTCGCCATCCCTTCGTCTTCGTCCTCGCCGGGTACACGCTCCTTATGGGCACCAGTACCTGGGTCGTGAACTACGTCCTCGAGTACGCAAACGGGAACTACGAGGAGGCGGACGTCGACACCGGCCGTGTCACTGGGAAACTCGAGAACCTCCTGATCCTCACGCTCGTGTTACTGAACGCGTATACGGCCCTCGGGCTGGTGTTCACGGCCAAATCCATCATCCGGTGGCGGGACATCAGTAGCCGGGATACGAACTATTATCTCACGGGGACCCTGGCGAATTTCACGTATTCACTGCTCGTGGGCGTCGGGCTGCTTCACGTCGAAGAGTTCATCCCGTTCGTGCCGCTCATCTACTGAACCGGACCCATATCTAGTGGCGGTACCTCGGCTGGCTCCTTCCCTGCTGTCCAACGGCATACCCTTTTATCCGACCCCAGGGTGGGACCAATATGAGCACGTACGATATCGAACGGTATCTCAATATCCGGACGGCGACCGGGCCAAGTATCGGTCCGGACGGCGAGCGAGTGAGCTTCCTCATGGATACGACCGGGGTCCACCAGGTCTGGGCCCTCGAGGGGCCTGGAGAGTGGCCCGAGCAGTTGACCTTCTATGACGACCGCGTGACCTTCGCGGAGTGGTCGCCCACGCGACCCGAACTCGCCTTCGGTATGGACGAAGGTGGAGACGAACGCGTGCAGTTGTTCCGGCTCTCGGGCGATGGGTCGACTGTGGTCCCTCTCACGGATTTCCCTGACGCGAAACACCAGTGGGGTGGATGGAGTCATGACGGCGAGCGCTTCGCGTTCACCTCGAACCGTCGCGACGAGGGTGTCTTCGACGTCTACGTGCAGGACCGAACCGGGACGGGCAGCGACGCCGAACTCGTCTGGGAGGGCACGGGCTGGTACAGGGTGGCGGGCTGGGGTGCCGCGGACGAGCGACTCCTCCTTCACGAGTCCCGTTCAAGTTTCGACCACGACCTCTCCGTCCTCGACATCGAGTCCGGGACGCGGACACGTCTCACTGAACCGGACGGGGATGTGCGCTATCAGGCGCCGAACTGGGGCCCCGACGGGTCCTCCGTCTATCTCGTGACCGACCAGGACGCCGATACCCGCTACCTGGCCCGGCTGAACATCGAAACGGGCGCCCTCACGGTTGTCGAGGATGGGGGCGAGTGGAATATCGAGGGGTTCGAACTCGACCAGGGGACCGGTCGTTTCGTCTTCACCAGGAACATCGACGGATATTCGGCCCTCACAGTGGGGGAACTGACCGGCGGGACCACCTACCGGACCATCTCCGAACCGGACCTTCCCGAGGGGGTGTACGGTGAAGTAGACATCGGGTCGGGTGCCGACCGGTTCGCCGTCATGGGCACTACCCGCACCGATAACCCGAACGTGTACGTCGTCGAGGTGGCCTCAGGCGAGACGACCCGCTGGACCGATGCGTCGACAGCCGGTATCCCACGTGAGACCTTCCAATCGCCGGAACTCGTCCACTACGAATCCTTCGACGGGTTGGAGATTCCCGCGTACCTCACCCTCCCTTCGGCCGAACCTGCAGGCGGGGCTTCCGTGATCGTCGACATCCATGGCGGCCCTGAGTCACAGCGGCGGCCGTCGTTTCACGCGGTCGCCCAGTACTTTGTCGATCTCGGGTACGCCTATTTCGAACCGAATGTCCGGGGTTCGACAGGGTACGGTCGGGAATACACACATCTCGATGACGTCCGAAACCGCACGGACTCGGTTCGGGACGTTCTCGCTGGCCTGGATTACCTCGAGGACCACCCGACCGTGGACGGCGACACGGTCGTCGCGATGGGCGGTTCGTACGGCGGGTTCATGGTACTGGCTGCTTTGACAGCGTATCCTGAACGTTGGGCTGCGGGAATCGACATCGTGGGCATCGCGAACTTCGAGACCTTCCTTGAGAACACGGGCGACTGGCGGCGCGAGCATCGCGAGGCCGAGTATGGGAGCCTGGAAACGGACCGCGAGTTCCTGCGTCGGATCAGTCCGATCAATACGATCGACGCTATCGAGGCGCCGTTATTCGTTGCTCACGGTGCCAGGGACCCACGGGTCCCGCTGGACGAGGCAGAACAGGTAATCGAGGCGGCGCGTGCCCAGGGAGTCCCGGTGCAGAAACTCGTCTTCGCGGACGAGGGACACGGGTTCGCCAAACTGGAGAACCGTATCGAGGCCTACACCGCCATCGCGGAGTTCATCGAGACGCATACGTGAGTGGGGTGGTTGGCGCGATCGAGCTCTCCGCCCACCTCTCCTGAGCCAGTCCGAAACACCAAACCGGCGCCGTTCGAGAAGAGGCATATGGATTTGCCGGCGCGTTCGTTATTAGTGGGGTCCGAGGGGACCGGTCTCGGCCGGTACCCCATCCTGGGTCTCGCGATCGCCGTGTTCCTCGTTTCGTTCGGGGCCTATGCGCTCGGGATCTTCGCTGTCTCGGGAGGGTTGGTCTGGATCCCGGGGGATGCCGCGCTTCTCGGGATGCTCGCCGCGGCATGGGTCGGCTATCACCGATTGGGTCTCGTCTTCGGGTGGCTTGTCACCTACGCCTCGCTTCTGGGATATGCCGCCGAAAGTGCGATGTTCGAGATCTCCTCGCGGCCCTTCCTCGACCGTGTGGCCGCGTTCCTCCGTCCGGATGGCCTCATCTTCCTGGGCGTCGAAGCGCTCTTCCTCGCGACGGTCGCCTTCACGGTCGGGTATCTAGGACGGCGTGGGGTCGCGGCGTGGCTGGGACGGCGGTCCAGGACGAAATAGTGGGACACTGGTCCGTTCAATCACTCGAGACGATCTCCCCCACCGTGGATGTCGGATGCGGGGGTCGATGACTGGCCGAAGACGAGTTCTGAGAAGGAACAGGACCGTCGAAACTCCGATGGCGTCCATCCTTAGATCGAGCAGCGAGCCGTCGATCCCCCACCAGATGAGATTCGGCCACAGTTCGTACAAGGCCACCAGTCCCACCCGACTGCACCGATCAACGAGAACACGAGGACGACCAGCCGTAGCCTGTTTCGCTGCAGACGAGTATCAAGGCCAAAGCGGGCGAGCAACAGCACCCTGGTTGTGGCCGAACGGCAGTAGGCGACCATCTGGAACCAGAAGAACCTCGGGTAGAATCCAAAGAACGACCCGATATAGTGGAACGCGTCGGCGAAGACCCGCCTCGATTGCGAAGAGCCAGGCACGACTAAAGAAGAGCCAGGCAGGACAGAACACCAGCCGGCCGATCTTCTGCAGGTGAACTGACCAGTCCGACGACTCGGCCCTCCTATCACCCTGCGATGCGTGGGAGGATTACGGGTATCCCAGAGCGAAAGAGCATCAACGGGCCCTCATCTCTTCTCGATACGATCGTCCCGCCCACCACCAGAGGACCGCCAGGGCCGCGGCGGTGCCGACGGCGTTCGAGACCATGTCGATCGCGGCGTCGTCGAACCCGTGGAACATGAGGTAGATGCCGTACTGGTCCATCCAACCGAGATACTCCACGAACTCCCACCCGACCGCCGCTGCCGCCGTCGCCCCGAGGACGAAGGACAAGAGGTTCCGACCCCGGAACCCGAGCTCCAGCCCCACGAGGAAAAGGATGACCACGACGCCGCTCGTCGACGCGGCATGGGTAAGATTCTGGAACCACGGAAACGAGAGGTACCACCCTGAGATCGCCCCGTACTTGTGGAAGCCGTAGACGGCGGCTCCGCAGGCGATCCCCAGTAGCCAGTGTCGGATTCTCACGGTCCCCGGCGGGCGGATCACAGTAGAGAATCAGTAGCGCGGCGGATATAGGTCCATCCATCGGATCGCTCGTGCCATGTGTCGGTAGTGCCGTTGGGACCAGACTCTCAGGCCGGTGACAGTCCGCGACCGGAGCGCAGGAGAATCCCGGCGACTTCGCCGATGAGTCGGGTTCGCAACCGATATTCTTTTGCTCGGGCACCCTCATCGAAACCGCATACGATGGCATCGGGATTCTCATTGCTGTCTCCGGGGAGTCCCGACCTGCTTCGTCATTGGGGAGGACGACTGTGAGCATTCTCAAACAGATAGCCGAGGACCTGTCCAGCGCGTTGCATCCCTCGCGGAACCGACTTGAACTCGCTCGGACCGTCTCGACCGTCGGTGTCATCCTCGGCCTCTCGATCATCCTCTCGGCACTTGTCTTCCCGAGATACCCCGATCGTGTGTTCGGTCTCGTCCTCGGCGATTACTCCCATCTACTTGCTGTCCTCGTGGTGTCCGAACAGCTCTTCAGCCTGATCTTGGGCGCAACCATCCTGGTCTTCTCCTCGGTTAGTCACTTCATCCTCGATATCCGGATGGGAACCCTCGGGGCTTTCTGGGAGTTCTCGGGGGACGCGTTCGTTCGGCTGCTCGTCCTCGTCTCGTTCTCGGCCGCCTTTGCGACGGCTCGCATCCTCGTGGTGCTATCGGGCATCGTGGGCCCGGAGACCGTCGGTACCGCCTGGATCGTGCCCGTGAATGAAGTCTGGGTGCGGGGCTACCACGTCCATCATTTCTTCTTCGGCTTCCTGTTCCTCACCCTCGCCGGGTGGTTCTCGCTCTTCGGGTCCTATTCGCGGGCGAGGATCGCCGTCCTTTACGGCGTGGGCCTCGGGATCTTCGTCGACGAGTTCGGGATGCTCCTGACGGAGGGAGATTACTTCGCGTCGTCGTCGTACTTCATCGCAGTCGTCTTCACCTCGCTGGTGTTGGCGGGTATCTACTGGGACCGACTCTCGGAGACCCATGGCGTCGAGATGGAGCAGTTGACCGACGATTAGGGCTCGCCCGCGGGTTGCATGCCTGAAGTCAGCACGGGAGGACTTGGCCTGTGCCCAATATATTTCAACTGGCCGGACAACCGCCTCCGGTCGCAGCCCTATTCGAACGTCCGCATCTTGGGTCGCCCGAGGAAGAGTATGAAGAACACGATCAGGAGTATCTGCAAAATGACGATAGTCAGACCGGCTGAATCCGCCCCTCCTGTCGTCATCGCCAACAACTCGGGCTGATAGATCTTGAGGAACACCAGAGCGACGGTGAGCACTGATCCCGCGGAGAGCAGCACCAGTTCTCGACCACCGTTTTGCATATGCCCATATACTATAATACTAGTGTAATAATGTATCGGGGGTGAAGATATCGTATCTTCCCATCGGGAGTCAAGATATCGTGTCTCGCTCTCTGATTCCAGTCGAATATTCAACGACCCCGATTCGGTGGAGTTCACTAAAAACCGGAAGCCGTGGGAGGGATTCGAACCCTCGACCAGTTGATTACAAATCAACTGCTCTACCAGGCTGAGCTACCACGGCACATCGGCGGCTATGACGGGGCTCCCCAAGTGTGTGACGGTTCGATGTATCCGCAGTCAGCGGATACCCTCTTGGTCATTGGGCCCGACTATTCCGACGATGAGCGAGGAACCGATGTGGCAGTGTGCGAACTGCCACACCCTCGTCGAGCAGGCCGATACCGACCGGTGTCCCACCTGTGGACACGTCTTCTTCTATCCGGTCGCGGCGGCCGTCGCGGACAGCGAGGGTTCTGGTTCCATCCGGGTGGAGGACTTCGACGTCCGTGAGATCCTGGAGGGCGAGGAGACGGTGTCAGAGGGGGAACCGACAGACGAAGACGACGAGAAAGACGAGTAAGCTTGATAACAAGTACCATTCGAGCCGCGTTCGAATCGTATCAAGTCAGATGTATTCCTCGGTCAGATCCATACACGTTGGCATCTCCAGATGTGGGTCTGCGAGCAGGGTGTCATCGATCGGCGACCGGATCTCGGGGCACCGGGGCACATTGCTGTGGACGAATTTCCCACGGTTCGTTGATGCGGACCAGTTCCCGGGACGCCTTTGGTTCGAAACACGTGCTATCATTTCACCGTGTACGTTCGAGCCGCGGGGGTGTCTCACCGGACGCCGTTCGCCGGTAATCCGAGGGGCGTTTCGGGTCCCCTACATGTGTGGGTGCAATTATATTGAACATCACGAATAATTATGTCGTATGTCGGAAACCTTAGAAGAACTACAAGACGCCATCCGGAACTTCGATGAGGATACCGCGGAGGAAAAGACCCGACAGGCACTCGAAGAGGGCGTAGACCCCCAGGAGGCGATCGAGGCCGCGACGGACGTGTTAGAGGAGATCGGGAACAAGTTCGAGCACGGGGAACTGTTCCTGTTCGACCTGGTGAGTGCCGGGGACGCGATGAACGCCTCGCGGGAGATCCTCGAGCAGGCGATTCAAGATGCGGGCGGCGAACGCCAGAGCGAAGGCAAGGTCATTCTCGGGACTGTCGAGGGTGATATACACGACATCGGGAAGAAGATCCTCGCCGCCTTGCTGTCGGCCAACGGTTACGAGGTCATCGACCTCGGCGTGGAGGTGCCGGCCGAGGAGTTCATCGAAAAATACAGCGAGTTACAGGCCGATGCGGTCGGCGCGTCGGCGATGCTGACGACGACCAAGGAGAAACAGCGGGAACTCGTTGACCGCCTCGAGGACGAAGGCATCCGCGAGGATGTCATCGTGATGGTCGGCGGCGCTCCCGTGACCGACGAGTGGCGGGACGAGATCGGGGCTGACATCCACGGGGAAAATGCCTTCGATGCGGTACGGAAGCTCAATCAAACGAAGGAAAGTGCGGTGGCGGGGTGAATACGATGCGACCAGGAATCAAAGGCGGTCAACTCCAGTTAGTGGACGACGAAGACGTAACGGCGATCCATAATACAGCCCTCGAGATCCTGTCGGATATCGGGGTGAAGATAGAGAACGAAGAAGCCCAGGACCTGCTCGTGGCGGCCGGCGCGACGGTCGACGAAGAGACCGACGTCGTGAAGATCCCCCCACACCTGGTGAACGAGAGCATCGAGAAGGCCCCGCGTTCGATCAGGCTCTCGGCCCGGGACCCCGAACAGGACGTGCGGATGGAGCCAGAGCGGGCCTATATGTCCTCGTGTAACGGCCCACCCCATGTATACGACTACGAGACCGGCGAAGACCGGGCGCCGACCCGCGAGGACGTCAGGGACTCGATCGTCCTGCAGAACGAACTCCCCAACATCGACATGACGTGGGGGATGTTCACCCTCCGGGACGAGCCGATGCTGGGCTTTGTCACCCTCTACGAACTGTTCGCCAACAACACCAAGCACAACTGCATCCTCTCGCATTACGGCGGGGACCTGACGAAGAAGCTGGTTGAGATGGTCGAGATCGTCGCCGAGGAAGAAGACGTCACGAACAAGAACCTGGTGACGATGTACAACGAGCCGGTGTCTCCGCTGTACCTCCGGAAAGAGACCACCGAATCCCTCCTTGAATGGACCCGTGCCGGACTCCCGCTGATCTCGAGCCCGATGCCGGACATGGGAGCCACGGGACCGATGACCATCGCCGGGACGGCCGCGCTGGGGCTCGCCGAGTCCCTGGCCGGTATCGTAATCGGCGAGTTGAACAACCCGGGAACCCCGATGCTGATGGGCTCGCTCCCGGTCCCGATGGACATGCGTCTGGGGAGTCACTGCTACTTCCACTCCGAACGGATGTTCTACCAGTCCTTCACCGGCCAGTGGGCCCGGCAATACGACCTGCCGGTTTTCGGCACTGGCGGCATCTCGGATTCCTTCGGCGGTGACTACCAGCTCGGGGCCGAAACTGCCGTCTCGTTGTACGGGTCGGTGCTCGCGGGCCAGAACCTCATCCACGACCTCGGGGTGATCGGAAGCGGCTACCGGAACAGCCTTGAGGTTCTCACGGCTCTCGACGAGATGGTCGGGATGGTAAAGCGGGTCACCGACGGGGTCGAGGTGAACGACGAGACTCTGGCGGTGGACGTGATCCGGGATGTCGGGCATGGCGGTACCTTCCTCTCGGAAGCCCACACCAGGAAGTACGGCAAGACCGAACTGGTCATGCCGGACCTCATGAAGAAACGCGAGGAGCAGAACTGGCATCACAACGTGGCACTCGATGACGCCCACGAGAAGGTGAATCGGCTGCTCGATGAGGCGGAACCGACACCGCTCTCGGAGGACGTCGACGAGCAACTTCAGGAGAAGATGGAGGAGGCAGAGAACCTGGGGAAGGAACTGGCAACCCTCTAAGCCACGCGATCGACTCAGTAAGCTGGCTGAAACACTCCCGAACCCGCTCCCCGCTGACCGGCCACTCCATACCACGATGATCTGCCCGGTTCGGCACGACCCTTGACTGATGACCAAAACGTTTCCACTCGCGTTCACTGACGAGGACCGCGTTATCGACGTTCCGGCCGGCACCTCGATCCTGGCGGGGGCCGAGGAGGCGGGCATCGACGTCGAAGCACTCTGTGGCGGTGACGGGGTTTGCGGGACCTGCGCGGTGGTCGTCGAAGCTGGCGGAACCCATTTCTCACCAATCGCTCCGGACGAACGCGCCGTCCTGAGCGACTCCCAGATCGACCGCGGGTATCGCCTCGGCTGTCGGGCGACCGTCGAGGATGGGGCCGTATCTGTGTCCGTTCCGCCCGCCTCAAGACTCGAGAGCGGGATCATCATGACGGAAGGCCGGTCCCTCGACATCGACCTCCAACCGGCCCTTCGACTGTATCCGCTCCACGTCTCACAGCCCAGTCTAGACGATACCGTCGCCGACCTGGAACGCGTCTACGAGGCCCTCGAGCGGGAGTACGACCTCGAGGTCTCGACGTGTGACCGCCTGGCACTTCGGAACCTCCCGAACACGCTGCGGGCCGAGACGGGCGGAGCGGACACGTCTCACTGCACGGCGGCTGTCTACGGCGGAGCGGAACTGGTTGCGCTGTTCCCGGGTCGACGAGAATCGACCTACGGGATCGCGGTCGACGTCGGGACGACGACACTCGCGGTCTACCTCGTTGACCTTCGAACCGGCGAGCAGGCCGCGGTCACCTCGCGGTTGAATCCACAGCGGACCCATGGCAGCGACATCGTCAGCCGGGTGGCGTTTACCCAGAACGATCCCGATGGTGGAACGGTCCTGCAACAGGAGATCCTCGAGGAGGTGAACGAGATGGTTGCGGAGGTAACCCGGGACGCCGACGTGGCGCCCGCTGACATCCTCGATGCGGTCTTCGTCGGGAATACGGCGATGCATCACCTCTTTCTCGGGATCGACGCGAGTCCGGTCGCCGCATCTCCCTACGTGCCCGCAAACCACGCCATCCTGGAGTACAAGGCGCGCGAACTCGGGCTCGAGATCCACGAATCCGCGACACTCTCCTGGTTACCCGTCGTCGGCGGCTGGGTTGGACCGGACTTCGTCGCCGACCTTCTCGTCGCGAACGCGCTGGACCGGGACGAACCGACCGTCTACATGGACATCGGGACGAACGGGGAGATCGCTGTCTCGACCGGCGATCGGATCCTGGCGGCCTCTGCACCGGCAGGCCCGGCACTGGAAGGGGCCGAGATCACCCAGGGTGTCCAGGCGAAACAGGGAGCCATCGAGCGCGTCGACCTGGACCCCGAGACGTGGGCCCCCGACGTGAAGGTGATCGGCGGCGGACGACCGATGGGCATCTGTGGATCCGGTATCCTGGATGCCGTGGGGCAACTTTTCCTGGTAGGGGCGATCGATCGACGGGGTGGGCTCGAGGCACCTGGAACCCGTGACGGGCGCATCCGCGAGTCAGGCGACGGGGAACTGGAGTTCCTGCTCCTGCCCGCGGCCGAGACCGCAATCGACGATGACATCGTCGTCTCGCAGTCCGATATCCGCGAGATTCAGCACGCCAAGGCGGCGATACAGACCGGCACGAATGTTCTGCTTGAGCTGGTCGGACTCGATGCGGTCGACCGACTGGTGATGGCCGGGGGATTCGGTAACGCGATCGCTCCGGAGTCGGCTCGGCTCTTAGGCATGTATCCCGAAGCACGGGTGGACGAGGTGGAGTTCCTCGGGAACGCGGCGGGCTACGGGGCCCAGTACGCCCTGCTCGACGAACGGGCGCGGAGCCGGAGCGAGGCGATCGTCGAGGCAATCGAGTACGTGGAACTGGCGGCTGTCGACGGCTTCCACGACGAGTTCATGGAAGCCATGTTCCTCCCGCATCACGACCTCGAACGGTACCCCGGGGTGTGCGACGTCGTTCCGTGGTTGGAAAGGGATGAGGACGCCCTGTAGCCTCGCCGGAGAATCGGGTCCACGTGTGCCTACGTCGGGACAATCCATACTTGTAAGGTCCATAGATGCAAATATCACGATATGGAGGGAATCATCGGGACCGTTCAGCGGGTCGACGATATCGAGGTGGACCTCTCCATCGACCGGGTATTCGAAACCCCTCCGTTCCCGACGTGGACGTCCTCGAAGTACTCTCGGGACCGGCTCGAGGAGCCAGTTCGACGTCTCGCTCGCGAAGTCCAGCAGGCGATCGATCCACGGGCGATGTACGGTATCTTCTCCACCGAGGAGACCACTATTCGGGACTATGACCCGCCTGCGCCGGTTTTGGAGGCGAGTCACGTGTGTACGCTTGTGGTGACAGTCGGGAACTGTCAGGCGTCCAGACCAGGATCGGAACCGGTCTTCGACGAGATGGTCCGGGACGCCTTGGAGAACGCGGCCTTGACTATCACGAAGGAGCGGGTGGCAACGGATATCCGGGAGCAAGCGAACGAGGCGGGCTGGAACACGACTCGCCTCTTCTCACCTGGGTCCGGCAACGTCGACTGGGCGGTCGAGAACTCGGCGTTCGTCTTCGAGACACTCCCCGCGAGCGAGATCGGGGTCTCGATATCCGAGAACGGTCTCATCAGGCCCAACAAATCGGTAAGTAGCGTCATCGGACTGGGCCCGGAGATCGAGCAAGCCCCGGCACTTTTCACCTGCGAGGGTTGCCCGCGGATACCGGACTGTCCATACGCCAGGTCGGCCGGGCTCGGGGCTGCCGAATCGTAGACCAGGTCCGCAAACTGGACATGGCCACTGTGGTCGGTCTTCCAGCGTCGCAGCGTACACGAGATCTATCTGATGGGCGATCGACACTCGTGAGCCGACCAGCCCCGCCTTCACCCCTCGCGTAGGCGCTGGAATCGAGTCGAATGCGAACCCCCAGGGGCTCGACGGTATAACTCCGAATATCTGGGGTATACCGGCCACTGACTCGTGTTAATCCGGGCAAATCGGGGTCAACCCGGACCCAGGGCTTGGCCATTTTATCCCCACACACTGGCTACCCGGAGATGCGATGATCGAAGCAGACCCACTCACGATGGTAACGTTCGCAAACGACGCAACCAACCTCCTCGTGCAGGCAAGCCCGCCTGTCGACCTGCCGGCCCAGGTGCCGGACTTCGTCAGCGACCTTTTGAGCGAGATCCGGTCCGCGGGCAGCATGGAGAGACTTGGTGAGACGCTCAAAGAACTCACACCCGGCGGCGGTGACGCTGCGGGGCAGTCCGACGGTGCCGCCAGCGCTGCCGCGGAGAATGCCGCTGGGCACTGATCGGGGACGAACTCGCTAGCAACCCCTGGCTCCGTCGGGGTTCGGGGACCCGATGACGGTGAACGTTCATCGACTGTTTCTCTGGCGAGTTGCACTGGGGCACGCGCCGGAGCTTCGTGTCTCTCTTTATTGGTTCACGTAGATATCCCATTTCCCCGAAATTATCGTCCGGCCCCGTTTGGGGGGCATGTCGGCCAGCTCTTGCTGTCGGATCCAGGTTTGGGGTATGTTACCTGGCCCCCATGAACACCCTGGTTCACCAACGGATATGTTTGAGGGGTTGGCACGAAATCACATTGTGTGGGCTCCGACAAATGGCGCAACCCGAACACGAGATAACGGACGTGCCACCGAGTGCGAAGCTTGTCCTGAAGGTCCTCGAATATAACGACGGACTCACTCAAAAGGAGATCGTCGATAGGACCCGGCTCTCCCAACGAACAGTCAGAGACGCCGTCAAACGCCTCCAGGACCGAGGTATCGTCGAGAAGGGGATCTACGTCCCCGATGCGAGACAGAACCTGTACACGCTTTCCGAACCAGTGGACGATGCGACGCCCGAGGAAGGGCTCTCTACCGACTAGGTCCTTTCTGTGCCCGACCGGGCGGGACCGTCAGGGCGGAAAGCAACCCTGTCCAAGTCCCTAGATGTTCATAGTTTATCAGTCCCGACGGCGTCGAGGGATCCATGGCCTCAGAACTCGTTTTGGCCATGCTGACGGGGATCTTCGCCGGGGCCCTGTTCAGTGTGATACAAATACCCATCCCGGCCCCACCCAACCTCCCAGGCGTCCTCGGGATCGCGGGCATCTTCCTGGGTTACAAGGGCGTCCAGTGGGTGGGCGTTCACGTCGACATCCTGGAGGTGCTTACGACGGTCTTCTAAGCGACCAACCGCGTCTTTTTGGACCGCTCGAAGACATCCGACGGTGCACATTCGGATCCCGCACCGGCTCATGATGACCGGCCGTACGACTGGACGAAGGCACGGCGGAGCACTGTGAGGAGGATGAACGGCTCGTATTTCTGGGTCTTGCAATGCTCGCACGGCCCCATGGCCGCGGCCAGGGACTCGATCTCGGGCTCGTACTCGTCGTCGAGGGTTTCCAGGGCCGCCTCCATATGCGGTCGAACGGCGTCGGTCATCGCCTCGACGGTATCCATCCCCGATTCCGGGAGCGAGTAGGACAGGACGATCGTGTTCGCCTTGTAGTATTTTGTCGTTCCGCCGCGGCCCTCTTCGAACCGTACCACCTCGACCAGCCCTGCATCACGGAGCTCGTTTATGTGATGCCGGATCGTGTTCTCCGTCCGGTCGATTCCCCGCTCGACCAGCCGGTCGTAAACCTCGGTCGCGGTCAACGCTTCGTCGGAGAGCACGTCGAGCACCATGGCGCGCATCGGCTCGTCGATGGCGGCCGAGATCTCGGGGTCCCGGACGACGATGTCCTGGAGCTGGCCGTCGGATGCTGCGGGTGTCATAACCGCTAGTGGGCTCCCGATAGCGGAAAAGCTGGCGATGTACCCGACCTCCTGGGAAATCGACTGACTCCCGGTATTTCGGTGAAGCCTAGACGAGCCATTGGAACGTTCGAACGGCCCGTATTATAATTCAAACATATCATTTGACAAATACTTATGGGCACGAACCCGCTACGTAGAAACGCAATGACCGACACAACCCAATTCCGCGTGCTGGACTTCGACTGCCCGAGCTGTGCGAGCACCGTCGAGCGAGCGTTATCGCAGGTAGCGGGCGTCGAATCCGTCGAGGTCCACTACACCACCGGTCGCGTGGAGATCGACTATGACGGGTCCGTCGCCGAGACCGAAACCTTCGCCCAGACCATCGAGAACCAGGGGTACACCCCCCAACCTGCCTAACAAATGGATTTCCGATCAATCAAACGGTACTACCGGACACACCGGAAGGCTCTCATCGTCGCTTCGAGCGGGCTGCTCTACGGTGGTGGCTGGAGCCTCGGATACTTCGCCGGCCTCGATACCGTCAGTAACGCGGTCCTGATCCTCGCGGCCGTCATCGGCGGCTATGACATCGCCAAGATCGCGTATCACGAGGTCAGGAGCCGTACGCTCGGGATCAAGACTTTGGTGACGCTGGCGGCTCTCGGCGCGATCGCCATCGGTGCGTACTGGGAGGCTGCGGCCGTCGTCTTCTTGTTCGCCCTCGGCTCGTACCTCGAGGGGCGGACGATGCGGAAGACGCGAAACGCCCTCCAGGAACTCCTCGAGATGACCCCTGACACGGCGACGGTTCGCCGCGACGGGGAACTCGAGGAAGTGCCCGCCAGCGCGGTCGACGAAGGCGAGATAGTCGTTGTGAAACCCGGCGAGAAGATTCCCGTGGACGGCGACGTCGTGGAAGGCGAGAGCGCCGTCAACCAAGCCCCCGTCACCGGCGAGAGCGCTCCCGTGCACAAGACGGATGGCGACGAGGTGTACGCCGGAACCATCAACCAGGAAGGCGCACTCGAAATCAGCACCACCGGTGCCGGCTCGGATACGACACTCCAGCGGATAATCCGCCGCGTCGAGGAGGCCCAAGAGGCCCAATCGCCGACAGAGAGTCTTATCGATCGCTTCGCCAAGTACTACACGCCAGGGGTTATCGCGCTGGCTATCGGGGCTTACGCGGTCACGCAGGACGCGATCCTGTCGCTTACGCTGCTGGTGATCGGGTGTCCGGGTGCACTCGTAATCGGGCCACCTGTAAGCATCGTGAGTGCGATCGGAAACGCGGCCCGGCACGGCGTGCTCATGAAGGGCGGCGAACACCTCGAACAGGCCGGCAAGATCGACCTCGTCGCCTTCGACAAGACTGGCACCCTGACCAAGGGCGAGACGACCGTCGCCGACGTCGAGGGCTTCGGGACGACAGAAAGCCAAGCCCTGGAACTCGCGGCGATCGCGGAGAAGAAGAGCGAACACCACCTCGCGGACGCCATCCTCGGGGCGGCGAAGGAACGCCCGGCGGCGCTTACCGATGGCGGCGCAGCGCTCACTCAGGAG
>CAZQNH010000007.1:0-9071 GCA_964594685.1 uncultured Halobacteriales archaeon
TAGAATGTAGATCGGATACCAGTATCCGAACTGTACACGAACGCCGGGGACCAAGCGGCCACAGGCCGTTTTCGGTACTCCTTTGGGAAAATTTCACGTATCACCCAGGTTCGCCGAGATTCGCCGTCGAGCCCGGGGGCCGGGATTATCAGGAATGGAAACCGAACCCCATCGGTATTAACGGGGGCTTTCGAACAGGCCAAGATACCATCAATACCATGCCCACCGAGCAATCCAACGGTCTTCTCGCGGTCTACGAAGGGGTCCTCTGGGGGCTCATGGACGTCCTCGGGGTAACCAAGACAGTCGAGCGAAAGATGCTGGCGGCGACATTGCTCCAGTTCGGCGCCATCGTCTCGATCTTCGTCCTGGGAGTGGCGCTCCTGGGGATCGAAACCTTCACCCAGGTCTTGACACCCCTGGAGATGGCCGCTTTCGGGGTGGTCTTCGTGCTGGCCGTGGGCGCGCTCCTCAATACCATCCTCATCCTCCAGCGAGACTTCGTCCAACCGATCAAAACCATGCGGACGGCGGCCGGAGCGATCGCCGAGGGGGAACTCGACCAGGGCGTCCCGGAGACGGAACAGACCGACGAGATCGGCGATCTGGTCCGGGAGTTCGACCGGATGCACGAATACCTCGAAACGGTGAGCGCCCAGGCCGAGGCGCTCAGCCGCGAGGAATTCGACGCCCCGGTGATGGACGAGGAAGTACCGGGGAGCTTCGGGGCCGCCCTCGACCGGATGGAAGAGAATCTCCGGGAGCGGATCGAAGACCTGGAGGCCCAGCAGCAGACCATCCAAGCCCGGAACGAGGCGTTGACCCGGACCGCCGAGCAATACCGTGAGACCATCGGGCAGGTCGCCGACGGTGACCTCAGACGCAGACTCGACACCACCACCGACGACGAGGCGTTGGCGGGCGTCGCGAGGGCCTTCAACGGGATGGTCGAGGAGTGGGAGTCGATGATGGCCGACCTGATCGAGTTCGCCAGGCAGGTCGCCCGGGAGAGCGAGGCCGTCGAGGAGAACGCCGCGGAGGTCAAAGACGCAAGCGAGGACATCAGCAAGTCAGTCCAGGAGATCTCCGCGGGTGTCGAACAGGAGAGCCGCCGGCTCGACGGAGCCTCCGAGGAAACGGAGAACCTCTCGGCCACCATCCAGCAGATCACTGCCTCCTCGGATAACGTGGCCACCCTGACCGACCGCACCGCCGAGATCGGCGAGACCGGCCGTGAGGCTGCCCAGGATGCCGAAGAAGAGATGTCGGCGCTCCGGGAGCGGAGCGAATCCGTGACCGAAGCCGTCGAGACCCTCAACGAAACGCTTGCGGAGATCGGCGAGATCACGGACGTCATCCTGGACATCGCCGACCAGACGAACATCCTCGCGCTCAACGCGGGGATCGAGGCGGCACGAGCCGACGCGGAGGGCGATGGATTCGCCGTCGTCGCCGAAGAGGTCAAATCCCTGGCCCAGGAGACCAAGGAGTCCGCCGAGGAGATCGAGGTCCTCATCGACGAGGTGCAGGCGCAATCGGAGACCACCGTCACCGAGATCTCCGAGATGGCCGAGCGGGTCGAGAGCGGGGCCGAAACCGTCGAGACGGCGACGGCAGCCTTCGAGGAGATGGCCGAGAACGTGGCGGACATCAATTCGAGTATCAAGGAGGTCAATGACGCGACGGCCGAGCAGTCCGAATCGATGCAGGACGTCGTGGCGATGATCCAGGAGATCGCCTCGATAAGCGACCAGACCGCGGCGGAAGCCCAGACCGTCGCGGCAGCCGCCCAACAGCAGGCCGCGACGCTCAACGAGGTCGCGGGGAACACCACGGATCTGGCCGAGATCGCCGAGGATCTGGAGACGTCGCTGTCGCAGTTCGAGGTCGACAGTACATCGGTGACGGGTGACCGGGTAACCGGGAAGCGTGTGATGGGTAAGTCGAAAGTTCGGCGGAATGAAACACCAAAACGCCGCAGTGGCGGCAGCTCGACCGGCGGGGGGAAGGACGGAACCAGTCATGGTGGTCCCGATACAGCCCGGGATCGGGATGGTCAACGGTCCCGGGAACAGTCAGTCGAGGAAGCCACGAGCGGGACCGACGACGAACCCGCGGCCGCGAGCGAGACTGGCACGGACGCCGCCAGCATGGAGTGGGAATCGTTCGCGACCGACGGCGGCGACGAGTGACGGAACGCGATACCAGATACCGGGACAGAAGCAGTAAATGAACGCGGGCGACCGCCGGCGCAGAGAGAAAACAATGCGCCGGCGGAGCGTTCGGCGCTCCCGAAATGCTCGGGGGTGGCAGGTGGGCAACTCCGCCGGACGGCCGCGAACGGCTGGCCCAGCGGAGTATTGTAATCAATTTTCCATACGTATAAAGAGTTTCGGCCACCGGCGGGTAGGACCGCTGTCTCCCTCATACACCACAATTTCCACGTCTATCCGTGGATAAAGAATCGGGCGGGTTGGGTCGACGCCGAACTATCGCTCGGCCGTTCGACCAAGCGCGATATTGAAATGCCCGGGTACAATACGTGAGGTATGCCGAAGTACTCGACCGGGGGCGCCGGTGGGGGTGGCGACGGCGGTGCCTGCGAGCTCTGCGGGGCCGTCACTGAGAACCTCCATACGGCGACCGTCGAAGGCGCGACGCTCGACGTCTGTGCCGATTGCGCCTCGCTGGGGGAGGACAAATCAGGGGGGACCGGCGGAGCCGGCGGGTCCGGGGGCGGGCAGGGCGACAATGACCGGCCCAGCCGCCGCAAGCGGACGGCCCAGAACACGGCTCGGGCCCTCGACGCGGCCACCACCGATTCTTCCCACTGGGAGGAACACGGGACGAATTACGACCGCGACCAGCTCCCGTATCTGGTGCCAGACTACGGGGAGCGAGTGGTCCGCGCGAGACAGGAGGCCGGGTACCAGCGAGAGGAACTGGCCGAGGAGATGGACATCGAGGAGAACGACCTCCTCGCCGTCGAACAGGGGCGAGCCACGGAGGCCTCGGTCGGCGGCTCGACGATCAGAGCCCTCGAGGCGGAACTCGACGTGGAACTTGTCGACGAATAGGAAACTGGCCGCGACCGACCCGTTTTTGCCGGCTCGCCGGTTTGAACCGCTAATGGCACACTCCAAGGGACCAGCCGATCCCTACGTCACGCGGTTCGAACCGACGGTCACGGACATCGAGGGCAGCGACGTGGTCCTCTCCGAGACCTATTTCTACCCGGAAGGCGGCGGCCAACCCGCCGATCGCGGGACACTCTCGGCAATCCCGGTCATCGACGTGCAATCCCGGAACGGGACGGTCCGGCACACCCTCGAGCGTGAACCGGGCTTCGAGGTCGGCGACGAGATCGCCGCGCTCATCGACGACACCTTTCGGACGTACGCGATGCGGGCCCACACCGCCAGCCATACGATATATGGGGCCGGTCGGCGGCTCTTCGAGGATATCGGGTACGGCGGCTTCGATATCTCAGAGGCGAAGGTACGGGTAGACTTCGAGACCTCGACGGATATCGACGACGAGACCCTGGTGGAACTCGAGCGACTGACCAACCGGGCGGTCTGGGACTCCCGGCCGGTGTCCTGGGAGCAGCTACCCAAGGAAGAAGCCCTGGAGCGCGAGGAGATCGCGTTCAACGCGGCCACCCAGGAAGGAGTGATGGACGACGCGGATACCATCAGGGTGGTGACGGTCGAGGACTGGGACATCGCGGCCTGTGGTGGGACCCACGTCTCGAACACGCGGGAGATCGGTCCAGTCACGCTCCTCGAACGCTCGAACCCCGGGGAGGGACTCACCCGGGTCGAGTTCGCGGTGGGGCCGACGGCGATCCGACGCCGTGCAACCGAGCACGAGGCCGCGCTCGCAGCCTCCCGCACAATCGGGACGAACATCGTGGAGTTACCGGAGGCCGTCGAGCGCCTCGCGGAGGAGACAGACCGCCTCGAATCCGAACTCCGTGACCTGAAAGCGGAACAACTCACCACGACGCTCGAATCGCTTCCGGAGATCGAGCGCGACGGGGTGACCTGGCGCATCGGTGCGATCCAGGGGTACGATTCGAACGAGGTCGGGGATCGAATCCAGGAACTGGCGGGCGAGACGGCTGCTGTCCTGGCAGTCACGGGCGGGGACGGTCGGCCATATCTGACGGTGGCCACCGACGGGTCGGTGGACGCCAACGAGATCGTCCAGGACGCGACCGAACAGTTCGGCGGCGGAGGCGGCGGCGGCCCGACATTCGCCCAGGGGGGCGGACTGGACGCTGACCCCGAGGACGTCCTCGAGTTCCTGAAGTAGGGAAAACATCTTCAAAGCGGGGAGAGAGACCGACGGCCGTGTCACGGGTCTGCTCCTCGACCGAGGGGCTATCTTTTTTCGGGTGCTCTCCGAACCCCGCCCATGGAACTTTCGGCCGAGCAGCGAGCCATCCGAGAGACCGCCCGGGAGGTGGCTACCGAGGAGATCGCCCCCGTGGCCAAGGAGACCGATCGGAGCCAGGAGTTCCCCGAGGACGTCTGGGACACCCTCGCCGAGTTGGGCATGACCGCCATGACCGTCCCGGAGGACTACGGCGGGCTCGACCTCGAGACGGTGAGCTACAGCATCGTGAACGAGGAGATCGCTCGGGCCGTCCTCGCGGTCTCGACCGCCCTCTCGGTCCACGGCCTCGCGACCTCGTGTATCGCCGAGTTCGGTGACGAGTCCGTGAAGTCCGAGTGGCTCCCGGACATGGCAGGGGGGCGGCCGGTCGGGGCGTTCGCGCTCTCGGAGCCCGAGGCCGGCTCGAATCCGCGGGAGATGACCACGGAGGCCAGCCCGGATGGCGAGGGATATGTTCTCAACGGGAAAAAACAGTGGATCACGAACGGACAGCGTAGCGGGGTTCTCATCGTCTTCGCGAAGACCGACCGCGAGGACCCGGACTCGATCACCCAGTTCCTCGTGCCCAAAGACACGGCGGGAGTCAGCGTGGGGAGAAAAGAGGACAAACTGGGACTGCGGGCCAGCGACACCACGACCATCAACTTCGAGGACGCGAGGATTCCGGCGGAATACCGCCTTACAGAGGAGGGCCGCGGACTCTCAGCCGCGCTGCATATATTGAATGGGGGCCGCGTGGGCGTGGCTTCCCAGGCGGTCGGATTGGCCCAGGCGTCCCTCGATGACGCTGTCGCGTACGCCACCGAGCGCGAGCAGTTCGGCGAGCCGATCGCCCAGAAACAGGCCATCCGGCACAAACTCGCCGAGATGCGGACCCGGGTGGCCGCGGCGAGGCGCCTCGCCCGGGAAGCCGCGCGTCTGGCCGACGCCGGTGAGGACTACCGGGAGATGGCGAGCATCGCGAAGTACTTCGCCAGCGAGGCGGCCGTCGACGTCGCCGATGACGCTGTCCAGATCCACGGCGGTTACGGCTACACCAAGGACTTCGACGTCGAGCGGTACTACCGCGACGCGAAGGTGATGACCATCTACGAGGGCACAAGCGAGATTCAGAAAGACATCATCGCCCGACAGCTCCTGGGCTGAGATGTCGGACACGGACTGGTGGGCACCGTACGAGGCGGTGATCTTCGATCTCGACGGGACGCTCCTCGAACTCGACGTGGACTGGCGCGCGGTCGAGACCGAGGTGGGCGAGATCCTCCGGAAGGCGGACGTGAATCCCGAAGAACATCACGCCTGGGGGTTGCTCGAGGCCGCGGAATCTGTGGGCCTGGGTGCGGAGGCCGACGCGGTCATCGCCCGGCACGAGCAGGCAGGGGCCCGGCGCTGCAAGCGACTACCCCTTGCGGACCGAGTCAGGCAGATCGACCGTCCGGTCGGGGTCGTCTCGCTGAACGCGGTCGAGGCGGTCCGGAGGGCACTCGAGACGGAATCCCTTCTCGAAGGCGTCGAGGTCGTCATCGGGCGGGGGTCGGTCCCTCGGCGGAAACCCAGCCCGGAGCCGCTCCTGGCCGCGCTGGACGAATTGGGTGTCGAGCCCGGCAATGCCATCTTCATCGGCGATTCCGAGGGCGACGAGACGACGGCCCGACGGGCCGGGGTGCACTTCAGAACGGTCGAGTCGTTGACGGACGGTTGATCGGCCGGACGGGGATCCCGATCGGATACAGCCGCGGATGATCTGCAAAAGGGATACCCGGTTCCGATACATTCGAATATGACGGGGGCCAACTTCGACCAGCAGCCCCCAGCCAGCCATGTTGGAACAGACAGCGAGGAGTCCGGAATGCTGCGAATCCCGATTCCACACGCCGGAGGAAACCTGAGATGCCCTGGGGTGTCCACAGCGAGTATTCCGAGGACGAAGCCGAGGCGGTCGAGATCGACGAAGCGCAGGAGGGTGTCGATCGTGGCGAGGAGGGTACGGAGACTACCGAGGACTTCGACATCGACGAGGCCATCTCCGCCCTCGATTCGAAGCAATAGCAGCCACGAGCGGTCTGTTCTTTTATTGTGATTCGGTCGGCCGAATATGGCCGTTCAGCCGTGCGGTACTGCCTATCCTGGCGGCCAAATGGACCAATTCACCCATTCCAGAGGCGCATCCTGGCGACCAGTTATCGCGTTCGATGGTGGGCCGTCCACCTCGGGAGCGACCACCGGTACAGGCCCAGGCCGACGCCACCCAGCGTGATACCCGCGATAGCGAGCGCGGTCAGGAGCGACCCCGGTACGGGAGCGAGGGCGAACCCCACGATGAGGATCGGCACGAGCGGAACCATCACGGCGAGGCCGAATGCCGCAAACAGGAGTGTATCGAAAAGGAACTCGTTCGGCGAGAGGCCGGCCAGGGCCACGGTCACTCCGAAGACGTAGCTGGCGACGCCGACGAGCAGTATCGCGCCGACCAGCCCTTCGACCAGGCGCCCACCCAACCAGCCCAGACCAAGCAGGTAGAACACCAGTCCCACGACGGGCCCGAGCAGCAGAAAGGCCCGGTACTTCGCCCGAAACACCGACGAGACCGTGACCGGGTGATGGCGGTACGCGTCGATGTCATCGAACTGGGTGAGCCAGTTGTAGGTCGTAAAGCCGGTCAATCCCAGGATCGCGCCGAATGAGATCCCGACCGACGGGGAGACTCCGGTGATCTGCCCCGCGAGATCCACGAGGGCGGCCGTGACCGCGAGCAAAATGGCGGCCGAGAAGATCACCTTCCCGAACCCGCCGGCACTCCGGTGGACGTCAAGCAGCGTCTTGGTCGCCAGTGGATCGCCGATGCGGTCGTTCCACGGCCGGATGGCTGGACCGGCAGTGCGAGCGGTCCGCCGGTCAGACACGTCGAACGTGATTCCTGCAAGGACGAACACGCCAGCCAGGAGGCCGACGGTCCCGAACACCCGCGGGAGTGTCAATGCCCTATAGACGCCGTAGGGCGTGTAGGCAACCACGTCGAATCCGGTGACCCAGCCGGCGCCGATAGCCCCAGTCACGGCCACGAGCACGGCCGTCCCGGCCACCCGCCGGGACCGGAGTCCGAGGAGGGCAAGGGTCGTCCCGATGCCGAGTCCGAACGTGGCTGAAAGGGTAGCCCAGAGGAGCAGTATCGACCCGCCTGCGGCACTCGGGGCGATGCCTGGCGCCCAGAGGAGGATCGGTGCAAGACCGATGGCCATCGGCAGGAGGAAGAGGATGGCGTAGTATCCCACGTCCTT
This sequence comes from uncultured Halobacteriales archaeon, assembly GCA_964594685.1. Lineage (GTDB taxonomy): Archaea > Halobacteriota > Halobacteria > Halobacteriales > Halobacteriaceae > Halodesulfurarchaeum. Next base: position 7,680 of record CAZQNH010000007.1, read on the forward strand.
CACCAGGAAGACGCCGAAGAGCCGTCGTCGAGACACCGGGAGCGTTCGCGCCGAGAAGACCAGGAGGGTCAGGTCGCCGAGAAGATTCCGGATTGCGTCGCGGCCGACGAGCCCGATGGAGCCGGTATGGAGGCCGAAGACGAACGCGAGTGCATGCATCCCGGCAGTGATGGACTCGAGCTGGTGGCCGAATCGGACCAGGACCGCGGTGGTTCCGCCGACCAGCACCGAGAGGAAGACCGGGAAGGCGGCGAACCGTCTACCTGCGAACAGGCGAACGTGCATCCGCCACTCCTCGCGAATCATCTCCTCGAGGAGTCGCCGGGTCCGGGTTCGGGTCATGGTGCCTGAGTGCGATCCTCAGCTGGGACGTCCGCTTCCGACCCCTCCGCCGTCCCCTCTCCGACCTCGTCGACGAACACATCGAGAAGGGATTCTGCCGGTTCGAGGTCGGCCGGGGCGGTCTCGACGACGAGTTCGCCGCGATGCACAATTCCGACCCGCGAGCACAGATCCGCGGCCACGTCCACGTTGTGGGTTGAGAGCACCACCGTGTTCCCCGCCGCCCGATACTTCCGAAGGTACGTCTTCACGCGCTCCTGGATGATCGGGTCGAGGTTCGAGAGCGGCTCATCGATAAAGACTGCCGCCGGCTCGTGGAGGAAGGCGCCCGCGATCATGACCTTCTGCTTCTGGCCGCGGGAGAGATCAGTCGAGAGGGTGTCGAGTTTCTCGGCGAACGCGAGCCGGTCAGCCCAGGCGGCTGCCCGCTCGTCGACGACGTCGGACGGGAGGTCCCGGATCGCCCCCACGAAGTCGAAGTACTCCCGGGGCGTGAGGAAGCTCGGTGGCGACTCCGTCTCGGGCAGGATCCCGACCTGCTCGCGGACCCCGATGGGGTCCTCGGTCGGGTCGGTGCCGAGGACCGAGACCGAGCCCGAATCCGGCAGAAGTTGTCCGGTCAGGACCGCCATCGTGGTGGTCTTCCCCGCCCCGTTCGGCCCCAGGAGCCCGAACAGGGAGCCGGCCTCGACCGACAGCGAGAGGCCGTCGAGGGCCCGGACGGAGCCGAAGGTTTTTGAAAGCGACTGAGTTTCGATGGCCCGCGTCACGGTGGCTATCCACTCATGTCCATGGCATAATTCTTTACGTCGGCTGACAGCGGTTTCGGATGATACTGCTCGTAATACTGTGGCGGTCGGCCCCGTTCCGAGTCCCACCATTATCGCCGAGTCGAACATGAATCCAGGGGACATCTGTCCGGCGGGCCGAACAGTAACATCTGGCGGGTTAGGTGTTTTCAGGGAGGTCTTTGTCTGCATGTGGGTGGCCCTGGGTGTGCGCTGAAGTGGCTCTGGATGGGCACTGGAATGGCTCTGGATGGGCACTGGA
>CAZQNH010000007.1:9171-32115 GCA_964594685.1 uncultured Halobacteriales archaeon
TGGGCACTGGAATGGCTCTGGATGGGCACTGGAATGGCTCTGGATGGGCACTGGAATGGCTCTGGATGGGCACTGGAGTGGCTCTGGCTGTGAACTGGAGTGACATTCGGGGTATATGGAATTAAGCGCGGACCATCTTCGCGTAGCCGACGACGAGAAGCGCGATGGCGAGCCACACGACGGCCCCGATCTGGACGGCGAAGGTCGCTCTATCGCCCCACGTCGGGAGCGAGACGAACGCCGAGAGACCAGCGATAAGGGGAACGCCGACGGCCAGGGAGAGGACAAAGGTGACCTGCATCACCCATCCGTAATCGACACCCTCGGGATCGGTGATCTCGATGCGTTCCGGCACGCCCCCTCGTTTGCCGCCGACCGAGTAAACTCCTCCGACGTCGAAGCTCGGCGCCACCGCAGAAGGTGATTCGGGTACGTTTAACAGGGTTCGACGGGGAACCCCGGTTATGCCCTCGGTAACGGACATCCGAGCGATGGCCGGGGAGGACCCGATTACGATGTTGACGGCCTACGACGCCCCGACGGCCCGCATCGTGGACCAGGCCGGGATCGATATCATCCTCGTCGGCGACAGTATGGGCAACGCCGTCCTGGGGATGGACACGACCCTCCCAGTCACCGTCGACCAGATGGCGAGTCACACCGCCGCCGTCGCCCGGGGGACCGAAGCGGCACTGGTCGTCGCCGACATGCCCTTCCTCTCGTTCGGTGTCGAGACGGGTCAAAGCATCGAACATTGTGGGCGGATGCTAAAGGAGGCTGACGCAGACGCCATCAAACTCGAGAGCGGCCCGCATACCGTCTCGCTCACCGACCGGCTCACGAACCTGGGGATCCCGGTCATGGCACATCTCGGGCTGACCCCCCAGCACGTCAACCAACTGGGCGGATACGGCCGTCAGGGAACGACGGCCGAGGCAGCCGACCGGATGCTCGAACTCGCCCAGGCGCACGAGGAGGCCGGGGCGTTCTCGCTCGTGCTCGAACACGTCCCGGCCAACGTGGCCGCACGGATCACCGAAGTCACCGACATCCCGACGATCGGTATTGGCGCGGGACCAGACACCGACGGTCAGGTACTTGTCATCACGGACGTCTTCGGAATCGAGGAGCGGTCACCGTCCTTCTCGAAGCAGTTCGGTGAGGTCGACACGGAGATGGCCTCGGCAGTGGAGGGGTTTCGCGAGGCCGTCGAGAACGGGGCGTTCCCGGCACCCGTGCATACCCACGTCGAGGAGGATCTTGACGGATTCGAGGAGGATCACTGAGCCCGCTCGAGGACCAGGTCTCGAGGACCGAGCCGGCATCGCCGGCGATACAGTTATCGTGAATCCCAGAACAGGCGAAGCACGTCATTGAACGCGGTCGGGGCCTCGAGCATCGAGAGGTGTGCCGCGTCGGGGATGATCTCGTGGGTGGCGTCGGGGATACGCTCGGCAAGGTACTCGTGATATGAGGGTGGAGTCAACCCGTCGTGTTCCCCGGTGACCGCCAATGTCGGAACGGTGATCCGGTCGAGCCGGTCCCGCTCGTCGAAACGGTGACTCGTGAGGAAGTCACGCCGGGTAACCACCTGCCCGACTTCCCGCATCGTCGCCCGGGAGAGTTCGTCGAGCCTCGGATCGGGGTCGTGGAAGAGGAAGTCCTCGCCGTGGAGGAAGTCCACCGCCCGGTCGAAGTCCGCAGCGAGCCAGGCACGGAGGTCCTCGAGGACCGCCAGTTTCGCCCCCGAGCCGACCAGAACCGCAGCCCTCACTGAGGGGGAGCGATCGATGAGGGCCGTGAGAACCACGGCTCCCCCGAGCGAGTTGCCGACCAACATGTCCGCGTCAGTCGCCTCCGCGACAGCCAACACGTCCTCGACGTAGGCCGAGAGTGTTTCCATGCCAGGTTCCGTCTCGATATCCGCAGACTCGCCGTGGCCCGAGAGGTCGACTCCCACGATGGGTCGGTCACCCGAGAGCCGGGAGAACTGTGATTTCCAGATCTCGTGGGTCCCCCCACTGCCATGGACGAAGAGGGCGGGCGACTCCCCGTCGGCGCGGTCTGCCACCCGGTAGGCGGTGACGCGTCCGTTGTGTTCCACCGATTCCATGGGTGATCAAAACATGGCGGCGGACAAAGTGGTAGGGGTCAGTTCGAAGACCGAAACGGATCAGGCCGGGAATGCACCGACGAGCACGGAACGTAACGAGGATCGTCAGTGAGGATATACCCAGGTGGGAGTTGCCTCCGAATGGGTCCAAAGAAAAGGTGTGTACCGCAAATCAGTAGACTTTCTCGACCCCTTTGCCATCCTGTGATTTTTAAACCAAAGGTTTAAGTATAGAAATAGATTACGTCGGGTTAAGCAGATGGCAGACGAAACGCAGATACCGTCGGATGTACCGGTGCGGCGATACCAAGACGACGGTGAGACCGTCATCGTCGCAGACCTCGGGCTGGCGGCGACCGATGCCGCAGTCGAGGTCCTCGATGACGTGGCTATCATTGTCGTGGACCACCCCGAGGGGGAGCGGCAGTTCGAGATCGATCTCCCGGAGAACCGCATCTCGAATACGTTTATCACGAACGGCGTCCTCACTATCGAGGTGAACGAAGCATGAGCGACGGCTTGAAACTCTCCGTCAAACCCTTGAAGCAGAAGGACGCCGGCCGGGGACTCGCGGCCATCGACCGGAACGCGATGGCCGAACTGAACCTCGAGAACGGAGATTACATCGTGATCGAAGGCAAGAATCAGGGCCGGGCGGTCGCGCGGGTCTGGCCCGGCTACCCCGAAGACGAGGGCCAGGACGTCATCCGGATCGACGGGCGACTCCGTCAAGAGGCCAACGTCGGGATCGAGGACCGGGTCACGGTCACCAAGGCCGATATCAAACCCGCAACCTCAGTGACGATCGCGCTCCCGCAGAACCTCCGCATCCGGGGCAACGTAGAGCCGATGATCCGGGATAAGCTCTCCGGCAGGCCGGTGACCACCGGGCAGACCGTCCCCGTCTCGCTCGGGTTCGGTGGCATCGCCACGGTTTCGGGCCAACAACTCCCGCTGAAGATCGCGGGGACTGAACCCACCGGCACCGTGGTGGTCACCGACTCCACCGAGGTGCGAATCAGCGAGCGCCCCGCCGAGGATATCGCCGCACCGGAGGCCGAAGAAGCACAGACCCCGACAGTCACCTACGAGGACATCGGCGGCCTCGACGAGGAACTCGAGCAGGTCCGCGAGATGATCGAGTTGCCGATGCGGCATCCCGAACTGTTCCAGCAACTCGGCATCGAACCGCCGAAAGGCGTCCTCCTCCACGGTCCCCCAGGCACGGGCAAGACCCTCATCGCCAAAGCGGTCGCCAACGAGATCGACGCTCACTTCACCACGATCTCTGGGCCGGAAATCATGTCGAAGTATTATGGCGAGAGCGAAGAACAGCTCAGGGACGTTTTCGAGGAGGCCGAAGAGAAAGCCCCCGCCATCGTGTTCATCGACGAACTCGGCTCCATCGCCCACAAGCGGGCCGAGGTCAGCGGCGACGTCGAACGCCGGGTGGTCGCCCAGCTCCTCTCGCTCATGGATGGGCTCGAGGAACGGGGTGACGTCGTGGTCGTCGCCGCGACGAACCGCATCGACGCCATCGACCCGGCGCTCCGACGGGGGGGTCGCTTTGACCGCGAGATCGAGATCGGTGTCCCAGACAAGAGCGGCCGGAAGGAGATCTTCCAGGTCCACACCCGGGGGATGCCGCTCACCGAGCATGTCGACCTCGATGAATTCGCCGAGAACACCCACGGGTACGTCGGCGCTGACATCGAACAACTCGCCAAGGAGGCGGCGATGAACGCGCTCCGACGCATCCGCCCCCAGATCGACCTCGAAGCCGACGAGATCGACGCCGAGATCCTGGAGGATCTCACCGTCACCGAGTCCGACTTCAAGGAGGCGAGGAAGGGCATCACTCCCTCGGGGATGCGCGAGGTCTTCATCGAAGTCCCCGATGTCTCCTGGGAACAGGTCGGGGGCCTCGACGATACCAAAGAGCGGCTCCGAGAGACCATCCAGTGGCCGCTCGACTTCCCCGAGGTATTCACGTCGATGGACCTCGAGTCCCCACGGGGGGTCCTCCTCTACGGACCACCCGGCACCGGGAAGACGCTCCTCGCAAAAGCCGTCGCCAACGAGGCAAAGAGTAACTTCATCTCCATCAAAGGGCCCGAACTCCTCAACAAGTATGTCGGCGAGTCCGAGAAGGGCATCCGCGAGGTCTTCGAGAAGGCCCGGCAGAACGCCCCGACGGTCATCTTCTTCGACGAGATCGACTCGATCGCTGGCGAGCGCGGCCGCCATATGGGCGACTCCGGCGTCGGGGAGCGGGTCGTCTCCCAGCTACTGAGCGAACTCGACGGTATCGAGGCCCTCGAGGACGTCGTCGTGGTCGCAACCACGAACCGGCCCGACCTCATCGATCCCGCGCTCCTCCGGCCGGGACGCCTCGATCGACATATCCACGTCCCCATCCCTGACGAGGGGGCTCGACGGGCCATCTTCGAGGTCCACACCCGGAACAAACCGCTCGCGGATGGAGTGGATCTCGATGACCTGGCAGCCCGCACGGAGAAGTACGTGGGTGCCGATATCGAGGCCATCTGTCGGGAGGCGACGATGCAGGCGACCCGGGAGTTCATCAACAGCGTCGATCCCGACGAGGCCGCTGAGAGCGTCGGAAACGTGCGGGTGACCGCCGAGCACTTCGAAGAGGCCCTCCAGGAGGTCTCCCCATCCGTCGACGACGAACTCATCCAGCGGTACAAAGACGTCGAAGAGCAGTTCCGGAAGGCCCGGGCTGGCCCCGACGAGGAAGACGAGCGGATGGTCGGCCGAACGTTCCAGTAGATCCTTCATCGGGTGCCCGCGGCGCCGGAAACCCGTTCGGAAAAACCGACCCCGCTCCGCCAGGGCAGGGCTGATTTTCCTGGCTGCGAGCTCCACTGGGACCCGCAATCTATATCTCTCTATATCGCACTCCCTCACTTTCTCACTCCCTCAGACTCACACTCTCTCACTACTTCACCCTCCCCCCACCCCTGCACTCCCTCGCTCTCTCCGCAGCACAAGTCGCATTCTATACTGGTATTTACGGATTCATGAGGGGGCCCTGCAGCCGCCCAATAATACCGACCCTACTCAAGCCGCTCTGCGGCGTCCCGGTCGATGAGCGGATCCGCGTTCTCGGCGGGGAGGTCCACGACATCGTCCCGTTCGAGCGTATAGGCCCGCTCGTCGACGCCGAAGATCTCGCCCACATCCTCGGTCACCCGTACCCGCGTTCGTTCGATCGAGTCCTCGTCACTGGAGTCGCTCGATCCCGAGGGTTCGTCGGGAGTCGCCCCCGTGTCCGGGTCGGCAGGCTCGTCCGAAACCGGGTCCCGCTCGCCATCCATCACCGCCGCCGGTGACGTCCCCGTTGTGGCTCCCTCCTGGTACCCGGAACGCTCTGTCCCTGCATCCTCGTGGCCTCCCGGCGTCCCATCACTCGTCTCAGATGGGTCGGCCGAGATGTCGCCCGAGAGGGTATCGAGGACCCTGGCCTTGTTCTGCTCGATCCGGTCGACCAGTGCCTCGTAGAGTTCCTGTTCCTCCGCGGTGAGTCCATCCTGGTCGGCGGGCATCCCCGCGGCCGAGAGGCTCGCCTGCTTGACCAGTTTGCCGATGCGTCGTTCGTAGATGGCCTCGGCCACCTGTTCGGCCGTCTCGATCTCGTCCGAGAGGTCCGTGACCTGCTGGGACCGGAACGGATCCTCGGCCGCCGCGGCGGCCTCCCGACGCTGTTCCCTGAGCGACTCGAGGTACCTCGCGACGTCCTCGTAGAAGGATTCCCGCAGCTCCTGTAACCCCTCCGTGGCTCGCTCGCGGGTCTGTACGGATCGAAGTTCCTCGATGTCCATCATCCTTCCCTGGCCTTCTCGGCCCACCCGCGGGCCATCAGGAAGATGCCCGCGTATTCGGGTAGTGTGGTCTTGCCCGGCGCGACACTAAGGCTTTCCCCGTCGAGTTCGACCGTGCGTTCGGCTGTCACCTCGACCGAGATCTCATGGCCCCTGAACGTTTCCGGGATGGCGTCCGTGAGTGGCTCGAAGTCCGCGATCGCGTTGGCTTCGAGGGGGACGACTTCGAGTCCGCTGCCCCCGTGTAATGAGCCCGGGAGGCGGATGAGTCGATGGGTGTCCGTCGTGACCGGTTCGTCGATAGGCGAAGATTCCTCGCGGATCGTCTCCGCGATCATGCCCCTGACGACGGGCAAGAAGGCGGGGTGGACGTCCACGTTCCCGGCCTTGACCGCCTCGGTGTTCGACTCGACCACCTTCATGATCGCACGAGCTTTCGTCTCGCCCACACCCTCGAAGGATTGGAGGCGCTCGAGGGCAGTCCCGTCCTCGAGTGCGAGGAGTTCGTCGGTGAGTTCCCGGACGTGATCGACCACCCGTCGACTCCACCCCCCGTCGGTCGGAAGCGTCCGCCTGGTGGTCGGGGTCTTCCGTCCCCGGCCGCCGACCGCACGCTCGCGGACGAGGGATTCGAGGGTCACCTCGTTCCCTCTGACGTAATCGACGATCTCCCGGCGTTGTTCTCGCTCGAGGGGTTTCACACGGTCATCTCGCACGTGGACGTGATAGCCCCGCCCGCCGGAGAACGCTATCGAGAGTTCCTCGAAACCGAAATCCGTCTCGAGGAGGTCGAGCAGCTTCAGCAAGGCGCCCTTGCAGGTCTCGAGCATCGCCGCATAGGAGTCCTCGCGGGGATCGACGCTCGGAAGATGGTCGGCGTCGAGATCGAAGATCAGGTCCGACCCCTGCCACCCTTTTTCCGCCATGCTGCGGGCACTGGGGTCGTCGTAATACCCCGCCGAGAAGTACATATGACGGGGTCGCTCGCGGATCAAAAACTCCTGGATATCTCCGAGGTCCAAGCTCGAGCGATGGCGAACCATGGTGGTATCCGGCCCCGACGTCCACGGGATGTACCCCCACTCGCGGGCCCCCGGCGCGGGCGGTTCCACCGGCTCCGAGCGCCGGTAGAAGTCTCGAAACCGGCCACGGAGATACGCCCTGGTTCGCTCCTCCATCGGCATCGCGATACGCGAGCCTCGGGGTAAAAGCGTTCGGCCTATCGTCTGAGGATCTCCGACAGCCGGTCGAGGAGGCGGTCCTCGTCCCCGAGCCGGAGGTAATAGGCGTCTGCGCCGTCCTCGTAGTAGTTCTCGATCTTCCGAACGATGCTAAAGCCGAGGTGCTCGTAGAAGTCTAGCGCATTCTGGTTCGAGACTCTCGCGTGACAGGAGACCTTCCCCGCGTCCTCCGCCACGGACCCGACGAGTCGTTCGCCGAAGCCTTCGCCCCGATAGTCCGGATGGATGCCCAGAAAGAGGATGTACCCGTCGCGGCGGGCTGCAGCGAAACCGATCAACGTGTCACCATCGAAGTACGCGTGAACCGTCGCGCGCCGGTACGCGTCGGCGAAGAATCCCCATCGTTGTTTGAGCAACCCCTCCTCTTTGCGGATCTGCTCTTTGAGATCCCACGCCACCTGGAGGTACTCATCCGCCCCCGGTTCGATGACCTCCTTCTCGACGGTGACGCTCACTATCGTGTGCTATCCAGTCCCGAAATATAATTCCACCGTCCATCATGGGATAGCTGGTTTCTTGCCAGTGAGGAGCCAACGCGAGGATATGAGGGAAATGATCGATCATTTGGCTACATTGAGGTGTCTGTCTGTATGAGCGGGTCCTTCGAGTTACGGGACCACACCGCCGACGTCGCCGTGGAAGCGTCCGGGCCGACGCTCGATTCGGTCTTCGAAGCTCTTGGGGAGGGACTCGCCGCCGCCATGGCGGAGGAAATCCCCGACAGCGGCTCTCGCTTGGAGTTCGAGGAAGCGGCGGAGAGTCGCGAGGCGTTACTCTTCGATTACCTCGACCGGCTGATCTATGAGCGCGACGTTCGGGAGGTACTGCCGGTGGACCACGAGGTTTCCGTCTCGGAGACCGAGGACGGATGGATGGCGGTGGCGAGTGCTCGGGGGGTCCCGCTTCCCGATGTCACCGCCCGAGAGGTGAAAGCGGTGACCTACTCCGAGATGGACCTGAGCCGGCGAGACGGCGGGTGGCATGCCTACGTTGTCTTCGACGTCTGACCGGAACCGGTCCTTCGACCAGTCCCCAAGTCCCTTTTCCACCAAAGGTATTCTACGCTTCCGGCCCTTGACACCAATATGTCCACTTTCGAGGCCGAACACGCCACTCTTCACAAAGTATCGGCGTATACGTGGGAGATCGAACCCCACGACGGGATGCGAGTGCCCGCTCGGGTATACGCGAGCGAATCGCTGCTCGAAGAGATCGCCGACGATCTCACGCTCGACCAGATCCAGAACGTCGCCCACCTCCAGGGGATCGAGTCCCCGGCGATCTGCATGCCCGATGGGCACCAGGGGTACGGGTTCCCTGTCGGGGGCGTGGCCGCGATCGACGCGGAAGAGGGTGTCATCAGTCCGGGTGGCGTCGGGTACGACATCAATTGCGGCGTCCGGATGGTCAAAACCAATCTGACTTACGCCGACGTCGAGGGATACGAGGAAGAACTCGTCGAGGCGTTGTTCGAGGCCGTTCCTTCCGGGCTGGGCGGGGGCGGGGTCGTTCAGGGAACGACGGCCACCATCGAGGAGATCCTCGATCGCGGGGTGCGATGGGCCCTCGACAACGGGTATGCCGTGGAGGACGACCTCGAACACTGCGAGGACAACGGGTTCCGTGAGGAGGCCGACGCGAGTGCCGTCTCGGACGAGGCGAAGAACCGCGGCCGGAAGCAGATCGGGAGCCTCGGAAGCGGAAACCACTTCCTCGAGGTCCAGCGCGTGACCGATATCTACCGGGCGGACGTGGCGGAGGCCTACGGGCTCGAGGCCGATCAGATCGTGGTGCTCATCCACTGCGGCTCGAGGGGCCTCGGCCACCAGGTCTGCACCGACTATCTCAGGCAGATCGAACAACGCCACGCGGACCGACTCGACGAATTGCCAGACAGGGAACTGGCAGCGGCCCCGGCGGGCAGCCAACTCGCCGAGGAGTACTATCGCGCGATGAATGCCGCGATAAACTTCGCCTGGGTCAACCGCCAGCTTGTGATGCACCAGACGCGGCAGGTCTTCGCCGACGTCTTCGACACCGAGTGGCAGGCACTCGAGATGGACCTCCTCTACGACGTGGCCCACAACATCGCCAAGAAGGAGACCCACGAGGTCGAGGGTGCATGGAAGGAACTCTTCGTCCACCGGAAGGGCGCGACACGAGCGTTCCCGGCGGGACACGAGGAAGTCCCGGCAGCGTACCGCTCGGTCGGCCAGCCCGTAATCATCCCCGGCTCGATGGGCGCGGGGAGCTACGTCCTGCGTGGCGGCGACCGTTCGATGGAGCTGTCCTTTGGGTCCACCGCCCACGGTGCGGGTCGGCTCATGAGCCGAACTCAGGCGAAAAACGAGTTCTGGGGCGGGGATGTCCAGGACGAACTCCGGGAGGGGAACCAGATCTACGTCAAGGCCCAGAGCGGAGCGACCATCGCGGAGGAGGCCCCGGGGGTCTACAAGGACGTCGACGAGGTCGTCAGGGTCTCCGACGAACTGGGCATCGGTGATCGGGTGGCCCGTACCTACCCCGTCGTGAACATCAAGGGATAACGGACCCAAAGCTGTTCGAGGAAGGCCCGTCCGCCCAGTAGCCGTCAGACGGAAGAATTTTGCCGTCGTCGGGGAAGGTTGGCATATGATCGACGAGACCGCCGAGGAGATCCGTGAGATGCGGACCCACAGCTCCTCGGTCGTCGCGGTGAAAGCCGCCGAGGCGCTCAGGGAATTGCTGGACCAGGAGTATCCCAGCGTCGAGGAGTACCTCCGCGGCCTCGAGCGCAACAGCAACGCACTCAGACGGGCCAATCCATCCCACGCGTCGCTCGTCACCACCCAGCGGGAGATCGTCGGGACCGTGATGGACGCCGATCCGGACACCGTCGACGAAGCCAAGGCCCGGACGGAGGGTATCATCGAGGAGGTCAATTCGTCGATCGAGAACGCGAAACACCGCGCGGCGGAGAATACCGCCTCGGACCTCCGCGATGGGATGACCGTCCTGACCCATGACTACTCCACGACGGTCCTCGAGGCCCTCGAGGCGGCCGCTCGCGACGGCAAGCACCTCTCGGTCTATGTGACCGAGGCAAGACCGCGACATCTGGGCCGGAAGAGTGCACGGGTCTTGGGCCAGATCGACCGGATCGAAACGACGTTGATCGTCGACAGCGCCGCGGGCCACTACCTCTCCCGGACCGACGAGGTCCTCGTCGGGATGGACTGCATCGTCGGGGACCAGCTCTACAATCGGATCGGGACCTATCCCATCGCGGCCACCGCAGCCGACCAGGACGTCCCAGTGACGGTTACCGGCTCGAGTGCGAAGATCGTCGACGGTGGCTTCCGCTTCGAGAACGATTTCCGGACGCCCAGCGAGGTGATCCGGGAACCTCCAGACGGCTTCGACGTGGCCAACCCCGCATACGACGCGACGCCAGCACGGCTCCTTGACCGGGTCATCACCGACGAGGGTGTCACTCAGCTCTGACCGGCGGGTCACAGACCCGACGTGGACAGGGAAGGGGCGAACAGACAGCACGGATTGTCCCGGGGCGGTGCGCTGTACTCCCGCCTCGGCCGGCCCCGGGCAGGTTCTTACACGCGACGAGTTGGTCCGACGTTCCGGGATAAAGTCTCGGCCTGGGAGGTGGACCCCGAAGCCGGGCAGACATCCCACTGCCGAATACCGTGAGCCGCGTCGAGTGGCTCCCGCCCACTGCTTGGGACGGATGAGCCGACCATCGTTGGCCCCCTATTGGGCCCGTATCGCTCGCCGAAACCCTCCGAGATCGAATATGAAGGATGACGCGACGGAGGGAGCCGGACGATGTGGTGGCACAACGGTTTTTGCCTCGCCAATCGATTCCCGGGCTATGGCGCTGCCGACGTCCGAGGAAGTACTCTCATTCCTCACAGGGACCGGATGGCTGCACGCGATCATCGTGGTGGTGGGAAGTTGGTATCTCGGACGGGTCCTCGTCCGTCTCTTCGGCAGACGGATCGCTACGTACTTCGAGCGACCGAGTATCTCGCGGCTCATCATCCGGGGAATCCGCACCGGGCTGGTCGTCATCGGAATCCTGGTCGCGATGCCGCTCGTCGGCATCCCGGTCACGAGTGTGGTGCTCTCTGTTACCGTGTTCTCGGCGGTGCTCGGGCTCATCCTCGCACCCATCATCGGCAGCGTCATCAACGGACTCTTCGTCCTCGCCGACCAGCCCTACGAGATCGGGGACATGGTGGAACTCACCGATACCGGCCAGCAGGGCTTCGTCGAAGAGATGACGCTTCGATACACAAAGATCACCACCCTCGAGAATACCTTCCTCCTCATCCCGAACTCCAACATCCGCGAGCGAGACGTGACCAATTACTCGGCCGAGGACGAGCGGACGCGGCTCTCCATGTCGGTGGCTGTCACCTACGAGGGAGACCTCGACCAGGCCAGATCGACCATGGAGGAGGCGGCTTCGGGGGTGAACCACGTCCTGAGCGGCGGGCCGGACATCCGAATCGGAAGTGCCCGCTACCCCGCCGCCCCCACCTGCCAGATCGAGAACTTCGGTGATCACGGTATCACGCTGACGCTTCGCTACTGGGTGACCCAACCCTACCGGATGTCGGCAATCCGGTCGGCGGTCCACGAGACCGTCTGGGACCGACTCGAGGCGACGCCGGATGTCGAGATCGCGTATCCCCACCAGCACCTCATCTTCGATGACACCAGCGGGACCGCGAATGTCCGTGTCGACGGCCCGGAGCGCAATTAGACCGTTTTGACCACGCAATCGAGTTCGCGTTTGAGAAAGCCCTCGATGTCCGGGTCACCGAGGATCCGTCGGAGCGAACGACGCCACCGACTCACCTGTTTGCCGCCGATGACCACGATATCAGCCCCCTCGGCCGCAATCTCGTCGAGTATCGCCTGTTCGACCATGAAGCCCCGGCGCACGACGTACCGGGTCCGGGGAAGGCGACCGAATGACCGTTCGACGGCCTTCTTGAGGGTCGTCCGGGTGACCCGTCTCGACTCCTGATAGAGGTTTACGTGCAGAACGGTCAGATCCGCGTCTTCAGTGTCGGCGATCTCGATGGCCGACTCCAGGGTCGACCTGGAATGCCGGGTGAGCGGATACCGGACCGGGACGACCACACGCGTCATGGCTGTGTCCAGAACAGCCCGGCCCCTAAGTCATTCGTCCGCCGACCCCGTCTCGATCCCCCGGCCAGGTAGCGGTCCACCACCTCATGGATGGCGACTACACATCGATAACAGCCTCCCGTCATTTGGTTTTCAGGCGGGTGATCCGACCCTCGACTTCCACATCGATGCCCACCTCCCTGGCGTACTGGGCGAGGATCTCGTACTGGGTGTCCAGTGTCCGGACGCGATGGGTCTCCTCGAGGGCGGGGAACTCGTCGTCGCTGTAGAACAGGTAATCGGTGGTGGCCACCGTATACTCGCGGTCGGGGTCCACCGGTTCTCCCCCCACCCGCGCCTCGACAAGCCCACCCTCGGCCTCGTCCCAGACGATCTCGAGGCCACTGATATGGGCGTGCCACCACCCCGATTCGGCGAAGGCCAACCCGCTTCCATCCGCGCCGGCGATGACCTCGAGGAGTTCCGCCCCGGTGAGCGCGGCGACGCTTACGGGTTCCTCGAAGGGCACCACACTGACGAGGTCCGCCACCGTCACGTCAGCCACGAGCGGCGGGCCGTTCCGAATCCCGCCGCTGTTCTGGAGGCCAATGTCGGCCCCGGCGACGTGTCGATACGCGTCCGCGACGAAGTTCCCGATCCGACTCTCGCCACGGAAGACGCGGCCCTCGGTCCGCACGATGGGCTCGGAGACATGGGCGACCACCTCATCGAGGCCGGTCTCGGCCTGCCGCGCCCGGAGTCGTTCGGCGACCGACTCGACGACCGGCGAATCCGCCACCTGGTGGCGGGTCACGGACCCCGAGGGAAGTTCGACCTCGAGAAGGACCTCGCCACCGGAGCCTGGCCTCGTCAGGACGGTGCCGTCGAGACATTCGATCCGTTCACTGGGGATATGACCACCCAGCACGGCATCGACCTCCACGGAGGAAGCCAGTGCCTCGTCTCGACTTCCGAGATGCGAGAGTCCGACGACGAAATCCACCCCTTCGGCCCGAAGGGCCTCGACCGCGTTCCGGGCCGCCTGGATCGGATCCGAGACTGAGAGGTTGCCAGCGGCGGGATTCAACGAAGGCGTGGCATCGTCGAGTACGCCGAAGACACCCACACGCTCGGTTCCGGCCTCGAGGACGGTCCACGGGACGACCCCGCAAGACGAGCCGAATCGCTCCCCGTCGATCCTGGCGTTACTCGAGACCCAGGTCTGGGGCGAATCCCTGACGACCCCGCAGGTCGCCTCGGGCCCGTAATCGAAGTCGTGATTGCCGAAGGTCTCCGCGTCCGGGTCCATAGCCGCGTAGAGGTCGAGGGCCTGTCGTCCCTCGGACGCGAGCGAGAGGACTCCCGGAGCCGTATTGTCACCTGACCCGAGGACGAACGTGTTCGAACCGTCCTCCCGCCGGACCATCTCGACCGTCCCCGCGATGCGGGCAGCGTGCATGGGGTCATCGTACACGTTCTCGAGGTCAGAATACTGGAGGAGTCGGACCGACACGAACGGTGATTCAGGGGGGTCGGACAAATGTGCTTCGCCCGGCACCTCGGGTGTCAGCGGCTATCGTGTGTCAGGCGAACGAGCCCGTTCCGGCGGCAATCCTCGACCGAGAACGCTTAACGTCTGGGCAACGCATATGAGGTATGTTCGTCGGTCACGCGGCGATCGCGTTCGCCCTGGTCGGCCTGGGTGCTCGGGCACTCGGGGTCTCACGAGCCAGAGCGGTGACGCTTGCCGGTTTCGCCGCCGCCGTCGCCGTCCTTCCCGACGTCGACATCCTCTATGCCCTCTCGGGATTCGCAGGCGTGGGTTCCCTCGAACCGTTCGCGCTGGCGAACGGGTTCTGGGACGCCTCGACCGCGGCCCACCGTTCGTTGACACACTCGCTTGTCGTGGCGCTCCCTGCAGCCGCGGCTATCGGACTCGTTGCAGCCGGCGGACGGAACCGCGTCGCTGGCATCGGGGCCCTGACTCTGGGGGCCATCGCGGTGGTTCTGGGAGCCCAGCCTGCCATCTGGGTCGGATCGATCGCCTTTCTCGCTGGTGCATTCGGGCTCGGACTGCTCGCTGCCCGATGGGGCATCTCGGCACGGGTGACAGCCCCCGTGGCCGCCGTGGCGCTGCTCTCCCATCCCTTCGGCGACCTTTTCACGGGGAGTCCGCCGGCGTTGTTCTACCCGTTGGAAATCACCGCGTTCGCGGAGCGGGTGACCCTCGCGACCGACCCCACCCTGCACCTGCTCGGTGCGTTCTTCCTCGAACTTGCGGCGATCTGGCTGGGGGTTCATACCCTCATCCGCCTCCGGCACCATACCATCGGGGCGAATCTCCACCCGCGGGCCGCAATCGGCGGTGCCTACGCCATCGCGGTCCTGTTCCTTCCGGCACCGACCCTCGAAGCCTCCTATCACTTCGTCTTCAGCGTGACCGCCGTCGGCTTCGTCGGGATCTACCCCCCACGGCGGACCGGAGGCATGCTCCCGCGTATCGTGACCGGCCTCGCCGCCGTGACGGTCGCGGGAGCGGCATATGCGATGGGCTATCTCCTCCTGGGGTTCTGACAGTGAAGAGGCAAGCTTTCAAACCGACCCCGTCGTAGAAGGCACATGGCACAGAGCGGCGAGCTGGAGGTATTTCTCACCGACGCACGGCTCAATGCGGTGTTGAGCTGGGCACTCGTTGGGTTCCTCGCGCTCGTCTGCGTGGAGAGCCTGTTGGACGCCGATTGGGCCTGGGTCGTCGTGACAGGCGCGGTGGTCGTCCTCGCGGTCATCTCCCCGGTCGCGTACCGGGATATCGTGGTGATGTTGCCGTGGGAGGTCCTGCTACTCGTGGCCCTCCCGTTGCTGGGCCGAGGACTGTTCCAGGGAGGGTTCGTCGCCGACATCACCTCGTATCTGTCGGTCGCGGCCGTCGCCCTGGTCATCGCGGTCCAACTTGACGTCTTCACCCCGGTGCGAATGACGACCTGGTTCGCGGTGTTCTTCGTTAGCATCGCGACCATGGCCGCCGCGGGGGCGTGGGCCGTCGTCCAGTGGCTCTCGGACGTCTACCTGGGCACCACTCTCGTGTATCCCACAGCCCCACCAGTCCCGGAGACCGTAGATCAAGCCGCCCTCGAAGCACTGATGTGGGACTTCGTCGCGGCGACCATTGCCGGCCTACTCGCCGGCGTGGTGTTCGCGATCTACTTCCGCAAGCGGGCCAGATCACGGGATCGACTCCCGGACGCTGTGGGGGAGAGTCTCGAATGAAGATCCGAGGACGGCTGGGCATCAGGGAGCGCCGCCAGGAGCAGTTGAGCCGCTTGTTCCAGTTCTCGCTCGTCGGCTTCCTCTTCGTCGGGATCTACGAGGGGAACCTCGGTATCGCGGTGAACTCGGGGGTCGCTCTCGGGATAACCGCCCTCCCTGCGATCCTCGAACGCGACTACCAGATCCCGATGGATACGGGGCTGACACTCTGGATAACGGCAGCGGTGTTCCTCCACGCGTTCGGGACGGTCGGCCTCCCCGGAATGGAGGCGACCTTCTATCAGCAGGTCTGGTGGTGGGACCACCTCACCCACGGAGTATCCGCCTCGCTCGTAGGAGGCGCAGGCTACGCGACAGCCAGGGCCCTCGACGAACACACCGAGGAGCTGTACTTCCCGACCCCCTTTACCTTCGCGTTCATCCTGATACTGACACTCGCCTTCGGGGTCGCCTGGGAGGTCCTTGAGTTCGCCATCGCCGAGGTGTCTCTCGCCATTGGGGCCCCGCCCGCGTTGACCCAGTACAGCGTTGGGGACACGATGCTCGATCTCGTCTTCAACACCGCAGGGGCGGTCATCGTGGCTACCTGGGGGACTGCTTACCTGGCCGGCGTGACCGAAGCGATCCGCCACCGCCTCGAGACCGCCTGAAGGACCTGCCTGGCCCTCCGACCGAATACGCTATAATGGCTGGCGATCCAGTCCAGCAGGTTCTTTTCGGGGTCAGGAACCTGCGGATCGCCCGTCGGACTCCTCACGGGAATATGGGGGCTGAATCCAATCGATCACGATGAAACGGGGGCTACTCGCCAGCCGTCGGCGACGCGACTCCGGTCGGCGAGGGCTCCGTCTCGGTATCGGTTTCGGTATAGACCATCTGCCAGCCGGTCACGCCCATGAATAGCAACACGAGCGGCGAGAGGAACCCAAAGAAGTAATACGGGGCATAGGAAAGGACGGGAACCCCCAGCGCACTCGCCATGTACACGCCCCCGGATCCCCAGGGTACGAACGCGGAGGTCGTAGTCCCGGCGGCCTCGACCGCCCGCGAGAGGTTGCGGCTGTCCAGGTCGTACTCGTCATAGAGGTTCCGGAGGGACATCCCTGGAACCACGATTGCCATGTACTGCTCGGCGGCCAAGACGTTCATCGCGAACGTCCCAGCCGCGGTACCGGTCGTCACCCCGGCGACACTGCTGACAGCCTCGCCGATGTAATGGGCGATGGCAGCCAGGACACCGGTCGCCTCGAGGATGCCCCCGAGTGAGAGGGCCGCCACCACGATCGTGACGACCCAGACCGACCCCGACAGGCCGCCACTTGCCAGCAGGTCATTGACCAGATCGACGCCAGTCTCGGGACTGGTCCCGTAGTGAACGACCGCCCAGGCCTCCGCGAAGCTGAGCCCCTGGAGGAGCGTACTCACACCCACCCCGGCGAAGATCCCAGCGCCGAGGGCCGGTAACGCTGGATAGCCGTAGATGGCCAGGGCGAACGTCAGGACGAGTGGGAGCAGCGTGAGCGGCGAGATAGTGTAAGCGCTCGCCAGGGCACCCTGGATCTCGGCCACACGGCCCGCCGGTATCGCCCCACCAGCCCGGAGCCCCAGGACGATGAAGCCCAGAACCGAGATCGTGAAGGCGAGAAGGGTCCCGGGCCGCATCGCCCGGACGTGGTCCATCAGTTCGGTGTTGGTCACGGCGGCCGCGAGGTTCGTGGTGTCGGAAAGTGGGGAGTTCTTGTCCCCGGTGTAGGCCCCCGACAGCACCGCCCCGGCTGTCATCGGCGCGGGGATGCCCAGTCCGGAGCCGATGCCCACGAAGGCCACACCCATCGTGCCGGCGGTGGTCCAGGATGATCCGATAGCGAAGGAGACCACGGCGGCCAACACCGTCGTGAAGGGAAGGAATATGACTGGATCGAGGAACTCGAGTCCGTAATACATCAGGGAGGGGATGGTCCCCGCGCTCACCCATGCCGCGATGAGCATGTAGATCACGAAGAGGATAAGGATGGCCTGGAGGCCCATCAAGATGGACCGGCTGATACCTTCATAGAGGTCTCCCCAAGTGTAGCCAAAGTAGTAGCGACCGAGGAGGCCAGCGAATACGATCCCCCAGAGCAAGGGCATCTGGGGGTCCAGCTCCAGGACCACGATACCGAGCGAGAGGAAGGCGATCATGCCGACGACCGGGACGAGTCCTTCGAGAAGCGTCGGCCGCCGGGATCTGTCGATGTCGTCGTACAACCGAGGCTCGAAATCGAGTACCGGCATCTATCACTCCCAGATAGTGAGGTCCGCCCAATGTATGCTACGCCTTGATATGTGTGGTATTTATGAGACGATTGCCTTTAAACAATCGTGATGAATTTATTGTGATAATTTTTGGAAGGTCGGCGCGGAAACGGCGTGTGAATCAGCGAGTGTTCACATCGTTTCGCCCGGTTTGTGACGGACTCACGAAACCGTATCGCTCCATCAAACACTGGGTTACGGGCAATATTTGCGTTCTCGATGAGTGCCAGTCTCTCCACTGATCCGGCACCGCTTGCCCCAGCCGGCAGGCTCCAGAACGAGGCCAGAACGTATCGGAAAATATAGACATCTTGGGAGAGCCGCCGCCGCGATAACATATCAACTATAAATAATTAAAGCTATAGGTGATACGGTGCGGTAACCGAACAGGAGGGAGACTCCATGGTATTCAAGAAAATCAAACTGACCGGAACGAGCGAGGAAAGCTTCGAGGCCGCGGCCGACAACGCCGTCGATCGCGCGGAAAAGACCCTGGACAACGTGATGTGGGCGGAAGTAACAGAGATGGGCGTAGAGGTGGCCACGGCCGAGGGTCGCGAGTACCAGGTCGAACTCGAGGTCGCCTTCGAACTCGAAGTCGACTAGCCCGGCCCCCGCTCGAAGCCCTGTTTTCTCCGGGGATATCCGAGAGCCAGTAGGACCGGCTATGGAGTCGACCGCCGATTAGGGGAATTTCTCGGGAAGCACGGGACTTTCCGAGACAGATCGAGATTTAGGTCTCATCGCGGAATCTGGCCTCGACGCTCTCGGCGTGGGCTTCGAGCCCCTCGGCTCTCGCCAGTGTCGTGATGGTCCCCCGAAGCTCGGACAGTGCGTCCTCGTCCAGCCGCTGGACCGTACTCGCCCGCAGGAACGTATCGACCGAAAGCCCACCCACCGTCTTGGCCTTCGCGCTGGTCGGGAGCACGTGGTTGGTGCCAGTGGCGTAATCTCCGGCTGCGACAGGGGTCGCTGGCCCGAGAAACACGGACCCGGCGCTATCGATCCGATCGAGGAGCGATTCGTCGTCGACCGCCTGGATCGAGAGGTGCTCGGCGGCGTACTCCTCCGCGAACACCACGGCCTCGCTCATCGACC
The DNA here is from genome assembly GCA_964594685.1 of uncultured Halobacteriales archaeon. Taxonomy (GTDB): domain Archaea; phylum Halobacteriota; class Halobacteria; order Halobacteriales; family Halobacteriaceae; genus Halodesulfurarchaeum. Next base: position 28,167 of record CAZQNH010000007.1, read on the forward strand.
GCGCCACGAACACGCCGGAGACGTCGCTTTCCAACGCCTCTTCGATCACCGCCCGGCGGTCCCGCTCCGGAACCTGATCGGCGATGGCCGCACACACTGCCTCAGCCGTCGCCTCGTCGTCGGTCACCGTGACCACACTCGAGTCGGGGTCATGTTCGGCCTGGGCGAGCATATCCGCCGCCACCAGATCCGGCTCGGCCGTTTCGTCGGCCACCACCAGGAGTTCCGAAGGACCGGCGAGGAAGTCGATGGCGACGTCTCCCTGCACCTCGGCCTTCGCGGCGGTGACGTACCGGTTGCCCGGCCCCGCGATCTTCTCCACGCGGTTCACCGTCTCGGTCCCGTAGGCCAGGGCGGCGATGGCCTGGGCCCCACCCACCTGATAGACCGCGTCCGCCCCGGCCACGTCGATGGCAGCGAGTGTCGCGGGATGGATCTCCGTCGCAGGTGGCGTGGCGACGGCCACCTGTTCGACACCCGCCACCTTCGCCGGGATGACACCCATCAGTGCGCTCGAGGGGTAGGCTGCCGTCCCGCCCGGGGCGTAGACCCCGACCCGTTCGAGTGGGCGGAATCGTCGCCCCAACGCTCGCCCCTCGAAATCGGCACGCCAGTCGGTCGGACGCTGGTGGCGATGGAACTCCCGGATGTTCTCGGCCGCGTCTTCGATGGCGTCGCGGACCGCCGAATCTACCTCGTCGTAGGCCCGCTCGGCCTCGGCGGTGACGTCGATGTTCCCTACGGAGACATCGTCGAACTCCGCCGAGAACTCTCGAAGGGCCGCGTCGCCCTCCTCCCGGACCCGATCGATGATCTCCCGAACCGTCCCCCGGACCGTCTCGACGCCGGCCTCGCGCTGGAAGAGAGCCGCCCGGCGGTCCGGCCCAAGGTCGGCTATCGGTTCAGGCGTCAGCTGCATATCCCCTGGGTGGCGACGCCGGCGGAAAACCGTTCGCATCCGTGTCCTCTTTCGAGGGCTCGGCTGACGGAGTCGAGTGGCGCCGATTCAAGAAACGCCGCCTGCCCCAAGCCAGCCGCCGGAAGACGGATCGACCAGTACAGAAACGAGACACTTGGAGGCAGAATGCCCTAACCATCGACCCGAAGGGGCCGGCGCCCTGTTATTCCGAGATGTACGGGTTGCCGCGCCAGTCTACCCCGCCCTGGTCCTCGTCGCCGACATCGGTCGATTCCTCGAGGACTTCGATGGTCGCCGGTCGCTCCTCTCCGTCGACGATCTTGAGGGGTTCGAGGGTCCCCTCGTTCGCCGTGATCGCGGTCAACGAGCCCTCCGTGTCGAGCAGTGCGATGTCGCGGATCACCGAGAACATCGGATATTGCAGTGCCGTGTTCTGGAGGATCGCTTCGCGGTCTCCGTTGAAGGAGGCGAAGGTCACGAGTTCGCTCGGGATCTCCGGTTCCTCCTCCGCGTTCCAGGGCTGACCCCTGGGCGGCTCGGATTCGTACACGCGTTTCTCCTCGATGCTCGCTTTGAGTTGGGCGGTCGGCGTGTACTTGCTGAGGCTTTCGTCGGCCGAGACGGCCTTGATAAGCAATATATTGTTTCTGCGGCTCTGTTCCAGGGCCTCGATCTCCGGTGGGAGATCGGGATCTTCGAGATACGCTTGCAAATCCTCGAGCGGCAGTTCGAACGACGCCGAGAGGTGGAATACCTGTCCAGTCATGTGTACCCGTCACCCCGAGGGCGGTCGTGGTCCTCAGAGTACTTATGTCCCTCTACGAGCCCAGGGGTTATATGGTCCCTGCTCTCCGAGCATTACAGTTGTAACTTTTCCTCGGGAGCGTCGCCCGACCCGGTGCACATACTTCAGCCTTCGATGACCCCGTACTCCAGGCCCCTCTGGTCACCGTACTCCCGGGCCCTTTGGTCAACGTACTCCAAGCCCCGCTGGTCACCGTACTCCAGGCCACGCTGATTTCCCAGCTTCAGACTCCTGTGGTCTATATAGCCTTCATAGCGAGGATTAATTGTCCCCGACGAGACCCATTGGGCAATGAGCGAGCGGAACACCACCGAGGAAGCGGTCGTCTTCGGGGACATCCACGGGAATATCGCCGCCCTCGAGGCCGTGGTCCAGGACATGGCGGAACGGGGACTGAGAGGGGATCGATATTGTCTGGGTGACCTGGTGGGCTATGGAACCTTCCCGAACGAGGTCGTCGAGTTCGTGCGACGGCGAAATATCCCGACCATCGAGGGAAATTACGACCGGGGCGTCGGCGCGAATAGCGACGACTGTGGCTGTGCCTACCAGACTGAGGCGGCCCGTCAACTCGGTGATCGGTCCATCGCCTGGACGAACGACGCGATCACGCCCGAGAACAGAACCTATCTCGCCGGTCTCCCGAAGCAGATCCAGGTCGAACTCGGGGACCGGACCATCCTGTTGGTACATGGCAGCCCGAGGCGGGTAAACGAGTACCTCTACGAGGACCGGCCCGACGAAACCTTCGAGCGACTGCTCGACGTCACTGGGGCTGCTGTGCTTGTCTGCGGCCATACCCACATCCCATATCACAAATCCCTCGAAGGGGGACGCCACGTGGTCAACGCTGGGAGCGTCGGGAAGCCGAAGGATGGCGATCCACGGGCCTGCTACGTTGTGCTCCGGGGAGACGGCCCGGACCTCGACGTGGCCTTCCATCGAGTCGCCTACGACATCGAACGAACGGCGACTGCCATCGAGGCCACCGAGATGCCGGACCAGTTCGCGGAGATGTTACGGACTGGAGAGGGTTGAGGAAAGACAGAAAAGGCTGAAGAACACCCCCCAACCCCCATTCCTCAGTTCTGTCCCAGTGCCACAGATTCCCGTGGCAGGTGTCGATGGTAGATACTCCCCGCGTCCGATTTGACTTTGCCACTGGAGGATAAACGGGCGCGTATGGTCGTATTGACGGCCTCGCACCTGGGTCTTGCGGGGCTTTTGGCCGTGATGCTCTTTGTTCTCCTCGGCTACGAGTATCGGATCCCGTTACTCTTCGTTCTCGTGCTGGTCCCGCTCATCGTGGGGATCGGTCTCGGAGCCGCCCTCGCCGTCCACCTGACCATTCATATGGGTATGACGGCGTCGTTAGCGACCGTCTACGGGTTCGTGCTGATCGGTATCATCGCCTTCGAACGGGCGACCTCGTGAGGCTCGGCGGGAATGGAAGAAGCGCTGGCTCCTCGATATTGAATCATCCCGCGTCCTGTCTCGCCGATGGGGGATCGCTGTCCCTCCCGTTCGGCTATCCGTTCCGGGAGGCTGCTATCTGGATGCAGACGGCTGCCCCCAAGTTACGACAGGAAATGTGGCCCGGAACACTAACGGCCGACCTCATCCCGGGGCGGCGTGCCGCGTCGGTCGGGAAACCCTCGTGCCGGGCACTGGTGGTATCGCGTACCGGGGTTCTCCGCCGATCATGGCGCCCGTGGTGGGCCTGCTCGGGCGGGGACAGCGGTACGCGACCGAGTATAGGCAGGGGACGGGCAAAAGCGTACGGACTCAGATGGTTGCTCGGCCGTGTTCGCGGCCCGCCTCGGTGAGTTCGTAGAGTTCCTCCCGGGTGTCTCGCAGGCCACAGACGCATTCGGCGACCCCCTCCGACGCCATCTCCTCGAGGGCGTCGTGGGCCTCGGCCGGGCTCAGGTGACTCTCCGACGCCACCTCAGCAGCCGACAGGGGTCCGCGATTCTCGAGGACGACGCGGACCAGCTTCGCCCGGCACGACAGATTCCCAGTATGGCACATCGCGGCTTGACATACACGGGGGACGACAAAAACCCTTGTCGAACCGGCGAAGAGGGCGTATTTCGGGTTTAGGCCGCCCAAAACCGAAGATTTCACCGTCGACCGGCGGGGAAAAAGCGGGTGTGCGAGCGGCGTAGAGACGCGTTCCTAACAATTAGATGATGTTTCTCGGTCTCACAGGACCTTGGGCGGGA